>JAFPVR010000024.1 GCA_017395245.1 Bacteroidales bacterium | reverse complement strand
TTCGGGAAGGAACACCTTCGCCAACGACCTGTATATATCTTCTGTCTGTTTTGCCATGCGGCAAAAGTACACAAAAAACACTTACCGGATAGCTACGATACGGTTAGCCCTTCCCACGGACATTTTCCGCTGCCCCGAAATTGTTCAGAAAAAGAGGTGACAAATTGATATATTTATACGAAAAGGAGATCTATGTGGATTTAGATTACTTTATTTACGTTCAGGAATAATCAAATATTAATAACGAATTGCTTTTGCTCCGTTGATAATCGCCAATGAGCCGTCCCTGTCCATATCGCCCGCAGACCACCGCAGAAATTATACGTGTAGATACGTGTGATACGCGGAGATCCACGCCCTCATGCGCAATCACCCGAGGTGACCGAGCTGTTGTCCCTCCGGGACATGGCGGGCGCGGGGTGCCGCTGACCTACCGGGCTTTGGCCCCTGCCGGGGCTGGCTCCCCCTGAGGAACATCGACGGCCCCACCTTCCATTCTTCATTTTTTTGTCGCCGTATTAAAAAAAAATGTATTTTTGCCGCCGATTTAAAATTGAATATTATGTCAAAAGAAGAAATTTTACAAAAAGTGCAGTCCATCATCGCCGACAAACTGAGCGTCGATGTGGCTGATGTGACTCCTGAAAAAAGTTTCACAAACGACCTGGGTGCCGATTCTTTGGACACCGTCGAACTGATTGTGGATTTTGAGAACGCTTTCGATATCAAGTTCCCGGAAGAAGATGCGGAAAAGGTCGCCACGGTCGGTGACGCCGTCGCATACATCGAAAGCTTTCTTGCTGCGAAGTAAATCCTTCCAGTTTACAAGATCCGTTTGTGATGAACCTCAAACGAGTTGTTGTAACGGGCATTGGCGCCTTAACGCCAATAGGTAACAATGTGGCCGAGTACTGGGGTAGCCTCCTTAAGGGTGTGTCCGGTGCAGGCCGCATTTCGTATTTCAACACGGAGAAGTTCAAGACTCGCATCGCCTGCCAGCTGAAGGACTACAACCCGAAGGAACACTTCATCACCAAGGAACTTTCGAAGCTGGACCGCAGTTCGCAGTACGCGCTGATATCCACCGCTGAGGCACTCGATGACGCGCATTTCGACTGGAACCGCCTTGACAAGGACCGCGTGGGTGTGGTGTTCGGCACGGGCATCGGCGGGCTCACCTCTTCCGAGGAGGCGGTGCAGCAGTTTATGTTACAGGAGCGCAACCCGCGCTTCAGTCCATACCATCTGCTGCGTGTTCTGGCCAACACCGTGTCTGGCAGCATTGCCTTGAAATACGGTTTCACAGGACCCAACTACATCACTACCTCTGCCTGTGCGTCATCGGCCAACGCTATCGCCGATGCCTGCTACGCCATTGCCATCGGCAAGTCTGACGTGGTGGTCACCGGCGGCACTGAGTCGGCCATCATTGAGTTAGCGGTGGGCGGTTTCAACGCCATGCGCGCCCTGTCGACCCGCAACGACGAGCCCGAACGCGCCAGCCGTCCCTTCGACCGCGACCGCGACGGCTTCGTGATGGGAGAGGGTGCAGCCACGCTTGTACTCGAAAGTCTTGACTATGCATTGGCACGCGGTGCCCGCATCTATGCCGAAGTTGTCGGCGTGGGGATGTCAGCCGATATATATAATATTGTCGCGCCCGACCCGGAAGGCGCAGCAGCCGTCAAGTCGATGGAGGGTGCGCTCCGAAGTGCGGATTTGCGTCCCGAGGATGTCGACTACATCAACACGCACGGGACTTCCACCCAGTTGGGCGACCTGTCGGAGTGCCGCGCCATCGCGAAGGTCTTCGGCGACCACGCCCCCAAGCTGGCCATCAACTCCACCAAGTCGATGATCGGCCATCTGCTCGGCGCCGGCTCGGCTGTCGAGAGCGTGGCCATCTTCTGCTCAATGCGCGACAACCTGGTGCACCCCACCATCAACCTCGAACACCTCGACCCGCTGATTCCCAGCAACTGGAATTTCGTGCCCGGCGAGGCCATCTCCCGCGAGGTCAAGGTCGTCATGACCAATTCGTTCGGTTTCGGCGGACATAACGTATCCTTACTGTACAAGAAGTTTGAAGAGTAGGGTATGCCGCTGACTGACAAGGAAATAAGAACTTACTTTAAGAATATTTTCGGTTTTCGGATCCGGCACGTCAACCTGTTTCGAACGGCGTTGATGCACCGTTCCCTCAGTGGTCTCACCCAGATCGGCAACAAGGAGAACAACGAACGGTTGGAGTACCTTGGTGACGCGGTGCTGGGTGCGGTCATCGCCGATTTTCTGTGTCACAAATACCCTTCCGCGACCGAGGGCAATCTTACCCAAATGCGTTCCAAGTTGGTGAACCGCAAGCAGTTGGGAGAGTTGGCTAACAAGCTCGGTCTTTCCGATATGGTGGAGACCGCCGGCAATATCAATTCCAAGAACATCCCCGGCAACACGTTCGAGGCCGTGGTGGGTGCTATCTACCGCGACCAAGGCTACAAACGCACCGCCCGTATCCTTCTGGACCACATCTTTTTGGTGCACCTCGACATGGACACGGTCTTGGAGGAGGACAAAGATTTCAAGAGCCGTCTGCTGATTTGGGCGCAGCATCACCATCGCAAGGTGGTGTTCACGCATGAGATGGAACCCGATGCGCATCGGGACCTGTTCCGTGCCCATATCTCCATGGATGGGGAACCGCTCACCGAGGCGGTCGGCAATTCCGTGAAGGGTGCCGAACAGCGTGCTTCCGAGTTGGCGTTGGCGGAGCTGGAGGGGAATGCTGAATGCTGAATGTTGAATATTTAATGTTTAATGTAGAATATGAATGGTAAACGTGTGGTGATTACGGGAATGGGCATCTGGTCCTGCATCGGTACTTCGTTGGACGAGGTGGCCGAATCGTTGCGCGTGGGCAGGTGCGGCATAGGCAACGACCCCTCGCGGACGGTCTACGGCTACCAGTCGGATTTGACGGGCATTGTGCCGGAACCGGATTTGAAGCCGCTGTTGCATCGGCGGTTGCGGACGGGACTCTCGCAGGAGGCTGCCTTTGCGTATATGGCCTCCCGTCAGGCGTTTGCGCAGGCGGGCATTGACGAGGCGTACTGTCTCGCGCACGAGATTGGCGTGATTTTCGGCAACGACTCTTCCGCAAAGGCCATCATCGAGACCGACCGGGCGTTGGTGCAGCGTCCCGACACCGAGTTGTTGGGTTCCGGGCTGATTTTCCAGTCGATGAACTCGACGGTGAACATGAACATGAGCAGTATTTTCCGGCTGCGTGGCGTCAACTTCAGCGTCAGTGCGGCATGCGCCAGCGGCAGCCATTCGGTGGGCTTGGGCTACCTGCTCATCAAACAGGGCTTGCAGGATGTGATTCTTTGCGGCGGTGCCCAGGAGGTGAACACCTTTGCCATGTCGTCGTTCGACGCGTTAGGCACATTCTCCAAGAGGGTGGGGGAGCCGCAGAAGGCCTCCCGTCCGTTCGACCGCGACCGCGACGGTTTAGTGCCGAGCGGCGGTGCGGCGGCGTTGGTCTTGGAGGACTACGACCATGCGGTGCAACGCGGCGCAACGATTCTCGCCGAGGTTGCCGGCTACGGATTCTCCTCCAACGGCGGCGGCATTTCCGAGCCTTCCGACGACGGCAGTGTCATCGCGATGACCCGTGCCATGGACGCGGCGGGTGTCACCCCGGCCGACATCGACTACGTGAGCGCGCACGCCACGGGCACCCCCCAGGGTGACCGTTTCGAGGCCATCGCTCTCGACAGGCTCTTCCACGGACAGCGCGCCCTCATCAGCTCCACGAAGGGCATGACCGGCCACGAGTGCTGGATGTCCGGCGCCAGCGAGCTGGTCTATTCCGCCCTCATGATGCGTGACAACTTCGTCGCCCCGAACTACAACTTCGAGAACCCTGACGAGGACACGGCCAAGCTGAACCTCGCCACGAAAACTGTTGAGATCCCTGTCCGCACCGTCCTGAGCAACAGCTTCGGCTTTGGCGGCACGAACTCAGCGGTGGTGCTGAAAAAGTTAGCAGTTAGTAGTTAGCAGTTAGTAGTTAGCAGTTTTTCCAAGAGGGCTGCAAACCCGACACGTGTCAACCCAGGGTGAAGCGAAGCGTAACCCTGGGATATACAAAGAACATAGTTCCTTAAGCAGCCTCGGAGAGGCGAAACGCGCGAAGCGCAATTAACACCACACAAGCGAAGCGCAGTGTGGTGCCTGACAAAGAACCCGCACAAGCGAAGCGCAGTGTGGTGACTAAAACGAAACAACATGTACTTAGACGAAAACCTAAAGAAGCAATACACGAACGACAGCCTCTCCGCCTACCAGGCGCAGCGGCTCGCGCAGGTGTACGCCTTCGGACCGATGGTGTTCGAGGTAGCGCGCCTGATGGTGAAATGGGGTATCTTCGAGATGCTGGAGACCCCGATGACCCCCGGGGAGGTGGCCGACAAGGCCGGCATCTCCGTCTATGCCGCCAAGTGTCTGTTGGAGTCTTCCCTGACGATGCAGACCGTAACCGTCGATACGGAGACGGGGCGGTATTCCTTGGCCAAGACCGGCTGGTTCCTGCTCCACGACCGTTCTACCCGCGTCAATCTGGACTTCAACCACGACGTGAACTACCAGGGAATGTTCCATTTGGAGGAGGCACTCAAGGAGGGACGGCCCGCCGGGTTGAAGTGTCTCGGCGACTGGCCGACGGTTTACGAGGGACTTTCCCAACTGCCCAAAGCCGCCCAGGAAAGCTGGTTCGCGTTCGACCATTTCTACAGTGACGGCTCTTTCGAACAGGCGTTGGCGCTGGTTTTTTCCCGTCCCACGAAACATCTGATGGACGTGGGTGGTAACACCGGCCGCTGGGCATTGCAGTGCGTGAGGCACAATCCCGACGTGGAGGTGACTATCGTTGACCTTCCGCAGCAGATTGCCATGATGCGCGAGCAGACGGCCGGTCAGCCGGGTGCGGACCGTATCCACGGATTTGCTACCAACATGCTGGACGACCGTTCCCAATTGCCAGCCGACCCGAAGTTCGATGCCATCTGGATGAGCCAGTTCCTCGACTGTTTCAGCGAGTCGCAGATTGTGAGCATTCTGCGTCGCGCTGCTGCCGTGATGACTTCCGGCACTCGCCTCTACATTATGGAGACGTTCTGGGACCGCCAGCGCTTCGACACCGCCGCCTTCTGCCTCGCCCAGACGAGTCTCTATTTCACCGCCATCGCCAACGGCAACAGCAAGATGTACCATTCCGACGACCTCGTTCGCCTCATCCGCGAGGCCGGATTAGAGGTGGAAGAGATTCACGATCTGCTTGGACTGGGACATTCAGTCGTTGTCTGCCGGGTTGACTTATGACTTAGGACCACCCCGCACGATGATCATCCATATAGAGGAGGGAAGGGGGCTGTTCATAATTTGTTGATAACTTATATTCATAACGTATTGTATTAAATTTGTAGTTTTGCCTTTTCTTTGGTAAAATTACTATTCACCAAAATACAATTGTTATGAGAAAAGCATTATTCTTTTTGTTTACGGCGCTTATCGCGTTGTCAATCAGGGGTTTTGCACAGAATGCTTGCAACGCGCCCACGGGTTTGACGGCTTCTTTGCATGCGCCGGAGTAGAACCATGTTCTGCTCAACTGGAACGCTGTGGAGGACAGCACGCAGACCGATGTCAAGTGGTCTACGTACACCTTGTCCACTCGCATTGGTATGAATGCCGCAGCCGATTTCATGGGTGTGGTGCGTTTCGCCACATCCGATCTCACCGCTTACGCGGGTCGCTACCTTACCTCGGTCTCCTTTGTTCCCGGTGAGGACCAGACGGTCTGCCAGTACTCCATCGTGGTGTGGCAGGGCGGCAGCGTGACCAACGACACCGTTTTCGATGCCGGCATGATGCTGAGGAATCAGGTTGTCAACACACCGCTGACCATCGATGCCCTCAACACCATTCTGCTTGACACGGCTCTGCTGATTGATGTCACGCAGGAACTTTGGATTGGCATCCGTTGCAACACCACGGCGGGATACCCACTCGGTGCCAGCAACAACGGTGTGGTCACCAACAAAGGTGAACTTCTGCTGTACCAGAACAACTGGGAAACTCTTACCGAATCTGCCCTTACCGATTACAACTGGATTATCATCGGTAACCTGCAGGAAGCCTCTCATATACTTTCCGGCTACAAAGTCTACCGTAATGACGCGTTCCTTGCGAATGTGAATGGCACCTCTTACCTCGACAGTGTGGATTTCGGCGGTTACACTTACGATGTGACGGCCCTCTATGCCAGCGGCTGCGAATCCGACCCGATTACTGTTTCCGTCTCCATGAACCCGAACCCCTGCGGCGAATGTCAGGACAGTGTGATTGTTGATGGTACGCTGAGCACCAGTTATCTCCTCCCGCTGAACACCTTCTATAACTATTCCTTCAGTGAGCAAATCTACACGTCAGCGGAACTTGGCACTGTCAATGGTGCCATCAACTGCATCTCTTTTCAATATATATATGGTACACCGCAGGCGAAGGACATCGTCGTCTATATGGGCAACACCACCAAGAACAGTTTCAGCGGCAACGACTGGGTTCCGGTGAACCAGATGTTCCAGGTTTTCAACGGCACGGTGAACTTCACCAACGCCGGTACCGACAACTGGGTGAACATCCCCTTCGATGTCCCGTTTGAGTATGATGGCACCAGCAACATCGTGGTGGCCGTGCTGAACAACACGGGCAGCTACGTGACCAGCTCCAACCCGACCTTCAATGTTCATACCGCCAGTTCCAAGAGCCTGTACCTCTATAATGATAGCAACCCCTATAACGTGAGTTCCCTCGCTTCAGGCACGGTGGGCACCTACCGCAATAATATGCGTTTCTTAGTGGGAGACCCGGTGACTTGCCCGATGCCTACGTATCTTACGGTCACCAATGTCACGTCCGATGGGGCCAATATCTCCTGGCACGCCAATGAGTCGCACAACGGCTACGAGTTGGCGCTTGTGCCGGCAGGCAGCACGTTGGAGAACGAGACACCCATTACCGTGAACGACACTTTCTATGCGGCCGCGCAGCTGACCTCCAACACAATCTACACGGTGTATGTTCGCGCCAACTGCGGCGGTGGCGATAACAGCTTCTGGAACATGCAGACTTTCAAGACGCTGTGCGAGCCAACAGCCCAGTTGCCCTACGTAATGGACATGGAGGGTGTGGGTACCGGCAGTGGTCACATCCCGGATTGCGCGGAGGTGGGCATTGGCACCGGCTATACCAGCTATCCGTATGTTTCCGGCACCTACCACCATTCCGGCAGCGGTGCCCTCTACTTCTACGCCTACACGCCGAACTCCTCGATGATTCGCTTCCAGGGTCTCGACCTGACGAACAACACCGACCCGTTGGTGATGCGTTTCTGGGAATATAAGACCAGCGCCGGTTACGGCTACATCCAGGCCGGTTACATGACTGACGCGACCGATTTCAGCACGTTCGTTTTGGTGAAGACTGTCTATCCGAGTGATGTGCCCAACACCGCTACATGGGAGGAAATCATGTTTGCGCTTCCCGAATCGGTGAATGGCCAGGTGATTTACCCGACGCTTTACTGTCCGTTCGCGCCGGGCAGCTCCTCCAACAATGTTTATATTGACGACCTCACCATTGAGCCTGGTCAGACCACCTGTATGGCCCCGCACAATCTGCAGTTCGCCAATGTGGCGGGCAGCTCCGTGCAGGTGACGTGGACTCCCGATGCGACGGCTTCCGGCACGGAGACCTACCATGTGGAGTATACCGAGGCTGGCAGCGACAACTGGCAGAGCGTGACCACCACGGCCAGCTACTGCCTCATCGGTGGCCTCACCCCGCAGACGCAGTACAACGTGCGTTTGTATATGGATTGCGACGTGGACGGCAACAGTGACACGCTGACGGGCGTGTTTGTCACCAACTGCTTGGCTGGTGGCGAACTCCCTATCGGCAACGGCACCACTACCACTTCCTACTTCCCCACCTACAGCTGCTACAACTACAGCTACACACAGCAGATTTTCCTTGCCAACGAGATGAATGGCCCGACTAACATCACATCTGTTGCTTTCGACGCCACCTCCATCGTGTCCAGCTCCCGTCATATCAGCATTTACCTGATGCACACCACGGCGGCTTCCAGCGACTGGCTCACTCCCACTACAGCACAACTGGTGTACAATGGCACCGCCAACCTCGTTGTGGGATGGAACACGTTCAATTTCTTCGTCCCGTTCCAATATAACGGCACGGACAATCTGGCGATGATTATCATCGACTCCACTGGATCCTATAACTGTTCCAACTCCTACAGCTGTCACACCGCAAGTGCCACGCTTTCCCACTATCAGTATCAGGACAGCGCGCCCTACAGCATTACCTCCCTTCCGTCCGAAGGCTCCAGCGGCACAACTTCCAACCGTGCCAATGTGATATTCGGCGGTAACTGCGACTCCACGACCGTCTGTATCGCCCCCAACGTAGTGGTGACGAACTATAGCGATGAGGAAATCTCCATCGCGTGGGTTCCTGGCGACCAAGAGACCTCTTGGGAACTGGAGTACAAGACCGCCGACACCACCGACTGGACTTCTGTCGGCACGGTGACCACCACAACCTACACGTTCACGGGCTTGACTTCCGGCACCCACTACGACATCCGTCTGCGGAGCGTCTGCTCCGGTTCTGAGTACAGCAACTGGGTTACCGTCAACGCGTTCACCGTCTGCGACTACATCGATGTGCCTTACATGGAGGATTTCGAGTCGGTGACAGGCAGCGGTTCTTCCGCCTTCGTCGACTGCTGGTTCCGCGGCACCAACTATTCCACGCAGTATCCGTATATTTCCACCTCGTATGCCGCGTCCGGCAACCGTTCCCTCTACTTCTACGGCACATCCACGTATTACTCCTACGCCGCGATGCCGCGTTTGGACGACGCTGTGGCACTGGACAGCCTGGAGGTGATTGTCAAACTGTTGGCCACCACTTCCGGCTACAGCATTGAGGCGGGTATGATGACCGATCCGTCGGATTACAGCACGTTTGTTCCGATGGCCACCTTCACCGTCCCGGTCGGCTATGTTTGGAATACATACGAATTCACCACGGCCAACTATGCGGGCAACGGTCGTTACCTGGCCTTCCGCATCCCCCAATGGGGCTCCTCCTATGTGTATTTGGACGACCTTTATGTGGATTACATGGCTGCCTGTGCGCACCCGACAGACGTTGTGCTGCAGAGTGCGACCGACAACGAGGCCACTCTCGGCTGGACGCCGGGCGGTGACGAAAGCGAGTGGGAATACACCTACGGACCTACCGGTACTGTGGATTTGGAGACGGCCGTCATCAGCGTGGCCTACACCAACTCCGCAACGCTTTCCGGTCTGACGGACAACACCGCCTACGATTTCTACGTGCGTACCGTCTGTACGGCTGGCGGCGAGAGCCACTGGCATTCCATCTCCTTTACCACGGAGTGTCTGCCGCTTGCGGTGCTGCCCTACACGCAGAACTTTGACTCGATGAGCACACACACCTCCAACATCACCTCAGGCCTCAACAACCTGAGCGACTGCTGGCATTCGTCCAACAATGGCACGAGCTACACGAGCTACCCGTACGTCTATTATAGTTCCAGCTACGCTGCGAGCGGCAACTACAGCTTGCGCTTCTACAACTACACTTCCACGGCATACGACGACCAGTACGCCATTCTGCCTCCTCTCGATACCGACACCTATCCGATTAACACCCTGCAGCTGACCTTTGACGCACGCCGTTACAGCACCTCCTATCCGTTCTGCGTGATTGTGGGTGCGATGACCAGCACGGATATCAACACGTTTACGCCGATTGACACGGTTCTTATGAACTCTGGCGGTACGAGCTATGAGACTCAGGTGGTGTATTTGACCAACTATATGGGAACAGGAGACCGTATTGCCCTGATGGCTCCGAAGAACATCGGCGCGTTTGTGTCGAGTGCTTATTACAACCAGGGTCATATCGACAACCTGACGCTCATGGTGGCGCCAACCTGTCCGCAGCCCACACACTTGCAGGTGGACAATGTGACCAACGACGCGGTGACGTTGAGCTGGCAGGAGAATGGCAGTGCCAACAACTGGGTGATTGAGTACGGTACTACCGGATTCACGCCCGGCAGCGGCACCTCAGTGCAGGCGAATACCAACCCGTTCACCATCAGTAACCTGGCTACGGCTACCGCTTACAACTTCTACGTGAAGGCCGACTGTGGCAGTGGCGACGAGAGTTCGTACAGCGGTCCGGTATCCGCGACCCCGGGTTCCTACCTGATGCCCACAAGCGGTACCAACACTATCACCACCTGCTCCATGATTATTTACGATGATGGCGGTGCAAGTGGTGACTACAGCAACAGTTGCGAATCGTATCTGACCATTATGCCTGAGACGGCCGGCAACCTGATTTCCGTGCAGGGCACCGTCTCCACTGAGTCCTGCTGCGACTATCTGAGAATCTATGACGGCACAAGTGCGTCTGGCACTATGCTTGGCGAATACAAGGGCACCGGTTTGACCGTTCCGGAGCTGGTCTCCACCACGGGTCCGCTGACCCTCCATTTCCACTCCGACGGTTCCGTGATTTACGAAGGCTTCATGCTGACGGTGAGCTGCATTAACAACAGCTGTCCTGCTCCTACGGGTCTGACCGTTTCCAATGTCGGCAACACCTCGGCGGACGTTTCCTGGACGCCCGGCGGCAGTGAGAGCAGCTGGATTGTGGAGCACAAGACGGCTTCGGCCACTACTTGGACCACGGCGACAGTCACCACCCCTGCCTACCAGATCACCGGCCTGACCGGTCTGACCGAATATATGGTGCGGGTGAAGGCCGACTGCGGCGGCGGTGACGAGTCTGCTTATAAGAGCGCCACCTTCACCACCCCGAACTGCGCTGCTTCCGATGCTTGCCCCTACACCTTCGTCCTTGGCGACGGTTACGGCGACGGCTGGAACAGCGGTTACCTGACCGTGGAGCAGGGCGGCACTGTGGTGGCAACTTTAGAGGCTGTGGACCACAACCAATCCAGTACGCAGACCTACGACACGGTGACGCTCAACCTGTGTGATAATATCTCCACCAGCCTTGTGTGGCACTCTGGCAGCTATGACGATGAGGTTTCCATCACGGTGATTGGTCCTGACGGCACTCAGATTTTCACCATCACCGACCCGTCATCCGCCACCAGCACGACGATTCACACCTTCACCACGGACTGCAGCAATGCGCCTGCGACCAATCCCACGGTTGCAACGATTGCGGCCACGGCCATCGCACAGACCTCTGCCACGCTGAACGCCACCATCACGAATCCCGACAACGTGACCATCACGGCCAAGGGCTTCCAGTGGAAGGCCACCCAAGGTGGTACCTACACACAGATTACCGGCACGGGTACGGGCAATGCCTTCTCGGCCAACTTGACAGGCCTCACTGCCAGCACGAGCTACACCTACAAGGCGTTCATCACCTTCAATGGCCAAACCGTTTACGGCAGCGAGATGACCTTCACGACCCTCGACCAAGGTGTTGATCCTTGCGAGACCCCGACCGGCCTGACTGTTTCGGCTGTGACCGACGAGAGCATCACCGTTACCTGGAATGCCGCCCCGAATGTCAGCAGCTGGAACATCCAGTACAGCGCAGCCGGCGGCACCTTGAGCTCTGCTACCTCCAACACCAACAGCTATACCATCAATGGTTTGGCTGCGGGCACAACCTACAGCATCCAGGTGCAGGCCAATTGCGGCGACGGCAACCTGAGCGAGTGGAGCTCCGCCGTGACCGGCACCACGACCACCGGCATCGACAGCTGGCTCGCCAACAGCGTGAGCCTCTACCCGAACCCGGCGAAGGAGTACGTAGACATCCGCGTGGACGGCGACCTCAACGTCAAGGCGATGGAGGTGTACGATGTGTACGGTAAACTCATCAACACGGTTATCGTTACCGAAAATCCGACTCGCATCAATGTTTCCGGCTTGGCCAACGGCATGTATTTCGTGCGCGTGACCACGGAAGAGGGCATGGTGACTAAGACGTTCGTGAAACAGTAACCTACCCCGCCCTTCGGGCGCCCCTTAACCACCTTGCCCTTCGGGCACCCCTCCAGAGGAGGGGAGGGAAGGGGAATTGGCTTCGAACGTTTTTACGTCGAATAATCGTATGGGGAACTCGAAAGGGTTCCCCTTTTTTTTGTATGTTTTACAAAACATTTTAAATGGGTGTATATAAAAAAAAACTACCTTTGCCGACTAATTTTGGCTACGTAGTTGATGTTGATGTGTTTTTTTTAAGAACTGATGGTCAAGGCTTTACAACCGAGTTGTTTGAGCTTCGGTTGTGCGTACCATTCGGAATTCCGAATGCCTATAGCAAACGGTTTGTTATTTGGCTGGTGATTTTGTAGAAATAAAAAAAAATGTATATCTTGTTATGAAGCGATTTTTCTTGTTTTTTGGACTTTCCCTCTTGTTGGCTCTTTCAGTCAACGGACAAGATGAGCATCAGGAACGGATTTCGTGGTCGGAACTGCATGATCTAGATGGCTATCGTGTGGTGTTTCACAAGGTGGATGCCACCTGCTATAACAATGGCAGGGTGGAATTTGCCATTGTGAATAATGAAACTGGAGCACCTGTTGACCTGCAGACGATAAGTGATCTCCGACTGTCGAGTTTTTTGATATCGCACAGGGGGGTGGTTCTGGATACCACGTTACACAGAACCCCGGTTGAGTATACCTACCCTTGGACGAGCGTTCCAATGGAGTCCGGAACCTTCCAGATCGGGTTTGAATGTATTCACACATACTCGGACGGCAATATGATTATTGTGGAGGATTCAGCAACGCTGACGGTGGATCTGCTTTATACGGAACCTACGATTGCCGCTTTGTCGGTGACTTCTCCGGATGGTATCACATTGGGTAACATCCCTACGTTAGATTGTGATTCCACGGGTCGTACGCAGGTGAGGATTCAGGGTGGACGACACCCCTTCAGAATCTATGTCGTCAATCACGATGACCCGACGGACACGCTTCGGACAGTTGACATTAATGGCTACCAACACTCAGGTACGGATTCCACACGCGCGGATTACCAATACTACTATACTTTTGAGGATATGCCTGGCGGTGTCTGGGACTACTATCTCACGGACGGCTGCCAATACGAGCTGCCCCGTGTGACCCAGCAAGTGCAGGTTATATCGGTGCCTACGTTAGACCATATCGGGGTGTACGCCTCGTCGGGCAATATCGCAGACAGCAACATCATCAAAATCAGAGTCTATCTGGATGCCCCCTCCCCCTATTACATGCAGATGTTCACCCCGTACATGCAATATCGATTCGTCGTGCCGGGTCTTCAAGACGGTGTCTCGAATCAGTGGGTTTCGTTTCCGAACACCACGTCCAACCAGATAACGTTATTTGATACGGTCTTTCGTGCGGACGATTACTGCGAATTGTGGAACAAGGATCTTACGTTCCAGCTCAGATTGAACGAGAACGGCATTTGTCCCCCGTATGAGATGAGCGATACGTTCCACTTCTATAAACCTGAACGCCTAAAGTTTGTACCCGAAATCAATTATGTTGTGGACAGTGTCTTGGATGCTGGAAACTGTGGTGGTTCCACCATTTACCGCCATGTGGACGAATATAACATCCGGTATGAGACGAACGAACCCAATCATCTCAATCCGTACGAAGACCACGATTACAAGCGGTACCATTTCACCTATCCTATCGTGTATGAATACCGTGACGCCAGTAACACGGTCATCAAGAGGGATACGATTTACTCGAATATCGCGGAAAGGTCGAGGCTGTATGCTTCGGATTTCCCCGGTCGTACGATTCCTTTCCAGGAAAATGTGAGCATAAGGCTTACGGATGCGAACGGTTGCGAGCTCTATTCCGGTAGAAGGTTGATGAATTTCGAGGCGAACGTGCAGACCTCCAATTCCCCGCAGTGGCGTATCACCAAAGAGGAGCCCGTCTGTTGCGATGAGCTGCGTGTCATTAACTTGTTCGAGGAGTATGGCGTGTCTAACGCCAACTATGATGGCCTCACCATTTCGTTGATTAGCAGTCCCGGCAATGTGTATGATTTTACGGCGGAATATGATGGCACCACCCATACATGGGAGGTTACCAAAGAACGTGTCGACAACTGGGCGACGATTACGCCCGCCGCGAGCGGCAAGTCCATCAGTATTGCCGACTACTGTCTCCCCTCGGGTACCTATACCTTCAGGATCACGGGTGCCCCATGCTTGGCGGAGACCACCCTCAGTGTCTGGTTGAAAGGTACTGTCAGCGCCGAAATTGTGGAGGATCCGGAATACCAAATTACGAATGACTGTTCCGACCAATACATTAAATATACGAAGGGAAGGGTCGCCAAAGTGACTACGTACCGGAGTGAGGACGACAACAACACTGTGTTGCATAGTTATAACAATCTGCCGACCCTGTTCCGCATAGTGAGTGGTCCCGTGGGCGGTTACGACCCCAACGACAACACGGTCTATCATATCGGCGACTCCGTCCGCATTACGATGCCTACGGATTCTGCGAATCCTTATATTATTAAAATTTATCCAGACGTAAACGTTCGTGATATCTGTAAGGATTATGCCTTTTACGATACGGTTTACTACGAGGGTGCCACGGTGAAGTTCGAATTTGCGATGGCGTTGTTGTGTAATGAGGAGAGTACGAAAGGTTCGGTCTATGTCAAGGCCAGGAACGGAAACCCGCCGTACCGCTACCAACTCTACAGCCAGCCGGACCTGGCCGGCACGCTGATCGGGGATATTACAATTGATTCGAGTGAAGTCGCCACTGTTCACGATGTTACCATGAGTACAGATGTGCCGCTGTCGTGCAGGGTGGAGGACGCCTGCGGATCTGCCTTCTCGTTCAATTTCTATCCGCAAACCTTGGCCGACCTGCAGAAGACTTGGTTTGACGGGGGATTGACCGCCATCACTACCTGTGAGGGCTCTACCATTCAGGTACACGCCTTGCGGTTGGGCTCTATCTTTCAATATGAATGGTACAAAAATGATGAGACAGTGCCTTTCTCTGTCTCGTCCGACCCGCGTCTGTTCATTCCAAGGGGTGCCGACACAGCGGTTTACCATGTGAAGATTTATGAGACGGGATGTGCTGAGTTTATTGAGGATTCCGTAACGCTTTACCCGAAACCGGCGCCTTGGGTTACGATTGACCCGATTGACCCGATCTGTCCTTGGCAGGAGGTGGAGGTCTCGTTCGTTCCCACGGCGGTTGTTGGCGACTCCGTCTCCTTTTCCATTGTTTATGAAGACGCTGCGATGATCGAAATCCGCGATTACCGGGCGGCGAGCGGTGATACTGTCACCGACATCTTTGTTACTGGCTCCCCGGCGAAGATTTATCCTACCATGGTCCTGGATGACGAGTGCGGTTATCCGGTTGCCGACCCAGGGGACACGGTATTCGTCGCTATCAGCGACCACATTATCAACCCTTGCCAGATTATTACCCACGACGACACGGTTTGCTATCTTGACGATGCCAAGCTTTCTGCATATTGCACCGAGGCGGCCTCGCCCGCTGAGCCCATCACCATACGGTGGTACAGCGATTTCGCCATGACGGATCTTTTGCAAAAAGATGTCATCACTACTACGGAAGGGTTGTCCAATCATACGTTGTATACGCTCCGTGAGCGTACATACCGTTTCGTCAGTGTGGAGAAGGAAGGCTGGTGCCCCTCTGTGAGCAACAGTGCGAACAGCTCGTTGAACATGTCCGACAATGCTTCGACAGATGTGCGGTGTACTGACTCGTATCACTTTTATGATGACGGAGGAGTGACGGGCGATTACAGTACAGATGGTGTGAAGAGCCATCTGTTTGTGAGCAATGAGCCCGGAACACAGCTTACCATCCATTTCGAATCCTTGTACCTCTCAAATACGTCGCACCTGCTCGTCTTTTCCGGTTCGGAACCCCGTTTCGACAATTTGCTTTACGAGTTGAATGCTCACAGTGAGCTTCCGGAAATCATCGAGTCGCCGAACGACACCTTGATGGTCTATTTTATTCCTGGCGAGGAGGCATCAGGCGGCTGGAGCTCCATTGTGCAGCCGTCTCCTGGTATAGCCGTCGGAGATATTTACAAGCAGAGCTATACCCTTTTCCGAGACACGGTTTGTCAGAGCCAGACTCGGGGATATGATGACCGCTATAACTTCACGCAAGGTGATCAAGCCCTTCAGGCCCAATTGGACGCTGCCGTGAAGATAAGCCGTATCTATATGTTTGAGCGGCATTTGCAAGATGTCAACGAGTGCGATTCCACGGTTGCGCTGAGCTTGTGGGTGACACCGCCGCCGTTCACGCAGCATGACACGATCATCCTGAGCTTGGATACGCCGCTTGTGTGGAATGGACTCTCTTGTTCCACCACAGGACAGTACGGTGTATTCTACCAGCCATACGGCAACGACTGCGACAGTGCGGAGTATTTGAACCTGATCGTTCTGGAAGTGGACACTTCCACCAATGAGATTTGTATTGGGGAGCGGACGGACATGGGTGTCTACGTGAAGACTCCGGATATGAAGTATTTCCGGCCGCGTCCTGCCGTAGGCGACGTGCTTTGCACCGACGGTGATATCCTGCGTCCCGACTCGTTTTTGGTTTCGGGCAAAACGCCCATGGGCGTGGTCTTCTACATCGACCCGGCTGACCCGACGCACATGCGTGGAAGGGCCGTCGCCCTGTTCGACGCGTACGACGGCGAAATCGGATGGGCACGGGCGGGTATCTCCCAGTTTGTGCATTCCGGCACCGATATTACAAAAGAGGGTGGTATCTACAGCCACCAAAAAGCCATGAGGGACATGGATGGCTACTACAACACCACCGTGATTCAGCAGACGGCGCTTCTCGCCGGCGGTGGAGACTTCAAGGAGAATGCTCCTGCCGCATATTATTGCTGGTATTATGACCATTTGTTGCGAGGTGTCGGCCCGAATCACAAATACTGGTACATGCCCTCTTTGGGTGAACTGAACATCCTTTACGCCAACCGCGCCATCGTCAACGAAACCCTTTCGCTGTTAGCGAGCCGGGGGTACGCGACTATTTTGGGCGACTACTATTACAAAGACAACTACACGGACACCAAATACTGGTCTTCCACCGAGTCTGAGCTTAACGCTTATTGTCTCAGTTCAAGGGGCCAGATAAACCGGAATGACTCCAAGGTTGTAGGTGTCAAGTGGCCTCATTATGTGCGAGCTGTCCGAATCTTCCCGAACTAATTCAGTTGACGGCGGAATTGTCTTATTAGTATTACCGAAAGCGAAGATTATGAAATATATAGGTATAAAACGGTTTTTGTTTTTCATGACGGTATGGCTGTTTTTCCAGGCATCCGGCATTATGACGAGAACAGCCAACGCTCAGGAAATTATCTATGACATTGGTGATATCTACTACTTCCCTGACGGAACTTACGGCGTGGTCTGTTATGTTGAACCCGACAACCCTCACCGTGGCTGGGTGGTATCCATGCAGGATGTCAACACCACGGGCGCCTTTTCCCTGTACGATGTCGGTATCGGTGTCAACGATCTGGTGAACTCGTTGGGGTTGGAGACCACTTACGCCATCAACGCCTGGGGGCACTTGGTGGGCTGGCACTTCCATGGTTATGAGAATACAAGGAAATTGCGTGAATCAGGTCATTCACCGGCAGCCAATGCCGTGCAACTCTACAGCGGCTGGTACATCCCCGATGCCATGCAGATGCGGCAATGGTACAGCATGATGCATGTTTTGAAGACGAAGCATCCGTCCATGCAGATTCCCGATGAAAGTGGCGAAGACTCACGTAAGCACTATTGGACTTCCACCTTCTCGTCTGGCGGAATCTACTCCCAGGGCGCGGGACCGGTCTATATGAACTACCGTACCGGCGAGATGAAATCCGATGGTGGTATCAAAAACGCCCACCGTATCCGCCCGGTGCGTGACTTCCAAGTGGAGGACGCCATGGCCTACTGGGGTCCGGTGGATACGGCCGTGAAGACTGGCACCATCACCGTGAAGCCCTCTCATACGACGGAATACCCCTGGCATGTTGTCTTTATGGGACAAGTTTATGACGGCAGCGGTTGGGCGGTGGTCCATCCCAAATATGGCGTTAACGACAACCCCAAGACGTATGACACCGTCTGCGCCTCTCCGGAGCGTTATACCTCGGTGAAGAACCCCAACTTCACCAACCTGGACATCTCCACCCCGAGGGCCACTCCCTACCAGAAAGATGTGACCTTGCAGACCCAGTATGGTTGCGACAGTGTTATCCGTCTCTACTACATAGTAAACCCAGTCTACGACTTCTACGATACAGCGATTGTCTGCGCCGATGCGTTGCCCTACCACTGGCGAGGCCAGGATTACCCTACAGCTGGTGATTATGAGGATGTCTACAAGACGGTCAACGGGTGTAACTGCGACAGTACATATCATTTGCATTTGCGGGTGGTGCCTTTGCCCGAAATTGCGATTTCACCGGTTAATCCAGTGATTTGCGAGGGCGGGAGCGTGGAATTGAACGCCTCTGTCACCAATTGCCGGGATGAATCATACGATTTTATGTATTATGATGGGTTAGATAGGGCAAGCACCGTGACAACAGGTACCCAGATAACCAATTTTACGGGCTATACAGCCTTGTTTGAATCGGGTGCGGCGGTATATGGCACCGGAACAGATGCTGTTAGGGTAGGAAAGTACAGTAGTGAGACAGATTTCGAATATGGCAGTATGACGACCAAGGCGTTGGATCTCAGCCAGCCTTTCTCGATCAGTCTTGCCATGAAAGGCTGGGGGAAGACCAGCGGCACCATCGCGCCCACCCGTGTGCGGGTCTCTGTGGACGGGGCGGAAGCGGATACGGTTACGCTTTTTGGATACATTACAGGTTCGGCGGATGATGCCTACAGCACCTACACGCTCTATTTCGGGGCGGCCACGGACCATTCGGTTATCACTATAGAGTCGTATAATGATTCGCAATATGCGGGAACCACCGGAATGGATATCAATTATACGGAAGAGCGATTCTATATCGATGCCATCACCATCCGTGATGATTCCCCGTGTGAAATAACTTGGAAACAGGGCGGAAGTGACATTGCCAACACACCGTCCGTGACGGTCACCCCGTCGGTTACCACGACATACACGGTGGTCGCCAAGAATAACAATGCCTGTGTGAACAGCGGGGAAGTCACGGTGCAGGTGGATGCGATTAAATATGGTGTTGACGAGAAGTCGGCTTGTGTGAGCTACACATGGATTGACGGCCATACCTATACGGCAAGCACGAATACTCCGACTTGGACGCTGGCTAGTGCGGCGGGCTGCGACAGTATTGTGACGCTGCACTTGACGATCAGCAACGAGGTGACGGGCGACACTATAGCCTTCGCCTGTGACCGTTTCGACTGGTACGAGCACACGAACATCACCAATTCAACCGAGAGCTTGACGCACACGTTCACGAACGCCAGCGGTTGCGACAGCGTGGTGACATTGCACCTGACAGTCGGTCACAGCAACACGGGCGACACAATAGCTTTCGCCTGTAACACTTTCGACTGGTACGAGCACACGAATATCACCAATTCAACCGAGAGCCTGACGCATACATTCACGAACGCCAGCGGTTGCGACAGCGTGGTGACATTGCACCTGACGGTCGGTCACAGCAACACGGGCGACACAATAGCTTTCGCCTGTAACACTTTCGACTGGTACGAGCACACGAACATCACCAATTCAACCGAGAGCCTGACGCACACGTTCACGAACGCCAGCGGTTGTGACAGCGTGGTGACATTGCACCTGACGGTCGGTCACAGCAACACGGGCGACACAATAGCCTTCGCCTGTAACACGTTCG
>JAFPVR010000023.1 GCA_017395245.1 Bacteroidales bacterium | reverse complement strand
GTCGGCGGCGGCGACTTGGTAGATGTTGATGTCCTTGCGGGTCGGATGATGCGTGATGCCGTTCGGGTCGTAAATCAGAAGACCTCCGGGTTTCACGGCGGATTCGAACTTGTCCATCGACTGTTGGTTCAGGATGATGGCCGTGTCGAACTGGTTCAGATAGGGGGAGCAGATGCGCTCGTCGCTGAGGATGACGGTGACGTTGGAGGTACCACCGCGCATTTCAGGACCGTAGGAAGGCAACCAGCTCACTTCTTTGTCTTGCATGATGCCGGCGTATGCGAGGATCTTGCCCATGGAGAGCACACCTTGTCCGCCGAAGCCTGCTATAATGATTTCTTCAGTCATGTCTTTTGGATTTTAATGATTATTTTTTTCTCAGTGAAAAGATGGTTTCGTTGGGCTGGTCGAAGGTGCCGACGCGCTCGATGAACTTGGGGTCGAACTTGCCGTCAACTTTCATGTCGCCGAGCGGGAAGTATTTGAGGGTGTTCTCTTCCATCCACTTGTTGGCTTGGACGGGAGTCATCTTCCAGCCGGAGTTACAGTTGGAGGTGACCTCCACGAAGGAGACGCCCTTGTTCAGTTTCTGATTTTCGAAGGCCTGACGGATGGCTTTCTTGCACTTGCGGGCAGCCGCCGGGGTATAGACAGCCTGACGGGTGACATAGTATGTGCCGGGCAGTTGGGCCAGCATTTCGGTCAAGCGCATGGTGTGACCCATGATCTTGGGATCACGGCCGTAAGGACAGGTGACGGTCTCCATACCCTCGAGGGTGGTGGGGGCCATCTGACCGCCAGTCATACCGTAGATGCCGTTGTTGATGAAGATCATGGTGATGTTCTCGCCGCGGTTGCAGGCGTGGACGACCTCGCCGCAGCCGATGGAGGCCAGGTCACCGTCGCCCTGGTAGGAGAACACGAAGGTCTCGGGGCGGAGACGTTTGATGGCGGAGGCGCAAGCCGGGGCGCGGCCGTGGGCGGCTTCCACGAAGTCAACGTCGAAATAGTTGTATGCCAGCACGGAACAACCCACGGGGGAGATACCGATGACATTGTCTTGAATGCCCATTTCCTCGATCACCTCGGCAATGATTCTGTGCACGACGCCGTGACCGCAACCAGGACAATAGTGCATTGTAGCATCCGTGAGGACCGGAGTGCGTTTGTACACCAAATTTTCGGGTTTGATTATATCTTCTCTTGTCATAATTTCAAGTGCTTAAATTATTTAACCATTTTTTTCAACGCATCGAGGATTTCGACGGGGGTGGGGATGACACCGCCGTAACGGCCGTAGTGTTCGACGGGAACCTTGCAATCGACAGCGAGTTTCACGTCCTCGATCATCTGACCGGCGTTCATTTCCACGCTGAGGATCTTCTTCATGCGGCCACCGATTTCCTTGACGGCTTTCGTCGGGAAGGGCCACAGGGTGATCGGGCGAATCAAGCCGACCTTGATGCCTTCGGCGCGAGCAAGTTCGACGGACTTCATGCAGATACGGGCTGCGGAGCCGTAAGCCACGAAGACGTATTCGGCGTCGTCGCATTGGATAGCCTCGTAACGGGCATCTTCCTCTTCGCATTTGCGATATTTGGCTTGGATGCGGTCGTTGATGGCCTCTTGCTTGAGGGCTTCGAGTTCGAGGGAGGTCACGATGCGGTGTTTGCCGGTGGAACGGTGTCCGGTGGCAGCCCACGGGCAGTTCTCCTCGATGTATTCGTTGGTCCAGCGCGGTTTGTAGTCGTCAACCATCACTTTCTCCATCACTTGGCCGATGACGCCGTCGGAGAGGATGGCGGCCGGGTTGCGGTATTTGAAGGCGAGGTCGAAGCCCAGTTCCACGAAGTCGTACATTTCCTGCACGGATGCGGGGGCGAGGGTGATCAGACGATAGTCGCCGTGACCGCCGCCCTTGGTGGTCTGGAAGTAGTCGGACTGTGAGGGTTGGATGGTGCCAAGGCCGGGGCCGCCGCGGACGACGTTCACGCACAGGGCGGGCAGCTCAGCGCCAGCGATATAGGAAAGTCCTTCCTGCATCAGGGAGAATCCCGGGGAGGAAGAGGAGGTCATGACGCGCTTGCCGGCGGCGGCGCCAGCATACACCATGTTGATGGATGCCAATTCGCTCTCGGCTTGCAGCACGACCATGCCGGTGGTCAGATATGGTCTCTCCGCCATCAGGTGCTCCAGCACTTCTGACTGCGGGGTAATGGGATAGCCAAAGTAGCCGTCGCAGCCACAACGGATGGCGGCTTCAGCAATGGCCTGGTTTCCCTTCATCAATACTAATTGTTTTGCCATTTTGTAGATGTTTTAATTAATTGTTGTTTGAATTCTTGACTCTCCGTGCGGATTAGCATTTCGCACGATACACTTCAATGACCCCGTCGGGGCAGATCACCGCGCAGCTGGCGCAGCCGATACAGGCCTCCTCGTTGACCATTTCCAGATAGTTGTAACCCTTGGCGTTGACCTTCTTAGAAAGGCCGATGCACTTCGGGTCTTGCGGGCAACCGGTTATGCAAACTGCACAACCTTTACACTTTTCAGTGTCAATGACTAAAGCTCCTTTAAATGCCATAATTCTAATATTTTAGATTGTTATTGTTTTGAATATTTGTTGATTTAATCCAATTTTTTACAAGTGGCAAATGTACATTTTTTTTCGTTACCATGGCTCGTTGTTGATAAGTTTATATTTTGTACCAAGGAATTACGTAGAGACGCAAAATTTTGCGTCTCTACAACACGACGTTTTACGCCCTCACTCGTTTTTTTTCAGATATTCTTCCGCGTACTGGTAAAATTTCCGCGACATCTCGCGGTTGCCGCGCTTTTCAGCCTCGCGGGCGATGCTTAGGTACGACTCGTAAACGCCCTCGCGGGAGAGCACGATGCCCTTGTAGTAGTCGTCGTTGCAGTAGCCGGAAGGCATATTGTTGCAGAAGTGCTCTAATGCGAGGAACACTTCCAGAGCCTCCGCCGAGCGGCCGTTTTGCACGAGTATGCTACCATGCGTGTAGAGCCGGTCGTACAACGTTAGCGTGAAGTCCGAGACGGCATTCTCCTGTTCGTCAGTGAGGGTGGTTTCGGTATAAACCTTGTGGATGAGATCCACGCACGGCTGGAATTGTCCCTGCGCGAGCAGGATTTTGCATTTCAGCAACATGGCGTCGGGGTTGAGCGGGTTGTACTGCAGGGCGCGTTCCAGATTGTACATTGCCTGCGCGGTGTCGCGGAAGGAGAGCTCCTCCACAGCGCGGCGGTAGAACGTGTTGTCAACCTGCGCCTTGGCCACCGACAGTCGTTCGTTGAGCTGCTCCGCCTTGCGCGACAGCCTCCGGAATTCGCTTTTCACGGCGTAGAAGTCCGTTTTGGGACTCCGTGCTAGGGTGCTGTTAAGCTCTTTCCCAATACGGTCCATATCCTTGAGGACATCCTGCAGAAACAGGTAGTGCAGCGACACGATTTCGGGGTCGTCGTCGCGCAGCCCGCCCATCCGCGCCTCCCACGCCCGGAAGCGCGACGGGAGCGAGTCGGCCACTGGCATCTGCGCGTGGGTGCAGATGGCGAGAGATATCAGGATACAGAGTGTATGCAGGATTTTTTTATTCATGTTCATTAATCATCCCCACACTACGTCGCCCCACACTGCGGCTGACGCCTGGTGTGCCGTTAATTGCGCTGCATGCGTTTTGCCTAACCACCCCGCCCTGCGGGCACCCCTCCAGAGGAGGGGAATGGACTGCTCAAGGAATATAATCATCATTAATCTATTTGATGAAGTCCTGTATCGCCTGATCGAATTCGGACTCTGTCGGGGCACCGACCATTATGCCGGGCTGGGCGTTGGGCTTCATGAAGAGCAGGGTGGGGATATTGCTAATATTCAGGGCCCCGCAGATGTTCTGCGCTTTGTCGACGTTCACCTTGTAGATGATCAGCTGCCCTTTGTACTTCTTGGCCATCTTTTCGGCGATGGGCGCGAGCCCGCGGCACGGTCCGCACCAGTCGGCGTAGAAATCGACAATGCACGGGGTCTTGCCTTTGTAGCGGAGACCTTTCTCCGGATCGATGTCGGTGACCCGGGCGAGGAACTCGTCGGCGGTCAGCGCGATGACCTTGCCGGAGAGGTCTTCCTGCACATGGTCGGTGCCATCGTTCTGCGCCGGGTTCAGGTGAGCGTAGTCGTTGGCGGCCTCCGTTTGGCTTTCGGCTTGCACCGGCTGCTCGGTTTTGCTTTTCTGCCCGCAGGCGGCAAAGAGCAGCACTGCACAGAGGATGAGGATGTTCTTTTTCATATTGTTAAGGTTTTGGTTAGGTTCCATACTGCGGCTTCGCCTTGTGGGATTGGGCCCCACACTGCGGCTTCGCCTTGTGTGGGGTTACTTGCGCTACGCGCGTGTTGCCTCTCCGAGGCTGCTTAAGGAAGAATGTCTCAATAATAGCACTCTTTTACGATAGCACAACTGCTAACTACTAACTGCTAATTACTAATTGCTTGAAGGTTTCTCCTCTCTCCTCGAAGTTCTTGAACTGGTTGTAGCTGGCGGCGGCGGGGGAGAGGAGGGCGGTGCCGCCGACGGGGGTTTTCTCGAAGCAGAAGCGCACAATCTCTTCATAGTCGTCGGTCTCGATGTAGTTCTGCGGAAGGGCGTCCTGCTCGCGGCACATCGCCAGCATGCGGTGGCCGGCGGGACCCGTGAAGGCGATGTTCGGAATCGGGTTCTCCTTCAGGAAGTCGATGAGCACCTGGTAGTCGATGCCGCGGTCGAAGCCTCCCAAGATCAGCGTGTCCACCCCGCGTAGCGCCTTCACCGCCGCGATGGCCGACTCGGGAATCGTGGAGATGCTGTCGTTGTAGAATTCGATGCCCTTGAACTCACCCACAAACTCGATGCGGTGCGGCAACCCCTTGAAGGTCTGTAGCGCATCCATGATGCTGTCGTGCGCCAGGCCGAGCCGACGGCAGATGGCGATGGCGGCCATGATGTTGAAGTAGTTGTGTGTGCCGGGCAGGTTTTTGTAGTCGATGAGGTCGTATTCGTCAATGATCTCGCCATCGTTGAAGAAGCGGACGAGGTGGTTGTGACAGCGAACGTGCACCCCCGGATGAATCTGCGTGCCGAAGATGCAGGTGTCGCTTTCGGGTTTGTTGCCCTTCACCCAGCCGGGAATATGCTCGTCGTCTCCGTTGTAAACCAGAAAGTTGCCCGCCTGCTGGAACTTAAAGATGTTGGTTTTGGCGTTCTGGTAGTTGTTAAACGAGTTGAAATGGTCGAGATGCTCCTGGTAGATGTTCAAAAGCACGGCGTAGTCGGGCGAATGGTGCGTGAACTCAAGTTGGTGCGCCGACAATTCCGCCACCACGATGGATTCTGGCGTGATCTGCTCCACGATGTCGAAGAAGGGTGTGCCGATGTTGCCTGCGAGGAAGACATTGTCGCGGGAGTGGCTCAGAATGTGGTAGATGAGCGAGGCTGTCGTGCTCTTGCCCTTCGTGCCGGTGATGCCGACCACCTGCTGGTGGAAGAATTCCAGGAACAGGTTGGTCTGCGAGGTTATCCGCTCATTCTCAATGTAGTAGTTGATCTTGTTGAAGCTGATGCCCGGACTCTTGAAAATCAAGTCATACTGGTTGAGGTTTTGGTCATAACCTTCCCCTTTGATGAACTTCACGTGCTTGTCGCCCGCGAAGTCGTCGGTGTTGAGGTTCCCATTGCCGTCGGCGACCACCAACTTCATTTTCGGGAAATGTCGTCGGATGAAACGGTAAGTCGAAACACCCTCCTTGCCGAAGCCGAGGATTATAACTTTCTTGTTTTCAATTCTTTCGAGAAGTTTTTCTATATTCATTGTTCGTTTCTGTCAGTGAATTTTAATCCATCAAGGTTTGTATTTTTCCGCCTCTGCCTTATCCCCCTTGTCCGTGTACATATAGTATAGGTTCAACCGGATATTGTCGTTGTCGGGGGAGAGTTCGAGGGCGTGCAGCAGACAGCGTTCAGCATTGGTGAAGTCGCGCTTGATGGCGTAGGCGATGCCCATGTTCTCCCATGCGCTGGAGAAGTCGGGCTGTTCGGCGACAATCTCCTCGAAAATCTTGATGGCATCGTCCAAGCGGCCGTAGCCGCGACCTAATACGTTGCCTTTTACGTTCTTGGCCACGATATTGTTCGGATCCTTTTCCAAAATCCTATTCACCTCTTGCCAAGCCTCATCCACCTTGCCTTCGTCTAAAAGTTTGTTCACGGGGTCGAGTTCGTGGGCTTTCTGCATGTTGGTCGCCTGGTTCAGCAGGTTCTGTCCCTGCGGGTTTTCCGGGTCGATAAGGGTGGCGTTGCGGGCCGCCTGGAACGCCAGTTCGGGGTTCTCGTCGAGGGCGGCCAGCTCGCTGAGCAGCAGGTAGGCGTTCAGCGCATGGTCATCGAGTTGGAGAGCCTTCTCCAAATACCGATAGGCATCGCGTTTGTCGCGCTCCTTGTGACTCTTCTTCCAGATTTGCAGACAGCTGCCGCCCGCCGAGATGTTACACTTGATGCTCTTGTCAGAGGTCTTCACGTCCGTCAGGAAGAGGGTGAAATCATCCTTCCAAGTGAAGTTGCGGGTGAAGGTCTTGATGCCAAAGAGCAGGCTGACCACCGCCGTAATCCCGACTGCCGACTTCTGCAGTGTGGGAATCGGAGAGGTCGCCAGCAGATAGAGCCACCAGCCGACAATCAGGGTGAACCCGATGGACGACATGAAGACGAAGCGCTCGTTCATGAAGGTTCCCACGTTGAATAGCAGATTGGAAACGATGGAGAAGGTGATAATGAAGTAGAGGATGCCGAAGGCCGGTACGGTTTTCTTTTTCAGTTTCCAGATGCCGTAACCCACTAATGCAATGCAGCCGACTAAAATGAGCCATACCAGCGGGTTGCTGAAGTCGGTGATGGCAATCTGATGCGGGTAGTAGTCGTGGGTGAGCGGGTGCGGGAAGAAGAGCAGTTTGAGGTAGATGCCCCACGTAATCAGCACGGTGGCAATCTGTTGCGCCCGCGTGGAGTGCACGTATGGGTTGTTGAGGATGTTGGCGGTCAGGTCGGGCTGCATCATGCTGCCTAAGGCTTTGTAACGTGCCCAAAGGAAGAAAACGCTGCCGAGAACCAAGGGTATTAGCGTGATAAAGTAGTCGGCGGTGCGCTTGTTCTCATTGTGATAGTAGTACAGCGCAAGCGGTAGGACGGCAAGGAAGGTGATGGTGTTCTCTTTGGAGAAAATGCCGAAAGTGAAAGCCAACAGACTGACAAATAGCCAGTACCATTTTCGGGTGTCCACATATTTGAGTGAGCACCACAGGGCGGCGAACGCGCCGAGCATGGCGAAAATCTCGTCGCGGCCCTTCACATTGGCCACCACCTCGGTGTGGATGGGGTGCACGGCGAAGAGCAGTACGGCGAGGAACGGCAGCGACTGGAACCATTTCTTTCCTTCATGCTGCGGGAATATCCGCGCCAGCACCTCGTAGATCAGCAGGCACAGCAGGATGAAGTAAATAAGGTTCATCAGATGGTTGACGACAGGCAGGGATGTCTCGTAGAAGTAATCCTCGTTAGCGGCGTTGTGGAGGTTGTAGTAGTCGTCGAGGTCGCCGATCTTCTCCTTGATGTTCTTGCCGAAGAGTTGTGTCTCAATCATGAAGGTGAGCTGCGACATCGGGCGGTAGCGGCCGCCGGCCACGATGGCGTGCTCGGCACCGAAGTAGCCGGTGAAGGTGTCTTCGGTGAAGATGGCCTTCACGGGCTCCCACCCGCCCTTGAGGGTGTATTTGCTCTCCAGGATGACCATGCGGTCATCGAGGGCGTAGTGGAGGGTGAGGGTGTTGACGTAGCACAGAAGCGCTAAGACAGTGATGATGAGGCGATGGATGTTTTGCTTCTTCATATTATTTTGTGATGTCCCAGGGCTCACTTCGTTCACCCTGGGTTGACATAGGTCGGGCTTTCAGCCCTTTTTGGAAAATGTACTATATTATAGCTTTACGAATTCGTATCAGCGTGGTTAGTAGTGGCTTGAGTTCGTGAAGCGGAAGCATGTTCGCGCCGTCGGAGAGGGCATGGGCGGGGTCGGGATGGGTCTCCATGAAGAGGCCGTCGAAGCCAGTGGCGACGCCTGCGCGGGCGATGGTCTCGATGAGGTCGGGACGGCCACCGGTGACTCCGGAGGGTTGGTTTGGCTGCTGCAGCGAATGGGTGCAGTCGAGGACCACGGGACAGCCGAAGGCCTGCATGGACTTCACGCCCCGGAAATCGACCACCAAGTCTTGGTAGCCGAAGGTGGTGCCGCGTTCGGTCAGCATCACGTGGGGGTTGCCCGCCTCGCGCACCTTCTCCACAGCGTTACCCATCGCCTCGGGCGACATGAATTGTCCCTTCTTG
Organism: Bacteroidales bacterium; assembly: GCA_017395245.1. Classification (GTDB taxonomy): domain Bacteria; phylum Bacteroidota; class Bacteroidia; order Bacteroidales; family WCHB1-69; genus F23-D06. The sequence continues at coordinate 1,392 of JAFPVR010000023.1, read as the reverse complement.
ATGTTAACAGTCTTGCCCGTTTTTGCCGCTGCCACCAACAGACTCGTCTGTCGGCAGAGGAATGCCGGAATCTGCAGCACGTCAGCTGTTTGCGCCGCCCAGGTTGCCTCCTCGTCCGAGTGGATGTCCGTTACGATAGGCACGTGAAACTCGTCCTTGACCTTTTGCAGCACCGCCAATGCCTCCTCGTCGCCGATGCCGGTGAACGACCGCAACGACGAGCGGTTGGCCTTCCGGTAGGAGGCCTTGAAGTAGAACGGAATGTTCAGCTCATCGCATATCGTCTTGATTTCGAGGGCGATACGGAGGGTGATTTCCTCACCTTCCACCACGCAGGGACCCGCGATGAGGAAGAAATTGTTGATTTTGTCGAGGGGTTCGGTCATGGGTCTGTTCGTTACAGAATGTTTTTCCGTCCTGTAGAGCCGCGGCGCGCCACGGCTCTACAACGGTTTTACGCATTGCGTCTCTACAATTGCGATTCAGACACGGAGAACGTGTCACCCAGACTCATGTCGCCAGTGGTGAGGCCGCGTTTGAGCCATTTCATGCGCTGGTCGCTGGTGCCGTGGGTGAACGATTCGGGGTTGAAGCCGCCGGTGGCCTTCTTCTGGAGGTAGTCGTCGCCGATCACCGCTGCGCAGTCGATGGCCTCCTTCAAATCACCGTCGTCCAGCGATTTGAACGTCTGGTTTTCGTAGTACCCCCAAATGCCGGCGTAGAAGTCGGCCTGCAGTTCGATGCGGACACTGATTTTGTTCGCATCGGTCGAGTTCATGCGCGACATCTGCGCGTGCGCCTGGTCAAGGGTGCCGAGCAGGTGCTGCACGTGGTGGCCGACCTCGTGTGCGATCACGTAGGCGTAGGCGAAGTCGCCGTCAGCGCCGAGCTGCTGCTTCATCGTGCTGAAGAAGCTGAGGTCGATGTAGAGGCACTCGTCAGCGGAGCAATAAAACGGTCCAACAGCCGAAGTGGCGTTGCCGCATCCGGATGATACTGCATCGGTGTAGAGTACCATGGTTGGGGCCTTGTAGGTGCGCCCCATCTTCTTGAACACCTCGGTCCAGACATCCTCGGTGCTGGCGAGGATTTTGCTGGCGAACTCGGCCAGTTCCTGTTCTTCGGCAGTGAACTCGCGCTGGTTCTCGGTCGTGGTGACATTCTGCTGCCCAATCTGTTGCAGCACATCCTGCGGGTTGCGGCCGAGGAACAGCGACAGCAGCACTACGATGAGGGTACCGCCCACGCCGACGCCGGCGATGGTGCCGCCGGACACTCTGCGGCGGTCTTGTACGTTTGAACTTGTACGTCTTCCTTCTAGGTTCATAATATAATGGTTATGGGTTATAGGTTATTGATGCTGGTGAATAGTGAATAGTGAATAGTGAATAG
>JAFPVR010000012.1 GCA_017395245.1 Bacteroidales bacterium | reverse complement strand
TTCACGAGCTTGTTCATCTCGGAACGTATCTGCTTGACGGAGGCCTCCACCTCCTTGCCGTTGATGTAGATGGTTACCCTGCGGGTGCTGCTCTTTGCCATAAACCTGTAGTTTGTGGCAAAGATGGCTCAAACATCCGTCACGGATAGGGACGGTAAAAGAAAACCACAGTCGTGCTGTTTGACTGTGGTTTTGTTTGCCTTAATACCGCGACAACGATAGTAGTGGTTATGAGCACGGAGTGCGAAATTTGAACGGATAGCGTGCCCGGTCGCCCCAAAAGGGAAAAAGAAAATATAAAAACGGTTCAAACAACACTGTGCGGGTCGATGCTGCTGGTAAAGATGATTTTGCAATCCTCCTCAAGAAATTCAAGCTCGGTCACGCACATTTGGATTTTGGTTTGTCGTATGTAAAAGTAACCCTGATGCTGGTCATAGAAGAATTTCCGCGAAGAGGTGTGCTCCGGAATGGGCCAAGCCCTATATGCCTTGAATCTGAAAGTTTTGTTTACGGTCTTCATAAATCTGAGTACGTCACATACTTTAAGTTGCCGTCCACCAGTATATCTTTTTTGTAAGATTCTTGCACATTTCTCAAAGGCGGCGATATGTTCAGTGTTGCCCACAAGGTCAAAGAAATCAAGGGAGTCATAATCGTATGATGATTGGCAAATGGAATAGTCTCCGTGATAATGGGTACGTCCCCGCCAGTGGGCGTCATCCACAAAGGAATCCCAAAAGTAGTGGCCATGGCCAAGCCAGGCCTCGGTATCACCACAGGATACGGGAATCTTGCCTGTGTAGTAAACAGAGTAGGACTGGTAAAGATTGCGCAATCGCATAGACTATTGGCAGCACGTGTTGTTTTTGAGTTCTTCTTGCAGTGAGGACAAGTTCATGGTGGGCAATACGATGGCCGGTCTGTTTGACTGCAGGGAAACGGTGCTCACAAACGCCCTCACATACGGGAATATAATGGCTATGCTGTTGGCATAGAAGTATGTCGGAATCTCATCAAAGGAAATCTCATCTTTGAACAGGAATGTGGCATTGCAAACAACAGACATCACATTTTTGTCAGTCGTGTTGTCATTGGCCAAAAATTCAAAGGTGAGGATATACTTCTTTTCCTCCTTCACAAAAACGCCACGGGGTCTGATGTCCAGTCTGAAGGTGTCTGAACCGATGTTGGCGAAGTCGAGGGTGACTTTGTCAAATGAGTAGTTTTGGAGCGAAAAAACAGCCTGTTCCATAATGTATCAAATTGGGAAATTAAGCGGCGAAAGCAAATGACACTTGGTTTCCGAAGTCGCTTTGGTCGAATTTCTCCTGATAATTATATCCTGCAATCCCGCTTTCGCCAAAGGGAACCGTGTGGAGAAAATCAAGATATTCGGAGATTTCCGGGCTTTGGATGTTGTCATCAGCCACATCTTCAAGCACTGCGAGAATTTCCTCATCCGTCATCTTGTCCAAAATAGCGTTATAATCGTCAACTAACATTTCATATTTTTTTCTGCCTGCAAAAATACATTTTTTTGAAATACAAACTTACGAAAAAAAAGAGGACCCGAAAGCCCTCTTTGAATATCGTTGTAATAGGAACACACTACTGTTTCACCAGCTTCAAATAATACACCTGCTTGTCGGTGGTGACCACACGGACGATGTAGGATGCCTTGGCCAGGCGGCTGACGTTGAAGCGGTAGTCGTTGCGGTAGTCGGCGACCTGTCCGCCCTGCATGGTGAGGACGGTGATTTCGGCCACCTCCTCGGGCACGATGCCCATCACCGTCACCTCGTCACGGGCTGGATTGGGTGCGAGATAGGGCTTGCCTGCCTGCGGGAAGAACGAGCTGGACTGGAAGCTCCGGGTAGAATCGCTGTCTGCTGTGATGGAGTCGGGAAGTTGGCGGAACTCTTCGGGAATATTCTCCATAAATTCTGAAGCTTTAACACATAATTTGGTATGACATAGTTTATCCCCTTCTAAACATACCACGACGTGGAAACAAACCCATTCGCCGTTTGCGGCCATCTGACTCAATTGGGCATAGTCAAACTTCATAAAGCCATTTATATCCAATGCAGGTGATGATGTGTAATTGACGATTTGTGGTGGAATACTCCATATTGACAGCAGCTGGATTGCTCCAGGAACGTTAAAGAAAAACTGGAAGCTTGATATGTGATGCGGTATACTTAGTTCAGAATTAAAGTCGAATGAATATTCCTCTATGTGGCATTCCTCAACCATACAGTCACCGAAAAATAAAGTTTCCGAATATTGTTTCTCGCATCCCGTTTCAGGATCAATGAGGGAGAAATGCAACGTTCCATTCATAAATTCAGTGACTACCACGTCAAATTCAAAGAACTGGCTTCCGCCGGCAGGTATAGTCATCGGCAGTCCTACGACGCTTACTAAATTGCCACTTGGGGAAACTTGCAGGTAGCTGAATTTGACCATATTGGAACCATGGTTTGTTACGGTATAGGAAAAATGGTAATACATTTTGCAATCCTCCACATAACAATAAGTTTTTTCAGGTTTCAAATCTACTCCTTCACAAGGACAATACTCGCGCTTTTCAATCTGCAATTCAGGAGATTCGACCACACAGCCGTTTCCGTATTCTGTTTTCATCACATACGTTCCATAGTCGGGTAACGGCAATTGCGGATTCAAGTCAGTTCCGTTGTCTATTTCTGCGTTTTCAAATATCCAATGCCAACGCATTTGAGAGGAATGATACGGGTAAAAGCCATAAACAGGTAACTTTGTCCATAACGAATCTGGACAAATCTTGTAGCATCCAGTCAGCAGTGCGTCATAATTAGGTGCTGGTTCTATGTATTCGAATACTCTTTCCGAAGGACATCCCGTTGTTACATCTATGTAGTAGGCGGATATATACCCGTCTGTATAATAATAGGCTTGTGTTCCATTATACCCATTGCTCCACAACAGGCTCTGTCCTGAAATACAGGTCGCCAGTACTGGCGGCTCATGAATGCATCCGGAGAGTGTGATTTTTGGCGCACTGGGTTGAGGGTGCACTTCAAAGAAATAGACCGCTTGCGCCGTGCATCCATCTGGACTGGTCACATTGAGCATTACCGTATAATGGCCAGGTGCTTCGGGTGTGAATTGGATGTTGGACGCTGTAGAAGTGAAAATGCTGTTGTAATTTTGATCCCACACATACCAAAGGTAAGTGTTTGAATTTCCAGTGTTTCCGTTGAGTTTGACACGCTCTCCCGAACAATATTCCGTATTTCCTGTTATTCGGGCTGTAGGTGCATTTAGAAATCTAACATTACACATCCGTTCTGCGCGACACCCATAATCGGATGTCTTAATAAACAAGTAGTAATCACCTGTTGATGTTGTGTTATAATAATTATCTGATGTTGAATCTGGACTATAGTTCCAATAATAGTAGTTGACATTGGCATCGGGATTGTATATGATAGTCCTAATTTGTCCTGGACAAATAGGAATAGAGTCAGTAGCTTTCAAAATACCTGTTAAATAATTATGGCCAATATGAACATGTACCGTATCAGTTGTCGTGCAACCCCAAGAATCAGTAATCTCAAGAGTGACAATTCTCTCCATATGATAGAACGAGTATGTGTGATAGATACCATTTCCCGTATTGTAAGATCCATCACCGAAATCCCATCTGTATCGGACGATGTCTTCTGATGTGTAAGCATAAAATTGAAATGGGGTACTTTCACACATGAATCGGCGGATTGAGATACTGTCAATAACAGGATTTCCCAGAAAGGTAAAGTCTCTGGAAACAGAGCATGGAACATCCATACCTATATTCATCGTCACCGTGTATTGTCCGTGAGGCAAGTTGGCTATGGAAATGGAAGTGATACGATTTGTGCCTGTCAGAGTGGCTGACAGATTCGTTCCCTCAATGGTGATGGTGCGGTCGGGAATGGTGAAACCTTCCCGATACCTGGAGGTATCTTTAACAATAAGGTGGCCATCACAATCGTAACGCACTATCAGTCCGGGAATACAGTTTATGGGGATATTCACACCCCCTCTATAGCACAGCCCTTCATCAACCATGTAGGCAGAGATATGATAATCTCCCGGCCTCATAAAGGTAACAGTGGTTGATTCAACAGATGAGGATGGATTACATTGCGCATACGTAGAAGATGACCACGACACAGTATTGTTGGTCTCATTGTGAGCTTCTACAAATGCTTCTGTACAAGAGGTTAGTATGTATGTGGGATGTAACTCCTCGCATGTGTCGGGATGATGAGGAATCGGCACATTGGAATAGCAGGAAGTGCTGCTGCAATAAGGGGATTCAAGGCTGGTGACAGTACAGCAGTATCTTCCTGTGTCTGACATCAAACAAATGGAATCATGCAGACCGGGTATTGTATCCCCATTAAACGTCCACGAATAAGCAACATTCGCCTGTTGCGCTACGCTCAAAGTGTCATTGGAAACTGTAATGGCAGCGGATGGTCTGCCTACGACAACGACCTGTCCATTGACTGTAGCGGCATCACAGTGAGAGTTAGGTTGGTAGGTGAGTGTGAAATAATGGGTGCCGGGATTATTGAAAAAGTGACTTGTACTATGGCCATGGTGGATGTATGCACTGTCAACAACCCATGTATAATGACTGTTAACGAAAGTTCCTGTCGTGGCGTTAAAATAGCCTAAAGACTCGGAACATATCGTGTCATCATACACCACCGTAGGGGGAGTTACATCCTCTATGTAAAGCTGCACTGTTTTTTCATCCACGAGAGTGGAACAATACGTTCGTTTTAGTGTCACGGTGGCGATTATAGGCAGATTGTTGAGATGATTTGTGAGGATTTCAACATTTGAGGAAAGATGGCTGCCAACAACTGATGCGGCATTAGCAGGAGATATTGTCCACTCGTAGGTGACATTTGCTGACTGGTCTGCCACACCCATATACACAGAAGCACCTGCGCATACATGTGTTACAGCAGGCGTGTTGAACGACGAAAGCCGGAAAGTGTCCACCTCATGAATGAATGCTTCCGAACGGCATCCATACTCATTGTCCACCTGATAAACTGCCACATCACACACTTCATTTCCGTAGTTGATTGTCACCTCATCCCCTTCCACAGACGTTGGTGATGCTGTAGAACACAGCGGTACCCATTGCAGATAGTAATTAGGTTGTGATGGCGTTGCCGTCAGCAGGATGGAACTGTTTGTACATGTTTCGTCAGGCCCTTGTGTGGCAGTGAGTGCGGGTGGGTTGTCCATCACCGTGACAAAAAACTCCGCATCCTTGCAGTATGACGTATTGGATGCAACAATCCTGTATTTGTCTGGAGTAACAAAAATGTAGTTCAAGGCGATACCGTTGGAACTATGAATCAACTGGTTGTTTTGTTTATAAACTTTCCACGTCACACTGTTCCCGTGCCAAGTGGTAAAATATCCTGTGTCTCCCTTGCAAACCACACTGTCTGAAGAGCGAATGCTCATGGTGTCCTTGACAACAATTGTTTTTTGAGTGTAAAAAGGTCCGCATTCCAAGAAGCTACAAACATATCTCGCGCCTACACTATATGTCCCTGGCTGTGTGAACTCAAGCAGATACTGGTTTGGAAATTCGGCAAAATGCTCGATAGTCTCGTTATTGAAATTCGGGGTTATCCACCATTGATAGTCGGTGGCACCCCACATCGGAAGTTCGTACTGTTGGATGTCTCCCACACAAACTTCCTCTGGACCGACAATTTCAGCATGGTCAACGATGACTGGGATTTTAATAGAAAGAAGTGATTTACATTCGGTATCGCAAAAATAAGAATCCAATGAGATTACACCATATCCCGAGGACGGACTGCCCCAGTCAACGGTGATAGTCTGCGAACCCTGCCCTGTAAACGAACCACCATCAACATTCCAGATGTACTCTGAACAGGCGGGATTGTTAACGGTATAGGTCGCCGTAGTATTTTCGCAAACAGTACCATAACAGGAAAGTTCAAGTTCGACCTTCGGCAACACTCTGATTATGAGACCTTCGCAATCACTACAACCGCACTCGTTCCAAACACAGTGACTGAGTTTGAACTCGCCTTCTTGCGATGGAGTAATCGAATAATTTCGACCTGTACGGTTGAAAAAGACAATCTTTAAATACTAAACTGCCACATCCTTCGTTATGCCCATTACAAACTAAAAGCCAAAGAATATGGGAAAAGCGAAATTGGAGTTCATAGCCCGCATCACAACCGAGGACG
>JAFPVR010000011.1 GCA_017395245.1 Bacteroidales bacterium | reverse complement strand
TCATTGATACTGTTTGATTAGTGATTGGTTATTAGTGATTGGTGATTTGTGATGGGTGATTTGTTATTGGGTATTGGTGATTGGTGATTGGTGATTGGTTATTGGTGATTGGTGATTGGTGATTGGTGAATAAAAAAAAAATCGTACCTTTGCAGCGAAAAAATGTCCGTCATGAACAACGTCCGCAAATACCCCGTAGGAATCCAGACCTTTGAAAGGCTGAGAAAAGAGAACTACCTCTATATCGACAAAACAGACTTGGTCTGGAGTATCACCAAGGAGAGTCCTTTCGTCTTCCTCAGCCGGCCGCGTCGGTTCGGCAAATCGCTGCTGACCACCACGTTAGATTCGTATTTCAAAGGACATAAAGAACTTTTCGAAGGACTCAAGATTATGGATTTGGAAACGGAGTGGGAGCAGTATCCTGTGCTCCATTTCGATTTGAGCGTCGCGAAGACAGAGACTTCTGTTGATGGGTTGCGGAAAGTGCTTCTACGGCTGCTCAACGGGTACAAAACAATCTATGGGGAGGGAGATTACGAGGACTCTCCCGGCGCCTTGTTCAGTGGCATCATCCACCGCGCATACGAGAAAACCGGCAAGCAGGTGGCCGTCATCATCGACGAATACGACGCACCGCTGTTGGACAAGCTCCACCTTCCGGAATTGCTGGACGGGTTTAGCAACGTGATGCAGGAATTTTTCATCCAGCTTAAGGCGAACGAGGCTTTGATCCGCTTCTGTTTCATCACCGGCATCACCAAATTCTCGCAGCTGAGTATCTTCTCCACCATCAACAACCTCACCAATATCTCGATGGATTCCAAGTACGCCGCCATCTGTGGCATCACGGAAGAGGAACTCGCCACCGACATGGCCATCGACATCGCGATGCTGGCGGAAGAGTATGAATGCACGCCCGAGGAGATGCACGACAAGCTGAAAAAGCAATATGACGGTTACAGGTTTTCTGAAGTTTCGCCCGACATCTACAACCCGTTCAGTCTGCTCAAATGTTTCAACCAACGCAAAATCGCCAATTACTGGTTCGAGAGCGGCACCCCGACCTTCCTCATCCGACAGATGCAACACTTCCGCACCGACATCACCGCGATGGACCGCATAGAGGAACCTTCCGATGCCTTCGACCGCCCCACCGAAGCCATGGATACCGCCCTGCCACTGCTCTACCAAAGCGGTTATATCACCATCAAGGGTTACGACCGCGAGTCGGACATCTACACCCTTGGTATCCCCAACAACGAGGTCCGTTTAGGCTTCACCCGCGGGCTGCTGCCCATCTACGTGGGCATTGATGGTCCGAATGTGCAGAAAGGGCTCGCCCTGAAACTTTGGCAGGCTCTGAAGAAGAACGACATCGACCTCGCCATGCAGGAGATGAAGGCCTACTTTGCCGGACTGCCCTACGTGGAAGGCTTCCAAAAGAAGTTGGCGGAGGTGAAGAACTACGAAGGGTTCTACGAATGGTCGCTGTACCTGATTTTCTCGATGCTGAACGTCTATGTGCGCACGCAAGTCAAGTGCGCGGGCGGCCGCACGGATGTCGTGGTGCTGATGCCCGACACCACCTACGTCTTCGAGTTGAAGGCGAACGGTACGGCGAAGGAGGCCCTCGACCAAATCAACAGCAAGGGTTACGCCCTGCCCTACGAGACCGAAGGCCGCAAGGTCGTGAAAATCGGCGTGGCTTTCGAGCGGGAGACGATGACCGTCGGGGAGTGGGTGGTGAAATGACGCGGTAGGGCGCACCGGTTAGGAGTGTGTTGCTGCTGTTCAGCGTGGCAATATTCAATAAGGTACAGCGTAATTTCATGGATAGCGTGTGATAGTGATTAGTGATTAGTGATTAGTGATTAGTGATTAGTGAATAATGAAGGCTATTGAGTTTAATCACGTAGGCAAGCAGTATCGCTTGGGACTGGTATCCACAGGTACCTTCAAAAATGACTTGAGCCGTTGGTGGACCATGCATGTGCTGGGCAAGGAAGACCCCTATCTGAAGATTGGCGATACCAACATACGTTCTACAAAGGGCGACAGCGATTTTGTATGGGCACTGAAGGATATCAATTTCAGTGTGGAACAAGGCGATGTGGTGGGCATTATCGGCAAGAATGGCGCTGGTAAGAGTACCTTGCTGAAGTTGCTCTCTCGTGTGACAGCCCCCACCGTCGGCGAGATCAATGTCTGTGGCCGCATCGCCTCGCTGCTCGAGGTAGGCACAGGGTTCCATCCCGAGATGACAGGTCGTGAAAACATTTATATGAACGGGGCCATCATGGGCATGACGAAGGCAGAGATCACCCGCAAACTCGACGAGATCATCGATTTCTCAGGTTGCGAGCGATATATCGACACCCCCGTCAAGCGCTATTCGTCGGGTATGAAGGTGCGCTTAGGTTTTGCCGTAGCCGCTCATCTGGAGCCGGAAATTCTGGTGGTCGATGAGGTGTTGGCCGTAGGCGATGCCGAATTCCAGAAGAAAGCCATCGGCAAGATGCAGGATGTGTCGAAAGGTCAAGGAAGGACCGTTCTATTTGTGAGTCATAATATGGCGGCAGTGCAGAAACTCTGCAAAAGAGGTATCCTGCTCGAAGATGGAGCAGTGAAATACTCAGGCGGAATTGAGGACACGATTCGAATGTACATTGATGATGGCATCATACCCTCGCAAAGCGTATTCTATGATGATTTGTCAGCGGCCCCAGGCAATGACAAAGTTCGCATCAAGTCGTTCGAGGTGCTGCCGGTAAAGGGCAACGTAGTGAGTGTCGCATCTGGCATCCATTTCCGCCTGCGATTTATGAATTACGTTCCCAATATTCATTTGGACGTAACATTTGAGTTGCGTACAGTTGACGATATCATTATATTTAATAACGGAAAGGTAGTCAGTCCTCAACACGACTCTAAGATAGGTGAGTATATCGTGGAGTTCTCTCTGCCGCCGTTTATGCTCAATCGAGGTAAGTATTGTATGATTATTTGGTTTGGTGAGAATAATAAATATAGAATATGTGAAAAATATTCACACCCATTTATAATCGAAGACTCTTTCTATGAAGACCCGTATATGGATAAACCCCGGCCGGGCATTCTCAAATTGGAAATAAACGCTTCGTCACATTTTAAAGAATTATATGGAAAATAAAAAGCAAAACTCTGTCGAAAATCGAATTGCACTTGCAGATTACATTCGCGTGGTGGCCTGTCTGATGGTGATGGTATTCCATGCCTGCGGAAAATTCTTTAATATGGGGGGTAATTCTAATCGCCAACGAAAACAATCGTTTTTGGGTATCAGTCTATGATGGTTGCTGTCATGTATCCGTACCGCTGTTTATGATGGTTTCAGCATTTCTGTTAGTACCATTGAAGCCTGGTGTGACGATGAGCCAATTCTATCGTCGGCGCTTTTTGCGCATCCTACCGCCCTTCATTTTCTTCCTGCTACTTTATGCCGTGTTGTCGGCCACGTGGGGAGCTTTCACATGGAGCAAGGCCATATCACAGCTTCAGATGGTGCCTTTTAACTTTCCGTCAGGGGGCAGTCACCTGTGGTTCATGTATCCACTCATCGGTATTTACCTCATTATCCCTTTGGTATCACCTTGGCTTGAAAAAGCCCGTGCTAAAGACGAATTGATATTCCTTGGCATCTTTGTCTTTTCGACACTCACCCCCTGGCTGCATCGCTATGTGTCGCCTGAACTCTGGGGTGAATGTTACTGGAATCAGTTCTCTGCCCTGTACTATTGCTCTGGGTACTTGGGGTATCTTGTTCTGGCCCACTATATTCGTGTGCATCTGAAGTGGAGTCAGCAGAAGAGACTGTTCATTGGGACGTTTTGCTTCGTACTTGGCACCCTGTTTACCGCATGGTGCATTTGGCATAAAACTGTACCTGGCATACAAATAGACAAGACGATGCTGAGATGGTCGTCTGATTTCTGCACGCCCGATGTTCTCCTTGCCACCTTTGGCGCCTTCCTGTTGTTCACCTGCATCCAGAAGGCTCCCCGTTGGATTAGCGGTCTTGCCAAACTGACCTTTGGTATGTATTTAATGCACATGTTCTTTCTAAGGTTTATAGCAGAATGGATTATTGGTGGCGATATCGCTCATCCATTACTGCCTGTATGGTTGGCCATACCAGTTATTGCATTGTTAACGTTTATGTGTTGCGCCGTTACTACTAAACTCATCTCGCTGATTCCCGGCAGTAAATATTTAATCGGTTAACCCAAATAATGAATGTTTATGTCTCCTTTGTTTAGTATTATCATACCTCATAAAGAGATACCGGATCTGCTGATGCGGTGCTTGAAGTCAATCCCTGTGTCTCAGGATATTCAGGTGATTGTAGTTGACGACAACAGTGCAGACGCTGACACCTATTTGGATAAGTACCCAGAGCTGTCGCGCCCCTATCTGGAGTTCATCAGAACGACAAAGGGCGGAGGACCTGGATATGCCAGAAATGTCGCATTGGATCATGCCAATGGAAAGTGGATCTTGTTTGCCGACTCAGATGATTTTTATGTTAAGAATATGCCTGATATCATCTTCTCATACGTCGATTCTGAGGCGGATGTCATATTCTTCAAAAATAAGGCAGTTCTTTCAGAGAACACCAGCATAAGAGCAGATAGAAGTTCTTACGTAAACAAAAATATTGACAGATATTTGGCTGATGGTGATGAATGGCCTATAAGGGCTAAGATGAATGGAACAGTTTGCAAAATGATTAAAAGGAGTCTAATTGTCAAGCACGATATTCGTTTTGATGAAGTGTTGTATTCTGAAGATACATATTTCTCGCTGCTGATAGGATATTACGCTGACAAAATAGAGGCTATCGATAAAGTCCTCTATGTGGTTACACTTCGTCCCGATTCTATGACGGCTGACTATTGTTCTAAGCCAGGAGAGTTAGAACAAAGGGCAGAGGTGGCTTTCCGATGTGATATATTTATGATTCGAAATGGGTTCTGTAGAGAGCGGAAGTTGAAGCGTTTTCTATTGAGGATGTTATACAAAAACCATAATTTGTATAAATCTTATTTCTTTAAACTTGATAAAATTTATCCGTCAAAATGGTCGGCATTGCGGGATATTAGTAAAGGTAAATCCCTGAAGTTTAAAATCAAATTCTATTTATACTCGTTTTTATTATGGATAAGGGTTCTGTGAGTAAGAGTAATATTAAACTAAAGAAGGAATATGATATATTATGAACTATATGGTATCCCAGGGGCAGGAAAAACAACAGTGACAGCATCACTTGTTGACCAGCTTAAAGCAGATGGCTATAAAATAGCAGGGTTTAAGGATGTCTATCATCGGCGTGGATTTAAACCAAGTAGCAAATCAGCCTATTTTGAAATGTTATTCCAACCTTCAGAGTATAAACTGATTTGGTATTACCTGAAGCTGTACCTGAAATGCAGGCAAAAGAATCGGCATTTTTTTCAAGAATTGCTTTTTTATTCACATCAAATTCTAATGACCATTAAAGAAAAGGAATATGATATGATGTTCCTTGATGGAGGAGTAATCCAATTTATGTCTTCCTTATTCTATATGGAAGATTGTCCAAACAATAAACTCATTGATAAGATTGCGAGATATTATTTAAGACGGATCAACATCAACCCTGTTATTTGTAGGGTCGATATTAGTGAAAGTATGAGACGAATAAAAGAAAGACCATATTTTCATAATTCAAGATTCTCACATTCTGTAGGTACAGAGAAACTTGAAATGGCATTGAAGCATAAAATTCACAATTTAGAAGTTATTGCGTCTTATTTCCCTACTCATTACGAAATAAATATGGCAGATGACGTACAATATAATGTCAGTTTATTACTGTCTTTTATAAATGAACATGATGTCTAGCATTTCATTTCTTGCTATTTTTTTCCAGAGTTATTTGCAAAATTGCAGATTATTTCTTATTTTTGCAAACGGAATGTGCATGTGTGATATGGATAAGAAAGATAAGCAGAAAAAAGAACTGATAAGACGACTGAAGAAGGCAAATGCTTTCTGGTCGTATAAGGCCAGTGCCATCAAGGATGTACGTGATGACATCTTGGTGGAATTGGTTATGCTGCATCTTGACTTAGACGATATCAACATACTTTTTGAGATTTATCCATATAAGTTTGTCAAGGAGGCATGGATAAAGAATGTAGTAGTACAGGGCGAAATGTACTATGTGCTTAATAAGTTCTTCGCATGGTATTATTTCAAGATGAAAAAGCCAGGTGCCTATGTCAGGTCAATGGCTACTCGCGAACTTAACAGAAAATTGACAGCGTGATGAAAGGTTTGGTGAATTCTTCTCTAAGGATAGTCAATTTGAAACATTATCTCCTATATATAACGTGACTTCAACCGATATTCAGGAGTTTATCAAGGCTCAGTTACAAGGAGGTACATCATAAAGATATGAATCCTATATTTAGCATCATTATTCCTCATAAAGGCATACCGGATCTGCTGATGCGGTGCCTGAAGTCCATCCCTGTATCTGAGGATATTCAGGTGATAGTAGTCGATGACAATAGTGCCGATGCTGACACCTACTTGGAGAGGTATCCTGAATTGTCGCGTCCTTATTTGGAGTTTATCAGGACGAAAACAGGAGGAGGGGCTGGCTATGCCAGGAATGTAGGACTGGAGCATGCTAAAGGCAAATGGCTACTGTTTGCTGATGCCGATGATTTTTATGTGGAAGATATGTATGATATCATTTCTTCAAATGCAGAATCGGAAGCAGATGTCATATATTTCAAGATAGAATCTGTACTTTCAGAAAATATTATCCAAAAAACAGATAGGGATATTTATATTGATAGTATGATTAATAATTATTATGCGAATGGTGACGAATGGCCTTTAAGATTTATGTATTGTCCTACATGGGGCAAGATGATCAAAAGAGATTTGATTAATAAATTTAACATCCGCTTTGAAGAAATAAGATACTCAAATGATGTGTTTTTCTCTTTGCTTGTAGGATACCATGCAGAAACAATTAAGGTAGTTAATAAAGTCCTTTATGTCTTAACTTCTCGCCCCGATTCGTTAGCGGCTAATTATTGTTCAAAACCAAATGAGTTAAGAATAAGGGCAGAAGTGCATTATCGTTCTGATCTGTTTTTGCATCAGCATCAAATGTGTAAGGAAAGGTCCATGAAACAATATTTGTTACTCATGCTCAATAAAGACCGGAAACTGTTCAAATACTATTTTTTTAAACTTGATGAGATTTATCCGTCGAAATTGTCGGCATTACGAGATATTAGCAGGAACAAATCCTGGAGATTTAAAGTCAAATTCTGTTTATATTCGTTTCTAGTATGGATAAGAGTCCTGTGAGTATTACGGCTAATATGACATTGGTGAGTCCAACGTTTAGTATCATCATACCTCATAAAGACATACCAAATCTGCTGATGCGGTGCCTGAGGTCAATCCCAGTATCTGAAGATATTCAGGTGATTGTAGTGGATGATAATAGCCCTGATGCAGATACATATTTGGAAAGATATCCAGAGCTGTCTCGTCCATACTTAGAGTTTATTCGTGCTTCTAAGAATGGAGGGGCTGGATATGCCCGAAATATCGGATTAGATCATGCAAAAGGGAAATGGCTGTTGTTTGCAGATGCAGATGACTTCTTTGTGGGCAATATGTATGATATTATTAATACGCATGTAGAATCTGACGCCGATGTTATCTATTTCCGAAAGCAGGCAGTTTATTCTGATGATATAAACCGTAAATCAACCAGAAGTGGCTATCTTGACAGAATTATGGATATTTATCTCAAAACGGGTGATGAACTGCCTGTAAGAACCAGACATCATGTTCCATGGGGTAAAATGATTAAGAAAAGCCTGATAGAGAATCATCGTATTCGTTTTGAAGAAATCAAGTATTCTAATGACATTCTTTTTTCCGTACATGTAGGTTGTTTTGCAAATAAGATCGAAGCCATTGATACTGTCCTATATGTCGTGACATCTCGTGAAGGTTCACTACATTCGGGGTTTTGTACAAAAACTGATGAATTAAAAATTAGAGCAGGAGCGGCATTCAGATATGATTCTTTTCTATTTCAACACAATATGTGCCAAATCGGACAAACTGCAATATATTTAAAAAGGATGTTAAGTCAAGACAGGAATTTATATAAATACTACTTCACAAGATTAGACGGGATCTATCCATCTAAGATAGCTGCGCTGAAAGACATCAGTAAAGGTTGCTCTCGCAGATTTAAAATCAAATTGTACTTGTATTCGTTTCTAATATGGATAAGCCGTTATTTAGTATCATAATACCTCATTTCGATATTCCAGACTTGCTGATGCGATGTCTGAAGTCGATACCTGTATCTAAGGATATTCAGGTCATTGTGGTGGATGATAACAGCCCTGATGCAGATACCTATTTGGAAAAGTATCCAGAACTATCTCGGCCATACTTAGAGTTTATTCGTGCTCAAAAAAATGGAGGGGCAGGTTATGCTCGGAATATCGGACTAGATCATGCCAAAGGAAAATGGCTGCTGTTTGCTGATGCAGATGACTTTTTTGTTGAAGGTATGTACGATATGATTCTTTCTTATAACGATTCTGAAGCAGATATCATATTCTTCAAAATGAAGTCAGTTCTCTCTGATAATGTTAATATAGAAGATGTTAGAGATATTAATCTAAATAGGGTAATTGATCAATATTTTTTAGATGGAGACGACTGGCCTATTAGAGTTAAGTTGGATATTCCATGGAGCAAATTGATTAAAAGAGATTTGATAAACAAATTCAATATCAGATTTGACGAAGTAATGTATGCTAATGATATATTATTTTCTCTGCAATCAGGTTATCATGCTAAAAGCATTAAAGTAGTCAATACAGTCCTCTATGTTTGCACTCTCCGTCCCAACTCTTTAGCTTCTGATTTTTGTTCTAAACCAGGAGAGTTAGAGATAAGGGCAAAAGTGGTTTTTCGTGCGGACAGATTTTTGATGCAAAATAAATTTGACAGAGAACGCAAGCTAAAGCCTTATCTATGGAGGATGTTAAAACAGGACCGCAGGTTGTTTAAATATTACTTTTTTAAGCTCGACGAGATATATCCGTCAAAATTGAAAGCAATTAACGACCTTTGTAAAGGCCATTCTATGCTATATCAAGTCATGTTATACATATACGCTTTTTGGCTATGGATATAGTTGCTTGTACCGATAAAAGAAATGTGATGCCCACTGGCGTCATGATGATCTCCGTCTGCGAGAACAACCCGGAGGTGGATATACATTTTCATCTTGTAACAGATACGGACGTCTCAACCAGTCAATGCAATGACCTGAAGGAGTTGCTTGCTTCCTATAAGGGCAAAGCCATCACATTCTATCCAATTCCACTCAATATTATAGATAATCAGTTCCCCAATATAGACATAAGGATCCCAAGAGCTGCGTATTATCGACTGTTTCTGTCAGCATTACTTCCAGAAAAAGTGGACAAGGTGTTATATTTTGACGGAGACATCATCGTCAGACACTCTTTGACGGAATTATGGAATACGGATGTTTCGGGCTATGCCCTGGCTGCCGTTCCTGATATGCGAGAGGGAGTTATTGACAGATATAACCGATTGAAATACTCGCCATCGTGGGGGTATTTTAATTCTGGCATGTTGCTTATTAATTTGAAATACTGGCGAGAACATCATGCTTTGGAGCGATTTCTGGACTGCATACAAAAACACCACGCGCAACTTGTTTACCATGATCAAGATGTGCTGAATGATGTGTTCCATGAGCAGAAAATCATGCTTCCCATTAAATTTAATTTTCAGCATGGGCATCTCTGGAAAGAGCCGCTGTACGATTATTGGAAGTATGAGCAGCAAGTGTTGGAGGCTCGTAAGAATCCTGTGATTATCCATTACACAGGAGGAAAACCCTGGACGAAGTATATCAAGTACCATAATCCTTATAGTAGTTCTTTTTATAAATACCAAAATTTATCGAAATGGAGGGGAATAAAGGTAGATAACAGGTCCATTTATACAAAGATAAGAACTGCTGTAGGTGATGTTTTACGGTGGATGAAAATACGTCCTACTGATAAGAATAATTTTATAGAAATTAATCCAATTGATTAAGGTAAATTAAGATGAAACAGAAGATATGGAAAATAACAAGGCCTGTGCTCAGGCCAATAGGAGGGGCTATAATTGTTGCCTTGTTCTACCTGTTGCGCACATTCCCGATAAAGAAGAATAAAGTTCTGGTTTCAGTGTTTAAAGGCAGCCGCTATGACGACAACCAGAAGTATATCATGGAGGAGCTTCATAAGCTCATTCCTGATTTGGATATCGTTTGGGTGAAGAATCCCAAATTTGAATATGAACTGCCAGAATGGACAAGGCCTGTAAAATGGCAAAGTTGGCGATGTGTGTATGAGTATGTCACGGCCAAGATATGGAATAGTAATGTTATAGTACCCGACTATTTCGTAAAGCGCAAAGGCCAGCTGTATGTGGAAACCTGGCATGGCGGGCTGGGTGTCAAGAAAGTTGCCGGGGATATCATCGGAGATTATGCTGCCGACAGGAAAAATATCAGAATGTTCAAGAATCACTCGGACATGGCAGATGTGTTTGTCTCAAATTCCGACCATCTGTCTGCTATCTATCGCAGGGCTTTCAAATTCCATGGCCCTATCTGGAAATGTGGCTATCCCAAGAACGACATGCTGGTGCAGAACAACCCTGAGGACGGCGTGAAGGCTCGTAACGACCTTGGCATTCCCCAGGATCATAAAGTGTTGCTTTATGCACCCACCTGGCGGCTTCGCTTTTCTGAGGAACACCATATTGACATGACAGTTTATGATTTGGACATGAAGCGTTTGGGAAAGGCACTGACTGAGAAGTTTGGTGGTGAGTGGACGATGCTCATCAGATTCCACCCCAAGGAGGGGCTATATGCCAAGGGCTACCAGGAAGGGCATCCGGAGGCGATGGACGTGACGGACTATCAGGATATGCAACGGCTACTGATGGCGACAGACGTAATGATAAGCGACTATTCGAGTTGTATCTTCGATGCTGCACTCAGGCGGATACCCTGCTTTACATACGCCACCGACTTCGAGGCGTATAAGTATGAGGAACGTGGCGTCTATTACGAAATGGAAGAACTCCCCTTCCCCTACGCCAAGAACAATGATGAGATGGAGCAGAACGTGAAGGCTTTCGACATGGAGGAATATCTGAAGAAGTGGGATGCCTTTGCCGTGAGAATGGGACTGAACGAGACGGGCCATGCTGCCAAGGACATCGCACAGAAGATGGCGGATTTCCTGAATGGCAAGACAGTGGAATGGCCCAATGATTATCCGATACAAAAACCTAAAAAAATATGAATATAGCCGTAATATTTGCAGGAGGACAAGGGAACAGACTCTATTACCATAGTCGCCCCAAGCAGTTTCTGGAGTTCCGGGGGAAACCTATCGTGGTCTATACCATCGAGGTGTTTCAACATATCCAGACAGTTGACGCCATCGTGGTGGTCTGTCTGGAAGACTGGATTCCTTATCTGCGTGGCCAGGTGGAGAAATATGCGTTGACGAAAGTGGCGGATATCGTACCCGGTGGCGCAAAAGGGCAGGATTCCATCTATAATGGGCTGGTATGCGCCAAAAAACATTTCCCGGAGGATTCTTTGGTGCTGATACACGACGGTGTGCGCCCCTTGGCGATGGAGAAAACGATTGTTGAATCCATAGAAGTCGCCAAGAAGGAAGGGAACAGCATCGTTTGTGTGCCTGCGATGGAGACCATCGTCATCAAGGAAACGGACGGCTCGCTGGAGGTGCCCGACCGCGATTCCGTCCTGATGGTCAGAGCCCCACAATGTTTTGTGCTGAAAGATGTGCTGGCGGCCCATCAAAAAGCGTTGGCGGAGGGAAGGCATGATTTCGTGGATACCTGCTCCATGATGAAACATTATGGTTACGAACTGCACACCATCAGAGGAACGGCTGAGAATATCAAGATCACGACGCCTGCTGACTACTTTATGTTCAAAGCCATTATAGAGGCGAGAGAAGAAAGTGCGGTGTTTGGGTTTTGAGAGGTGAATTGTGATTTGTGAATTGTGATTTGTGAATTGTGAATTGTGATTTGTGAAGAGTGATTTGTGAATTGTGATTTGTGAAGAGTGATTTGTGAAGAGTGATTTGTGAAGAGTGATTTGTGAAGAGTGATTTGTGAAGAGTGAATTGTGATTATGAAAAGAGAGGTTGTCATAGAGGATCTGCGGGAAATGTGCGAGGCGGAGTTGCCGTGGGGTGAGCTTGACGGGAAGACCGTCCTCGTCACCGGGGCGACAGGCATGTTGGCCTCGTATGTCACTTGGCTGTTGATCCATCTGCATGAGCGGGAAGGCATCCATGTCTCGGTGGTGGCGCTTTGCCGAAATCGCCAGAAGGCAGTGCAGTTCTTCGGCTCGTATATAGGCGAGCCGTATTTCCATCTGTTGATTCAGGATGTCTGCGAGCCCATCGCATACGAGGGGAAGGTGGACTACGTGTTCCATCTGGCCGGTAATGCCAGCCCGTATTTCATCAATTCTGACCCTGTGGGCATCATGAGGTGCAATCTGGTGGGAACGATGAATGTGCTGGATTGGGCACGTGTTTCGGGAGTCGCGAAAGTCATCTTTGCCTCCACACGCGAGGTCTATGGCAAGAACGAGGAGGCGGATCTGTTGGATGAGCAGGCATACGGCACATTCGACCCGCAGGATGACCGATCGTGCTATCCCGAGAGCAAACGGGCTGCGGAGACCTTGCTGAGGAGCTACTTTCTGCAATATGGCATTCCTTATAACATTGTCCGTATTGCTCATTCGTATGGCCCGACGATGAGATTGGAGAACGACGGGCGGGTGATGGCCGACTTGGTGGGCGATGTGGTGGCCGGCCGGGATATTGTGTTGAAAAGCAGTGGCGAGGCTGTCCGCGCATTCCTGTATGTGACGGATGCTGTCGTGGGCATGTTTGCCGTTCTCTTTCATGGGGAAACGGCCAAGGCCTATAATTTGGCCAATGAGACAGAACCGGTCAGTATCAAGGATTTGGCGCGGCAGTTGGCAGCGTTGAGAGAAGATCGGAAAATTCAGGTTGTGGTGTCGGAAGGCGGGCAGAAAGGGTATTGTGCCTATCGTCGCACCGCCTTGGATACGACTGCCATTGCGCAATTGGGCTGGAAGCCTCAGATTTTCCTTAAAGAAGGGGTCAGCCGTGTGCTTCAATTTAATGAAGTGTGTTCGACACATCAGAAATGCACTATATGTTCATGAGCCATTCCAAATATGTTGATTGGCTGTTCCTAATATGTTCATAGGCGTAAAACAATTCTGAGCACGTCACGTTACTTCATCCACCGCTCGAAAATCGCCCATGCAGCTTTATAGGTGGGATGGTTGGGATGCAGCCCGATTATTTTCCGTTCTACAGGCTGCGGTTCTATTGGGTACTTCGTGTGGCTCTCCGTCCACTTGTGCTCGAACTTGGAAAGCTCCTCTCCGAAGGTCTTTTCGTCGAAATCCTTTCCCTCTTTCACGGCTCTGCCGTTCCTTAAAAATTCGTACTTTTGCCGCCGTGATTAAGCAGAAGTCCATAGACAGCGTGATGGCCGCCGTGCGCATTGAAGATGTGGTCGGCGACTTTGTCTCCTTGCGCAAGCAGGGCCAGGATTTTGTGGGCATTTGTCCCTTCCACGACGACAAGAACCCTTCGCTGCACGTCAGCCCGCGCCTCGGTATCTACAAGTGCTTCGTTTGCGACGCCGCCGGCAACCCCGTCAAGTTCCTGATGGAGCATGAGAAGATGTCCTACCCCGAGGCTATTGAGTACCTTGCCAAGAAGTACGGCATTCCCCTCGAATATGAGCGCACCGAGAGCGATGAGGAACGACAGCAGCGCAGTTTGCGTGAAAGCTTGCTGATTGTCAACGAGTTTGCGGAGAAGTTTTTTATGGACCAGCTCCGCAATACCGACGAGGGCCGTCTCATGGGCATGACCTACCTCAAGGAACGCGGTTTTGCGGATGCCACCATCGACAAGTTCCGGCTCGGCTACAGCCCCGACAACTGGGACAGTTTCACAAAAGCGGCGTTGGAGAAGGGTTATAAGGAAGAGTACCTTCTCGAACTGGGTCTCACCGGCAAGGCGCAGAGCGGCAAACTGTATGACATCTACCGGGGTCGCGTGATTTTCCCGATTCACAACGATGCCGGCAAGGTAATCGGCTTCGGCGGCCGCGTACTCAAGAAGGACGGCAAGGATCCGCGAAAGTACGTTAACTCCCGCGAGAACACCATTTATCACAAGAGCGACACGCTCTACGGCATCTATTTCGCCAAGAACGCCATCCACAAGCAGCAGAACGTCTATCTCGTGGAGGGCTACACCGACGTGATTTCCATGCATGAGTCGGGCGTGGAAAATGTGGTGGCCTCCTCTGGCACGTCGCTCACGCAAGGCCAGATCCGCATGATCACCAAGCGCACCCAGAACATCACGGTGCTCTACGACGGCGATATGGCCGGCATCAAGGCCTCCATGCGTGGCATTGACATGCTGCTTGAACAGGGCCTCAAAATCCGCGTCTGCCTCCTCCCCGATGGAGAAGACCCCGATTCTTTCGCTAAAAAACACCGGGACAGCGAGTTACAGGACTATTTGGCGAACGAATCCAAAGACTTCCTGCTCTTCAAGGCCGACATCCTGTCGAAAGACGCCGGCAACGACCCCATCAAGCGGGCCTCCATGGTGAACGAGATTCTGAAATCCATCAGCTGTGTGAAGGACAATATCGAGCGGGCGTTCTATATCAAGGAGTGCGCCAAACTGTTCGATTTGTCGGAAAACGACCTCAACCTCAACCTGCGCCGCTTCGTGTGGGAGAAGACCAAGGAGCAGAGCCGGACTGTGCAGCAGCAGACGCAGCAGCAAGGGCAGGGGCAAACGGGTGCTCCGATGCCGGACGGCCCGCAACAATCGGATGTCCCTGACCTTATCGATACGCAGAAGCATCAGGACATCGCCCCGCAGACAGACCTGCTTTACGAGGCGGAAAAAGAGTTGGTGCTGTTAGTGCTGAATTACGGCAACTACCTCGTGTATGAGGATGACGGTGCGCAGCGGGAAGGACTGCGGGTTGACCAGTATGTTTGCAACGAGATGATGAAGGAAGACCTCCGCTTCCACTACCCGCTGTTGGAGAAAATCTTCAACATGTATGCCGGTTGGGCCTCTTACATCGGCAACCAGGACCAGATTATCCGCAATTTCACTCTTTCGGATGACCCGCAGGTCAGCGAGTTTGTGATTCGACACATCCCTGTGGAGCCGCGCTTCAGCGAGCATTGGCAGAAGAAGTACGACATCCATACGCACACCACGCGCAACAACATCCGCATCTTGCAGAACCAGGTGCAGAACATTCTGCTCACCTTTAAACTCCGCATTTTGGAAAATGATGCGGCCATAATCAGTAAAGTACTGGAAAACAAAGAGTTGGCAGAAGAAGATTTAGGTCTCGCCCTGCAACAACTCAACAAAATAAACCAACTGAAACGGATTATCTCCCAACGGTTGAACCGCGTCGTCAGCCGATGATTGACCCTTGTTGACCTTTGACCTTGACCATTGACTATGACTATGACTTTGACTATGACCATTGACATTGACCATTGACCTTGACTTTGACTTTGACTTTGACTACTTGAAACCTGAATCCTGAAACTTGAAACCTATCAATATGACCTTAACGAAAGAAAAAACGAAAGAACTTATCCGCACCTACGGCCTCATCATCCTGGGTACGTTTATCATGTCCATCGGCTTTGTGGTGTTTATCTCGCCGCTGAAACTCGCACCAGGCGGCGTTTACGGTATTGCCATCATCCTGCACCACGTGTTCAATTTCCCCATCGGTTTGTCGGGCATCTGTCTCGACTTGCCGTTGCTGCTCATCGGCACGCTTTGGCTCGGACCCAAGTTCGGGGCGAAAACATTAGTGGGCGTGATTACATTGCCGGCGTTCATCTCGCTGTGGGAGAAGGTTTACGGCTATGCGCCGCTGATTGGAATGCCGGGCGACCCCATGACCCCCGACCCGTCGGCCACGTTTATCGTCGCCCTGTTCGGCGGGGTGATTATCGGCATCGGATTAGGCTTGATTTTCAAGACCCGTGCCACGTCCGGCGGTACCGACATTATAGCCATGATTATCGGCAAGTATTTGAAACACATCCCGTTAGGTACTATCCTTATCTTTGTTGACTCCACCATTGTGCTCATCGCTTTGATCGCCTTCAAAGACTGGACTGTGCCGTTGTATTCTTGGTTAGTAATTTACGTGACCGGCGTGGTGATGGACAAGGTCATCGCGGGCTTCCACGGCAACAAGGCGGTGTTGATTATTTCCGAAAAATACGAGGAAATTCGGCAGCGCATTTTCGACGAGCTGGATCGCGGCGGCACCTACCTCAACGGCGAGGGAATGTACAACCACGACGAGAAGAAGATTATCTTCACTTCCATCTCCCGCAAACAGTTGCCGGTGCTCATCCATTTCGTTCACGAAATCGACGACAAGGCGTTCGTGACGATTCTGGATGCGTCCGAGACGTTGGGTTATGGTTTCAATTCATTGAGAGAGAAGGCGTTGAATTAATCAATTTCAATCCCGTCCTCCTGTAAATATTGATAAATCTTCTGGAATTTCTCCTCTTCCGGCAAATCCGCATCCACCCAACGGATGTAGAACCCTAACCGCTCCATGCGGCGGAACCAGGTCATTTGGCGTTTGGAGAACTGGTGGATGGCGGTATTGAGCAGCGATACCATATCGCCGTAGTGCAGCTCGCCCGTGAGATAGAGTGTCACGTATTTGTACTCTAAACCGAAGCGGATAAGTCGCTCGGCCGGGATGCCCTCGTCTAACAGCGCCTGCACCTCCTCGATCATCCCCTCCTGCAACCGCGCCTGCAACCTTCGCGTGATGCGCTCACGGATGCGCTCGCGGTCGCCACGCAAGCCGATGATGGCCGACGGTACGGGATCTGACAGTATCTGGCTCTCCTCCTGGAATTTGAAACGATAACCTTGTAGCACGGCATCAAGGTAGAGACCGCTGCCACCGCAAAGTACCACCCGTTTGCCGCGCTCCTGGATGTCCCGGATGGCCTTGAAAGCCTCCTGCTGGTAGCGATAGACATTGTATTCTTTGCCGGGTTCCTCCACGCCGATGAGGTGGTAGGGAATAGGCTCCCCATGGTATTGATATTCCGACAAATCCTTTCCCGAACCGATGTCCATGCGGCGGAACACCTGTCGGGAGTCCGCACTCACAATTTCGCCGCCCAATTCGGCCGCGATGCGCACCGCCACGCCGGTCTTGCCCGTGGCCGTCGGACCTAAAACAGTGATTATCGGTTCGTTGTCGTTCATTTCACAGGTACTTGTTTGGGAATATCAAAAATTTCCATGTTCTTGATCTCCTTGCCTTCAATTTCGAAGCGCAGCATGGTCAGCCGCGTGTGGATGCCGTATTTGCCTGCCGCTCCGGGATTGATAAACAGGAGGTTATGGTATTTGTCGAACATGATTTTCAGGATGTGCGAATGTCCGGCCACGAAAATGGTCGGATGCTCCTCACGGATGATTTCCAACGCTTTCGGCTGATAGCGTCCAGGAGAACCTACAATATGCATCAGCGCAACCTTGTGCTTCTCGCAGGTAAAAACCTCATATTCACCCACTTCGCGACGAATATCCCAGTCATCGCAGTTACCGTAGACCGCCCTTACCGTTGGAGCGATGGCCCGAAGTTCGTCCAAGATGAAATCGTCCATAATGTCGCCGGCGTGCCAAATCTCGTCACAACCCTTGAAAAACGCAAAGGCATCGGGGTGCAAGTAGCCGTGGGTATCGGAAAGTACGCCAATTTTCATTCTGTTACAGGATTACGTTGTTTTACAACCTCGAAAAGGGCAATACCTGTGGCCACAGAGACATTCAGCGAGCGGATGGTGCCGACCATCGGAATGGTAACCGTGTCGTTGCAGTGCCGCAGATAGTCCCACGCGATGCCCTCGTACTCGTTGCCCATAATCAGGCAGACGGGGCCGGTGAAATCCTTGTTGTAGTGCGCATGGTTGGCCTTTTCTGTCACACCAATCACCTCAATGCCGCTATCTTTCAGATACTGAATCACTTCCACAAGGTTGGAGTGCCGACAGACGGGTACTTTGTGCAAGGCTCCGGCGGAACTTTTCACCGCATCCTCGTTGAGCTGTGCCCCACCGTTAAGCGGTAGGATAATGGCATCCACCCCTGCGCACTCAGCTGAGCGGGCAATCGCGCCTACATTGCGCACGTCCGTGATTTTGTCCAAAAGCAGCAAGAAAGGCACCCTACCCTCCTCGAAAATCGACGGCACAATGTTGTATATGTCGCAGTATTCGATGGCCGACAGGAAGGCAATCACGCCTTGGTGGTTCTGGCGCGTGAGCCGGT
Source organism: Bacteroidales bacterium (assembly GCA_017395245.1). Lineage (GTDB taxonomy): Bacteria > Bacteroidota > Bacteroidia > Bacteroidales > WCHB1-69 > F23-D06. Next base: position 102,755 of record JAFPVR010000011.1, on the reverse strand, counting down.
TGAGTTTCTCCTGCGGCACGTATTGGAACGGAATCTTCCGTTGCCGCACCTCGTAGAAAAGCTGCTTGAACAATTCACCCTGCAAGCCCTTCTGGAACAGGACTTTGTCGATGGTCTTACCGCTCTCTATGGCCTCCATTACGGGGCGCATGCCGTAGGTGATTTCGGTGTCGGATTTCATTGTGATTGGTGATTGGTGAATAGTGATTGGGGTGTTGTAGAGACGCGCCAGGCATGTCCCTACGGTTTCGGTTGCCGGACATAATGCGGCATCTCCATCGGGATTTCCATGGATAATTCGATATACCCGGCAAACTCGCCGTTTTCGAACCACGGGGACTGGTATATCAGCTTCTTCACGCCATTTTTCTCGATGGTGTAGGCGTTGAGGTTGTGGTTTTTGAGCATCTCGACAAGTTTCGTGCGGGCTGGCTCGGGATGGCAGTCCAGCAGGTTTTGCCCTATAATATGTTTGCCATGGCTGAGCACGCGCTCAGCGGTTTCGTTCATTTCCAGTATCTTACCGTCTTTGTCGCAAACGGTCACCGAAAACGGCACATTGTGAAAATATTCCAGCATAGTCTTTGTTTTTAATTCGGTGGCAAAGATAGTAAAAATACGGTTTTGACGACTAATACCTCGGATGGAACAGGGCAATATTCGTCCGTAAGTAGTCTTGGTCCAAGTGCGTGTAAATCTCTGTGGTGGTGATACTTTCGTGGCCTAACATCTCCTGCACGGCCCGCAGATCGGCACCGCCTTCGATGAGATGCGTGGCGAACGAGTGGCGGAACGTGTGCGGACTCACCGTCTTTTCGATGCCTGCCGCCGCCACCCACTTTTTCACGAGCATGAAGACCATCTCGCGGGTGAGGTGCGCCCCTCTGCGGTTCAGAAAGACGTAATCCTCCTCGCCTTTCTTGATTTTCAGCTCTTTACGTTTGCCTTCAACGTATAGGTTCACCATCTTCATGGCGGTCTCACCAATGGGAATCAGCCGCTCTTTGTTGCCCTTGCCGACCACTTTGATGAAGCCGTCGTCGAAGAAGAGGTTGGAGAGCCGCAAGGTCACTAACTCGCTGACACGCAGCCCACAGCCGTACATTACCTCTACCATGGCGCGGTTTCGGTGACCTTCCGGCGTGCTCAAATCAATGACACTGAAAATTTTTTCTATTTCCTCAACGGTCAGCACGTCAGGGAGATGCATTCCGATTTTGGGCGCATCCAACAGCTCCGTGGGGTCGTCTTCGCGCTGCCGGGCGTAGATGAGGTAGCGATAGAAGGCCCGCATTCCAGAAACAATACGTGCCTGCGACCGCGCGTTGAAGTCCGATTCGTAAAGGTGTTTCAGGAACTTCTGCAACTCCTCGAAAGTGGCGTCGGCTATCTTGTCCTCGCCCAAAAAGTCCGCCAATAACTGCACATCGTGCAAATAGGCCTCCACACTCTTGGGCGAGAGGCCTTTTTCATAGACTAAGTATTGCCGGAAGCGGGCGATTTGCGCGTTCATCGGCGGAGGTCTTTTTCGATTTCGATACGCAGCATGTTGAGGGCAGCATGGGCGGCCCGCTCGATAATCTGCTTACGACCAGTGTGCTTGCCGAAATGGAACTCCTTGGTCGTCAGTCGGGTAGGGGTGGCCACAGCCATCCAGACGGTACCCACGGGCTTCTCGGCCGTGCCGCCGTCGGGACCCGCGATGCCGGAGGTGGCCACGGCGTAATCGACATCCAAGAGGTCCATCACGTTGAGGGCCATGTCGCTGACCACCGGCTCGCTCACTGCGCCGCGTTTCTTGAGGTTGTCCTCCCGCACGTTGAGGATGTCGCGCTTCACCTGGTTGCTGTAGGAGACTACACTGCCTTGGAAGTATTCGGAACTTCCTGGTACAGAGGTAATCAAGTGCGCGATGAAGCCGCCGGTACAGCTTTCGGCGGTGGCCACGCGCCGACCGCTTCCGCGCAGAAGCTTGCCGATGACCGCTTCCATCGGGATGTCCTCGTCGGCGAAGGCCAACGAGCCTACCTCGGCTTTCAGTTTCTCAAACTGCTGGTTCAGAGAAGTTTGCAGTTCTTCGTTGTTGGCACCCGAAGCGGTCAGCCGCAGACGGATGATGCCCGGTTTCGGCAAGTAGGCCAACTTGATGTTTTCCGGCAGTTGTGCCTCGAAGTCGGTGAGCTGGTCAGAGAGGTTGCTCTCGCTGATGCCCGTACATTGCAGTACCTTGTAGAGCACCGCGTGCTCGTGGTGGAAAATCTCCTGCAATCTCGGCAGAACCTCTTCACAGATAAGCTTTTCCATCTCGAACGGCACGCCGGGAAGGGCGACCAAAATCTTGCCGTCCTGCTCTATCCAGAGTCCGGGGGCAGTACCCAAGGTGTTCTTCAGGACGGTGCAGCCTGTGGGCACGTCGGCCTGGTGGCTGTTGGTCTCCGTGAATTCCATCCCGCGGGCGGCGAAAATCTCGCGCACCCACTCCAAGGTCGGCTCGTCCACCACCAGTTCGCGGTGGAAGTAGTCGCAGATGACCTTTTTGGTGATGTCGTCGCGGGTGGGTCCGAGTCCGCCGGTGACCACAATCAGGTTGGTTTTCGCAAATCCGTTCTCGATGGTGCTGCGAATGGCGCTCTCGTCGTCGCCGATGGTGACGCATTCTGTCATTTCGATGCCCGCCAGGGCCATCTGCTGCCCGATGAAGGCGGCGTTGGTGTTGATGACTTGTCCTAAGAGGAGTTCGTCTCCGATGTTGATGAGGATCATTGGTTATTTTTTCTGATTATTATTTTCTGCAAAGATACAACTTTTTCCGTCACAGTGACGCTTTTTCAATCCATTAACGCCCTTCCTCACCACACCGTATACTTTGAAAACAAAAAATTATTTGGCGACGAAATGTATTTTTTATATCTTTGCCGCCGAATAATTTCGTATTATGAAAACGTCTATCGTTGCAAGAGAAACGGAAATACATCAGTTAGAGACACTTATGGACGAGGAACTTCCCCAGTTCGTCGCCGTGTATGGCAGGCGTCGTGTCGGTAAAACTTTTCTGATACGAGAGTATTTTGACGATGATTTCACTTTTTTCCACACGGCCATATCTCCTCAGGAACTGAAAGACAGGCATCCGGAATTGTTATACAGAATTCAGTTGGATGAGTTCGGAAAGACGTTGAAACTGTATGGTTTTCAAGATGATTCCCCAATCAAAGACTGGTTCGATGCTTTTGACAGGTTATGGCAGCTTATTCTGCAACATCCTGCCGAAGAAAGATTGGTCCTGTTTATTGACGAGTTGCCTTGGTTAGACACCCCCCGCGCAGGTTTTATGAGTGCCTTGGAACATTTTTGGAATCGATATGCCTCTGGTCGTCACAAACTGTTGTTTATCGTAGCAGGCAGTTCCACTACGTGGATGTTGGATAAATTGATAAACAACAACGGGGGACTTTATGACAGGACATCGCGTGATATTCATATTCATCCTTTTACGCTTTCCGAGACAGAAGCCTATTTTCAGAAAAGAGGCATTCTGATGGACCGGTATGACATCGTTCAGTCCTATATGATTGTTGGAGGTATTCCCTACTATCTGTCTTTGTTCGAAAAAGGAAAATCGTTGGCTCAGAATGTGGATACCGTTTTCTTTGAGCGCGGCAACAAGTTGCAAAAAGAGTATGATCGGCTGTTTCAGTCCATGTTTGCAGATAACGACAAATTCAAGCGGATTGTTGAATGCATCAGCAAATACCGTTACGGTGTTTTGCGTCCCCAAATCTGCAAAGAGCTTAGTATCAGTGACGGCGGAAACATTTCAGACATCCTTCTTTCTTTGGAAGAGTGCGACATCATCACCTCGTTCTTCAATTTTGGAGAGTCCAAAAGGAATAAATATTACAAACTAACCGACCCTTTCTGCCTGTTTTATCTGAAATTTGCCGTAAAGCACCCCACCAATAACAAAACATTCTGGCAGGACAACCAGCACTTGCCGAAGCTCAATTCCTGGCGCGGACAAGCGTTCGAGGATGTCTGTTTCTCCCATCAGGAGCAAATCAAGCGGGCTTTGGGCATCCAAGGGGTTCACACAGAGATATATCCGTGGAGATGCATTTCTGAGAATGACACTCCCGGGGCGCAAATAGACATGCTCATTGACAGAGCCGACAGGGTTGTCAATGTATGTGAGATGAAATATGTGCAAGGGGAGTTTTCCATAGACAAAGATTATGACGAAAAACTCCGGAACAAAATCATCGCCATCACAGAACAGACAAAAAGTCGGAAAAATCCCCAGATGACGTTGGTGACCACCTACGGTTTGAAAAACGGCATTTACAGCGGAAGATTCCAGAAAGTGATCACATTGGACGACCTGTTCGCTTTCTAATGTCCAAAAACAAGTAAAGCTTCCAATTACGAGACAAGTTTGCCTCCGCGAATAATCGCCCTGCGAACCAACTACAACTACTAACTCCTAACCACCTTCCTCACCACGCTCACCCCCCGCTCGAAGTTGATCTTCACAAGGTATGTGCCGGAGGGATAGGGCGAGAGGTCGATCACCGGCAGGGACGTGCCGGCGGGCGAATCCAAGAGGGTGGCCAGCTTCCGGCCCTGCAGGTCGAGCAGCTTTTGGATTGAGCTTTTTCTCCATTTACTCCAACAATGGTTCGTTTTCTCACCAAAAGTACACATTTTTATATATCTTCGCTGTGATATTCAAAATTATTCATCACCACAAAAAAGACCCCGACGAATTTCTCCGAAGGGGTCTCTGTGGCAAAGTATCAACTTTCCTCGTTTTTATTCCCACTCGATCGTTGCGGGTGGTTTCGAGCTGATGTCATAGACCACGCGGTTGACACCGCGAACCTTGTTGATGATGTCGTTGGAGACCTTGGCGAGGAATTCGTAAGGCAAGTGCGCCCAGTCAGCGGTCATGCCGTCGGTGGAGAGCACGGCACGCAGGGCCACGGCGTTCTCGTAGGTGCGCTCGTCGCCCATCACGCCCACCGATTGAATCGGTAGCAGGATGGTGCCCGCCTGCCAAACTTTGTCGTACAAGTCGTTGTCCCACAATCCGTTGATGAAGATGGCATCGGCCTCTTGCAGGATCCGGACCTTCTCGGGGGTGATGTCGCCCAAGATGCGCACACCCAAACCGGGACCCGGGAACGGATGACGCTTGATGAGCCGCTCGGGAATGCCCAAGGCCGTGCCGATGCGGCGCACCTCATCCTTGAAGAGCAGCTTCAGCGGCTCGATGATCTTCATGTTCATCTTTTCCGGCAGACCGCCCACGTTGTGGTGCGACTTGATGACCATGCCGGTGATGGAGAGCGATTCGATGCGGTCGGGATAGATGGTTCCTTGCGCCAACCACTTGATATTATCTAACTTACGAGCTTCTTCCTCGAACACTTCGATGAAGCCCGCGCCGATGATCTTGCGCTTCTTTTCGGGGTCGGTCACACCACGAAGTGCATCGTAGAAACGTTGGGAAGCGTTTACACCTTTGATGTTGAGTCCCAAGGTTTTGTACTGCTCCAGCACGGAGGTGAACTCGTCTTTGCGCAACAAGCCGTTATCCACGAAGATGCAGTTGAGCTGCTTGCCGATGGCTTTGTTGAGCAATACGGCCGCCACGGTAGAATCGACACCGCCGGAAAGTCCGAGCACCACGTTGTCGCTGCCGACCTCCTCGCGCAGTTCGCGCACGGTGCTTTCGATGAACGATTCGGGGGTCCAGTCCTGCTTGCAACCGCAAATGGTCTGCACAAAGTTGCGCAGGATGGTCGTGCCGTCGGTGGAGTGATAGACTTCAGGGTGGAATTGCACCGCCCAGGTGGGTTCCTCCAGAATGTGGTAAGCGGCCACTTTCACCTCCTTACTGCTGGCGATAATATGGTAGTTGTCAGGAAGTTGCAGGATAGTATCGCCATGCGACATCCACACTTGGCTCTCTTGCGGAACGCCTTTCAGCAGCACATCGTCGGCCTCCACGTAGGCGAGATGGGCGCGGCCGTATTCGCGGGTGGAGCTTGCCCCGACGACACCACCGCCGAGCTGGGCCAGATACTGCGCGCCGTAGCAGATGCCGAGCAGAGGATAGTGGCCTCTGATTTCCGACAAATCGGGTTTGAAGGCGTTGGCATCGTTCACTGAGAACGGGCTTCCCGAAAGGATAACCCCCTTGATGTCAGGGTCTCCAAACGGGAACTTGTTGTAAGGCAGGATTTCGCAATAGGTGTTCAGCTCGCGGATGCGACGCGCGATGAGCTGCGTGTACTGGGAACCGAAGTCTAAAATAATGATTTTCTCCATTGTAGGGGTTTTCTATATTTTCAAAAAACAAGCTTTGTTATAGGAGTGTCGCCATTCCTGGCGACCTTTTTGCGGCAGGAATGCCGCAGCTCCTAAACCGCGGCAAAGGTACACAAAATATGGATACGCACAAAGGGGTATTTTCCGTGGAGGCGGGACATGCCCTGTCTCTACCGCCGGGATTCCATCATTTCCGCTATGTGGGTCATCGTTTTCACATACTCGCTTTCGGGATAGACCTTGGACATATTCGCGTTAATCTGTTTCAGCACGTCCAAATCTTGATACACGTCAAAAAAGCTGCGGCGGTTATAACTCTGGTAGAAAGCGATATACGAGGCCATATTGTTCGGGTGCGCGGCGATGAACCCTTCCAAATACCGGCGATGGCTCTTCACATGCTTCATGTATTGCGCATCGATGTCCGCCCGGACGGAATCGTTTTCGATGTTTTTCTCATAGATGCCGTACAGTGAGTCGGCGACAGCGATGAATCCGGTCAGGGTGCTGTCCAACTGCTGTATCAGCAAGGCCTCTTCGCCGCCGGAGATGCGGTAGGTCTTTGTCAGATCCTGCGCGTCGGCGGTGATTTTCAGCTTTTCGCCCTTCTTGGCCATCGTGGCTATGCTGTTGTCGTCCGACAGGAACAGCTGGAACATCATCGGGGCGTTTTCGCGCTCCTTGATGAGTTCATTTTCGGAGGAGATTTTGAACTCGAAGTGGCCGTCATGCAGGTTCGTGGAGTCGATTTTCTCCAATCCATCCGCCGTGATGAGCGCCAAGGTCATTTTGGCGTTGCCGCCGTTGTGGATGTCGCCCGAAATGACCACGGAGGTGTTCCGGTCGCCGCACGCCGCGAGAAGGAGGGCGGCAGTTATCAGTAACAGTAGTTTCTTCATTGGTGATTGGTGATCAGTGATTGGTGATTAGTGAACTGTGATCTGTAATCGGTGAATTGTACATTATTCATTGTACATTGTACATTGTTCGGGGTGGGGGAGAGGTTCTCGCAGCCGCAGTTGCGGTCGCGGCGGTGCGGCGTGGCGCCGTTGACCTTTCTCGCGCAAGAGGTTGATATGCAAACAGTTGCGCAAACAATAAGGATAAATATCAGTTTCTTTTTCATACGGCAAAAATATAAAATATACTCTTTCCTTAAGCAGTCTCGAAGAGACAACACGCGCGAAGCGCAATTAACCCCACACAAGCGGAGAGCAGTGTGGGGGGCTTACGAACAAGGAGCAGCCTCGAAGAGACAAGACGCGCGAAGCGCAATTAACCCCACACAAGCAAAGCGCAGTGTGGGGCGCACGCAATGCCGCTGCACCTAAAAAAGCGACCATCTCAATAGAGACGGCCGCTTTTCAATGTATGGAAAAAATAGAATGTTTCGTTAGAAGTAGAGGTCGCGCTCGCCGGCCTTGATGCGCTCGATGCGCTTCACCAGCTCGTCGCGGAATTTCTCATCGACGTTCACCATGTTGTTCTCGATGACCTTCCAGCCTTTCGCGGCTACCTCGGGCGTGGCGTAATCCACCAGATACTCCGACAGCGTGAGGATGGCGTTGGGCGTGCAGTAACGCTTGATGAAGCCCGGCACGCTGAACTCCATGAAGTGCTCGCCGGTGCGGCCCAAACGATAGCAGGCCGTGCAGAAGCTCGGGATGAAGTTGTTGTCCAACAGCTCCTCGATGATTTCGCCCAACGAGCGGTCGTCGCCGATCTTGAACTGCTCGCGGTGCAGGTTCTGGTCCTCCTGCTTGTCGCTGTTCTTCTCGGTCTCCTCGTGGTGGTACTTGTAGTCGCCGATCTGCAGGTTGGTGCCGCCGTCGATCTGCGAGATGCCATATTGGATGGCTTTGGCGCGGAACTCGGAAGTCTCACGGGCGGTGAGAATCATGCCGGTGTAGGGCACGGCGAGGCGGAAGATGGCGATGATTTTCTCGAAAGTGTCATCATCGACGAAGTACTTCTTGTCAATATCGAGACCGGAGGCGTCCTTGATGCGCGGGAAGGAGATGGTGTGCGGTCCCACGTTGAAGCAGGCCTCCAGGTGGTTGGTGTGACGGATCATGGCCAACACCTCGAAACGCCAGTCGTAGAGACCGAAGAGGATGCCGAGGCCGTTGTCGTCGATGCCGGCCTGCTGGGCACGGTCCATAGAGGTGAGGCGCCACTCGTAGTTGCCCTTGATGGTGTTGGCGGGGTGGTACCAGCTGTAAGCCTCAGGATGGTAGGTCTCCTGGAAAATCTGGTAAGTGCCGATGCCGGCCTCCTTCACGATGCGGAAACCCTCCACATCCAGCGGGGCGGCGTTGATGTTCACGCGGCGGATGGAGCCATTGCCTTTATGCACCGAGTAAGCCAATTTGGTGGTGTGTGCGATGAACTCGGGAGAGTATTTCGGTGACTCGCCATAGACGAGGATCAGACGCTTCTGGCCGTCCTCTTCCAAAGCTTCGATGTTGTGCACGAACTCCTCGTCGGTGAGGGTGGTGCGCACCTGCTCGTGGTTGGAGGAGCGGAAACCGCAGTACTTGCAGTTGTTGACGCAGTAGTTGCCCACATACAGCGGGGCGAACAGCACGATGCGGTTGCCGTAGACGTTGCGCTTCAGCGTGCGGGCGCCTTCCTTGATCTCCTCCACCAGCACAGGGTCGGTGGTGTTGATGAGGACGGCCGTCTCCTCCATCGTCAAGCGGTTCTTGGCCAGCGACTTGGCAATAATCGCGCGCACCCGCTCGGGCGTGCTTTCGGTCTTGTTGATAAAATCCCAGATCTCTTCCGGGTCGATAAAGGGCTTCCCGATCTCATCAGGAATGCGGCATTTTTCGGGGTTGAATTTCATATGGGTAAGGGTTATTGGTTATCGGTTATTGGTTATTGGTTATAGAATGTTTAGAGTTTAGGAGTTTAGAGGTTTACGGGGAGTAATCCCCCCCCTTAGGGGGGCAGGGGGGGTATTATGTTTTCGTCACCACCGCTTTCGTGGTCACATCTGGGATCTTTCCTAACTGTCCCGACAACGAGTTGATCTCGTCCACATCGCCTTCGACGATGAGGGAGATGACGGCCACGGGGCGGTCGTGGAAGGGAAGGCCTTGGCGCGCGAGCACAATGCCCGAATGCGCAGAGATGACCTCGTTCACGGAGGCCGCCGACGCTCTGTCTGACAATAATACCGTAATGGTGCCGATTCGCTTTTCCATCAGAACTTCTTTAGGATCAGGTTATTACACTAAAAGATGTCACGCGGGTATTGTGTACCCGAATGAGCGTGCAAAAATATCATTTTTTTGTGTATCTTTGCACCTCCAAAAATTTAACTGTTATTTGTTAAGAGAGGCATGCAAAAGGCAATAAGAGAATGTGTTACGTTGTTTATGATGGGCTTGTGCTTGTCTCTTTCCGCGCAAAAATCGGTCACGGCTTACCAAGAATTGTACTCCCAAGCGGAGATTCTGGCCAACAGCGGCATTTACGATGTCGCCAAGCAGTATTATTTTGACGCGCTGCATGCCGTGCCTTCGGGGCGGAACGACCGTGTGGTGAAGGACAAAATCCGGCAGAAAATCCTGAAAATAGAGTGTTACCAGCGGTTCAACCATCTTTGGAAACAGGCGCAGCAGCTGGAGGAGATGCAGGATTTCGAGAGTGCCCAGAAATACTACGCCGATGCGTTAGAATATGCTGATTATGAGTCTCTTGACATCCCGCATACCGACTCGCTGAAATCTCGTCTCCAGATGGTGCGGCAGACCGCCGACCTTTGCAAATCGCTCTGCCAGATTGAACTTCTCAATATGGAGGGTGAATACGGGAAAGCCCGCGAGATGTACCACAACTGGGTCGAGCAGGCTGAAAGCTACGGCTACAAATGGAAAAAATACCAGTTCCCCGGCGATTTTGTCCAGAAAGTGGATTCCATCACCGATTTTCTGGATGCCGAACGGAACAACTCGTTGGTTTACCGGTCGGTTTTCCCGGAAGAGTACGTCGTGATGGACGATTACTTGTTCCAACTGCTCAACACCACCGCCTGCCAGAATCCGCAGCCCATCGAGTCGGACATCACATTTGTGGTCTCGTTGGACACCAATGGCATCGTGGAGATGTATATCAATGGGAATCAGACGGATCATGCGTTCAATACGGCTTTGCTGCAGGATGTGGACCTGCGGATGTCGCAGCCTTACCGCTACGGTTTTTCCATGCCCGTGAAAGAGGAGCTCAGCTACCACATCTCCTCCAACAGGACGTCGGTCTGGGTGCAAAAAACCAATAAAGGGTACGTGGTGAAGGATCAGGCGTTAGACAAGCTGTACGCCAACGAGTTCCGTTCCGAACTCGCCTCCGCGCCCGCCGGAAAATACTTCTTCGAGATTCACCAGAACGTGATCGACAACCACGCGCTCTCGACCGTCCGCCTGACGAAGGCCAAGGGCGGGAAGGCGAAGAAGTGGTTGAAGGCACGGTAGAGACGTGCCATGGCACGTCTCTACAATGCAATGGATTGAACCGCAGGAATGCAGTTCGTTCCTAACCTAAAAATTTGTACCTTTGCGCCCTTATTTTGAAGAACGAAGAACATGTCGATAATTGTCAACAACGTCACCAAGGTTTTCGGGCAGCAGCATGCCCTCGATAAGGTCAGTTTTGAAGCGAAAAAAGGCGAAATCGTCGGGTTTTTAGGACCGAACGGCGCCGGCAAGACCACCATGATGAAGATCATCACCGGACTGATCCCGCCCACGGAAGGCGATGTCACCGTCTGCGGTCTCGACATCTGGAAGGATTCCCTGAAACTGCATCGGATTGTCGGGTACCTCTCGGAGGCCAACCCGCTCTATTACGATATGTATGTACGTGAGTTTCTGGAGTTTGTGGCTGGCGTTTTCAAGCTGAAGGATAAGAAGAAATGCGTGGATGAGGTCGTGGAACGTACGGGCCTTACTCCCGAACAGCACAAAAAAATCGGGGCGTTGTCGCGAGGCTACAAACAGCGCGTGGGTATTGCGCAGGCTTTGATTCACAATCCCGAAGTGCTGATTCTCGACGAGCCCACCACTGGTCTTGATCCGAACCAACTCATTGAAATCCGCGAACTTATCCGCACCTACGGCAAGAACCGCACCGTGCTGCTCTCCACCCACATCATGCAGGAGGTGCAGGCCATGTGCGACCACGTGGTCATCATCAACAAGGGCAAGTTGGTGGCCGACACCCTGACCAAAGACCTCCATCTCCTCGCCGAGAAAGTCGGCCTCAAAACCGCCGCCGACCTCGACGCCCTCGGCATGGAACAACTCTTCCACCGGTTGACACAGGAATAACGACAACTCGGACAACTTGGACAACTTTTTTAACGATGTCACGATGAATCAACGAATTACCAAACCATATATTCGAAAAAACGGACAATTAGTGGAGGTGCCGTTTGAGGAGGCATTCCAATATATTGGCCAAAAATTACAAAAGTCGGAAACCAATGGTACATTGGTGATGACCTCCGGCAGCTATTCCAACGAAACCCTCTATTTGTTACAACGTTTTGCGCGTACCGTGTTGAACACCAATGCATTGGGGTCGTTTGACTACTATCGGCGCGGCACCGATTTTTTCGCCGACAAGAACGATATCCTGCCGTTTGCGGAGATGTTCCAGTCGGACAAATTCTATTGCATATTCCCGAATGCGGAGACGCGCCATGGCACGTCTCTACAGATTCCGGAAACGTTAAAGGCCGTTTTCGAAATCCTGAAACATTGTCCCGACACCTCGCGCTACTGGTTCAACACCCCTGATACCCTGAACATTACGGACTATTACGCCTTCTTCCGCAGCGTCAACTTTTACCTGATCCAACATCATTTGGAGAAGGGCATCTATGTGGAGGTCTTGGGCAAGAATTACGGGGCTTACAAGCAGGCCTTATTAGCGGATGACTATGAGGCTCTTCTGCAAAAGAATAATCTACAAAACGCTGACATACAAAAGTTTGTTGATGATATAATCGCGATTCAAGCTCCTGCTTTTATTGTGTGGGAGCGGTGGCTGACAGAAAAGGCCTACCACGAGTTGGAGAACCTCTGCATGTTGCTCGATGTGCAGTCAAAGCCCGCTTCCGGGTTTCTGACCATCAAAGGCGAGCTGAACAGCCAGGGATTGTTCGACATGGGAATATTCCCGCATATCGCGCCGGGTGGGCACGCATTGGACGATGCGATGCGGCAGAAGATGGAGACTGTTTTGGGCATGCCCGTATGCGCTGCGCCCGTGAATCTGTCCTCATCCCTCGACGGCACCGCCTTCCGCAACGTGTTGCTTTGGAACGCCCTCGGAACAGAAATCCCGCAAGACATTGCCAACCAGGTGGATAAGGCGGAGTTTTCGGTGCTGCAAACCGCTTACCTTCCCGATAATGCAGACCGCTACGACGTAATCCTCCCCGCCAACCTCCCCGAAGAGGTTTCCGGCACCTACACGGACACGGCCAAAGTTCCGCATCAGTATGTCGCAGAGGATGGCAATTTGTTGGAATATAACAACTTGCAACAGCTTGCAAAACTGGCAGATGCATTCGGGCACTCCTCTTTCCCGCAAACGCCCGATGAGGTCTTCTTGGAATATATCTCTTTTATGGAGGCCGGCTGCCATAGTGCGGAAAGGCATTTCTTTAAATAGACTTGGGACTTGAGACTTAAGACTTGAGACTTAAGACTTGAGACTTGAGACTTAAGACTTAAGACTTAAGACTTGAGACTTGGGACTTGGGACTTGGGACTTGAGACTTGAGACTTGAGACTTAAGACTTGAGACTTGGGACTATGGATTGTAGTCTCGTTAAAGTCTTAAGTCTAAAGTCTTACGTCTTTTTGAAGCCTGTAACCCAAAAAATACTATCTTTGCCGCTTGTTCCCCCAAAGCGGAACAATACACTTATTTTGTTAATTTACAAACGATTATAAAGATTATGGCTACAGAAATCAACACCAAATACGACCCGATTGCCGTGGAGGACAAATGGTATAAGTTCTGGATGGACAACCATTTCTTCCATTCCGAGCCCGACGACAGGAAAGCTTACTCCATCGTGATTCCGCCGCCGAATGTGACTGGCGTGCTCCACATGGGCCACATGCTCAACAACACGCTGCAGGATGTGATGATCCGTCGCGCCCGCATGAAGGGCTTCAATGCCGTTTGGGTGCCCGGCACCGACCACGCATCCATCGCCACGGAAGCGAAGGTGGTAGCCTATCTCAAAGAGCAAGGTATTGACAAAAAGGATCTTACGCGTGAGGAATTCCTCAAGCACGCTTGGGAGTGGAAAGAGAAATACGGCGGCATCATCCTGAAACAGCTCCGCAAGTTAGGTGCCTCCTGCGATTGGGACCGCACCAAATTCACCATGGACCCCGAGATGTCGGAGGCCGTCATCGACGTGTTTGTGGATTTGTACAACAAGGGCAAGATTTACCGCGGCGTGCGCATGGTCAACTGGGATCCGAAAGCGCTGACAGCCGTTTCCGACGAGGAGGTGATTTACAAGGAGTTACAATCGAAACTCTACTACGTGCGCTATCAGATTGAGGGCGAGGAGAATGAGTACATCACAATTGCCACCACCCGTCCCGAGACCATCCTTGGCGATACGGCCATCTGCATGCATCCCGAGGACGAACGGTATGCCAAGTACAAAGGCAAACGCGCCATCGTCCCGCTCGTAAACCGTTCTATCCCATTGATTTACGACGAATATGTGGAGCGTGAGTTCGGTACCGGCGCGTTGAAAATCACCCCGGCGCACGACATCAACGACTATAACCTCGGTATCAAGCACCATTTGGAGACTATCAATATCTTCAATGACAACGGCACGCTGAACGAGAACGCGCAGTTCCTCGTCGGCATGGACCGTTTCGAGGCGCGTAAGGCCATCGTCCCGATGTTGGAAGAGGCCGGGAACCTCGTCAAGATTGAGGATTACACCAACAAAGTCGGTTTTTCGGAGCGTACGAACGAGGTCATTGAGCCGAAACTCTCCCTGCAGTGGTTCTGCAAGATGGGTGAGTTGGCGAAACCCGCTCTCGACGCGGTCATGAACGGCGATATCCAGTTCCATCCCGAGAAATTCAAAAACACCTACGCCCACTGGATGGAGAACATCAAAGACTGGTGCATCAGCCGTCAGCTTTGGTGGGGGCATCGTATTCCGGCGTGGTATCTGCCGAACCACGAATTTGTGGTGGCGCACAACGCCGATGAGGCCCTGAATATCGCCCGTCAGAAGTTCCCCGAGCTGAACCTCACCGCCGCAGACCTGAAGCAGGATGAGGACGTGATGGACACTTGGTTTTCCTCCTGGCTGTGGCCGATTTCCGTGTTCGATGGCATCCGTAACCCCGACAACGCCGAAATCAGCTACTACTACCCAACGGCCGTGTTGATCACCGCCCCCGACATCATCTTCTTCTGGGTGGCGCGCATGATCATGGCCGGTCTGGAATGGCGCGGCACGATTCCGTTCAAGGATGTCTATTTCACGGGTACGGTGCGCGACAAGCTGCACCGCAAGATGTCGAAGCAGCTGGGTAATTCGCCCGATCCCATCATGTTGATGGAGAAATACGGTGCCGACGGCGTCCGTTTCGGCATGTTGCTCAGTTCGCCTGCCGGCAATGACCTGCTGTTTGACGAATCGCTGTGCGAGCAAGGACGTAACTTCAGCAACAAGCTGTGGAACGCCTTCCGTTTGGTGAGAGGCTGGGAGGTCGATGACAACCTGCCGCAGCCGCTGCACACGGCCACGGCCATCCAATGGATGCACGAGCGCCTCACCGAGGTGTTCCACGGCATGCAATGGCACGTCCAGCGCTATCGTATCTCCGAGGCCCTGATGATCATCTACAAGCTCATTTGGGACGACTTCTGCTCCTGCTTCCTCGAAGTGGTGAAGCCCGGCTTCCAGCAGCCCATCGATGGCAAAACCTACCGCGACATCATTGACATTTTCGAAATGCTGATGCAGTTCCTGCACCCGTTCATGCCGTTTATCACCGAAGAGTTGTGGCAGACGATGCGTCAAAGAGGGGAAAAAGAGTCCATTATGATGACTTCCATGCCGGTGTTGGATTGTGAGATGGACCAGAAGGTGTTGGACGATTTCGCCGCTGCCCGCAAGGTCATCGAGCAGGTGCGCCGCATCCGTACCGAGAAGAATATCGCCCAAAAGCATGCGTTGAAGCTGAGAGTCTATGCCAAGCCGGATACCGCCAATCCCGCCACCGATGCCGTCATTGCCAAGCTTTGTAACCTGGACAGTGTCGATTATGTGGCCGGCGAAGAGGTCGATGGCGCGACCTTCATTGAGAACAACATCCAATATTCCGTCCCGTTGTCAGGTTTGGTGGATGCTTCCGAGGAAATCAAGAAGTTGGAGGCCGACCTGAAATACGCGGAAGGTTTCCTGCAGGGGGTGATGAAGAAGCTGTCGAACGCCAGTTTCGTGAACAACGCCCCGCAGAAGGTGGTCGATATGGAGCGCAAGAAACAGGCCGATGCGGAAGAGAAAATCCGCATCATCAAGGAGCAGTTGGCCAAACTGAAATAATATGAAAGCGGTATTACGCTACTTTGTCCTGTTGGCAGCCTTGCTGATACCCATCACCTTCTCCAGTCTGAAAGACCGGTTCCCGATGGTGCTGGGCATCACCCTCGGCGTGACATTAGCCTATTGGGGAATGTATTTCTGGATGAAAAAGAAGGGGAAAATCAAGTAGAGACGTGCTGTGGCGCGTCTCTACCGGCCCTTATTCTACCGTTTTTCTTTCCAGTATTCCTCCATCTCCTCCAACGACTTCCCTGTCGTTTCCGGCACCATCTTCCAGATGAAGAGGGCTGCGAGAACACCCATCAGTCCGTAAATCCAATAGGAGAAGCCGTGATTGAACATCGCGGTGAGGGTTTCGTTTTTGTCGAGCATTGGGAACGTCCAGGAAACCAGAAAGTTGGAAACCCACTGCGAGGCCACGGCGACGCTCATTACCATGGAACGGATGGAGTTGGGGAAGATTTCCGAAAGCAGCACCCAGCAGACCGGTCCCCACGACATGGCAAAACCTGCCGTATAGACCAACATGCAGATTAGCGAACCGATGCCCACATTGTGCATGTAGAACGTGGTGCCGAGGATGAACATGGAGAGGGCCATCACCAAGGCGCCGATGATCATCAGCGGACGGCGACCGAACTTGTCGACCGTCAGGATGGCGAGGATGGTGAAAGAGAGGTTCACTGCCCCGACGATAATCTGCTGCATCAGAGCCGTATCCGTGGCCGCGCCCATGGTCTTGAAGATTTCCGGCGCGTAGTAAAGCACCACGTTGATGCCGATGAACTGCTGCAGCGAGGCCAACAGCACGCCCACCAGGATGATGGCGCGGCCGTAGGTGCGCAAGGGGAAAATGAGCGCCACCAAGAAGCTGATGAGCAGCGAAATCTCGAATGCGCTGGTGACTTTGCACAACTTTAAGATAACGAAGCCAGCTACAAACAGAATAACCCACGTGAGCACGAAGGTGTAGAACGGCCGCATGGACTGCGCCTTTTCGTTCAGACTCTCACGGATGGCGGAAATTTCCCGTTCGGCGTTGTCGCCGGCGGTCTTGCGCAGCACTTTCAGGGCTTTCTCCTCGCGCCCGCGCATGACGAGGTATCGGGGCGTTTCCGGCACGAAGAAGAGCGCGATGAGGAAAAGTCCGGCGGGAATCATCTCGGAGGCGAACATCTGCCGCCAACCGATGGTATGGAGCCATTCCGCGTCGCCGCGCCGGGCGATGTTGTAGTTCACGAAGTAGATGATGAGCATGCCGAGGATGATGGCGAACTGGTTGAGGGAGACCAACGTGCCGCGCCTATTGGCGGGGGCAATCTCAGCGATGTACATTGGGGAGAGCATGGAGGCGATACCGACACCCACGCCGCCGCTGATGCGGTAGAAGACGAAGTGGTTGATGAAATGGTAGTCGCCGTCGCCGGGCATCCCCCAAAAAATCTCCGGCCAGGCGGAGCGGATGGCGGAGAGCAGGAACAGTACGGCGGCAATCATCAGCGACGGCTTGCGGCCGAGTTTCTGCGAGAGCCAGCCCGCGAAACAGGCGCCGATGATACACCCGATGAGGGCGCTGCTCACCACAAATCCCTCCAAGGCATGGGCTTGTGCGGCGGGAAGTCCCTGGGGCTCAATGAAAAAGACCCGCAGCGACTCCACCGTGCCGGAAATCACCGCCGTGTCGTAACCGAACAGAAGGCCGCCCATGGTGGCCACTAACGTCAGCGCGAAAATATACAGTCTGTTGCTCTTCATAATCAAGGGGTTAAACAAAATTCAGACGGCAAAAATACACAATTTTCGGACTGGTTAAACAATCCGCCGTGAAGGGAATCTATCGCCTCAAAATAATGAACCGAAACCCTTTAATAAAATTTTTCACCGAGTGTGCAACAATCCATAAAAAGTGTATTTTTGCCGCTCAATCAACAACCCAAAAGTATTATGGCATACAAAATTAGTGAAGATCTTTGCGCCGCTTGCGGAACCTGCATCGGCGAATGCCCCCAAGAGGCTATCTCCGAGGGCGCAGCTTACTCCATCAACCCTGATCTCTGCATCGAGTGCGGAGCTTGCGCAGACGTTTGTCCGTGCGAGGCCATCAGCCTGGAGTAGTCTGGACGTTATTGTCTAACAACAAAAAGAGAGGCACGGGATTCCGCGCCTCTTTTTGTTTTCCCAATATGATATTTTTTGTATTTTTGCATTTCAGTTTTTCCGTTACGGAAATTATGTAATGAATGTAGAACCTGTTTGGTCTGAATGGTATGAAGAAAAAGATTGTAAATCCCTTTATATGCCAAGGTTACGAGAGTCCGGAATACTTCTGCGACCGCATTGAAGAGACCGAAAGTATGACTTCAATGCTCTATAATGGGCGCAATATTACGCTTATTTCTCCCAGAAGATTAGGAAAAACCGGGCTGATTTGGAACACTTTTCACCAAATCAAATCCGAAAACAAGGATGCGATTTGCATCTATATCGACATATTTCCCACGAAAAGTCAGAGCGAATTTGTGAGAATGTTGGGTACAGCGGTGCTCAACGAAACGCTCTCCAAAAGCAAAATGTTGGGCAAAAAGATGTTGGAGATGCTCGGCTCTTTGAGGCCGGTTCTTGGAGTGGACGTCCTTACCGGGATGCCGAATGTGACATTAAATGTGGATCCGACGCAATCGGAAATGACCATTAGGAGCATTTTCACCTATCTCAACAAGATTCAGCACGAAGTTTTCATTGCTATTGACGAGTTCCAGCAAATCAATGAATATCCCGAATCCGGTACCGAAGCGATGCTCCGATCCTACATTCAGTTCTCGCACAACATCCATTTCATCTTCTCGGGGAGCAGGAAGCACCTTATGTCCGAGATGTTCGCTTCCCCCAAACGGCCATTCTATCAAAGCACTGACATGATGAATCTTAAGCCTCTTGACGAAGAGACTTACTATCAATTTGCCAACCGGTTTTTCGAGGCAAGGAGGGGTGTGCTGGATCGTGAAGTGTTTCATGAACTTTACGACATATACGAAGGCTATACGTGGTATATCCAATCAGTTTTGAACAGACTCTATGAGAAGTTCAAGTCCGTGTCATCTTCCGCGCAACTTCGAGAAACGATATGGAATGTTGTGGAGAGCAAATCGCCTCAGTATGAGAGCCTTGTGTCATTCCTTACCGAAAACCAATTCTCATTGCTCCGAGCTGTGGCCAAGGAAGGGTTGGTGGAACAGCCCATGGGCAAGGAATTCATCAAGAAGCATGGTTTGCCGGGCGCCAGCAGTGTGAAAACCGCCTTGGAGGTTTTGAACGACAAAGAGTTGCTTTATCAGACGCCCAACGGCTACATTGTTTATGACCGGTTCATGAACCACTGGTTGCAGAGGATATAAAACAGGTATTTAATAGAGGTTTCCTTATTATTCATCATTGTGGCGACGCGAAATTTTGTACTTTTGCTGAGGTAAATCGAATGTCATTGAAAGCATGTAGCGTCCTCTTTGTCAGCACGTTGCGCCCATAATGAGAGCATGGATGCTCGATTTATATTCGAGCGATACCCAATTATTTTTCGATTGTTATTCAAAAAAAATCGAATATCAATCGAATATCAATCGAAAAACAATTGAGTATCAATTGAATATCTGATGGCTCATCGACGAGTCTGTGCAGGCGCATCTACCTGCCTGATACGACGCGATGACGTAGGAGTAGCGAAGGAAGAATATTATATCAACATTAAACAGAACGTGTTATGAAAAAAGAAAAAGGAATCACTTTCACCGGGAGTCTCCGCTCAGACGGAATCACCATCTATCAGAAACAGGGCAAGACCATTATACGCTCGTCGACTAGGAGCAAATCGAATGGCTTTACGATAAAGCAGTTCATACAGCGGCAGCGGATGCGGCATGCAATCGCCTTGTGGCGGGAGCTGGAGTATTGCTATCCGATGTTTACGGAAGCCAAATCGGCCTACAACGGTTTCGTGTCGCTGGCCAATCACTTGCCTGCCGTTTTTGTGAACAAGTATGACGCAATGCATAGCCCGTCTTTCCTAATGCCCGGCATCCCGGTGAGCGACGGCACGTTGCCAGAGGTAAAACAGCATCTGGGTGAAGTGGGCGGCAAGGCGGCCTTGATTACGGACATTAGGCCTTACACCAAAAGCTACGGCATGGAGCTGAGGCTCTTCACGGCTGAACAAATCAACGGGACCTACCCGAAAGTGGAGTTCGACGTGCGGAGCGTGACGAGGGAAGAACTGATTGAGACTGGCGAGGGGTTGGCCTTGGTAGGAGAGGAATTTGCTGACGACAACAAGGGCTGGGCGTTGGTGCTGGTGAGAGGCGAAAACTGCTCGCCGCAGAGCATCGTCACGCGCTGCACACTCTACCAGCAGTTCACCACCGAAGAGGTGTTGAACGAAGCCGCCAAGACCTACGGCCGCGTCAAGGAAAGTCCTTTCCCGTCGCCAAGGAGATAGATGGGGCGTGTAAAGAATCCTTGCATATAGCCGCACACGGAGGTCTGCCCGTCCGTGGGGTAAGGATAGAGGTAGATCTCGCATCGCCGTTATTTTCTAAAATATTTTTTTCTAAAAGTAACGAGGTGATAAAATATTTTGTATCTTTGCCGCCGAATCCCCCTTAGGTGGAATATACTAAGGCTCGCCCACTCCCAATAAGTGGGCTTATTTTTTGAAAAACAATGAAAACAATGGACAAACAGAAAGTTATCGTCTATGTTGATGGGTTTAACCTCTATTATGGTTTGAAAAAGAACCTGAGGTGGAGGCGTTATTACTGGTTGGATGTGGTGAAGTTTTTTGAAATGTTCATGAAACCGAACCAAGAGTTAGTGTGTGTGAAATACTTCTCTGCCAAACCCGACAATCTCGATAAAGCATTGCGGCAAAACGCCTTTTTTCAAGCCAACAAAGAGAATCCGAAGTTCCAGTTATTCTTGGGCAAATATCTCCGCAAGAACATCAAGTGCTACAATTGTGGCTACGTCATTCAGACATACGAAGAGAAAGAGTCCGATGTTAGGATTGCGACACAAATCGTCAACGATGCCAATAATCACAATTGCGATATGGCCATTGTCGTGTCTGCCGACAGCGACATGGTTCCCGCTATCGAGTTAGCCATGGCGGCGGGAACGAAAGTGTTCGTCTATTTCCCGCCTTTTCACCGTTCCAACAGTTTGAGTAGCATCAGCACATCGCGAGTAATCAATCTCGAACGTTATGAATCACGATTCCGCCAGTGCATCTTGCCGGATGTTGTGCATCTTGAATCGGCTGATTTTGATTTGACAATTCCAGACAAATGGAAAGCCTATCAGAGCAGGCAAAATGTTTGAAAATTGCTTTGTTCCAAAGATTTACAATTGCTGGGTATTACAGCCTCATCGCCATTCTGAATTCATCATTCTTAATTCCTCCCCACTACAAACTTCACATCGTTGATTCCCGCCTTGGTCTCCACATGCGCGATGTAGGTGCCGGGGGCGAGGTAAGCGGAAAATGCACCCACATCGACAAGATCTTCCAAAATCCCAGTCGGTTTACCTGAGGCAGGGGCATGTACAGTTTGGCACTTTTTTTACAATTTGCAATTTTTATCACGAAAACGACATCTTTCATATCGAAAAATGTCATTTTTATCATTTTGATTTTTAGTTAGTTAAATGTTTTGCACGCTTGATTTGTTTGCTTTTAATTTTGTAATTTTGCAGGCAAGAATATTTAAAATTAAGAAATGAAGAAAGACGAAACTAAACTTGTAGATAATGCATCTAAAGATGAATCTCGATCTGATAAACCAAAAACACAAAATAGGATGAAACAAAAAAGTCATTCTCCTGAACTGATAAGCAGACCTTTAGTCACTAGAGCTTCACAGGAAAATGACGCGGCAAAAATACAAAAAATATTAGAACTCACAAAAGAAAAATTAAATAGTCTTGCCGAAAGTTACAAACAGGTCAAAGAACCGAAAGGGTTTATTTTCGATTTGAAGACAGCATTGGGCATGAATCCGAAGAGTGCCAGCGGTTACGCTGTTTTCGAAATAGGTAAAAACCAGATGAAGGTTTCCATACGGGTCAGCAACCACCATGCAAACGCCGGAAAGTATTTGGAACACGACCCTAACGATTTCAATTTGAGCATCATGGTCTCAAAGAGGTATCGCAAGAACACTTTTCAAGCCAATCCGGACGTGATATTGGAGGAATACGTTTATATGGGACGCCAGTTGGAGGCTGTTGAGAGTCCGTTCTCGCAGATTGCGCTGTCATTGGCAAGGTTCCTTGACACGGGCGAATATGTGGACACCACCGGCGTGGCGAAGGTAAACTTTTCGCCTGAACCTCCGCGCCGCCAGCACCAGCAATTACATTAAAAACTGCGCTGCCAAAAACGCGATGGCCCAAACCAGCGTGGCACCGATGATGCCGCGGCCCGTCTTGTCGAATTTCAGCTTCAGCAGGTAGTAACGCAGCAGAAACAGGTTGGGGATCATCGCCAAGAGGATGAAGTCGGGTACGATTACTTCGATCAGGTTGGGCTTGTTGACCAGCATTTGCGGGTTGTAATGCAGCACGATGGCGAAGATGCCGTAAAGGATGCCGAACAGCACGGCGGGCAACAGAAGGCCCAGACCAATGCCCACGCCGTAGGAATCTCTTCTCAGTTTGTCCATCATAATTCCAAGAATTTAAGGGTTTCAATATATTGATATGCAGTAAGATCATACTGCACGGGCTGCACAGAGACATAGTTATGCTGCAACGCCCACTCGCAGGTGTCCTCCTCCTGTTCCAACCGCTCCAACCAGCCGGTGAGCCAATAGTATTTCCTTCCGTAGGGATCGGTGCGTTCTTGCAGGTCTTCGTGCCAGGTGGCGTGACATTGCCGTGTGATCCGGACGCCTTTGATCTCCTCAATGGAAACATTCGGGAAGTTGACATTCAAGCAGATATGCGGCGGAAGACCCTCTTTCAGCACCTTCTCCACAATCGGGCGTCCGAAGTGGACGGCGGCGGTGAAGTCGGCATCGGCACTGTAGTCCAGCAGGGATAGTCCTACCGCAGGGATGCTGTCGAAGGAGGCCTCGATGGCGGCGGCCATGGTGCCGGAATAAATCAGGCTGACCGAGGAGTTGGAGCCGTGGTTGATGCCCGACAGCACCAGGTCGATTTCGCGGTCGCGAAGCACCACCTTTTCGCCCAACTTCACGCAATCCACAGGCGTGCCGTTGGTCCGGTAGTAGGCCACCCCGTCTTCGTTCTTGTAGTTTTCAATGCGCAACGGCTCTCCCATCGTGATGGCGTGTCCCATGCCGGAGCGTGTCCGGTCGGGCACCACCACCGCCACCTCGCCTAACGGCTTGGCAATCTCCACCATCGCCGCCAAGCCCTTCGCCAAGTAGCCGTCGTCGTTGACAATGAGTATTAGAGGTTTCTTCTCTTGCATACCGATTCTATTTGGATAGACAGCGGGGCATGCCCCGCTGTTATTTCTTCACAATTTTCGCTGTTTGCATGCGATGGCTTTCATCCTCCACTTGCAGGATGTACGTGCCTGATGTATAGTTGCTTATATTGATTTCCGTGTCGTTGCCCATCAAGCGGCCGCCTTGCAGGAGCCGTCCGTTGAGGTCGTAGAAACGGTAGGTGTATGCTTCTCCTTCGTCGCCCGTCACCACATGGACATAGTCCGTGGCGGGGTTCGGCCAAACTTGCAAGGAGTTGGCATTCAAGGTAAATTCGTTGACACTCACGGGATGGTTCACCTTGCCGCAGGGAAACTCGATGGCATCGAGGTAAGCACAGTCATGGCCTTGCGAATAGTAGTTGTCTTTCGAGTAGGTCCACTGGTAAGTGTGCACGCCGGCTTCCACGGGATAAACCGCACGGGTCCAGCCGATGTTGCCACTCCATTCGTCTTTCGTCTGCCCGTCAATTTTGAAAGTCAGTTTGTCGTAATTTTCCTCGCTTGACACCTTGTAGTAGAAGGAGATGCTATCGTTGACGGTGGCCGTGTCGGTGATGGTCAGACGGGTTTGGGCGCTGTTGCCGATGGCACCGGATTTTGCGCAATAGGAGCCTTCGTAGGGATTTGCTGTGACAATCGTCCACGGAATGGACGAAGTGTTTATCCAATTCCTGTTGTAGAAGTCGCCCGTCTCCCAATCCTCGGTGATTTCGCCGATTTTGACGGGGAAATACTTTTCAGCAAAGTAGTAGTTCACCCAAAGGGTTGATCTGAGGTAAGCGATGGTCGGCTCTTGGATGGAGCTGTTGGCGGTGGCCTCGAAGGTCACGGTGGCGGTTCCATTGACATCTATCGCCGGGAAAGGCATGTAACCTTCTTGGAAAGAGATTTCATCGCCGATATTATCCACATAGAAAGCACCGCCCACAATCGGCATGTTGCCGGTGTTGGCGATTGTGACAATACAATTGAACGTCTCGCCGTAGTCCACCCGATGGTTGCCATTGCCCATCACTGCATCGTCAATGGACATGGAAGTGATGGTCAATGTTGGGGCGTAAAGTTTCACCGTCTTGTTCTGCACCAGCGTGTCATTGTTGCGGATGATTTCCATTTTGATGACGGCGTTGTGGTTGGCAGGCACGACGTTCTGGACCGTGAGCATAAACCAGGCATTGTCAGAATCCAAAGTATCGTGAGCGGCCAATGCAGGCACCGTGATTTCGTTGGTATTCAATGAGATATACGGATCTTCTGTGGAGATTTTGATGCGGACATTGGAAGCGGCTTCATTGCCGATATTGATGATTTGGGGTGACACTTTCAACCTTTTACCATATTCAGGCAGGTTGTTATGGCGATTATTGACGAAAGGAACATTATCGTCGGTCATGGACAACTCGCCTAAAATCACGTAGGGACCTTCGTTGGGAATAAAGGTGATGAATCCTTCGTAAGGCAAATAGTTGGGGGCGGTGGCCAGCACGTGAAGGGTGTCCATGGGCAGGAACGTTTGGTTGAAGGTCAACGTGTACTCCCCATTCTGAATGTTTCCGATGGCGATAACGTCCGTTCCGTAGGTAACAGTGATTCGGGCATTTTCCACGGTTGAGGAGATGGTGACGGACGGGACGCCGGCGGGAACAACCTCATTGTGGGATACTTCAAGTTGTGCAGGCACAGCCGTGCGCATCAGCAGGGTCGGGTCGCCGAAAATGAGCCAGGTGCGGAAGACTTCCACATCGTTATAGACATCCAGCATGTGGATCATGCCGTTGAAGACGATGCCACCATACGTGAAATATTGTTCACCGGGAGTAGTTCCGACCAGGAGGTCAATCATTCTGTCCTGGGCGCACATCGGAGAGTTCCACGGCTGGTTGATAGTGGAGCCGATCATGCTGACGGCACCTGTGGGCTGTCCGTTTTGAGTTGCGCGTAGCCAGGCTTCCGCGAAACAGGTGCCCGTGTGATACTCGCCGTTGACGCAGGCCACGGAGAGGATGAACGGCAGTTTGCCGACATTGGTTAACGAATTGACATTGCTGTTGGTAAAGTTTGAGGTGACCCACATCTGCACATCACCGTGGCCGCAATAACTGATGATGCCCACCCCACTGTTGACCGCCGTGGCGACCATGTTTGCCGTCGGATTGCCGGAAGCGTCCAAACCGCCTTGGCTACCCTCAAAGAACTCATAACCAGAGGTGTAGGTATAACCTTGCAACTTGTTGTCAATATTGCGGATATGCTGATAGTCGTACTCATTGTTGTCGCCGGGGCCTTGGTTGGAGGCAATGCCTATGAACACCGGAAAATGCTCCGTGGCGGGCGGATTCTGCTCGTATTCAATGAATCGCTGCACCTGTGTCTCCACTTGGGAGACATTCTCGGCGGAAATCTTACCTAAGATGATGTCCGGATAGGAGTCGTTGCCGGCAATCTCGGTGAAGTAGTTGTCGGACTTGTTGCCGCTGACCGTCGGGGTGGGGAACTGCGCATTGTCGCCCACAATGATGACGAAAGCTAAGTTATGCTCGTTGTAATACGTTGAGATGAAGCTCTTTATCGCAGTCGCATTGCTGCCGGCAGTAGCCAAAGGAACGATTTCCGTGGGGAAACCGTTGCGGATTTTCCAGTCGGCATAAGGTTGCATGGCCGGGATGAAGTTCTCGGGGGCGATAATGAGGATGCCGCCCTCCTCGGTAACCGGAGTGCTGCGCAAACCGTTGTAGTTCAGGAACTGCTCTCTGTAAACGGCATCGAACGTGCGGTTGTTCTTTTCCGCCGTGGCTATCGACCGATTGCCGTGGAAGCGAACCTTTACGGTGATGGCGGAATAGACCTTCAGCGTCTGCGCCGACGGGTCGTAGTCGAACGGGAACACTTTCACGTTAATGCCATGGTAATCACGCAGTTGATACATATCCCCCATGGCCGCCGCACTGCCTAATAGGAAACCACTCGACTGGTAGTCGGTGTTTTTGGTGTAAGGGATGCTCGCTGGGTTGACATTGCGGTAAATCTTGCCCTTGGACGGGGCGAGCTTGAAGTTGGCCACTTCCGTGAACTGCGCGTCGATGACCTCCGCCGTGGGCTGGCTGCCTTCGGGCACGATAAGCGAGAAGGCCGACTGCAGCAGTTCGGGGCTGCCTTTTTTGAGGACAGGATAGGCGTCCGCCGAATGCAGCGTCTGCATCTCCGTGCCATCGACGGTCACGGTTTCGGTGTGATAGGTGCCGAACTCGACGCGCACCACCGCCTCGCTCTGGTTGGAGCTGAGCAGGGTGTAGCGGATGTTCTGCGCGTAGCCGGCTGCGGCTATCGCGATGAAGATGATGAATGTTGTGAGTTTTTTCATATTTTTTTGGATTAACCCAGGGCTCACTGCGTTCACCCTGGGTTGACACGTTTCGGGCTTGCAGCCCTTTTGGTATTATCTTCTTGTATATCCCAGGGCTCGCTATCGCTCACCCTGGGTTAGCATACTTCAGGCCTTCGGCCCTTATGGAAAAAGTCTTAAGTCTCAAGTCTCAAGTCTTAACTCAACGCCTCCACGGCGGCTTTGATGCGCTTGCAGGCTTCGATGAGGCGGTCTTCGGAGGTGGCGTAGGAGAGGCGGATGCAGTCGTCGTCGCCGAAGGCGGTGCCTTGGACGGTGGAGACGCTGCCGTCCAACAGGAAGTAGAAGGCCAGGTCGGTGGAGTTCTCGATGACCGTCTTGTTGTACTGGGCGGCGAATTTGGAGTCGGCGGGGATGTGCTTGCCAAAGAGGCTGCTCACCTTCGGGAAGAAGTAGAAGGCACCCTGCGGCAGAGTCACTTCGAAGCCGGGAATCTCCTTCAGCAGACCATAAACCAGGTCGCGGCGTTTGAGGAAGGTGTCGCGCATGTTGATAATGTCCTCGGAAGTTTTCGGATCCATCTCCATGGCCCGCAACGCTGCGCGTTGCGAGATGGAGCCCGTGGCGGACGTGATCTGACCTTGCAGCTTGTTACAAGCCTTGGCCACATCCACGGGGGCGCCGATGAAACCGATACGCCAGCCGGTCATGGCAAAACCTTTCGCCACACCGTTCACCGTGACCACCTGATCCTTGATGAAATCGAACTGGGCGATGCTCTCATGACCGCCCACGAAGTTGATGTGCTCGTAAATCTCGTCCGACATAATCATCATCTGCGGATGCTTGGCCACCACCTCAGCGATGGCGCGAAGCTCCTCCTTGGAGTAGATCATGCCCGTAGGATTCGAAGGGCTGCTGAACATCATCAGTTTGGTCTTCGGGGTGATGACAGCCTCCAATTGGGCAGGGGTAATCTTGAAATCGTTCTCAATCTTGCAGGGAACGTACTTGATGTCGGCCTCCGCCATCTGCGCGATGGCACGGTAGGAAACCCAGTAGGGAGTGGGGATGATGACTTCGTCGCCGGGGTTCACCAAAGCCATAACAGCCTGATAGATGGACTGTTTGCCGCCGGTGGAAACCACAATCTGTTGCGGTGTGTAGTCCAGACCGTTGTCTCTCTTGAACTTGTTGCTGATGGCTTTCAGGAGGTCCGCATAGCCGGGCACGGGCGGATAGTGCGTGAAGTTGTCGTCGATGGCCTGTTTGGCATACTCCTTCACCGTTTCCGGCGTGTTGAAATCGGGCTCGCCGATACTCAGGCTGATCACATCCTGACCTTTGTCCTTTAACTCACGTGCTAATGCTGTCATTGCCAGCGTCTCGGAAGCCGGCATTCCCAAAACTCTCTTTGAAATTCTTTCCATATTTTTTGAATTGATAGATCTTAAAAATAAGGCGGCAAAAATACTGAAAATTCGAATACATACGGAAGGATATTTTAGGAGCTGCGGCATTCTTGCCGCAAAACGACAATAACGATTTCAATCGTAGAGATGCACGGCCGTGCGTCTCTACAATACGGTAATTATGCCTCTGAGAATATACGGTCTTCCGATTATATCCTCAAAGTCAATACGATAGCTATACACCGTGTTGAAATAGATTTTGCCATTGATTCTGCCGTCCCATTGGAAATTTTTGTCGGTGGCGTGGTAAACTAAAGTGCCCCACCGGTTGTAAATCTTAATCTCAAAAGTGCTGATCAGAGGTCTGTACACTTCGGGGAGACAGAAATAGTCGTTGAGGCCGTCGTTGCGCGTGGGTGTGATGGCATTGGGAAGGTAAATCATCAGGGTGTCATTTTCACCGAAGGGTATGGTGTCGGGTTCAGGACCGGGGCCGGGATCAGGATCAGGGTCGGGGTCAATACCGCCATCGAGTGTAAGGGTTAGGATAACCGTGCTGTCACATCCGTATTGGTTGTTGAAGTATTGGGTGTAAGTGCCTTCCTCCGTGTAGGTTACGCCATTCCAAACCAAAGAATCAGTGGCGGTTTGCTCCAAATAGACTATATCGTGAGGCACCACCGTGAGGAAGAGGGTGATTTCGCTCTCGCAGCCAGCAGCGGCAAGCGTTTGTGTGCGGACAATCTCCCCCACTTCCGCCGTCTCCTGCGCACTCAACGTAAAACCGTAGTTGTTATACGTCGAACCTTGACAGACCGTATCGTATATCGTCTGCGGGTTGTTGTCGATGACCATCACGCTGGCAGAATCGGTGTTCGTGCAGCCGTAGGCGTTTGTGACCGTGACGGTGTAGTTTGTGGTCTGCAGCGGAACGTCGAAGAAATGCGGTTCGGTGGAGCCGGTGTTCCAGCTGTAAGTGAGTGTGGTATCGTAAACGTTATTCGGAGAGGGGAAATCATGCACGGCACGAACTTTTTGATTTTGATAAGTTGTTTTCGACATTTGCATGGGTACTCCAGATCCTAATTGGAGACCAAAATTGAGTGCCCAAGCTTGGGAGGTACTGGCTTCGGAACTACTCCAATACCCTTGAGAATATCCTGAGGCTGAAAAAACCAATGTTGAACCGCCGGCATTGAGCAATGCTTGTTCAATGAAAGGCATTTGTGCATATAAAATGTAAAGTTGATGAATGGACGGTAAATACCACCCGTGGTTGAAATCCACAGCGCCGGCTGCATAACTGGACGATACGCCAAATGTGTTGCGTATCTGTTGTGTGTTCGTATAACCAGAGAAATCATTTGTGGAGGATATGGGCGCAAACAGATCTTCTTCGTCGCTCAAACCTGGGACATTGAAACTATTGGGTGACCAAGGAATCGACGTGGACAAGTCATTCAATGCAACCGCCCAGCCACTGCCATCTTCCTGAACAAAGAATACGATGCCTTGAGAGCCGTCTTCTGCAATATAGAGGTCTCCGACATGATAAAGCTGGGCATTCCCCATTAAAAGAATGCTTTGCAACAACAGAAACAGAAACATCTTTTTCATCATGGCAGGAAAAGCTAAAATGAACGGCACATTCGTACCATGAAAAGACCATATTTATCCCCAGCAATAATGGCATGCTCCTTGGCAAGGTACCATGCATCATCAATGTTTCTTTCAGAGGAAGTCCAGTATTTCCATGACACAACAGAAGAGAAAAGATCTCCTCCGACAAGTTGCAGGGAATGGTTTACAACTGAAAGCATAACATAAAGATGGAACATCTGACCTGCGGCGGGCAGATACCACCCGTTGTCGAAATCCACAGCCATGGCCGCATCGTATGAATACATTGATGCGGCGCTTTGTGCCCTGATATCAGCCGTGTTTTGCCAACCACTGGTATCGTTCAACGCAGAAACAGGGGAAGCGTAGTTGGTCAGAGTTTGGACATCTTCATGTATCCCTCCCCACCAATAGGTGCTCGAAGTGTTCAAATCATGCAAGTCGATTGCCCATCCATGATCTCCGGAAGTGTCCACATAGAAAACCACCCCCATGGCCACTTTATTGCAGGGCCAGTCTTCAGGATGAACAGTGGTGCCGTCCGTACACAGGATGTCGCCCACCGCGACCGTCGGCAACTCCGAAGTCAAGGTGACGGAAGCCTGCGGACCGACGGCGTGAAGTTCGGTTTCGCTGCCGATACAAAGCACTGTCGGGTCGGCTAATGCAACCACCGACGGTGTCTCTGCGACACGCAGCTGCAAAATACTGATACTGTCGCACCCCTGTTGGGTCGTGTCATTCAGAATATAGACAAAGAATCCTGTACTGTCTTGTACTCCAAGCTGAAACCCATACTGTGTGTAAGGGTTTCCTATACAAGCCGTGTCACTGTATATGTTGGAGTACGAAGTCCCCACCGCGACATCAAACGGGATATTGGTGGTGTTACAGCCATTATCAACAGAGAGCGTGAGCTGTACGGTAGAAGGGGCATCCGGCATGAAAAAGATTTGTGCGCTTGGAGTTGCCTGTCCGCTATAGACTGTCACTCCATTGGGAGCTATCCAGTGGTAAGAAACAGAAGATGGGGGAGGACCGTTTTCCAAGGAATAAGTTTCCAATGTACCACTGCACACCACATTCGGACCATTGATTACTTGGGGTATTTGAGTGGCAGGGTTGACTGTGAGATGCAGTATTGTTGTATATTCACAGCCGTAAGGAAGCGTTACAGAGAAGCTGTCCGTAATCTCTCCTGGGGACAGTTGATCGTAATGAAAGCCGTAGGCATCGAAGGTGTCACCTTCACACGCCACTTCATCGATATACGTGCAAAGGGGGTGGACATACAGATACAACGTATTGGTGGCACCTTCTTCGCAGTTTACCACATCGTAAAAGGTATTCAGGAAAGTATAATCCCCGGGTGTTGATATGGTAGGCACGTTGAAGCCATGGTTATGGTAATCCATACCTTCGCAAATGGTGTCATAAAAAGTTTGATCTTGCATGAGGGTGTCCTGGGCAAAGGTGACGATCTGCGTGATTTGGCATCCGGTGACGGTGCTGATAACGCAAGTGGCACCGGTGTTCCCCTGTATGGAATAGGTAGCGGTGGGTGTGGTGCTGCCGTTGTTCCAAGAATAGCTTTCGAACCCTTCCGTTGCGCTGATGGTGACTTGATCCCCGTCACAGCCCGTAAATGAAAGCTGATTGCTGATGCAGGAGGCGGTAAAATAGGCATATCCGAAATGGCCGCCGGCCCCGCAGTCGTATGTGCTGATCCGAAGTTTCACCGTCTGCCCCGCGTATGCCGACAAATCAAAACCGTTGAGGGTCCAAGGCCTCCACATCACAAAAATTCCGTTTCCCGGATCGTATGTCTGGAAACCGGGGATTGAGGGCGACGAAATGACATTGTATTCCATACAGTCACTTATTAGCTCGTCGTTGGCATCCAGCATCTGTATGAGAAAATGGGGTTGGAGCATTTCCACATGGCCGGGATCCTCCAGCACAACTGCATATTTCAACAGCAAAACGGAATTGTCAGGATCAACAGTGAAGGTATAAACCAGGGACTCGGTTTCTCCGCCCACCTGCTCGTTGCCCAATTTCACCACAGCGTTTTCCCCGTCCGGAAGTAACGGCAATTGATCCCCCGTTCGTGGGTCGGTCCCTTGTTGTGTGATAAGCGTGTGTCTTCCCGGCATAATGCCGACACTCATTACAAGACTGGAAGTAACGTGATATCCATTTGTTGAGTAATAGCCCGTCACCGCACTGCTCGTCAAATCCATAAAATCCGGACACTGCGCCCGCAGCCCACCGGCCAGCGACCACAACAATAACCCGCAGAGTATGAATTTGATGGTCCTCACCTTGTTGGAGTTTTATTCGGCAAAAATACATTTTTTTAGGAGATGCGACATTCCTGCCGCAAAACGATATTAACGATTTCAGCCGTAGAGACGTACGGCCGTGCGTCTCTACAACACCGTAATCGTGCCGATTAGAACCTCCGGTTTGCCGTTCAGATTGGTGTAGCGGATTAGGTAATTGTAAACGTTGTTGTAGAAGATCTTACCCTTCACCTCGCCCTTCCAACGGAATTCTTTGTCGGTGGAGTAATATACCATCTCGCCCCAACGGTTGAAAATGCTGATTTCAAATTCGTTGAGAAGAGGTTTATAGGCATCGGGAAGGCAGAAAGCATCGTTCAGGCCATCGCTGAGGGAAGGGGTGATGGCGTTGGGGAGGTAAATATTCAGCTCGCAAGGGGCTATCGTGATTTGGGACGTGGCATCGCAACCATCCACAGAAGCGGTCACGCGGTACGTTCCGGGTGCCGAGACCACAATCTGCGGGGTCTGCTCGCCGGTACTCCAAAGGTAGTCGTCCATGCCCTCGCTTGCGAAGAGCTCCGCAGAAAACTGGTCGCAGAAATCTCCGGACAGGAGGATACTCACAGAGGTGTCCCCCAAGAAAAGTTGCATTTCCACAATGCTGTCGCAGCCAAATCGGTTGCTAAGCGATTGTGTATAAGAACCTTCTTCGGAATAAGAAATCCCGTTCCAGACGAAATTTTCGCAGGCATGTTGCGTGTAGGAGACGAAGTCAGCGGAACGTAAGGTGAGCTGCAGTGTGAGCTCGCTTTCACAGCTATTGATGGCGACCGTGCGCGTGCAGGAAGTGTCGGCAATGCCGATGGTCTGGTTCTCGGTCAAGGTAAAGCCGTAGTTGTTGTATGCAGTGCCTTGACAGATAGTGTCATAGACGGTCTGAGGAGAGCCGTCAATCACCGTCACGGAGGTGGATGCCGTGTTTGAACAACCGTAAGCGTTGGTAACCGTCACCGAATAATCGGTGGTCTGTTCGGGTGTCACTTGAAAATGGGGTTCCGTGTCCCCCGTATTCCAGAGATAAGTCAGGGTGGTGTCGTAATGGTTCACCGGAGCCGGAATAGTACGTATAGCTCTGGCGAGGAAAGGAAGTGTTTTTGTTACGGTTTGGATTTTTCCCGATTGCGAATCGATGGAAGAGTAGCCATCATTGGTAGGGGGAAGATCGTTTGAGAAGTTGACCGCCCAGACTGCATAATCGGATTCGGAGCTGCTAAAATAGTCGATTCCCACCAAAGAACTTCCCCCTGCGGAAAGCAGAGACTGCTCTATCAAAGGCAGTTGGGCATAAAGAATGCACAATTGTCCGATGGCTGGCAGATACCATCCGTTCTCAAAATCCACGGCATTGGCAGCACATTGGGCACCTGCACCCACGAACTCACGAATGATTTGAGTGTTGGAATATCCCGCCGTATCCGCCAAAAGGGTCTGTGGGTATTCGCCATTGAGATTCGGAAGGTTTGGGATGTCTGCGTAAGGAGGGGGGATCCAAGGTTTGTCCGGTAAGTTTTGGAGTGCCACGGCCCATCCGCTGCCGTCAGGAAACACATAGAAGACAATACCCTTAGAACCGTCCTCGGCAGTGTACAAATCGCCCACATGATAGATTTGGGCGGTGGTCCATCCGAAGAGGAGCTGCGCAAACACAAACAAGAGCACTTTCTTCATCATTTCCAGGTTTTAAAAACTACGAACGCTTCGCACCAAATACGGATGATTCATTACCGAGGAATAAAGTCCATGCTGATTGTCCAGCACCCACACTTTGATGATGCTACCAATAGTAGAAGTCCAATAAACCCAAGAGGAATTCATTGGGAAAGGGGTTCCTCCAGCCAATTGCAAAGAGATGTTCACCCGAGGTAGTTCGGCATAAAGGTGATAGGCTTGTCCGGCGGCAGGCAGATACCAGCCTTGGTCAAAATCCACGGCGTATGCGGCTGGGTAATCTTCGCTGTTCCCATACTGCCGGATGACGAACGTGTTCGTGAGCCCGTCCATATTCTCCAACGCGAATCTCCCGTAGTTGTAGTAGGTCAGCGAGGGGTCGTCCAGCGGAGAAGAATTACCAGCCCAAGAATAGGTGCCAGGCTCGTCTTGCAGATTGACCGCCCATCCATGTTCACCGGTACTATCCACATAAAAGACGATTCCCATGGCTGTTTTGCCGCAGGGCCAGTCTTGCGGATGCACAAAACTGTTGTCGGTGCAGAGGATGTCGCCCACCCAAACTTTCGGCAACTGTGATAACAGGGTGACGGACGATTGCGAACCTGCGGCGTGCAGCTCGGTCGTTTCGCCCAAACAAAGCTC
Organism: Bacteroidales bacterium; assembly: GCA_017395245.1. Taxonomy (GTDB): domain Bacteria; phylum Bacteroidota; class Bacteroidia; order Bacteroidales; family WCHB1-69; genus F23-D06. Next base: position 68,269 of record JAFPVR010000011.1, on the reverse strand, counting down.
TTGCGGATCGGCAAGGACCGACACCGGCGGGGTTTCCGACACGAAAAGAAGCAGAATATCAACATTTTCGCAGCCGTATGCAGAGCTTTCCGTCCGTGTGTGTACAAAATTTCCCGCTTCGTTCAACACTCCGAGGTCAAAGCCATACTGCGAATAGGTCTCTCCCGAACACACCGTATCGTGAACAATATTCATATAGGAAGGATGTACCGTCACATCAAGCGGGGTGGAGGCATTTCCGCACCCGTTAGCACCCGTCAGCGAAATATGCGAGGGGTTGGGCGCCGTCTGCGAGAAAAAAAGCTGGACGACGCTGGTACCTTGCCCATAAACGATTTCCACCCCGTCAGGAACATTCCAAAAGTAGGAGGTGAGCCCTAACGGATTAGCCAAATAGTAATTTCCCGAGGTGTTACTGCAAACCTCTGTCGGACCGTTGATAACATTATCCAATGTAAAAGAGGAATTGACAGTGAGGTGCAACACCGTAATGGAATCACAATCGTTAGCAATAGTAACATAGTTAGTATCAACGATTTCGCCCACTGTCAGATTTGTGAAATGGAACCCGTTGTCGTCATAGTTGTTCCCTTCGCAAGCCATGTCATAGATATGGAAATAACGCTGTTTCGCATAGAGGTAGAGCGTCGCGGTAATGTCGTCGGAACAGTTGGATAGGTTGACGTATGTGTTGTGGAAAACGTTGATTCCAGGATGGTCAACGGGTGGCAGATCGAAGCCGTTGTTCTGATACGGTTCCCCTTCGCAGATTGTATCGTACAAGACGAGGTCCTCTCCCGGGATATTCTGCGAGGTGATGATGGCGGAAAGCGTGAACAGGCATCCGGTGACGGTGCTTATGGCGCAGTTGACGGTCGAATTGCCCTGCACGGTAAAGGTGGTGGTTTCCGTGGTGGCACCGTTGCTCCAGTTGTAGCTTTCGAAGCCCGCAGGCGCGGACAAGGTGACTTGGTTTCCGTCGCAGCTATCCAAGGAGAGCCGGTTGCTGATGCAGGAGGCCGTGAAGTAGGCGTATCCGAAGTGGGCGCCCCAACTGCAATCATAGGTGATGAGCTGCAACTTGACGGTCTCTCCTGCATACGTGGAGAGGTCAAAGCCGTTGTTGGTCCAAGGTCTCCATTGGATACTTCCAAACGACTGGAAACCAGGAAGATTGTCGGACGAGGTGACGTCATATTCCATACAAGGATCAAGCAGTTCGTTATTCTCGTCAAGCATCCGGATGATGAAACGGGGTTGTGCCGGACTCTCATGATTGGGATTTTCCAGCACCACGGCATATTTTATCAGTAGGATGGAGTTGTCGGGGTCAACGGTGAAGGTATATACGATAGATTCGGCTTCCGCCCCTGACAGGTCGTTTCCTAACCTTATGACAGCAGTTTCACCCGCTGGAAGAAGCGGCAGTTCGTGATTCGTCCGAAAGTCGGTGCCCTGCTGCGTAATGAGAGTATGTCGTCCAGCCACCACCCCTGTGTCTAACATAGGATTGTAGGTCATTCCATAATAGCAGCGCACATTTTCACTGTTCAAATCCATAAAATCCGGGCACTGCGCTCGCAGCCCGACGGCCAGCGACCACAATAATAACCCACAGAGTATGAATTTGATGGCTCTCACCTTGTTGTTGTTTTATTCGGCAAAAATACATTTTTTTAGGAGATGCGGCATTCTTGCCGCAAAACGACAATAACGACTTTGGCAGGAATGCCGAAGCTCCTGTGACATTTTTGGCAAATTATTTGCTATATGACAGCGGCGGTTCGAAACAATCATTCGACACCGCTGGTTAATTGTGTATGTAAGTAATTGAAAATAAACGTAATATGGAAGAGAATCAAGAAAATAAGATTCAGGAAGAACAGGTACAAGAGCCTGAACTGAATGTGGAAGAACAGGAAAATACTGACAATTTGTCGGAAAAAGAGGAGAATACTGACAAAAATAAGAAAGGTTTCTTTGGCAAAAAGAAAGACAAAGACAAAGAAAAAATCCAGGAGTTGCAGGCAGAAATTGAGAAGCTGAATACCGAGAAGGCAGAACTCAACGACCGTTTCCTGCGCCTCTTTTCCGAATTTGACAACTACAAGAAACGGGTCAGCAAGGAGAAACTTGACCTGATTTCCACCGCCTCCGAGAAGGTGATTGTGAGCATTCTGCCTATTATCGACGATTTCGAACGTGCTATCACCGCTAACGAAAAAGCCGACAATATTGACTCTATCAAGGAAGGTTTTAACCTGATTTACAATAAGTTGCTTCAAATGATGAAACGCTTCGATGTGGAGGAAATCCAAGCCAAGGGCGAGGAGTTCAATACCGACTTCCACGAGGCCGTCACCCATTTCCCCGCACAGAAAGAGGAGGACAAGGGCAAGGTCATCGACGTCACGGAGAAGGGCTATAAACTCAAAGACAAGGTCATCCGCTACGCGAAAGTGGTGGTCGGCCAGTAAGAAAGGGACACCAGTATGGAAAAAAGAGACTATTATGAGGTGTTGGGTGTCTCGAAAGAGGCCTCGGCAGACGAGATAAAGAAGGCCTACCGTAAGAAGGCCATGCAATACCACCCCGACCGCAACCCGGGCGACAAGGAGGCGGAGGAGAAGTTCAAGGAGGCTGCGGAGGCGTACGATGTGCTGAGCAATCCCGACAAGAAGGCGCGTTACGACCAGTTCGGTCACGCCGGTATGGGTGCCGAAGCCAGCGACTTCTCCGGCATGAACTTCAGCGACATCTTCAGCCACTTTGCCGATGTGTTCGGTGGCGGCTTTGGTGGCGGCTTCGGCGGATTTAACTTCGGTGGCGGCTTCGGTGGCGGCTTCGGTGGCGGCGGTCAGCAACGGCGTGTGCGCCGCGGCGGCGACATCCGCATCAAGGTGAAGCTGAACCTTGAAGAGGTGGCCGCTCCGATGGAAAAGAAAGTCAAGATTAACAAGCAAGTGCCGTGCCCGCACTGTCATGGTACCGGTGCAAAGGACGACCACGGGGTCACCACCTGTCCCGACTGCCACGGCAGCGGCCAGGTCGTTCGCCAACAGCGCAGTGTGTTCGGCATTATCCAGCAGGCCAGCGTCTGTCCGAAGTGCGGCGGCAGCGGCGAGATTGTCAAAGATCCCTGTCCGCACTGCCACGGCAACGGCACGGTGTCGGGCGAGGAGGTCATCACCATCAACATCCCCGCCGGCGTCGATAGCGGCATGCAGATGACGGTGCCGCAGAAGGGCCATGCCGCGCAACGCGGCGGTGTCAACGGTGACCTGCTCGTTGTCTTCGAGGTGGCCGACCACGACCTCTTCGAGCGTGACGGCAACAACCTCTACCTCAACTACTACGTCAGCATTCCGCAGGCTGCGCTCGGTGCTTCCGTGGAGGTGCCCACGCTTACCGGCAAGGTCAAAATCAAGATTGCGCCCGGTACGCAGAGCGGACAAATCCTGCGTTTGCAAGGAAAGGGATTACCGCAAGTCAACTCGCGCATTGTCGGCGACCTCATCGTCAATGTCAATGTCTGGACTCCGAAGTCCCTGACCAAGGAGGAAAAAGCGATGTTGGAGCAACTGAGCACGCACGAGAATTTTGTGCCGAAGCCCGGCAAGAAAGACAAGAGCGTGTTCAACCGCGTCAGACAATTCTTCCAGTAATATTGCGGAAACATTCGCAGAAAAGCGGAAAAGTGCGGAAATTTATAACAGGTTTCCGCATTTTTCCGCTTTTCCGCATTATTTCCGCAAAACATTCACAGATGCCGCAAGGCATCCATAAAGCCCCGCTGTTTCCGTACGAAGCCGTCGGTCGCCGAGCTTTACTTCTATATAGCCGGACTCGCGTGCCAGGGAAATTTCCTCTTCACTAAAGTCGCCTTCGGGACCAATCAATAAAATCATTTCAGGAAATTGCCGTGGCATGTCCACCAATTGTCGCTGGTTGTTCTCGTCACACCACGCGATGAATTTATCTGCTTGTGTGTCAATGTTTTGTTGGATAAAATCCGTGAATTTCATCGTCTTGAGCGGCGGCAGCCACGTGGTTTGCGACTGTTTCAATGCTGCGATGGCCAACCGTTGCAGACGGTCGAGGTTGAGGTGCGTGCGCTCAGAATGGTCGCACTGCAGGAACGTCAGCGAGTAGATGCCGATCTCGATGGCCTTCTCCAACAGCCACTCCATGCGGTCGGCGTTTTTGGTGGGTGCGATGGCCAAATGCAAACCGTTGTGTGTAAGGATATTGTCGGTGATTTGTTGACGAATCTCCAACAGGCACTTTTTGGGGTGCGCTTCCGCCACGACTGCCTCCGCCAAGTGCCCGCGCCCGTCCGTGACGCGCACGGCATCGCCTTCGCGGTGCCGCATCACCCGTACGCAATGTTCTGATTCTTCGTTGCTTAAGGTGACGAAGGGTTGGGATATGTCAAGGGAGTAGAAGTAATGCATAAAAGTGGTATTTACATAAATAAATCGTTCAGGCAAACTTCGTTTTGGATATTGCCTGAATATGCGTTATGTGCTAAGCCATCGGTTGTCACGAATACCGTGTGAAGGGCTTTTTTTGTCTTTGAAACTTCTGCAAAAATGCTTTTCCGACGACTTAATTTTTCCTGATAGGCTTCAGTAATGGTGAATTTGTAGTTTGAATATTTTATCTCGCAGAGGTCTATGATGCCGTCACTTCGATCTATAAGCAGGTCTATTTGCACTCCTTCGCTGGCTGTTGCAGAAGGATTATTCTTTGGATTATAACGCCAAGCGTACTCGTTGGTTAATACGCCGCTGATTCCGAGTTTTTGTTTGATTTGGTCAATATGCCATAAACAAGTACGTTCGAAAGCACGTCCACACCAGTTGTTGTACTGCGGCTTGCCTTCCATGGCCTGCCAGAAGTTCTTGCCATGACGCTTACCCTGAATGAACTCATAATAAAATAGGGTATAGTGATCAATAAGTTGGAATATTTCATCCTTCACCTGTTTGCCTAACATGGAATAGCCACGGATGAATCCGCACCACTCGAGTTCCTTCAATATTTCAGACAAAGCACCATTGTCGTCCAATTTCCCTTTCTCAATGATTTCCAACCGGGTCATTCCTTCTTTTTTTTCAGCTAACAAGCTAATAATCTTGATGTAAGGATCTGGTTTCTTGAAAAGTGAGGCGTAAAGCATGCTGAATTCGTCGTGCATGTCGCCATCTTCTGAAAAAATAAGGCGATCTATTTCTTGTGAGAGGCTGGCGCCTTTATTCAGCAGACTCCAATAATACGGGATTCCACCGAGTATCATATATCCATTCAGGATTTGCTTTCGAGTCATCTCAATTCCGCGCGACTCCATCATTTCTTCGCATAGGCGAAGTGAAAAGGGTTTTAGTGCAATACGGTGGGTGAGTCGGTTATGTAGTCCACCTTTGTTTTTGATTATCTTTTTCACCATCCAAGATGTGGCACTACCACAGACCACAAAGACGATGTCTTTTCTGGCTGAAGCCCATCCGTTCCAAAAAGATTCAAGTTCGGAAAGAAAACCGGAACGCGGTGCATCCATCCAAGGTAGCTCGTCAAGGAATATAACTTTTTTACCTTCGGGTTGTAGCGAAATGAAACGCTTGAGTTCAGAAAAGGCAGTCATCCAATTGGTTAATACGGGTGGTAAGTCTGTCAATCCATGTTCTTTTAATGCCATGCGAAAGCGTGCCAGTTGTTTTTTTGTATGAGTTTTAGCTGCTCCTGTGAACTGGAATGTAAAATGATAGTCATACGACTCGCGTATCAGAAATGTCTTCCCGACACGGCGACGACCATACACAGCGATAAACTGAGAATACTCATCTGTAAGTGCTTCTTTTAGAATTTGTTGCTCTTTTTCTCTTCCTATTAGCATGACCTGAATTTTTTTGCAAAGATAGAAAAAATAACCATAAACCAGCGGAATCTAAAAAATAATTATAGATTCCGCTGGTTTACGGTTAAAGCAGAGACGATGCATGCACGTCTCTACTGTTACCTCTTCACGAATTTAACTACCTTGCTTGCTCCATCATGAGATACAAGACGAAGCATATACATCCCCGATGCTAAATCCGAGACATCAAATACGAAATTCTGATCCAGCATCCTCTCTGTCTTGATTACCTTTCCTGTCATATCCAAGATTGATAATTCAAAATCAGAAATCTCTGTACTAACCAAGTTTAGAGTGGTTGTCACTGGATTCGGATAGATTGAGATATTGTATTCCCAATTTGGTACAAATGGATTAATTTCCACCTGAATTGGCTGAGAAATTTCATCCTCACATGCCAATCCTATCTCGCTTCCAAATATTCCTGAATATTTCAGCATATGTTCTCCTACTGAAATTCCAGCAGTAGAAAATGTGAAATTCTCTGGGATATTATACGAGATTAGTGCATCATCGAGATACAGATTCCCTCCAGGTGGAGAGACATGTACTGTACAGCTAGAATCTGTGACAATTGTAACAGTCAGGATAGATAGTGATACATCAGGATTATATACTTCCACCCAGATAGAGTCACGACTAACACAATGATGCTGGTCAGAGAATTCTGCATACACCCATGTAGGCTCTAGCATTGGTGGAGTGAGATAGTCCGCTACAAACATGGAGTCTCCATAGACTCCTGTCCAGTAGTTGATACTATCTGATATGTCTCCTACATGCCAGGTATATATACCTTCTCCTATACTCTGTGCTTGCACCATGAATTCTCCACCATAGCAGGCTATACTGTCGGTTGTGATGATATGAGTACTGTCTTCCACCCATTCGTAGAGATACCCTGTTAATGAAAATATCTCATTACCTCCCGCTTTACAACCTCTAGAATCATACATCCATACTCTATACAATATACCTGAATATAATCCACAACCTAAACGAGTAGTATCCTCCAATATTACTGTATCCAAGCCATTTGATGTATTTTCAAAATAAAACCATGTAAAATACCACGGAGGAGTTCCACCATATACAGGAATATTAAGGCATCCTGAATTTCCAAAACAGACAGTATCTACATACAGAGAATCCTCAATCCAAACCCATGGCTCCGGTTGTTCAATAGTTACACTATCATAATAGTGACAACCATTAACTCCATGTGCTACTACATTATAAGTTCCTGACCTTAAACTAGTTAGTGTCACAGAGTCATAAGCATAATGGACAAAAAAAAATGGTGTATCCACCTCCACTCTTATCCATGCATAATTTTGTACAGAATCATCTAAGCTCACATGAAAACTTCCATCCATATAAGGATAAAATGCTCCATCAGGACATGTGACATGCTTGATAGAATCGATAGTGATAGTAGGAGGTGCCTTGATATGCAAAGTCACATAGACTGGACAGTCACTTATCACAGAATCACTTCCATTGATAGATATGAGCTTGTATGCCCTATCCATAGACGGTGATAGCGACACAATATTTCCAACCACGGTATCATACTGTGCCTCTTGATAGAAGAAAGTCCAATCGATAGGACCACTCGCATACACGAGAGTATCACCAGGTGTAGCATATTCACTGATATCCCATTCATACACTTCACCCTGGCAGATGTAGATGACATCATGTCTGGCATAACCACAGATGGCTATGCACACAATACAGCAAAACAATGTAATTCTCTTCATAATCCAAAGCCAACTTGAAAGCGCAAAATTACAAAAAAACTCAAAACTATTCATGCGTATGAAAAATATTTTTACTTTTGCGGCTGGAAATGACCGGGATTGGTGTTCGGGATAAATCAAAAAGACCTATTGTTTCGTGATATGAGAAAATTAATCATTTTTTTAGTCTTAGTTTTAGGGGCCCTGCAATATTGCTTTAGTCAGCAGGCATTCATATGGATATGCCAAGGTGATTCATACACCTGGCACTTTGATGTATCTCCCACCTCAGAAGTAGTAATCCGTGCCATCAAAAATTACGGATTCGGCCCAGATGCAACCACCTATGATACGATACACGACAATCATATCACACTAAGTCCTCAAACTCACACTATCTACAATATAATGAGCATAAATGGGAACTCAAACATATGTACAGAGTCATTGGAAATCGATGTACTTTCCCCATCTGCTACAGTAGATATCAATAATAATATTTTATCGATATCCAATACCACAACAGGGAGTACAGATGGGTATCCGATGTACATACATGTCACAAATTCTGATAATGCACTCGTATATCACTATATGATAAATCCCAATGAATCCATAGATATAAACAATATTTCACCTGGGAACTATAATGTATATCTGAGTACATCAGAGATAAACTGTCGAACTACAATCCCTATCACGGTTCCCTAAAAACCGTTTCTTGGATTCCCCGCACACCTACGGCGTGCGCAACCTTCGAACCACTCTCCGCATTCCTACCGAGCCCTTCAGCCCTAACGGGCTGGTTCGCGGTCGGAACGGTATCTCGTTGTTACGGTCGCGGGTGTTGGCAGGCCGTTAGGTCTGCCGGGCTCGGTAGCACAGACGTGTACGGGCGTGTTGTCGCAGGCCGTCAGGTCTGCGGGCTCACCCTTCCTTCTCCGACAACTCCATCCACCGCTCGGTCTTCTCATCTAACAGCTGGTTGATTTCGTTGTAGCGTTTGCCCCACTCGGCGAAGTCTTCGGGCGTGCCTTTGCCCATCGCCATCTTTTCCTCGAGGATCTTCTTCTCGATTTCCATGTTGGCGATGTCGGTCTCTAAGGATTCCAATTCGCGTTTCTCTTTGTAAGTCAGTTTGTTGGGTTGAGGTGTGCGTTGCGGTTTCACCGGCTCGGGACGGGCGGCCTTCTCAATCCGTTTCTGGATGCGCCGTTCCTTGTCGCGTTGCTGCCGGTAGTCCTCGTAGTTGCCCCAACAGTCGCGGATGATGCCGTCGCCCTCGAACACGAAGAGGTGGTCCACTAACTTGTTCATCAGCCAGCGGTCGTGGGAGACGATGAGCAGACAGCCCTCGAAGTTGCCAAGGAAGTCCTCCAACAGGTTCAGTGTGTCGATGTCGAAGTCGTTGGTTGGTTCGTCAAGGATGAGGAAGTTGGGGTTTTTCAGCAGCGTGATGAGCAGGTGCAGCTTGCGTTTCTCGCCGCCGCTGAGGTCGTCATAGTAGGTGTATTGCAGACTGTAGGGAAATCCGAAATGGTTCAGGAAATTACTGGCACTCATGTAGTTGCCGTTTTCCATACGAATCACTTCGGCATGTTCCTTCACTAACTCCAACACGATTTTGTTGCCGGCATATTCCATTCCGTTTTGCGAGAAGTAGCCGAACTTGATGGTCTGTCCGGGGGTGATTTTGCCGCCGTCGGGAATCACCTCGCCCATAATCATCTTCAGGAAGGTGCTCTTGCCGGAGCCGTTCTTGCCCACGATACCGCACTTTTCCCCTTTTTTGAAGATGTAGGAGAAATCCTTGACGATGGTCTGGTCGGGGTAGGCGAAATCCAGATGGCTGATTTCCAATATTTTGTGTCCAATTCGCTCGGCCTGCACTTTGAAGCCCTCGGGGGCGGCTTCGCTGCGCACGCTCACCGCTTCCTGCAGCTTTTCGAAGTTGTTGATGCGGGCACGGGCTTTGGAGGTGCGGGCCTGCGGGGAGGTGTGTACCCACGCGAGCTCGCGACGGTAGAGTTGCCGCAGCTTTTCCTGTTCGGCGGCGGCGTTGGCCAACCGCTCGGCCTTTTTCTCCAGAAAATAGTCGTATTTGCCCCGGTAATGGTACAAGTTGCCGTTGGAAAGTTCGAAAATGTCGTTGCAGACGCGGTCGAGGAAGGAGCGGTCGTGGGTAACCATCAGCAGGGTGATGTTGGCGGTGGAGAGGTAGTTCTCCAACCATTCGGTCATCTCGATGTCGAGGTGGTTGGTGGGCTCGTCGAGGATGAGCAGGTCGGTGTCGGCGATGAGGGTTTTGGCGAGGGCGGCCTTTTTGCGCTGTCCGCCAGAGAGCTCGCCCACGTTCTTGAGCACGTCCTGGATGCCGAATTTCGACAAAATCTCCTTGACTTTCGCCTCGTAGTCCCATGCTTGCAGCCTGTCGAGGTCGGAGATAGCCTTCTCCATGCGCTCCTGCGGCACCTCATGGCCGCTCTCCATCAGCGTGAGACAGGTTTCGTACTCCTTAATCGCCTCGAACACAGGCATCTGTGTGTCGAAAAGGGTGTCCAATACCGAGCTGTCGTCGTTGAAGTCGTCGCGTTGGGGCAGATACGAAACCACAATATCATTGCGGATGATGACCTGCCCTTCATCGGGGGTGTCGAATCCGGCAATGATATTGAGGAGCGTACTTTTTCCGGTCCCGTTGCGGGCAATGAGGGCGCTTTTCTGCCCCTTCTCCAGCCCAAACGTAATCTGGTGGAAGAGTTCCTTCTCCCCCACGGATTTGGAGACCTTATCGACGGTTAGGTAGTTCATAAATAAAACGTAGAGACGCACGGCCGTGCGTCTCTACAATTTGTATTATTTCGCGGCGATGACCTCAATTTCGACCATCACGCCTTTGGGGAGGTCGCGCACGGCGAAGGCGGCGCGGGCGGGCGGGTTGGAGGGGAAGCGGGTCGCATAGACCTCGTTCATCGCACCGAAGTTGGCGATGTCGCTGAGCAGACAGGTGGTCTTCACCACGTTGTCGAAGGTGTAGCCGGCCTCGTCGAGGATGGCGGCGATGTTCTTCATCACCTGCTCGGTTTGGGCGGTAATGCCCTCAGGCACAGTGCCGTCGGCGGGATTCACGGGAATCTGACCGGAAATGAAAAGCATGCCGTTGGCTTCGATAGCCTGGCTGTACGGCCCGATGGCGGCCGGTGCATTGTTGGTGTGGATTACTTTCTTCATAATGTATTATTTTTGAAATTGCAAAAGTACACAATTTTACACGTACATGTTCACGATCATCTCGTACAGTTCCTGCTGGCCGCTAATTTGTTTCGGTTCAGGCAGTTGCAGGGCGATATTGCGCATGTCTTCCAAGGTGAGCTTGCCCTCTTCGAAAGCTTTGCCGTTGCCTTCGTCGAAGGAGGCGTAACGGGCGGCCCGCATCTTCGGGAGGTCGGAGTGTTGGAGGATGGCGGCGGCGGTGAGCAATGCGCGGGCGAAGGCGTCCATGCCGCTGATGTGGGCGTAGAAGAGGTCTTCCAAATCGGTGGAGTTGCGGCGCGTTTTGGCGTCGAAGTTGGTACCGCCAGTGGTGAATCCGCCGCCCTGCAGGATGACTAACCAGGCCATCGTCAGCTCGTAGATGTCAATCGGGAACTGGTCGGTGTCCCAACCGTTTTGGTAGTCGCCGCGGTTGATGTCGATGCTGCACAGCATACCCGCATCGGCGGCGCACTGCAGCTCGTGCTCGAAGGTGTGACCGGCCAAGGTCGCGTGATTGACCTCGATGTTCAGGGCAAAGTCCTTGTCCAATCCGTAATGGCGCAGGAATCCGATGACGGTCTCGGCATCCACATCGTATTGATGCTTCGTTGGTTCCATCGGTTTCGGCTCGATGAGGAAGGTGCCCTTGAAGCCTTGCTTGCGGCCGTAGTCGCGGGCCATCGTCAGCATCATGGCAAGGTGCTCTTTCTCACGCTTCATGTCGGTGTTGAGCAGCGACATATATCCCTCACGACCGCCCCAGAAGACGTAGTTCTGACCGCCCAAGGCGATGCACGCGTCGATGGCGTTCTTGATTTGCGTGGCGGCAAACGTCGTGACGTGGAAATCGGGATTGGTGGCGGCACCGTTCATGTAGCGCTTGTGTCCGAAGACATTGGCTGTGGACCACAGAAGTTGCTTTCCCGTAGCCTGTTGCAATCCTTTCGCGTGCTCCACCATGGTGGCGAGACGTTTCTCGAATTCGGCCAGCGTATCACCTGGCTCCACCACATCCACATCGTGGAAGCAGTAGTAGGGGATCGAGCACTTGGTCATGAACTCGAAGGCCGCGTCCATCTTGAGTTTGGCGCGGGAAATCGGGTCGGAATCGTTGTTCCACGGGAAGGTCTTCGTCGGACCTCCGAACTGGTCCTCACCTCCGGCGCAAAGCGTGTGCCAGTAGGCCATGGCGAACTTGAGATGCTCCTTCATGGTCTTGCCCATCACCACGCGGTTCTCGTCATAATAGTGGAAAGCCAGCGGGTTTTTGGACTCTTTTCCTTCGAAATTGATTTTCCCCACATTGGGAAAGAATGCGGTTTTGCCTTGATAGTATTCCATATTTTTTACGTTTATTTATTCCCAAAAAAGCGGTCGCAAAGGTACATAAAATACTGACACGCATGTACATTATGTTTTTTTCGTAGAGACGCACGGCCGTGCGTCTCTACAACCGTGCGTCTTCAGCAATGGGCAAGATTAAAGAAACGGTCGGTAAACCTCTTCCAAAACCTTTTCCTCGTTCTCCCAGGTGAGGTCTTGGGCGGCGGCGCGGCAGTTCTCGCGGCACGTGGCCAGCTTTTCCGGCACGGAAAGCTCCTTTACGGCGGCGGCGATGGTCTCCGGTGTGAAGTTCGCCGCAATCGTCCCGACCTCATATTGTCGCATCACTCGCGCCCACTCGGGAAGATCGGCCACCACCATGGGCGTTCCGGCTTTGATGTACTCGAAAATCTTGTTCGGCAGACTGAACCGCGCGTTGGGACCCACATCCTTGCCCGGACAAATCCCGATGTCGGCGAGGGCGGTGTAATTGAACAGCCGTTCGCGGGTCTGGCGCGGGATGAACGTGATACGGTCGCGTAAGCCTAACGTTTCCGTCATCAGTTTCAACTGCGGTATTATAGTCCCCGTTCCAACGATAAATAGGTGGCAATCAGGGAGTTGCTGCATGGCCTTCACGAGGTCTTCAACCCCGTGCCCTTCGTTGATGCCCGCGCCTTGCAGGAGCAGTACGGTCTTGTCGGTCGGCATCCCGAGCTCTTCGCGAGTGGCTGTTACGGGCGGGGTGGCTGCCGTCGGGATGTTGCGCACGAGATAGGGACGCACGCCGTACTCCTTTTCGTACTGGTCCACAATGGACTGGCTCACGGTGATAGTGGTTTTCAGCTTCGGGAAGATGCGGCGTTCGATGCCATGCCACACCTTGTAGGAGATGGGTTTGCTGATGACCGACAGCTCGCCGCAGAAGTATTCGTGGCTGTCATACACCAACGGTTTCTTGCGCCACTTGCTGATTAGATAGTTGGGTAGAAGCGTGTCCAAATCGTTGGCTACCAACAAATCACATTTCTGAAAGAGCAGGTAGAGAAATAGTCGGAACTGGTATTCGGCGTAGAAGAGAAATCCCTTTCGGAAAAGCAGCCGCAGCCGCTTGGTTTTGTACGGGCGTGCGGACAATGCAGGAGAATCCCCATACCGGCGGCCGACGAGTGTGACATCAAAGCCCTTTTTGTGCAGAAAAAGGGACATTTTGTCCATCCGTTGGTCGGTATAGAGGTCCTCCGTGACCGAAAGGATGACTTTTTTCATTATGCGTTAGGGTCGAGGCGGCCGTGGCAGTTCTTGTATTTCTTGCCGCTGCCGCACGGGCACGGGTCGTTGCGGCCGACTTTCTTCTCGGCGCGGAAAGGCTCGTTAGCGGGTTTGCCCGGGGCCATCTGACGACCGCGAGCCATCTCTTGACGGCCGGTCTGCAGCTTCTTGGCATCCGACTCGGGCAGCTTGGCCTCCTTGATTTCGGTCTCTTCCACAATCGGTAACTTGCCGATATTCAAGAAGGTGACAATTTCCTCGCTAATGCGCACCAGCAGTTGGTCGAACAGGTTGAAAGACTCGAGTTTGTAAATCAACAGCGGGTCTTTCTGCTCGTAGGAGGCGTTTTGCACACTCTCCTTGAGGTCGTCCATGGCGCGGAGATGCTCCTTCCAAGCGTTGTCGATGACGGCGAGGGTGATGCCCTTCTCGAAGGAGAGGCCCACCTCGCGACCCTTGGTTTCGTAGCATTTCTTCAGCGGGGCCACAATGTTGATGGTCTTCTTGCCGTCGGTGAACGGGATGGCGATGTTTTGGAAACGGTCGCCCTGGTCAAGATAGACGCGCTCGATAACCGGATAGGCTTGTTCGGCAATCTTTTGCAGTTTCGCCTTGTAATGGTCATAAACGACGGGGAAGAGCTTGTCCACAAGCACCCGTTGCCGCTCCTGCATGAAATATTGTTCCTCGAACGGCGATTCGAAGCCGAAGGTGGTGATCATGGCCATCTTGAAGCTTTCGAAGTCTTTGGCTTCCCAAGCATCGGCCACGATGGTTTCGCACACGTCGTGAATCATTTGGGAGATGTCGATGGCGAGGCGGTCGCCGAAGAGGGCGTTGCGGCGTTTGCGGTAGATGGAGGAACGTTGCGTGTTCATCACGTCGTCGTACTCTAACAGACGCTTACGGATGCCGAAGTTGTTCTCCTCGACTTTCTTCTGGGCGCGCTCGATGGACTTGGAAATCATGCTGTGCTGGATGACGTCGCCGTCTTGATGGCCCATGCTGTCCATGACTTTCGCGATACGGTCGGAGCCGAACAGACGCATGAGGTCGTCTTCGAGGGAGACGAAGAACTGGGAGCTGCCGGGGTCGCCCTGACGACCGGAACGGCCGCGCAGCTGGCGGTCCACACGACGCGACTCGTGGCGCTCGGTGCCGATGATGGCCAGACCGCCCTTCTCCTTCACCTCGGGGGTGAGCTTGATATCGGTACCACGGCCGGCCATGTTGGTGGCGATGGTCACCGTGCCTTCGCGACCGGCTTCCGCCACAATGTCAGCCTCACGCTTGTGCAGCTTGGCGTTCAACACATTGTGCTGGATATGTCTGCGGGTCAAGATGTTGGACAACAATTCGGAAATCTCGACGGAGGTAGTACCCACCAGGACTGGGCGTCCTTCTTCGTGCAGCCGCAGAATCTCATCGACCACGGCGGCATATTTCTCACGTTTGGTCTTGTAAACCAAATCGTTGGCATCCACGCGGATCACCGGCTTGTTGGTCGGGATTACCACCACATCGAGTTTGTAGATGTTCCAGAACTCACCCGCCTCCGTCTCAGCGGTACCGGTCATACCGGCCAGCTTCTTGTACATGCGGAAGTAGTTCTGCAGGGTGATGGTGGCGTAGGTTTGCGTGGCGGCCTCCACCTTCACGTTTTCCTTCGCCTCGATGGCCTGGTGCAAGCCGTCGGAATAGCGGCGGCCCTCCATAATACGGCCTGTTTGCTCGTCCACAATCTTCACCTTGTTGTCAATGATGACGTACTCCACATCCTTGTCGAACATGGTGTAGGCTTTCAGCAGTTGATGCACCGTATGGATACGGTCGGAGGCGATGGCGTAGTTGTTATAAATCTCCTCCTTGCGGGTCAGTTTTTCCTCGGGAGTGAGGTTTTCTTTCTCTAAATCAGCGATTTGAGCACCCACATCGGGCATGATGAACAGCTTGGCCTCGTCGGCATCCTTGCTGATGACATCGATACCCTTGTCCATAATGTCTACGGTGTTAAGTTTTTCCTCAATGACGAAGTAGAGTTCGTCGTCAATGAGGTGCATATTGCGGTTCTGGTCCTGCATAAAGAAGGATTCCGTGCGTTGCAGCACCTGCTTCATACCGGGTTCGCTGAGGAACTTGATGAGGGCCTTGTTCTTCGGCAGACCGCGGTGGGCGCGGAGCAGCAGCATGGCGCTTTCGTCTTGCGGCTTCGGGTCGGGATTCTCGGCCAGCATCTTCTTGGCCTGCGTGAGAATCTGCGCCACATAGACGCGCTGCGCCTCGTACAGTTTTTGCACGATGGGCTTGTACTGGTCGAAAGCCTGTTGGTCGCCTTTGGGCGTGGGACCGGAAATAATCAACGGGGTACGGGCATCGTCAATCAACACGGAGTCCACCTCATCGACGATGGCGTAGTTGTGCGGACGCTGCACCAGCTCGCCGATGTTGCGGGCCATGTTGTCGCGCAGGTAGTCGAAGCCGAACTCGTTGTTGGTACCGTAGGTGATGTCGGCGTTGTAGGCGCGGCGGCGGTCGTCGGAGTTGGGCTCGTATTTGTCGATGCAGTCCACGGTGAGGCCGAGGAATTCGTAAAGCAGGCCCATCCATTCGGAGTCACGCTTGGCCAGGTAGTCGTTGACGGTGACCACGTGGACGCCCTTGCCTGGCAGTGCGTTGAGGTAGACTGGCAGGGTGGCGACGAGGGTTTTGCCCTCACCGGTGGCCATTTCGGCGATTTTACCTTGGTGAAGCACGATACCGCCGATGAGCTGCACGTCGTAGTGGCACATGTCCCATTGAATCATGTTGCCGCCGGCCATCCATTGGTTTTGGTAGATAGCCTTGTCGCCCTCAATGGTGACGCATTCGCGCTTGGCGGCCAGGTCGCGGTCGTGCTGCGTGGCGGTCACAGTGATGGTTTCGTTATCCTTGAAGCGGCGGGCGGTCTCCTTCATCACGGCGAAGGCCTCCGGCTGAATTTCGTTGAGGATGTCCTGCGTGGTGGAATAGATTTTATCCTCCAACTTCTCAATCTCCTTGTAGGTGTTCTCCTTTTCCTCCACGGGGATGTCGTAGTTCGTTTCCAGATAAGTCCGCAGTTCGGCGAGGCGGTCTTCCTCGGCCTGGGTGGCCGTGCGGATTTTCTCGCGGAACTCCACGGTCTTATGACGCAGGTCGTCGATGGACAGGTCTTTGATGGTCTCGTAGGCCGCCAGGGTTTTCTTGAGCAGCGGCTGGAGTTCCTTCATATCTCTATCGGCCTTAGTGCCAAACAGTTTCGTCAAAAAATTTGCCATAGTGTATGATTATACCTTTTCAAAAATAAAGCGGCAAAGATACAAAAATCTTGCCAAGATTTACGACTTGGTATATATCCCAAATAGATAGTCGCTGGTATGTTGTTGCAAGTATTCGTCTTCCAGCGCGAAAAGCGTGCGCAGGGTCTCCTCCTCCTGCGGCCCGCATGACATGAAATGGTGAGACAGATCCTTCAACAACGGCATCAGGATGTTCCCGCCGTACCCTTTTTCCTCGACGGTGGTGAACAGCCGGTGGATTTCCGGCAGGATACGCTCCGACTCGACACACTCCGAGGGGTCGGAAATCAACATTCGCAGCAGCCCCGAGCCGTAGTAGCGGTTTTTGGACAGATGGGTGCGGTATATTGTGCGGTAAGACTTGTCCAACAGTTGCAGCCCTTCGTTGATGGCCGCTATCTGCGTTTTGTCGTACAACATCCGGTCGGCACCCACAAACTCGTTGATAACCAGATAGCCAGAGGGCTTCAACGTCTTGCGCATTCGCTCAAGGAAGGTGCCCATGTTTTTGAAATGGTGCAGCGAGGCATTGAAGAAGACGATGTCGTAGGTGTTGTCGGGGAGTTCGTAACGGTAAATGTTCTCCGCGACAAACCGGATGTTGGACAATCCGTTCTCCCGGGCGTTCTGGGCGGCCTCCTGCAGCAGTTTCTCGGAAAAGTCGATGCAGGTGATTTCCCAGTTGGGGTTCAGGGCGGCGAAACGGAGCTCATGGCTGCAGACACCCGAGCCTACGGACAGCATCTTAACCCCGGGTTGCGTCAGCGAAAGCTTTCGGGAGGTGTATTCTTCGAATTCCATCTCCTCATCGCCCGTCATCATCACATTCCACCGCTTTCTCACGAGGGGGATTTGCGACCAGTACGCCACGGGAATGTCCGTCTGGTTGAAACTGCTCTTGGTCCTTTGGTCGGACGACGGAGACAATTTGCTGAGCAGGAAGGGGATACCGCGCTGACAGGCTTTGATGTAGATGTCCCGGAAGTCCTCAAGGGAGACGATTCGCATGGCTGTTAATTTAAATTGTCGCCACGCAAAGCGCGGTAGCGGGCGCGCGCTTGTACCACGTAAAGACTGTCGCTGTAGTCTTTGAGGATTTTTTGGTAATATTCCATGGCCTGGTTGACGTCTTTGAGGTAATATTCGTACAGCTCGGCCAGCTGGAACAGGGCGTCGTCGGCCAAAAGCTGGTCACCGAAGTCCTCCACAACCCGTTTGAGCAGCTTTTCGGCTTCCAAGTAGTTCTTTTGCTTGATGAGGATGAGTGCCTTTTGGTAGAGTGCGTCATCCACCAGCGTGCCGAACGGGGAGAGAATCATCACGGAATCAAGGGCTTTCAACGCTTCGTCGTCCTTATTCTGGAAAATCAGGAATTCGGCTTTGGCGTACATTTTCAGCGCGAGGTTGCCCTCGGAATGGCTGAACAGTCCAGCCGCCGTGGTGTCATCCTCGTCCACCTCTTCCTCTTCGTCTAAGTTGTCGGAGATGAGCATGGACGTGTAGATGGCGTCGTTGGCGATGAGTTTGGTGGTGGCGGCGGCAAGCACGTCCAACTGGCTCTTCGCCCAGGCAAACTCGCCGATATAGAACGACAGTTTCGCATTCTTGAACTTCGCCTCGTTGCCTAACACGTCGTTGGGCATGTCCTTGTCAACCTGCGAGTAGTTCAGGGAGGCATCCCAGACCTCGCCGGTATACAACTGAACATCCGCGAGATCAATCTTGTATTGGTTCCTCTCCTTGTTGTCGCGGGTGGCGGTCATGGCCTGGTTGAGCACATCCATCGCCTCCTGCGGCTTGTTGACGTAGAACGCCAGCAGGTGCGCGTACTTGCGAATCCAGTCCATAGTGCCGGAATGGAGACCGTTTTCATCCAGGGCTTTCTTGAAGTCCTGCTCCAGGTTCACGGCATCCACCATCTTTACCGGCGAGGAGGCGATGAGCTGCATGTACTTGACATCCAGGATTTTCATCTTCGCTTGCACGTAATTGTGCGCATCCTCGCCCTGCTTGATGATGTAGTTCAGCGCTTCGATGGCCGTGTTGTAGTCGCGGTTGTCGGCGGCCACGGTGGCCAATTCGTAGGTGAAAATACCCTCCATCTTCAGCCGCTTGTCCAACGACTTGGCGAGAATCAACGCCTCTTCAAAGTCTTTGTGTAATTGGCTTATCCAATATAACTCTTTGATACAAAGAATGTTGTTAGGATTCTTTTGGGAGAATTTCTGCAAGGCCGTTCGGATGGACATGTATTGTTCGTTGTCCTCGTCATCCAACAACAAATCTTGGATAGCCGCTTCCACGTCTTTCTGGTACTTTTCGTTGTCGGTCTTCACCAAGGCAATAATTTCATCCACGATTTTATCGTTCTGGTGCAGAATTTTGTAGAGGCTGATGAGGCTTTTGGACAGGAGTTGTTCGTTGTTGAGCATTTTCCGGCCTTTGAGAATCGCATCGGCGGCGTACTCGTATTTGCCCCGCGACATGTAGGCATTGTAGAGCTCGTTGACAGAGGTCTCCTTGGCCGGCATGTTTTTCAAACATTCCTGATAGATTTTCTCGGCTTTGGCGTTGTCGCCGGCACGCTCGTACACGTAACCTTGGTCAACCTTGTAGCGTTGCACGTTGGGATAGGCCTTCACCTGCTTTTTGAGCATTTTCTCCGCGTCGTCGTAGCGTTCAAGCTCCAAAAGGCAGTAGTAGTAATAATAATAGATGTAGGAATCCGGCTTTTTGGCGTGGATTTTCTCGAAAAGTTCCACAGCCTTGTCGTATTCCTTATCCTTGTAATACTGCATGGCGAGCTGTTCCTCCTGGCTTTGTTGGGCCAGCAGGGGACCGCCGCAGGAAACAAGCAGCAGCAGTATGACGAACAGTCTTTTCATCGAAGGTTAGTCGATGATGTCGAAGCGGGTGTAGGGACGAAGCACTTCGGGGATGACGATGCCCTTGTCGGTCTGGTTGTTTTCCAACAGGGCGGCGAGCACGCGCGGCAATGCCAATGCGCTGCCGTTGAGCGTGTGGGCCAGTTTGGTCTTGCCGGTGGCATCTTTGTACCGCAGTTTCAGGCGGTTGGCCTGGTAGGATTCGAAGTTGGAGACGGAGCTGACCTCCAACCACTTCTGCTGGGCCTTGGAATAGACTTCCAGGTCGTAGGTGAGGGCGGAAGTGAAGCTGATGTCACCGCCGCAAAGACGCAGTACGCGGAAAGGCAGACCCAGCTTGGTAAGCAGCATTTTGCCGTGGTTTGTCATCTCCTCCAACGTCTGGTAGGAGCGGTCGGGGTGCTCGATAGTCACAATCTCGATCTTGTCGAACTGGTGTAGACGGTTGAGGCCACGCACGTCCTTGCCGTAGGAGCCGGCCTCGCGACGGAAGCAGGCAGAGTAGGCGCAGTTCTTCAACGGGAAGTCGCTCTCCTTGAGAATCACATCGCGGTAGATGTTGGTGACGGGCACCTCGGCGGTGGGGATGAGGTAGAAGTTATCGACCTGGCAGTGATACATTTGTCCCTCTTTGTCAGGCAGTTGGCCGGTACCGTAGGCGGAATCCTCGTTCACCATGTAGGGCGGTTGGATTTCCGTGAAGCCGGCTGCGGTGGCTTCGTCGAGGAAGAAGTCGATGAGGGCGCGTTGCAGACGGGCGCCTTTGCCTTTGTAGACGGGGAAGCCGGCGCCGGTGATTTTGGTGCCGAGCTCAAAGTCGATGATGTCGTATTTCTTGACGAGTTCCCAGTGGGGGAGTGCGCCCTCCGGCAGATTGGAATCGTCGCCTTGTTTGTAAACGATTTCGTTGTCTTCCGCGCCCTTTCCGGGTTTCACGGCGGCGTTGGGCAGGTTGGGCAGCAGCACCATCTTGCTCTGCAGCAGTTCTTCCTGTTCTTGCAGTTTGGCACGGTCGGCGCGCTCGCTCTCCTTCAGGGTGGCCATCTCGGCTTTCAGAGCCTCGGCCTCGTCGCGCTTGCCCTCTTTGAAGAGCTGTCCGATCTTCTTCGCGCCCTGGTTCTGCGCCATCAGGTTGTCGTCGATTTTTTTCTTCAGGTTGCGGTTTTCGCTATCCAGTTCACGAATCTCGGCCACCAGTTCCGTAGCGTCGAAATTCTTGATTTTCAGTCTGTCAATAACCTCTTGGGGATTCTCTCTTAAAAGTTGGATCTGTAACATCGTCTTGAAATTTTAAGGGCGCAAAGATACGATTTTTTAAAAATGTTAGGACAAATGTTTTACGTCCTGTAGAGACGCGCCACGGCACGTCTCTACAATGGCGAAATCAGGAGAAAGATGTGTTTTTAACCTGAAGGTTTAACGCCTTAGCCCCTAACATACACCGTTTCGCGCAACATGCGGAAATTCTCCGGTTCCACCTCGTCGGGGATGAACTCGCGGGCCATGCTCTGGCGGCCGTCGTCCGCGTATTCGTATTCCGCCCAGCCGGTGATGTCGCCATTCTTGTTGAACATCGTGTTTTTCACCACGCGGTCGCCGTCATATTCCATGGTGATGCGGCGGTAGCTGTCGAGGTCCTCCTCCACAATCTCAATCTGGCGGTTCTGCTCGTCGAAGGTGCGGTTGACTTTGGCAATCAGCTTCATGTCATAGTCATAGATGAGGTCTTTGACGCGGTCGCCGTTGTCGTTGTAGGTGAATTCGTAGGTGCGGCGGTCGTTGTTCTGCACCTCTTCGCGGGAGTAAACGGAAACTTGCCCCTTCTCATCGTACTGATAATGATGAACATACATGACATTGCCGTAGTCGTCGTTCTCGGTCACGGTTTCGGGGCGGCCGTCTTGGTATGTGGTCGTTTTTTCCACATAATCGAGTTTCCCGTTGACGTAAACTTCCTGTTTCACCACGTTGTTTTCATCATCGTAGTAAAATTTAGTGACATATTCGTCGGAGGCGTCGCCGTAGTAGTTGCTTTGCGCCACTAAAAGGCCGTTTTCATCGTACTGGTTCACAGACTTTTGCAGCAGGATATGGTCTTGGTCGTATTGCTCGGTCTGCACTAGGTTCCCTTTCTCGTCGTAGGTGTTGACGGTCAGTGTGTTGAGGGAGCCGTCAGGTTCGTAACGTTCCTCGCGCAGGAGGAGGCCGTTGTCGTCATATTCGGCATAGCCTTCCGTATATTCCACAGGTTCAATGTCTTGCGCGTCATAACCGACCCGCTGGTATTCCTTCTTGATGATTTTGAGACTTTTCATTGTTTTGGGGTTTTAAAGTTGGGGCAAAGATACAATTTTTTAGTTTCAAGTTTCAGGTTTCAAGTTTCAGGATTCAGGTTTCAGGATTCGGGATTCGGGATTCAGGATTCGGGATTCGGGATTCGGGATTCAGCTGTTGAGGTGCGGCAACCTTGCATCTGCGTCGCTCTTCTGTCGGACCACTGTCGCTCTTCTGTCGGATCACTGTCGGATCACTGTCGCTCCACTGTCGGATCACTGTCGCTCCACTGTCGGATCCACTGTCGCTCACAACCGAAAGAAGACCTTGGCGGCGGCGTGGCAAGTGCCCGGAAAGACCGCAGGTAACCATAACCCTGCAACCGCGTAAACTTCTGACCCTGAACCGCGTAACCTTCCAACCGTGAAATCGCGTAACCTTGTAACCGTGAAACCCGAAATTTTCGTATTTTTGCGCATTCAAAAACAAGGTATTATGAATGACAAACAAATTATGAAAACCACCTCCTACCGTCCACGCAACCCAGGTCACGACTATCATGATGCCGGTACCTATCTTATCACACTGGTGGTGAGCGGGCGCCGTCCGTTGCTGGCCTCTTTCTCGACCGAGAATGGCCACGAAACGATAACCCCCACCCCATTAGGGGAAGCGGTGCGGCAGTTTTGGGAGCAAACGCCGGCCATGCAAGCCAAACACGGCAACCGCGTGGTCGTGCACGCCTGCGTGTGCATGCCCGACCACTTCCACGGCGTGATAGAGGTGAAGGAGCCGATGGAATGGAGCCTTGGGGATATAATACAGGCCTTTAAAGCCGCTTGCACCAGCAGGTGGCAGCAAATGCTGGGGGTGCCGGATTCGCGCAACCGACCAATATCGGTCGATTGCAACAGCCCCGCAACCCCGCTTTGGTTGCGGGAAAAAGCGAAGAGGTTTCACAGCGAAGGGGCGCTTGTAAACAACCTTTCCAAAAACCAGCGCCAACAATACTACGCCCTGGTGCCCCGCCAACACCGCCCCTTGTTCGACGACAACTACGATGATACGGTGTGCCTGGACGACCGCCACAGGGAGGCGATGATCGCTTACGTGCACGACAACCCGCGGCGCGCCCTTGTGCGGCGGGCCCTGCCCGACCTGATGCGGCGCTGCCTGCACGTGCAGATAGGCGGACACGACTACGGCGCCTTCGGGAACCTGTTCCTCCTGCGGTGGGCCAACAGGGTGCAGGTGCAGTGCCACCGGCGGCATCCCGCCACCGGACAGCCCTACGAGGACACCGAGGACTACGCCCGCCAGCACGAAGAATGGGAGAAGGTCGTTCTCGGTGGCGCCACAGTGATCGTGACCCCCGGCATCTCGAAAGGGGAACTGCTGATGAAAAACGAATGCATGGAGAAAGGCTACCCGCTCATCCACCTGCAGAAAGAACCGATCACACCCTATTGGAAACCCGAACGGCAGCGCTTCGAAGCCTGCGCCGACGGCAGCCTGCTCATCCTCGCCCCCTGGCAGCTCGACCGGATGGGCGACGTGGGCGGCGTGCCCTCCGACAGCGACTACAGCCGCTTTCATAACCTCAACACCCTCGCCGCCGAAATCTGCTCCTTCTCCGGCAAGGCCAGAATTGTCAAATAACCCTGCAACCACGTAACCATAACCCAGCAACCGCGTAACCCTCTGACCCTGAACCGCGTAACCTTCCAACCGTGAAATCGCGTAATCCTGTAACCCTCCCTCCCCCTAACCTGCCGCTTTCGATTTTGCGGAAAAAAAAGCGATTTTCTGCGAAATTTTTGCCTCTCTTGCGTGCAGGACGATGACAATACCCGTGCAACATGTTGAAAGCCAACGAGAAAAAAAGTTATCAACAATTGACGAAAACGCAAATATGTGTATTATATTTGCAGTGCACTAATTCACTAATACACTATCTGTTTTTGTGAGTTCCTGTACCTGCATTATTCACTAATCACCAATCACAATTCACCAATCACCAATCATTCACCATTAAAATCAAACAGCTATGGCAATTATCAAACAAGTCGGCGTTGGCCGCAAAGCTTCCGGTACCATTGACGGTATCACCTATTACACGCGTAACGGCGTCACCTACGCCCGTTCAACCCCCACCATGCCTGCCCGCATGTTCAAGACCCCTGCGGCCTTGAAGCGCCAGGCCATCTTCAAGATGGTGCAGATGCATCTGAGGTATCACCAATTCACCATCAAGCAGACCTTCACGCCGAAGGGCAACGGCAACCCCTACAACCGCTATCACGCCGAGAACGGCAAGCATCTGACTTGTGCGCTGGCGCCTCTGGCCGAGCGTTGGGTGGCGGGCGACGCGATCGACATCTCCGAGGTGGAGGCCGCCATCAGCGCCTACGCCACGGAGCATCCCGACGCCATCAAAATCGCGATGAAGGACGGTTTTGAAGAGGTCTTCCTCACCGGCGCATGGCCTAATGTCATCACGCTCAGCTCATCGGGCAGCGGCAACACCACCGTCACCGTGGCGTAGAGCGTGAACTCCCTGCCCGTGTCTTCGTGACCGTTTAAGCCAAAAAAGGCGACCCCCATGAGTCGCCTTTTTGATAACAGATTTCAACAGGATTATCCGAGGAACGGGTAGCCGTAGTCCGTGGCGGGGACGTAGGTCTCCTTGATGCAGCGGGAGCTGATCCAGCGGACGAGGTTGAGGATGCTGCCGGCCTTGTCGTTGGTGCCGGAAGCGCGGGCGCCGCCGAAGGGTTGGCAACCCACCACCGCGCCTGTCGGCTTGTCGTTGATGTAGAAGTTGCCGGCGCAATGACGCAGGATGTTTTCGGCCTGCATAATGGCGTAGCGGTCGCGGGCGATGATGGAGCCGGTGAGGGCGTACGGAGAAGTCTCGTCGCAAACATGCAACATTTCCTCATATTTGTCGTCTTCATAGACGTACACCGTGATGACCGGTCCGAAGATCTCCTCACAAATGGACTCGTAAGTGGTGGTCTTGGCGAGGATGATGGTGGGCTCCACGAAGTAGCCAACCGACTTGTCGTAGTTGCCGCCGAGCACGATTTCCGCATCCTTGGAGGCTTTCGCACGGTCGATGTAGCCGGCGATGTTGTCGAAGGATTTCTCGTCGATGACAGCGTTGATGAAGTTGGAGAAGTCGCGGACATCACCCATCTTCACGGTCTTCATCATGTCTTTGATATGCTTCAGCGTCTCGTCCCAGATGGATTGGGGCACGTAGGCGCGGGAGGCTGCGGAGCATTTCTGGCCCTGGTACTCGAAGGCGCCGCGCAGGATGGCGACGGCCAACTCGCGTGCGGGAGCGGTCTTGTGGGCGAAGATGAAATCCTTGCCGCCGGTCTCACCCACGATCTTCGGGTAGGTGTTGTAGATGTCGATGTTCTCACCGATGAGCTTCCAGAAGCTCTTGAAGGTGCCGGTGCTGCCGGTGAAGTGGATACCCGCCAGATGCGGTGACTTGAAGGCCACTTCGCTGATGACGGAACCGCTGCCGGGCAGGAAGTTGATGACGCCGTCGGGAAGACCGGCCTCCTGGAGGAGTTTCATCAGGTAGTAGTTGGAGAGGATAGCCGTGGTGGACGGTTTCCAGATGGTGACGTTGCCCATGAGGGCGGGCGCCACGTTGAGGTTCAACGCGATAGAGGTGAAGTTGAACGGGGTGATGGCATACACAAAGCCTTCCATGCCGCGATACTCGTTGCGGTTGAGCGTAGCGTGGTCGGAGATGGGTTGCTGGCTGTAGAGCTGGGAAGCGAAATAGGTGTTGAAGCGCAGGAAGTCGATGGCCTCGCACGGGCAGTCGATTTCGGCCTGCATCGGGCTTTTGCCCTGACCCAGCATACAGGAGGCGTTCAGGATGTAGCGGTATTTGGTGGCGAGCAGCTCGGCGGCTTTCATCATGATGGAAGCGCGTTGAATCCAAGGGGTCTCTTCCCAGTCCTTTTTGGCTGCCATGGCGGCGTCGATGGCCATCTGGACCTCTTTCTTGCCCACTTTGTGGTATTTGGCCAGCACATGGTTGTGCTCGGTGGGCATCACCACCTGACCCATGTCACCGGTGCGGACTTCCTTACCGCCGATGATCAACGGAATCTCAATCTCTTGGTTATACTGTCTGTCTAATTCCTGTTGCAACAGGGCTCTTTCCGGTGTGCCGGGCGCGTAGGAGAAAACCGGCTCGTTCTGCGGCTCTCTGAAAACATAATTCGCGTTGTTCATAATAAATTCTTTGTTCTTAAATTTTTATGTTTGGGTATAAAAAATCGGCGCAAAAATACAAAAAAATCGTTCAGTCCAGCAATTTGTTTTGGATTTTAACACTAACTACTAACTGCTAACTGCTAATACGCCCACTTCTGCATGTCGGCCTTTAGAATCTGGATGGCCAGTTCCACCACAGGTTTTTGTGCGGTGACAGTCAGCACCATCTCGGCGAACTCGCGGCTGTCGGCGTCCTTGTCATAGTCGGCGGCCACGGTGGTGATAATGGATTCAATGTCGGACTTGGCCTCGCACACCCGCTGCCACACGGCGTCGGAGAGGTAGATCTGTTGCGAAATATTGTGCTCGAATTCGCTGCGGATGGCTGTCAGCAGGAGGTTCTGTTCCTGCAAGACAGTAAGGCCGGTGTTATGGATGCGCAGCACCAACTGGTTCGGGTCGATGCGCTCCAAAAAGAGGGCCATGCGCTCGTAGGCCTGCAGCCGCAGCGGCAGCATCACCGCCCGGTTGTCCTTGCTGTTCTCCAATGCGGCGATTTTCGCCTTCGCTTCCATCACCATCTTCGTGACGTACACGGCGCCCGCGACCAATATCACGACGCTCACTAAAATGCAAATTCCTAATACGTTCATTGTTTAGTTTTTTTAGACTTTAGACTTAAGACTTTAGACCTTGGAGTTTTTCGCTAACAGTCAGTCTTTTGTCTTTTCGTCCTTCGTCATTCATTATTATTATACGTTTCAAGTTTCAAGTTTCAAGTTTCAGGTCTCAAGTCTCAAGTCTCAAGTCTCAAGTCTCAAGTCTCAAGTCTCAAGTCTCAAGTCTCAAGTCTCAAGTCTTCAAACGCGGCGGCAAAAGTACACAAAAAACAATAG
The DNA here is from genome assembly GCA_017395245.1 of Bacteroidales bacterium. Taxonomy (GTDB): domain Bacteria; phylum Bacteroidota; class Bacteroidia; order Bacteroidales; family WCHB1-69; genus F23-D06. Next base: position 41,143 of record JAFPVR010000011.1, on the reverse strand, counting down.
GTGAACGTGACATTTAAAAAAAAAGTATCTTTGCGGATTATTTTTTCAAAACATTTATAGAAAACCTTTTTTGAAATGACACTCAAAGAGATTAAAGACCTGGTGCAAGGCGAGATTATTTGCGGCGAAGACAATCTGGACCAACAGATTGAGTGTGTTTTTGCTTCCGACCTGATGAGCGACGTGCTCACCCTGAAGGATGTCAACAACCTGCTGCTGCTCACGGGATTGAGCAATTTGCAATCGATCCGGACGTGCGAGATGTCCGACATCACGTTCCTGCTTATCGTACGTGGCAAGGAGGTGACGGAAGAGATGAAGGAATTGGCGGAGGATAACGATATGGTGGTCATCCGGACGAGTTTTTCCATGTACAAGACTGCCGGTATCCTGTACGGTGCGGGTCTCCCTGCGGTCTATTAACCTGATTATTAACCAAATCTGACATTATGAATTTTGTTTACCATGTAGAAGGCGGCGATTTCACCAACGCGGGTTCCACATCCAGCCAGGTGAAGCGCATGCTGAAGAAAATCGGGGTAAGCCCTGAGATAGTGAAGAAGACGGTTGTCGCGCTTTACGAGGCGGAGGTCAACATCGTGGCCCATGCCTATCGCGGCGACATCACCGTCGATCTGGAGGAGGACCATATCAAGATCGTGCTCGACGACGAGGGTCCCGGTATCCCTGACATCGACCGTGCCATGCAGAAGGGCTATTCCACTGCCTCGCAGAAGGTTCGCGAGATGGGTTTCGGCGCCGGCATGGGTCTCCCCAACATCAAGAACAATTCCGACTCCCTCAACATCACCTCCGAGGTCGGCAAAGGCACCCGGATCGAGATGGTCAATTATTTCCAGTAGTGACTTGTGATTTGTGAAGTGTGATTTGTGAAGTGTGAATTGTGAAGTATGTATGTATATGAAGATTATTCCTTAAGCAGTCCCGGAGGGACAAAACGCACGGAGTGCAATTAACCCCACACAAGGCGATAGCCGCAGTGTGGGGCAGGAAAGCAGTAATTAACCCCACACAAGGCGATAGCCGCAGTGTGGGGTGGGAGATGACAAAATAAGTTGATAACACAAACGAACAACTATGGCCGAAGATTTCCACCACGCATTGAAATTCAAATACGACCTCTGCATCGGATGCTCGCACTGTACGGGCGTGTGCCCCACAAGCGCCATCCATGTGGAGGACGGGCACCCGGTGCTCGACCCGAACCGTTGCGTCGATTGCGGCAGGTGCTACGTGGCCTGCCCGATGAACGCCATCTACATCGAGCAGGACGATTTCCAGACCGTTTACAACTACAACTACCCGGTGTTGCTGGTGCCCTCCATTTTCCTCGCCCAGTTCGAGGAGAAAATCCGTGAGCGCACCATCCTTTCCGCACTGCTGCACCTCGGCTTCAAGTACGTCTATGAGGTGGAGAAGAGTGTGGATTTCTTCAAGGAGTACTACCGGCGTGACCTGGAAAGCAACAATGTGCCCTACGAGAAGCCTGTCATCTCCTCGTTCTGTCCGGCCATCGTGCGCCTCATCCAGGTGAAATTCCCTGTGCTGGTGGACAATATCTACCGGTTGAAGGCACCGTTCGACATGACAGCCGAGTACATCAAGAAGAGCCTCACCGAACAAGGGGTTCCTCCGGAGGATATCGGCATCTTCTACGTGACTCCATGTGCCGCGAAAATCGCCGCCATCAAGAGTCCTGTAGGCGAGGACAAGTCGCCGGTTTCCGGTGTTATCAATATGAACTATCTGTACAGCAAGGTGTTGCGTGTTATTAAGACGGGTGAGTACAAAATGTGCGACGAGTCGGTGCGCTTCCACCGGCTGTCGAAGGCCAGTATCACCTATCCGCTCACCGGTGGCGAGACCAAGATGCTGCGTACGGGCCGCAATCTGGCTATCGATGACATCCACAACGTGTCGGAGTTTCTCGAAAAGGTGGAGGACGAGGACATCCAGGACATCGATTTTCTGGAGCTCCGCGCCTGCGACGGCAGCTGCTGCGGCGGCATTCTCACCGCTGAGAACCGCTTCCTCATGATTGAACGGCAGCGTCGCCGGATGCAGAAATGCTCCGAGGAGGTGGATGCCGAGGACAACGACCTGCTCAACTATTTCGATTATCTGGCCGACAAACGGCATGTGGGCGAGGTTGAGCCGCGTTCGATGGACAAGATGGACGACAATGTGGCCGTCGCCATGCAGAAAATGAAACGGGCCTTCGAAATCAACCAGAACCTGCCGCAAGTCGATTGCCACCTCTGTGGCTATCCCTCCTGCAAGGCTCTCGCCGACGCCGTTGTCAGCGACAAGGCCCAGATTCAGCAGTGCATCTTTGTGCAACGCGCTATGGAACACTACGACCTCATGACCCCGAAGGAGGCCCACGACATTTCCGCCAAGGTCTGGGGTGCGAAAAAGACCGACCCGTCGATTGCGAAGAACCTTAATCTCTAATATTCCTTGAGCAGCCCCGACAGGGGCAAAAGCTCGGTAAAGCTGTGAAGAACGTTTTAGATATACTTTGGGACGCGCTGCAGGAATCTGTCTCCATTACGCTGTTGGTGCTGTTGCTGATGGCGGTGGTGGAGTCTGTGAACATCTCATCGTCAGGGCGTCTGTTCAAGAAACTGCACGGGAAACCCGTCGCGGAGGTCGCGTTGGCGTGCCTGTTGGGTGCGATTCCGGGATGTGCCGGCGGCTTTGTCGTCGTGTCGCTTTTCACCCACCGGATGCTCTCTTTCGGGGCTCTTATGGGCGGTATGGTGGCCACTTTTGGCGACGAGGCGCTTTTCCTGGCGGCTCAAGACCCCAAACAAGCCCTCGTCCTGACGGGTGTTCTGTTCGTCATCGGTTTCGTTTTCGGACTTGTCCTGTTGAAATTTCCGGAGAACAGGCTCATTGATTTTGAGAACCACGATTTCGAGATACATGCGGAACATCAACACCAACATGTTGAGAATCGGGGACATCATTGGAAGGAACGGATTCTCCATTTCCTTCGCGAGCACGTATGGGAGCATGTGGTTAAGAAGCATGCGCTGAAACTGTTTCTCTACGCTTTCGGAACGTTGCTCGTGTTGGGAATCCTCAACCATTTCGTGGATTTGCAAGCCCTTTTGGAGCAGAATGTCTGGACGAAATGGTTGCTGTTGTTGGTTGCCGTGGCGGTGGGTTTCCTGCCGGTTTCAGGACCGCACCTCATCTTTGTGATGCTCTTCCTGCAGGGTAACATCCCGTTTGCGATATTATTGGCTAACGCCATCGCGCAAAACGGCCATGCAGGCATCCCGCTCATGGCGCAATCTAAACGCAATTTCTTGATTATGAAGGGAATGACCATGACGTTGGGATTGTTAGTCGGTGCTGGATTTCTGGTGTTGTAGAGACGCACGCCGCGATTTGCGGAGACGCAAAATTTTGCGTCTCTACACCTGCCTAACTCCGGTGTAACTCCGGTCCAACTACCTTACAATCGTGATTGACCCACTCCAGGAGAAGGTTTTGGCCTTGCCTTTGTAGGTGAACGTGAAATAGTAGGCACCGTCGCTGAGGCCGTCGCCGTTGAACGGGTTGAGACCTTGGTGGATTTGCCCGTCTTTCGACCAGGTGTCGTAGTTCTTGGCTTGGAAAACCACCTTGCCGTAGCGGTCGCTGATGCGCAGCTCGTTGTTGCGGTACCCGTCGGGATCCTCGGGGTTGATGTCGGTGTTGAGGTTGCCGATGGCCCACACATCGTTGATGCCGTCGCCGTTGGGCGTAATCACATTCGGGAAAATCAGGTCGTCCTCAATGACAATGGTGTGGCTGATGGAGTCGCCGCAGCCGGATTCGGTGGTCAGCGACAGCGTCACCGTGTAGTCGCCCCAGGTGGTGTAGGTGTGGGAGGTGCTCGTCTCGCCTGTGGTCTCATCTCCGTCGCCGAAGTTCCATACAAGGCCGCTGGTGTTGTCGGCAACATTGTCGGAAAGGAAGGCGGAGAAGCTTATCTCGCCGTTGGTCTCGCTCATCAAGCAGGTTTCCGGGGTGGCGAGGAAGTCAACGGTGGGCTGAGGCGCTGTGACGATGTAGTTCCATTTCGTGATGGAATCTTTACAACCCTCTGCGGTGGTGACAACCAGTTTCACGGTATAGGAGCCAGCGTCTGTGAAGTGGAAGGTGGGCTCGTAATCGTAGGTGTATTCCACCACATTGTAGTTTTCATCGAACACAATCCAGAGACTGGTGATGGTGTCGGAGGAGGTGGTGGTGAGATTGGAGAACTGGCAGATGACGGGCGTGCAGCCGGAGGTCACGTCAGACTCGAAGTCGGCCTTCGGCAGCGGGTAGAAGTTGATATTCACGGTGTCGGAGCTCCAGCAGTTGGTGTTTGTGTTGGGGTTGAACATCTCCACTTCGAGAATGTATTCGCCGGAGGTGATAACATCGATGTCGGGGGTGTCTTCTCCCGTGTTCCACATCAGGGTGGCGGTACTGTCGCTGTAGTTGGAGTTGAGGGTGATCACCTCGCCGGTGCAGTGCCACTGGTCTTCGCCGAGGTCGGGTTTGAAGGTGTTGATGACATTGATTTGGATACTGTCGTGGGCCCAGATGCTGGCGCATGTGATGGCCTTGTGGACGTAGAGGAAGTATTCGCCGGAATCGTCATATTCTGCACTTTCGATCGTGAGTGGCGGCCAGATCGTGTCGCCGCTCGGGGTGAGGATGAACACCGTATCGATATTTTCGGCCTGGTATTCGAACACGATAGGTTCGTGGAGACAGTAGGTGTTGCGCATCAGCAGTTTGGTGCTCACTTCGCTCTTGAAACTCTTGCCTTCAAGAAACACGCCTGAGTCGTAGGAGTTGTCACCAGCGTTGCAGATGGCGAGGTGCATGTGGTAGCTGTCGCAGGCGTTAACGTTGCCTTCCGCTGCCAATTCCACGGTGTAGCCGTTGTACTCAATGCCGTTGGCGCCGCTACCGCTACCGTTGGAGATGTAGTAGGCAGAGTAGGTGCCGTTGTAGCAGGTGGAGCCGCCGCTGCTGGAGGCACCGCCGTTCACCGTATTGATGGACACAGGCAGGCCCTCGGGGTTGGCCGCCGTCACGGTGCCGGGAATGACAGCCACATTGCGCGTCACTACCTGGTTGGTCACCGGGTCGGGACCGGTGAGCAGGAAGATGAAGAGGTCGTTGTAAGAGGCGCAGACGAAGTTGGGGTACTCTTCCGAACCGAACACGTAATGGAAGGCGAACGTATCGGCGTAGGTCAGGAAGTCAAAGTCCAAGGCCGCGCTGTTCTGCACCGTATAACCTTGGTTGTATTGTTGCAGCAAGGCGTCGTGGTAGGTGACGTTGGCCGTACTTGACGCACTACCGGAGCTGTTGGGACCCGCCGCCACCGAACAGGCACCCGTGGTCATGATTAAGCCTGTCGCAAACGGGAACTGCGTATAATTATTCCGGTTGAAACTGCCAATCTGGTTTGAAGTGACAATACCGGGGGTCATGTTGAACGCGCCGTTGCTCAGCTCCACACCCTCACCTGCGAGATGGTACTTCAGGATGGTGTCTACGTGCGTGTTCTGCAACGACTGCACCGTTACGTTGTTCTGTGCGAACAATGCCGCCTGAAATCCCAACAATATCAGAACCAAAGTAAATATATGTCTTTTCATAAAGCTTATTTCTTATGGGTATAACTATCCTAGTTTCCAGATGGCAAAATTACAATTTTTATAATACCAACTCATTACGTCCGATTTTTTTTTGCCTTTTCAATATGGTGTGTCGCACAGAAGGGCGATTTCGTTACAGGTGTTTAAAAAAATTGTAGAGACGTTGCGCGCAACGTCTCTACAACGTAAGAATGTATTTTTCGTTTGTAGAGACGCGGTGCACCACGTCTCTACAGAAAATATTAACCGCAATAGAAATATTCTTTCACCATTTGGGCCATCAGCTCGGGTTTCTTGACGATTTGTTCGCGGATTTTGCGGTCGTCGAAGGATTTGAGCTGTTTGATGATGTCATCGATCATGGAACGGTCGAAGACGCCGTGGGCCTCGAAAATGTTGCGGTGGGCACTGAGTTCGTCGGCGGATTCCCAGCAGGAGGCGGGCAGTTGGGCGAGTCTTTCGACCAAAGCCTTGTTCTCCGGGCGGTGGATGTCGACGTCCACATAGGTCTCTTTGGCAAATTCGAGGGCGTTCTCCATTTCGAAGCCGTGGCGGGCGGCGCAGACAAGGCCGGCGAGCAGCAGGTAGATGTCAGCGGAGCCGTCCGGGCAGCGGAACTCGACGGTCTGCTTCTGGGAACGATCCTTGTTGACGGCCTTCTCCAACGGGTTGAGCTCGGCCACGATGTCGTTTTTGTGGGTCCAGCCCAGCGGCACACGCACGAGCACGGAGCGGTTGCGGTCGCCCCAGCAGACGGACGTGGGCGCCTCCTGGTGCGGCACGAGGCGGAAGTAGGAGGTCGGGTTGGTGTTGCCGAAAGCGGTGAGGGAGCCGGCGCAGGTCATGTAACCTGCGATGGCGGTCTTGGCGATGCTGTTGAGCTTGCCCTTGGTCACCATCTGGTTCTTGCCCTTGCCGTCCACGATGCAGGTGTGGATGTGAAGGCCGCTGCCTGCCTTGCCGGTGGTAATCTTCGGGGAGAAGGTCACGTCGAAGCCGTACTCGTAAGCTAAGTTGCGGATAATCCACTTGGCTAAAATCAACTGATCGGCAGCGTCTTGCACGTCGGTGACGAGGAATTCGATTTCGTTCTGCTCGTAAATCTTGCCGTCCATGGTGAAATTGCCCACCTCGGAGTGGCCGTATTTGATGAGGCCGCCCATTTCGGCAATCTTGAGCATGCATTCGGCACGGAAACCTTCAAACTTGGTGAACGGGGAGGACTCGTGGTAGCCGCGCTGGTCGGGGATGGTGAAAAGGTCGTCTTCATCGCCGATGACATAGTATTCGAGTTCGCCCATGGCCTGGAAGTAGTTGCCCGTGACCTCGGTGAACGATTTGGCCGCCTTGCGCAGGATGTACTCCGGGGAGTTCTCCAACGGTTTGCCTTCATTATTATAATAAGAGCAGAGGAAGGAGAGGGTGGGGATTTGGGAGAAGGGATTGAGGAAGGCGGTGGAGAAACGCGGGATCACGTAGAGGTCGCTGGAACCGGCATGGATGAAAGCCGGGAAAATGTTCGAACCGTCCACGCGCTCGCCGTTGGAGAGAATCTGCTCCAGATATTCGCGGCTGTGAAGCACGAAGCCGAGGGTTTTGATACGTCCGTCGCCAGCCACATAGTGGAAATTGACCATCGGGATGTTGTTCTCCTCGACGTATTTGATCATGTCCGCCTTGGTGAATTCCTTCGGACTTTTCTTGAAATAATTCACGAGCGGATTAAGGCTCATGGTGATGTTGTCTTTCATACTTTTTTTGTTATTTTTGATAAGTTATAGTCGTTTATTTCGCGGGGCAAATATACATTTTTTCACATTGCATACGGCGAAAATAATTTTTCAGAAAAAAATGAACAAAATTGTGTTGATGTAAAAAAAAAAGTATCTTTGCCGCTTGGTAAATTATATATTGTGTAAAGTGTGAAACGTGCATAAAACCGTATTAAAATAAAGGACAAACTAAAATTCATTATTATTCATAAAATCTACAAACTATGAGAAAATCCTACAGTTTTAAGAAGCTGGGTTTGAAAATCCAGCGACTTGCCGCCATCATGCTGGTAACGCTGATGGCTGTGGGCAATGTCTTCGCCGAATATGACGGCACGGGCTTGTTCACCCAGATTAACTCGCTTGATGAGCTGACATCCGGCTACTACGTCGTCACCGGCACGGAGGAAAACGGCGATTATGCCATGCTCAACACGGCCAGTGGCTACATCAATGCGACTACCCCCGTGTTCTTTAACCCGCCTGCCAACATTGTGTGGCGTATTGACGTGGATGCTGACGGCAACGTCACCTTCTTCAATGAAGAGGCCGGCAAGTACGTTGAGTATCACGGCACTGGTAACAAAGCTTATCTGGTTGCTACGGCAAGCGAACAGAGTACTTGGACGCCCTCGCTCAGCAGCACTGGTTGGGTTATGACGAATGTTGCCAACACCCAGCGCATTTTGAGCTACAACTACAATAACGGGAACAATCCCCGTTTTGCCGGTTATGGGGGCACCCAGAAGAGCCTTGCCCTTTATAAGCAAGGTCCGGCTCCGGCCGTGATGGCTCCCACGTTCAACATCCCGAGCGGCACGTACTACACCGCCCAGACGGTCGAACTGAGCTGCCTGACCCCTGGTGCCAACATCTACTACACCGTCAACGGCGGTGAACCCATTCTCTACAACGCCCCCTTCACGGTGAGCACGACTTCTTTGGTGAGTGCCTACGCCACTCTTGGGGATGACAACAGCCTTATCACCACTCTCGCCATCGACTTCCCGCTTGAGGTTTCCAATATCGCTGCGTTGCTTGATGCCAATGCCGATAACACCACGGTTTACAATCTTACCGGCGATGTCCAATTTGTTTGGCGTCATAACAAGAACGTTTATGTGCAGGATGCCACCGGCGGTCTGCTCGTTTTCGACGATAATAACAAGATTACGACGGAATACACCAATGGTGACATTATCTCCGGTGGTGTATATGGTACATTGAAGAATTATAAAAACATGCTTGAGTTAGTGCCCACGCAGAATACCGCCCCGGGAACCCCCGGTACTGCCATTCTGCCCGTTGAGGCCACTGTGGCCCAGATTATGGCCAACCCTGAGGCTTACATGCACAAGTTGGTGGTTATCCGCGACGGTTACTTCACCCCGGGAACGATCAACAGCTCCAACAGAAGCATCACGTTCAACCAGGGCGAGAATACGATCACGGTTTATAACCAGTACTACACCTTGAACTCCACCTTTGCGGCTGGCAACGGCGGCAATCTGCTCGGCTTCGTCGGTCAGTACAACAGCACTACCGAGATTTTCCCGCGCAACGATGGCGATCTCGCTGCCATCAGCGTGCCTTTCACCTGCGACTTCAATGATGGCGACCACAATGAGTGGACACTCGTGAACGGCACTTCCGCCAACAAGTGGTATATCGGCGAGCCCGCCAGTTTCCAAGACGGCGCTCTCTACATCTCTTCCTCCAACGGTGCTACTAATAAATATAATGTAACATCTGTCACTGACGCTCACGCCTATATCTACACGACCCTGCCTGCCAGCGACCTGATGCTGACCTTCGACCTCAGAACCGTGGGCGAGTCTGACGACTATCTGCAAGTCTCTGTCCTCGACGAGGCTCCGACCGCCGGCACCCTGCCTGCCACCTACCTGGCCCGCTACTACAACGTGAACGAGTTCACCACCCAGAGCGTGGTGATTCCCGCTTCTTACGCCGGTGCGAAATACATCGTCTTCACCTGGCACAACGACAATGCCGTGGGTGTGCAGACTCCCGCCGCCATTGACAATGTGACGCTCAACGCCACCTGCACCACTCCGACCGACCTTGCCGCCACGGTGACCGGCCAGACCGCTACGGTGACTTGGAGTGCTCCCGCTGGCCAGACGGCTTGGACTTTGGAGTACAAGGCTGCCGACGCCGATGCTTGGCAGAGCGTGAATGCCACAAGCACCACCGTCACGCTGAACAATCTCGCTACCAACACGGACTATAACGTGCGCGTGAAAGCCGTCTGCGGTGAGACGAGCAGCCTCTGGGCCAACGCCCAGTTCAATGTGCCCTGCCAGCAACTGACGGAGAGTGAGATGGAAATCACCATCGGTACGGGAACGGGCACGACCAACATTGCTCCGGCGAACGCCTACTATAAGAACTCCTGGACTCAGATGGTTTATCCGGCTTCGAATTTCGAGACGCCCGGTTACATCAACGCCGTTTCTTGGTATGTCAATGCGGCACTGACCCACAATTATGACTATTTCAGAATTTATGTCGGCACGAAGGCCACTGCCACCAACACCAGCACTACAGACTGGGTTTCGATGGATGATCTGACCCTGGTGTACGAATCAACGAATGGCACACTCGGTTCCACGGCCGGTTGGGAGACCTATACCTTCAATACACCTTATTATTATAATGGTGAAGGCAACCTGGTCATTGTCACAGCCCGTACGGCTCAAGCCTACAATAGTGTCCAATATCGTTACACTTCGGCAACCAACGGTGTGTTGTACAGAAGAAGCGACAGCTCTCCTGAAAGCTATGGCAACCACCCGGGTTCCAATACTGGTGTTCAAAGCTCTTATTTGCCGAATATGCTGGTGGACTATACGGGCTCTGTTTGTGGTGATCTGGTTTGCGCCGCTCCCACGGCCCTGACCGTAAGCGATGTCACCACCGACGGCGCGGAGTTGGCTTGGGAAGGCGATGCCACTTCCTACGTGGTGAGCTACAAGCCTGCGAATGCCGACGAGTGGGCTACCGCTATTGCCACCACCAATGCCTATACGTTGACCGACCTTGAGCAGAACACCGCCTACATGGTGCGCGTGAAGGGCGACTGCGGTACCGTCGGCTTGAGCACCGAGGCTGCTGCTACTTTCACCACCGAGGCCAACTGTCCTGCCCCGCAAAATCTCACCGCCACTGCAGTCGCTCACACTGTGAACGTGAACTGGCTGCCCGTGAACGGTGTTAACGCCTACGAGGTGCATGTGACCGGCAACAACGCCGACATTACCCTCAATGTGACGAACGCTTCCCAGACCAACCTTACCGGTCTGGCTGAGGGCGCTGCCTACACCATTGCCGTGAGAGCTATCTGCGGCGAGGGCGTGACCAGCGACTGGAGCACGATTAACTTTACGATGCCGACCATCTGTCCCGCTCCCACGGGTCTTGCCGTGACCGACAAGGGTCAGAACACCGCCAAGGTGACTTGGAACGCCGGCAACGCCTCCGCCTGGACGGTGGAATATGGCTACGAAGGCTTCACCCTCGGCACCGGCACGCAAGTGAATGTAACCGAGGCCACTGTCACCTTGACGGGTCTCAACGCCTACAGCACCTACGAGGTGTATGTGAAGGCCGACTGCGGTCTGGGCTACGAGAGCAACTGGTCGTCCAAACTGACATTCACCACCGAGTGCGGTCCCATCACCATTACCGCACAACATCCTTGGACGGAAGGCTTTGAGAGCTACACGGGTTCTGGCAACCTGGCATTCGACAATTGCTGGGCCACCCCGGAGATGAGCCACTACAACTCCCCGTTCATCTATCGCAACTATGCCACGACCGCCCATACAGGTAAAAACACGGCTGAACTGAAGGGTGACAATGGCGAGGTTTCCACCTTGGTGTTCCCCGCCTTCACCAACCCGCTTGCCGACCTGCAGTTCACTTACTACGGTATGGTCACCGGCACCACCCCCGGCACTATGCAGCTGGGTTATGTCACCGATCCGACTGATGCCAGCACGTTTGTGGAGATTCAGGTTATCCCCGCGCAGAGCGGCAGCTATAACCGTGCCAACTCATTGGAGTATGGTCCGTTCTTCTTCACCGGCATCACGGATCCCAATGCGCGTATCGCATTGCGCTTCACTTCCGCCACTTACAGCTGCTCCTGGAATCTTGACGATTTCATGGTGCGTCTGCTCCCGAACTGTATCGCCCCCGGCAACTTGGCTGTCAGCGCTGTGACCAACAATACGGCCACTTTGAGCTGGACGGAGAATGGCGATGCCACCGCTTGGAACATCGAATACGGTCCCGCCGGCTTCACGCAGGGTACGGGTACTGTGGTGGCTGCCAATGCCAACCCGTTCACGGTTAATGGTCTCGCTGCTTCCACTACCTACGATTTCTACGTGCAGAGCAACTGCGGTATGGGTGACCTGAGCGAGTGGACCGCCTCGGCTTCCGCCACCACCAAATGCGATCCCATCCTTGTGACTGCAGATAATCCTTGGTTCGAAGACTTTGAGGGTTACCAAGGCAGTGGCGAGCAACCGTTCATCTGCTGGGAGACTCCCGTGAAACCGAACGGTCCGTTCGTTTATTGCGGCTATTCTTCATCCTGCCACTCCGGTCAGAATTCCGCCGAATTAAAAGGTTCCACCAATGTGCTGGTGCTGCCCGCGTTTGCCAACAACACCTACGATCTGCAGGTTTCTTTCTGGGCTACCCGTACAAGCGGCGGTGCTATGGAAGTGGGTTATCTCACTGACCTGACCGATATGACCACTTTTGTGCCGGTATCCACAACTCCTAATCCGTCCTCCCGCAATGGCGTGGGTAATTTTATGGGCACGTATATGTTCCCCTTCAGCACGCCTGCCAATGCCCGCATCGCTCTTCGCTATACGAACACCTCTTCCACCGCTTCTTGGAACTTGGACGACTTCACCGTGTCGTTGGCTCCCTCTTGCCGTCCTTCGTCCGGCTTGACAATCGCCGATGTGACGACCACCTCCGCCAACGTGTCTTGGACACCTGGCGGTCTTGAGACGGCTTGGAACGTGCAGTACAAGGCCTCCAGCTCCGATGACTGGACGACTTTGAATGCTGCCGCCGCCAATGTTGCGCTCACCAACCTTGCTCCCAGCACCGACTATTCTGTGCGTGTGAGACCCGTTTGCGCTGACGAGACCACGCCTTGGCTCACCGGCGATTTCACCACGGAGTGCGCCACCTTTGTGCCTGGCTTTGCGGATGTAGTCATTGGTAATGGAACCAGCACCTCCTATTATCCGCCCATGTGCAACTACTATAACAATTCCTATGCGGAAATGATTTATCCGGCTTCCGAATTCGAAAATGGCGGCACTATTAATGCGTTGTCTTTTGAAGTTGGCTCTTCATCCAACTATAATTATTCTTCCTTGAAGATTTACTTGGGTACGCGTTCTTCTTCCACCTATAGCAGTACTTCAGATTGGACTACGTTCAGTGATTTAACGCTTGTTTATAGTAGAACGGGTGGTTCAGTGGGTTCAGCCACGGGTTGGGAAACCTATACGCTTGACACTCCTTACGAATATAATGGAACTGATAATTTGGTCGTTGTTGTTTCAAGAAGAGGTTCGGCATGGACCAGCTCTTTGAAATACAAATACACCAATGTAACCAATAGTGTTCTGTACAAGCAACAGGATGCTGCCATGGATTACGAATTTCCTGATGGTGTGACGGGTACAAGAAGTTATTATCGTCCCAATATCAAGATTAACATTTCCGGTCTCGTTTGCGGTGACGAGCATTGTGCTGCACCTACGAATGTGGCTGTGAGCAATGTGACGAACGCAGGTGCCACTGTCACTTGGGATGCCAACGGTGCCACTGCATGGCGCGTGGGTTACAAAGCTGCCGATGCCACCGAATGGACTTCCGTGGATGTGACGAACAACACCTATACGATTACCGGCCTGACGGCCAACACTAATTTCAATGTGCGCGTGAAGACCATCTGTAGCGGCGATGAGTCCGTCTATGAGACGGCAACGTTCAAAACGGTTGCCGAAGGTTGCTTCTACACCTTTGATCTGACTGACTCATACGGTGATGGTTGGAACGGCAATTCCATTGATTTGGCGTTCAGCGATGGTACGACCCAATCGCTTACCATTGATAATGGTTCTACCGCCTCTTACAATGTGACGATACCCAATGGTACGCTCATGGTTTGTAATTGGACTACTGGTTCGTATGCAAGTGAGACTTCCTTCACCATTACGGACGAAAACGGCAATGTCGTCTATTCTGGCTCAAATGCCCAAACCAATGGTTTCTTCTCTTCTTATTGCGCTGCGATTTCCTGTCCCGCCCCGACCGCTTTGACGGCCACCGACGTGGAGAACGGTTCTTCCACCATTACTTGGACGGCTGGCGGCACCGAGGCCTCTTGGATTGTGACGCTGACTCCGAATGTGGGCGATGCCACCACACTCACGCTTACGCAACCCACCTACACGATCACGGGTATGCAGCCCGGCGATTCCTATGAGGTTTCTGTCAAGGCTGATTGCGGCGCTGGTGACGAGAGCGAGGCGGTGACCGTCACGGTCCTCTGTCCCGCTTTGGTCGATATCGCTTTGGTGGATGTCTACACCAACCCCAGCAACTGCGACCTCTCCGATGCGATTGCCCGTATTACGGTGAAGAACATGCTCGAGTCTCCGATCAGCACTTTCGAGGCTTACTACAAAGTGAACGACGGCGATGCCGTACACGAGACGGTCACGTTGATCACCCCGATGAATGAGGGTGACACCTACGTCTATACCTTCAACACGGCTCCGGCCCTCACGGCGAACGCTAACATCATCACCGCTTGGGTGACGATTCCGAGCGAGACCGCGACGGAGAACAACCAGAAGACCTCTGGTATTACGTATCTGACTACATCTAAGGATCTCCCGTATCTGGAGACCTTCTCTTCCCCCTCAGCTTCTCAAGAATGGTTTGTCGTGAACGACGACAATGACGATGCCACCTTCGCTGTTTCGGGTACGGCTATCCGTTACAACGCTTCCGATGAGAATGCGGCTAACGATTGGATTATCTCTCCGTGCTTTGGTCCTTTGAGCTCTTATCAGGCGGGTGCACCTGCTGAGATGTACCTCCTTTCTTACGACTATAAGGCTAACAGTGCATATTACACGGAAGCCTTCACGACTTACTTCAACGATAATATGGGATTCGTTCCCGAGCACAACTATTTGGTGTCTTCCCATAGCTTCAATAACACGGATTATGTCACTTATCGTACCTATTTCATTACGGATGAGGGAGAGGAACTTGACAATGGCCATATTTTATTCCATGCGGAGAGCGCGGTTGGTACTGCTGGTTTCAGTATTGACAATGTTTCCGTAAAGAAGGCTATGTTGGTTGGTGTTCAAACAACGGCCAATGGTACAGTGAGCATTGAGAATTCTGAGATTGTCCCGATGCCTATTCCTACCTACACCGCCTATGTTGTTCCTATGGAGGAAGTCATGCTGGTTATGACTCCTGATGCAGGTTACCATGTGGGTGCTGTTTATGTTTCCCATCAAAATGGTTCTACGGAATTGTTGAGAGGCGAGAACACCAACAATGCCGCGATCGACTATTGCGCTTACGTTCCTACTATGGGTGATATGATTACGGTCACCTTCGTTCCGAACCAATACAATGTGAATGCTACGGTGACCAACGTGCCCGCTACCGGTTACAACAACAACGCTCCTGGCGCGGTTTATACGCCGAACCATGAGGTGGTTGCCCATGGCGCTGCCCACAACGGCACCTTCACGATGGCTCCGTACTTCAGCTTCGATAAGCTCTATGTGAACGGTATGGATTACACTGCACAGGTCACAAACCTTGGCAACGGCCAGTATGGACTTACCTTGGATCCTGTGATGGAAGACAAGGATATCAACGTGTTGGTTTCTCTTGACAGCGCTACCGTCACCTACACGGTGAATGGCGGCAAGGGCACCATCAACGGTGTGTTTGAGGCTGATGCCACGAACGAGGCTGTTACCTACACCGTGACCGTCGAGGGTTATGGCGACCTGCTGAGCACCATCACCCCGGCCCCGGGTTATCATGTGGAGAACATTATCATTGACGGTGTGGAGCACACCAACATTGATATTTACTCCTTCGAGCACCTGATTGGTCATCACACTGTGGAAGTGACCTTCGCCCCGAACCACTATGTCATTACGACCACTGCTTTCGGTGAAGGTACGGTCGCCCCTGGTGCTGAGTTCGACTACGATCCCGACTACACCTACACCTTCACGGCTACGCCTGCTACCGGTTACAGCATTGCTACGATCACCCGCAACAATGTCGCCCTGACGGTTGCCGATCCGAGCACGACTTACACCGAGACGTTGACCAACATCCTCGACAACTACGACTACGTGGTGACCTTCACCCCGAGCACCTACACGGTTGCGGCCACTTGCGGCAACAACGGTACGATTTCCCCGCTGGGCACCTCTTCCTACCTGTATCATCAAAATGCGACCTATACCATCAATGCCGCTCCGGGTTACTACATTGCCTCTGTGACGGTTGATGGTACGGCCACCACTTACACGCAGGCCGATGCCCTGACCACCACCACCTACACGTTCAACAATGTTGATGCCGACCACACCATCAGCGCCACCTTCGCGCAGTTCGTCTTCACGGTGACGGTGAATGCCGGTGCTCACGGTGCTATCGCTCCTGCTACTTCTACCTTTGCATACGGTGCCACCCCGACCTTCACGATCACGCCTGATGCTGGTTACGGCATTGTCGACGTGACGGTTGACGGTACTTCCATTGGTGCAGTTGCTTCTTACACCTTCCTGCCTCTCGACGGTAACCACACGATTGCCGCCACCTTCGCCGCCAACATTTACACCATCGCGGCTACGGCTGGCAACGGCGGCACCATCACGCCTGCCGGTAACACCACGGTGGCTCACAACGGCAACCAGACCTACACGATTTCGGCTAACAGCGGCTACCATGTGAGCGATGTCTTCGTGGATGGCGCTTCCGTGGGTGCTGTGACGACCTACACCTTCACCGGTGTTACGGCCAACCACACCATCTATGCTGCCTTCGAGTCGAATGAGTACACGGTCACGGTGAACCAGCCCGCTCACGGTACGATTGCTCCGGGAACCACCACCGTTCTGTATGGTGCTACCCCGTCCTTCGTGATTACCCCGGCTGTGGGTTACAGCGTTACCGCCATCACGGTGAACGGCACGAACGTCACCCTCGCCAATGTCCCGAATGTGAACGGTATCTACACCTACACCTTCGCGGCCATCAACGCCAACCAGACCCTCACGGCCACGATGACGGCCAAGACCTACACCATCACCGCTTCTGCCGGTGCCAACGGCTCTATCACGCCGAATGGCAACACCACGGTGAACTACGGTGCGGCCCAAGCCTACACCATTACGCCTGCTAACGGTTATGTGATTGACAATGTGACGGTTGACAATATCAGCATGGGTGCTGTCAGCTCTTACGTCTTCACCAACGTGACGGCCAACCACACCATCGCCGCCACATTCAAGGCTGCTGAGTGCGAGGTCCCGACCTTCTTGTACACCACGCACATCGACGAGACCTCTGCTGAGCTGCACTGGTCACACCCGACGGCTACCACCTTCGACATTCAGTACAAGACCGCGACGAGCAACTACACTTCTGTGGGCAATGTTTCGGGCAACAGCTACCAGCTCACCAACCTGACCCCGAACACCACCTACATGTGGCAAGTTCGCGCTCATTGCGCTGGCAACAACCTCAGCGACTGGACCAACCTGGTTACCTTCACCACCGATCCCACCACGATTCCTGACGGTATCGAGGATCTCGTGAAGAGCAACATCAAGGTCTTTGCCGAGCATCAGAATGTCCACATCCTCAACAACGAGGGTATGAACATTGAGAATGTCCGCATCTTCGACGCTTACGGCAAGATGGTTTACAGCGGCGCTGTGAGCACCAGCCACGAGGTTATCAACCTCAACGTGGCCGCCGGTGCCTATATCGTGAATGTCACCACCGACGAAGGCGTTGCCAACTACAAGGTTACGATTCTGAAGTAATCACGCATTTTATGATATCCGAAAGGGACTCCACACGGGGTCCCTTTTTTGTTGAGGGATAAGGTTTACATAGGAGCCGCGGCATTCCTGCCGCGTAGGAGCTGCGGCATTCTTGCCGCAATAGTAGCCGCGGCATTCTTGCCGCGTAGTAGCCGCGGCATTCTTGCCGCAATAGTAGCTGCGGGCATTCTTGCCGCGTAGTATGTCGGTCTTTTAGTGCGGCATTCTTGCCGCAGCTCCTACTGTTTTCTGTGCGGCAGGAATGCCGCAGCTCCTATCGGTGTCCCAAATGATAACGTTCTCATTGGCCAACGAGAATATTCTCATCGGCCAACGAGAATATTCTCATGAGGCGATGAGAATATTCTCATGAGGCGAGGAATCTAATTCACGGAGTTTTATGCCCGGTCGCCCAAGAAAAACACCATTTAGTCGCTTGTTATTATATCTCTGAGCTTGTCATACGATTTCACAGCTCTATAGGTAACCTTGCTGTCTGAAATAGTACTGAAGTGGCGACGAGCACATGCTATTTTCACTTCCTCAGTCTTACGATAATCCAAGATTTCATCATCATCATATCCTTTTGTTTCAGCCACAAAGTAGATATGTTTGATGTCGGGTTCATCGTGAAATACAATAGCCCAATCAGGATTGTAATGCCCTACTGGTGTGTTGATATAGAAACCGCCTGGCAATTTGGTATAGACCGCCACCTCGTTCTGCGATTCAAGTTTTTTGGCGAAGTCCATCTCTATGCCTTTCGAATCCACCACTACAAGGTCGTAGAGAGACTTTTTCGATTCCATAGCATTGACACCCAAACGGCCTTTGAGTTCTGAAGCGCTGAATATGTCGGCGTCAAATTTCTTGTCGAGCTTATGGTAGGCCACGTGTTCTATCACGGCGATGGCTTTGCATTCGTTAATGATGTTGCCAGTCTTGATGATAAACTCCTCTGGATTGGCTTTAAACTGCATAAAAGTTTTAGGACTGATTTTTTGCAAGATGGTGACGATGGCCTTTCGTGTCAATCCCGTGTCTTCCACCAATTTGCCAATCAGATCATATTTCACCTTCTCGCCGACCAATTCATGGATGGAAGTTGTCTCGGCTTTCGTCTGTCTCATGGCAGTGCCGGCTGTCAGCTGGTCTTTGCTCTCGATGCTCTCCAGCGTGCCCGACACCACTTGGATGTTGATATTGGTGACTTGCAGATGGTTGTCAAGCTCAATGACGGCGCGGTTGATAAGATCTTCCGTCTTGAAATCCACGGTGTAGTAGGTTTTGTGGTTGATTTTGCTCCACAATGCCTGGAACTCCTTTCTCTCGAATCTCTTCGAGTCAAATTTCGCTTCACGAGTGCGCCTTGCGTCTTCGGGACGGACGGCATCCGGATTGAACACGGCGTCAAGACGGTTGACAATGTCATTCTTGTACTCGTTGTACTCCTCCCCGAAGTCAAGCACGCCTTGCTGCTTGTCATCGTGGTATTGTTTGGTGAGTTGTCCCTGTTTGTCAATATAGCCTTTCATGCGAAGCGTGAACGTGAGTTCTTGTGCATCGTCTTCCCTGAACTTTTTCTGTTCACCAGCCGCGTTGGTGACAAGCAAATCCAAGAAGAGCTGTGAATTCACCTTCACAGGTCTGTCGCCCACAGCATCCGCGATTTCCGTCTGCAGTTTGGCCGCGAAGGAGTTGTAGGACTCGCTGGCAATGACGGTCAGCTCGTTCACCTCGAAAACCCTGCCATGCAGCACGTTCTCGTCTTGTCGTTCGCCCTGGTCATTCACACAAAGGCGCATACCGCGTCCCACCTCCTGCCGTTTCTTGGTCGTGTTGTCGCTGTCTTTCAGCGTGCAGATTTGGAAGACATTGGGATTGTCCCAGCCCTCTTTCAAGGCGGAATGGGAGAATATGAAACGTGTGGGCTCGCTGAACGAAAGCAGACGTTCCTTGTCCTTCATAATCAGATCGTATGCGGAAACGTCATTACTGCTTTCATTCTTTATTTCCGTAGCAGATGGCTGAACATAGTGGCCCTTCTTGTCGCGGGAGAAGTAGCCGTTGTGGACTTCCGGTGCTGTGAACTTCTGCAGATAGGCCACGTATTCGGGGTCGTCCGTGATGCTCAGTTGCAGCTGTCCCACGATGCTGGCATATTCTTCCTCGAAGATTTCGGCGTATGTGCCGTTCTTCGTTCCGCCTCCGGGTTCATAGATACGGTAGTTATCGACATGGTCAATGAAGAACAGCGAAAGGCATTTGATGCCCATGGAGAAGAGCTTGCGTTCTTTATGGATATGGGAGAGGATGGTCTCGCGTATCTGATGGCGGCGCACATAGATGTCGTTCACTTTGCCCACCATTTCGCCTTCACCCAACACCAAGCCGTTCAAGAGGCGCACAGTGCGGTTGAAGCCGTCAATGCTCTCGATGCGGTAGCCATGAGCGTACTCTTGCAGCTGCCCCGACTGCTGAAAAATGTCGAAACCATCCGAGACCGTCTGAATCACAGGCTTGATGGTGCTGGCCATCCGCTTGTCGAAGCCTATCCGGGCCATGGGGTTGCCTTTGGAGAGTTCTATGCTTTCAAGATACACGTAGCCGTTGGTGGCCGTGGTGCCCTTCTGCTCAATACCTTTCACCGAAATCTTCTTTACCAACTTCTTATTATAGGCATCCATTGCATCCAAGCGATAGACCATGTTTACGATGTCGCCTGCGCGGTGAGTAGCACTGTAAAGCAGTGTAAAGAGCGGATGGAACTCCTGCAGACGGTTGCGAGTGGCGTTTTTCTTGTCTGCGCCCAAAACGGACTGAGGCTCGTCTATGATAAGGATGGGATTGGTGGCCGCTATCACATCGATGGGCTTACGAGAACGGAAAGCATCCAGCTTCATATAGATACGGCGGGCGTCCTCGCCACGGGCGGCGAAAGCCTGCGTGTTGATGATCAT
Source organism: Bacteroidales bacterium (assembly GCA_017395245.1). Lineage (GTDB taxonomy): Bacteria > Bacteroidota > Bacteroidia > Bacteroidales > WCHB1-69 > F23-D06. The sequence goes on along the minus strand of JAFPVR010000011.1, from coordinate 20,570 downwards.
GACGTGCATATTGCTGTCGCTGGCGAATTGGTCTATCTTGGTCAGCTGCTTGCTGTCGTAGATGAACGATTGGATGCGCTTACCATATTCGGCGGCAAAGTGTTCGCTCATAATCTCGAAGGAGCGACAGACACCTTCGCGGATGGCGATGCTCGGCACCACAATGATAAACTTGCTCCAGCCGTAGAGTTTGTTCAACTCGTACATCGTTTTGATGTAGGTGTAGGTTTTGCCCGTACCTGTTTCCATTTCGATGGTCAGGCGCAGATCGTTTGTGTCTATCGTTTCCGATGGACGCAACTGCGCGGGAATCTGAATGGCGCGGATGTTCTCCAACAGCTGTCCTGCCGAAACAGTAACCGGCTGGTTGCGGAAGCCCACCACATCGAACAGCGTGCCGTCAGAGACACGCCCCATATCATGGGTGAACTCCACCATTGACTGATTGCGCTGGCCGTGGAAGACATCCGTGACAGCACGCGCCGCATCCGTTTGGAACTGCTGGTTCTTGAATTTGAGTGTCAGTTTCTTGGCCATAGTAATGCTTGGATTAGATGACACGAATGTTGTTTTTGACCTCTTCATCCGTCCAGTCGCACTTCTGCTTGAAGAGCTCGAAGAGATTCATCTTCTGTGCGGCTTCGTCAAAACTGTTGTCGCGGAAGACGACGCGCACGGGAGAGAGGGCGGCGATAGCGTCAATCACGGATTCTGTGACCTTGCCATCGAAGCAGGCCACGAGGTCGCCGTCATTCACATTATGGATGGTGCAGCCATCGACTTTTTGCGAAGAGAGCGGCAGCGACAACTCAACGCCCCAGCGGAGCATACAGTCAAAGAGCAGGTCAAGGTCTGTGCGGTCCTCTTTGATGTTGTCGAGCAAGCCCAGCAGCATTTCTTGTGAATACTCTTTCGGCGCAAAGGCAACATCCTTGTAGTTGCTGCTCTCGCACTTGAAGACACGGAAACCCGTGTCAAGGTCTTTTGCATCCGGATTCTCTGCTTTTATTTTCTTTCCTGCACGGCGGATGCGTTCTTTGCCGATTTCACAGATATTTGTGTAGCCAGCTTTGTAAGCCTCACTGTCTTCTGCTGTTTCCTCGGGCAACTGTACCATAATAAACTTGCGGTTGCCCCCATCTTCTGCGTTGAGCTGCATTACAGCATGGGCGGTAGTGGCGGAACCGGAGAAGAAATCCAATACTAAGTCACAGTCCTTTATTCCTGATAATTTTGCTATTTCTATTGGTACTTTTATGTTTTTAGGATTATCAAACGGCAATTTGATTTCCTTTTGGATTTGTGAAACTTCTATGTCAAGCCAATTTGATGTTCGTAAGGTCGTATTATCAGGTGCTTGCCAATGATAGACTCCTCCATTTTCTCCTTTTCCGGACAAATCCCTGCGAATAAATTCTGTTATGCCTGTTTGTTTTGAATAGTCTTCCAAAGATTCGTATTGGTTTTGAACTGATAAATAATCCATATAATTCTTCACTGCTCTTATAGCATAATCTTTTTGTTTACGCCATTGACCTTTTGATGGAGTAAATCCCAGAACATCATAACGCATCGTCGGCCTATCAGCATTACTCCAAAAACCTTGCCATTTACCTTCGTCTGATTGTTGGTCTAATCTTTTTTCCACCCTGATTGGCATCATTTTAAACAAAGGTTTAGCATAAACCAACACATATTCAAATCCTACATTTAATGTTTGTAGTCCGGCATCAGAAAATTGAACATTAAGGCTTTTAATTCTTCTTCTTAAAGCGATAGTGTTTCGGAAATTACTTGATCCAAACACTTCATCACATATTTTCTTAAGGCTATGCAATTCGTTATCATCAATGGAGATAAAAATCGCTCCATCTTCGGTTAACAAGCTTCTCGCAATCATCAACCTTGAATACATCATTGAACACCAATCTGAATGAAATTTACCATTTGTCTCTGTGTTCTTAATCATCCTGTCACCCTCTTCATTGAAGACCCCAGCAGCCTCATCTTCTTCACGCTGCGTGCGATGAAAGTCATCATGATACACAAAATCATTACCTGTATTATATGGCGGGTCAATATAAATCATCTTGACCTTGCCCATATAGGAGTTCTGGAGCAGTTTCAGCACTTCGAGGTTGTCGCCCTCGATGTAAAGGTTCTGGGTCTTCTCCCAATCCACACTTTCCTCCGGACACGGACGCAGCGTCTTGTTGATAGGTGCTGCAGCCTCTTGCAAGGCGGCTCGTTTACCAACCCACGTGAAGTCATAGACTTCGGGATTGTCTTCCACGGCGTTGTCTCCAAGCAGCAGACGGAGTTTGTTGAAGTCCACTACACGATGGATTTCTCCGTCCTCGCCTTTTGCTTCGGTGAAACACGAGGGGGCAATCTGATAAAGGGCGTCGAGGGTGAGGCGCGCGCCGTCAGGGGACTGTTTTTCTACATGTTTGAGGTTTTCCATAATTGTGGGTTTTTAGTCTTTGTTGGGCCCCACACTGCGGCTTCACCTTGTGTGGGGTTACTTGTGCTTTGCGCGTTTTGCTTCTTCGAGGCTGCTCAAGGAAGAATTTTTTGTATTTTTGCAGCGGAAATAAAAAGGACAAGAAAATGACGACATTACAATTAAATGCGGAGCTGTTCCGCGAGCTAAGTATCATTGCTGAAGACGAAGGTCTTATGAAAAAGGCGTTGAAAGCGTTGAAGAGAATCGCAGCCCAGAAAAAGACAATGGACGAGACTGAATATCTGATGTCTTCGCCCGCCATGGCGGAGGTTATCCGGCAAGGACAGGAAGACATTAAGAATGGTCGGGGACGAGTGGTCAAGATTGAGGAATTATGGAAATAGTATTCCTTCCCAGGGCGGACGAAGACCTTCAATACTGGAAGCAAACAGGCAACAAACGTATTATGAAACGTATCTCTGCCTTGCTTCAGGATATCGTTAGCCATCCTTTTACAGGAATTGGCAAGCCCGAACCGTTGAAAGGACAGCAACAGGGACTTTGGAGTCGGCGTATAACGGATGAGCATCGCTTGGTCTATTCCATTAGCGATGGGATGGTTTTTGTTTACGTTATATCCTTGCGATTCCATTATTCCAAATAATTATTGAATTCCATTGTCGTTACTTCTCCTCCCTTTTCTCTTAGTTCTTAGTTCTGATTATCTCCAATCTTTTCTTTAATTCAGCCATAGCCAATCGTTTGGTTTTCACCTGTTTGTTCATCTGCAGCTGCTTGTCTAACTGCGGCTCTTTGCGCATCCGTTTCTCAAGACTTTGCAGATCTGCTTCGGCGGCAGCAATCTGTTTCTTTAGCTCCACAATTTCGGCCATACTGCCTGCCTTGTGTTCCCCGATGCCGGACACCTGCGCCACGAAGTTGTCATAAATGCGAGGTAAAGACTGACCTTGCACAATCAGTTCAAGGTCGGCAATCGGCATCCAAGGTGAAGCAAAGGCCTGACGTATGCGGAATTTCGTATGGGTGTCGTCTGCCCAATCCTTGTAGTTGATGAGCAACATCGCACTGTTGTCGTGCATGAGGACAAAGACGATATGGTGCGGCATGTTTGTGTCGATGAAGCTGAACAAATCCGTCGGGCAATCCGGCTGTTTCAGGTTCACAACAAACACCTCTATTTCCTTCATTTCCTCCGTGTCCGTGACATTGAGGGAGGAGGCCGACAACTTGTATAGCCAAATGATGTTCACCACGTCATTGACGAAGCGCGATTTCATACGCAGGTTCACCTCCATAAACTTGTAGAACATCGTTTTCGGCACGACACGGCCAACGATGGTGCTTTTAGGGTAATTTAGAATATTATCCACGGGCACCTCCTTCCTTGATGACAAGGAAGCATATCAGCTCGAAGTCGTCAAGCCCGTTGATGTCATTCACGAGAGCGGTGGTTTCTCCAAAGGAGAACAGGCTTTCGAGGTCGCTTTCTTCCTTTTGGTTCACAATGGTGCCAACAGCTTTTTGCAGCAGTTCGCTATAATGCTGCATCTTGCGGCCGTCCTTTGTCTCCTTGTTGAACTCGTGGCACAATTCCAATACTGGTTCTGTCTTGCCCTTGCAAGAAAGCCGCATGACATCAAGCAGTTGTTTGGGTGCAAGATGGTTGATGATGGGTTCTCCGTCATCGGACAGATAAACCATGTAAAAGGGATGCAGGAGGTTCTGCCGCCCGATGTTCACCGCGTTGTTCCTGTTCTTCAGAATGAAGATGACGCCAGGTCTTGCCTGGTCGGAGGCAGGAACAACGGCGCACATGCCGAACGGCGTGTGTTCTATGTCGGGGTTGTCTTTCATGTAGGCCAGCAGATCCAGCCGGAACTCATTCAAGCCCAAATCCATGATGTTGATGCCCGTGTCCATGTCCTCCAAGTCCACCACTTCATTCTGAAGCCGCTGGAGCTGGCTTTTGCGGTAGTCAAGATCGGCTTGCTGCTCGTCAGAAAGCAGAACGTTGCTGTTGCCTGCGCCCGTGATGTTCACGCCTGTCATGCGAGCCTCCACGCGGCCTTTGAGCCGCAGGTAGTCGTCAAGTTCGATGTCTGGCCAGTAGTTCACCAACTGGATGACCTCGTTGCGCGAGCCGATACGATCGACACGGCCGAAGCGTTGGATGATGCGCACGGGATTCCAATGGATGTCGTAGTTGATGAGATAGTCGCAGTCCTGCAGGTTTTGACCCTCGCTGATGCAGTCGGTGGCGAAAAGCACGTCAATCGCCCTGTTTTCCCTTGGAAACAGTTTGTCCGCGTCTTTTGACACGGGGGAAAAGAGCGTCAGAATCGTGTTGAAATCGGAACGTAGTCCTTTGATGGTTGATGCCACGCCGTTACCCGTGACGAACCCTGTATGAAGCCCGGCTTTCTCCATGATGACGGGTGCGAGGTTCTCGTAGAGGTATTCGGCTGTGTCGGAGAAGGCCGTGAAGACGAGGACTTTCTTGTTGGTGCCGTTTATGGGGTTGTCGAACTTCTCCCGCAGGTTTTCAGCAAGCATTTGCAGTTTGCTGTCGTGTTCGGGTGTGATGTCCGCAAGCATAGTCAAGAGCAGGCCGATGATTTCTTGGTCGGCTTTCAAGTCGCGTTTCCATGAGCGGCAGTCCATATCGGCCAATGCCACGCGCGTTTTCTTCCCTCCCACGAGGAAGTCGTTCTCGCTTTCGTCCCCGTCCAGCATGCTTTCCAGCGTCTGCACAGAAAGCTTTGTTTCCTGCCTTGTTTCAACGAAAAGATCAATGGCTTTCAGCGTCTCGTCAATCTGCTCTTTCATTCGCGCGAGGGTCAGACGGAAAGAGTTGACGGATGATTCAAGGCGTTTCAGCAGGTTGATGGCCATGAGTTTCTTCAGTCCCTTCTCACGCCCGGACATACCGAGGTTGGAGCCTTCACCGTCTTTGTCAATCTCGTATTTGTCGCGCTTTGACGGCAGGATATAGTCTGACGGCGCATACACACCGAGATTTAGCTCATAAAGCTGTTCGGAAATATCCTTGAAGGTGATGGCATCGTCAAGGTCGGTCAGTTTGGAACGTTTGGAGAGGGGTATCAGGCGTGTCGGGAACTTTCCGATGTCGGTGGTGTCGTAGTATTTCTCAATATGCTTCCGGCTTCGTGCGATGGTGACCGCATCGAGCACTTGGAAGAAGTCGAACGAGAGCATTTCCAACAACCGCTCCGCCGTGCGCTCATTCGGGTCTTCAATCTTCGACCAGGCGTTATACTGTGCCTGTGCCGAGCGGAAGATGTCCTCGATGGGACGGTCAACATCCAACTTGTCGTTGATGAGTTCCTGCCTGCCCTCATAGGCCAGCTGTAACTGGTTCCTCAGGTCGTTGAAACGGTTGTTGACAGGGGTGGCCGAAAGCATCAGCACTTTGGTTTTCACCCCGGCGCGGATGACTTTGTTCATCAATCGCAGGTAGCGGTTCTCGCGTGGGTTCTCGTCGTCTTGGTCTGTGGTGATTTTGCCGCCGTTGCGGAAATTATGGCTTTCGTCAATCACGATGAGATCATAGTTGCCCCAGTTCAGCAGCGCGAGGTCAAGGCCGTTGCTCATGCCGTTGTCGCGGCTCAGGTCGGTATGGAAAAGGATGTCATAGCGAAGGCGGTCTTTTTCCAGCGGGTTGTTCTTGTAGTTGCTCTTATAGGTGTTCCAGTTGTTGTACAGCTTCTTTGGGCAAAGAACGAGCACCGACTTGTTGCGGTTCTCATAGTACTTGATGACCGAAAGGGCGGTGAACGTCTTGCCAAGACCCACGCTGTCGGCAAGAATGCAGCCGTTATAGGTTTCCAGTTTGTTTATGATGGCAAGTGCCGCGTCCTTCTGGAAGTTGTACAATGTGTTCCAAATCTGCGATGACTTGAAGCCTGTCGCCTCGTTGGGCAGCACATCTTCGCTGATGTCCTCCAGGAACTCGTGGAAGATGTTGTAGAGCGTGACGAAATAGAGGAAGTCGGGCGCGTTCTCCTTATAGACGTTTTCAATGTTCTCAATGATGGCTTCCGTCACATCGGCGAAATTCTCCTTGTCCTGCCAAAAGTCATCGAAATATTTCAGATAAGCGTCACTGGTGGGTGACGGCAGGCGTTGGATAAGCTGAAAGATGTTGTTGCCGCGCTCACAGCCCAGCTCCGTTGTCGTGAACTCGTTGAAGGGCATGTAGGTCATTTGTTCGTCATCCGCCTTCACATTCAGGAAGCCCGCCATTTGCATCTGTGAGACATTCGTCTTGAAACGGACTTTCCGGCGAATCCAGTCGGCGCATTCTTTGGCTATAGCCCGCTGCGTGAGGTTGTTGCGCAGCTTGATCTCGAAGTCGGAGCCGTAAAGGGTGCGCTCGCGGTTCAGCTTGGGGATATAAAACTCCCGTTTCTGCTTCTTTGCGTGTTCCTTGTTGAATGTGGGGGAGGTGAAGATAAAACGCAGTTCAGCCACTTTCTCCAGCTCCTTTTGGAGTGCCTCAAAAGCGAAAATGGAGAAAGAAGCAGCGGCCAAAGAGACTTTGGAGCCCTTTTTCAAAGTGGCTTTCAAGTCGTCTATGACTCTCGTGGTGATGTTGTCGAATTGTTTGGGCAGTTCCATCGTCCGTCTGATTGCGAACTTTACCACCCGTTATTCCAGATAAGTATGCAAAAAAGGCGTGAGATCATCCCGTTTTGTTTGCTTATTGAGAACTGCGGCTCCGCCAAGAACCTAAGACGATCAATAAGCACGAAACAATTCACGCCCAGAGGCGCGAACCTTTCGCTTTCTTATTCTCTCGTCTTTTAAAAATTTGGCGGATTTTCAGTTCGAGAATAAGAGCGCAAAGCTCTGTGATATACTATTTTACTTTATACTATCTAACTTTATTAGTCTGTTTTAATACCTTTTATTAACAACAATTATCTCTTGCTTGTCGCGACTTGCAACAAAAAGTGCGGCAAAAGTAAGAAAAATATAGATAGATGCAGAAAACATCTCGGTTTTTGCAGTTTTTTCGCCCTGCGAATCGATAATCGAAAAATTTGTACCTTTGCCGCGAAAAAACCGTCCGTCATGAACAACGTCCGCAAATACCCCGTGGGAATCCAGACCTTTTCGGAAATCCGGAAAGGGAACTACATCTATATCGACAAAACAGACTTGATGTGGGAAATGACCCGCATGAAATACGTCTTCCTCAGCCGCCCCCGCAGGTTCGGCAAATCGCTGCTGACCACCACGCTGGACTCCTATTTCAAAGGACAGAAAGAACTCTTCGAAGGACTCAAGATTATGGATTTGGAGACGGAGTGGGAACAATATCCGGTCATCCATGTGGATTTGAGCGTAGCCAAAGCGGAAAGTTCGATTGAGGCATTGCGAGAAACCCTGATGTGGATATTGAAGCCAATGTGCGAGGTATATGGAAAGGACGAATCGGAGACTTCCCCGGGAAAAATGTTCAGCGGCCTCATTCACCGCGCATACGAGAAAACTGGCAAGCAAGTGGTCGTCATCATCGACGAATACGACGCGCCGCTGTTGGACAAGCTCCACCTGTCGGATTTGTTGGGCGGGTTCCGCAACGTGATGCAGGAGTTCTTCATCCAGCTTAAGGCGAACGAGGCTTTGATCCGCTTCTGCTTCATCACCGGCATCACCAAGTTCTCGCAGCTGAGCATCTTCTCCACCATCAACAATCTCACCAACATCTCGATGGACGCCAAGTACGCGGCCATCTGCGGCATCACGGAAGAGGAACTGGCCACCGACATGGCCCCCGACATCGCGATGCTGGCGGAAGTATACGAATGCACGCCCGAGGAAATGCACGACAAGCTGAAAAAACAGTACGACGGCTACCGCTTTTCTGAAGTGTCGCCTGACATCTACAACCCGTTCAGTCTGCTCAAATGTTTCAACCAACGCAAAATCGCCAACTACTGGTTCGAGAGCGGCACCCCGACCTTCCTCATCAGACAGATGCAGCACTTCCGCACCGACATCACCACGATAGAGCGCATCGAAGCCTCGGCGACCGCTTTCGACCGTCCCCCCGAGGCCATGAACACCGCCCTGCCGCTGCTCTACCAAACCGGCTACCTCACCATCAAGGAGTACGACCGCGAGTCCAACTCCTATATTCTGTCCATCCCGAACAACGAGGTTCGCACGGGATTCATCGACGGACTGATTCCCTCCTACATCGGGCTGGACGGGAGTTACGTGCAGGATGGCTTCGCCCTGAAGTTCTGGCGCGTCCTGAAAAAGAACGACATCGACCTCGCCATGCAGGAGATGAAGGCCTACTTCGCCGGACTGCCCTACGTGGAAGGTTTCCAAAAGAAGTTGGCGGAGGTGAAGAACTACGAAGGGTTCTACGAATGGTCGCTGTACCTGATTTTCTCGATGCTCAACGTCTATGTACGTACGCAGGTCAAGTGTGCTGGCGGCCGCACCGACATCGTGGTGGAGATGCCTGACACCACCTACGTCTTCGAGTTGAAGGCGAACGGCACGGCGCAGGAGGCCCTCGACCAAATCAACACCAAAGGTTACGCTCAGCCTTACGAAACCGAAGGCCACAAGGTCGTCAAAGTCGGTGTGGCTTTCGAGCGGGAGACGATGACCGTCGGGGAGTGGGTGGTGGGATGACAAGCTGCGCTTCCCTCGAGTCCAAATATAAAGTGATGCGTTTTTTTGGGAGACTTGATTCTTTGTCGTCCCTGTTAAACTTTTTTGTACTTTTGCCGTCCTGTTTTGTATGCATAATTAAACCCTGATAAGATGAAAAAGTTACTTGTTTTATTGTTGAGTGTGGCCGCCATCAATGTATATGCGGTCACGGACAGACCTGTCACCTTTGCGCAGCTTCCCCAGAAGGCGCAACAGTTCATCACTAAACATTTCAGCGGTGTTGAATTTCTTTCCGCCACAGTGGACGACGATTATGAAGTCTATCTTGCCAACGGCACCAAGGTGGAATTCACTCTTCAAGGCGATTGGAAAGAGGTGAAATGCCCGGGTTCCGCCGTTCCCGCCACCATCGTGCCTCCCGCCATCACCAAGTATGTGAAAACTAAATTCCCAAATAACACCATTGTTAAAATCGACAAGAAATATGGTGGTTATGACGTCGAATTGAACAATGACATGGAACTGAAATTCGACAAGAACGGCAATTTCCTGACTTACGATGATTAATATCCGGTAGTGACACACGTAGAGACGCAACATTTGCGTCTCTACGATTTTTTGTGCCCCTACGATTCCTAAAACCAAACATTTTCAATTATGAAGAAAATCATTGCCATTTTGATGGGCGTTTTTATGTTGGGCGCGTTCGCATCGTGCGACAGAATGATTTCCCCCGACAAACTGCCTGCCCAGGCGAAACAGTTTGTCGCGGCCAACTTCAACGGGGTCAATGTGCTCTCCGTGCAGCGCGACGGCCTCGGTTACGATGTCATTTTGCATGACGGCACGTCGTTGGAGTTCAGCCATAGCGGTCAATGGACGAAGGTGGACTGCGGTCTGAACCCGCTGCCCGTAGGCGTTCTTCCCACCAATATCGCACAGTATGTGTCCGCCAATTTCCCCGCCAACTACGCCACCAAAATCAAATACGACGACAGACGCTATGAGGTGGATATGAATAACAACCTTGAGCTTCGCTTTGACAAAAACGGCAACTATATCGGTCTCGACGACTAAGATCCTTGGTTGACGTAAAAATTGTACAGGCCTCTTGACAAGAGGCCGTTTTTTTGTATTTTTGCCGTCCAAAAAGAACCCCTATGGCGAAGAGTAAATCGATGTACTACTGCAAGAACTGCGGGGCGCAGTCGGCGAAGTGGCTGGGTAGGTGTCCCGAATGCAACGAGTGGAACACCTTTGAGGAGGAGGTTGTCCTCCAGGAGTCAGCAACGGTCCAGAAAGGCCGTTTTTCGCCCGTTCTGACGCAAAGCAGCCCCAAGGTCATCGACGACATAGAACTCACGAAATTCCCGCGCACCGCGACTGGATACGCGGAGTTTGACCGTGTGCTGGGCGGCGGCATCGTGCGCGGCAGCATTGTCCTGTTGGGCGGCGAGCCGGGCATCGGCAAATCCACCCTGCTGCTCCAGATGGCGCTGAAACTGCGTGACCAGAAGGTACTCTACGTCTCCGGCGAGGAGAGCGAAGCGCAGCTCAAAATGCGTGCCGCCCGCCTCTCCAGCGACCCCGCACCACACTGCTATGTCCTTACGGAAACCAGCACACAACAGATTTTCAAGCATATAGATTCCCTTAATCCCGATATTCTCATTGTCGATTCCATCCAAACGATGCAGAGCGACTTGTTGGAATCTGCGGCTGGTTCGATTTCGCAGCTCAAGGAGTGTGCGGCCGAGTTTCAGCACTTTGCCAAACGTACGGCCTGTCCCGTGTTCCTCATCGGCCACATCACCAAGGACGGCTCGCTGGCCGGTCCCAAGCTGTTGGAGCATATCGTGGATACGGTGTTGCAGTTCGAAGGTGACCAGCATTATGGCTACCGCATGGTGCGCTGCATTAAGAACCGGTTCGGCTCCACCTCCGAGTTGGGTATTTTCGAGATGCTGCAAGACGGCTTGCGCGAGGTGCAGAACCCGTCGGAAATCTTGGTTTCCCAGCACGATGAAGACTACAGCGGCAACGCCATCGCCTGCGTGCTGGAGGGCAACCGTCCGATGATGATTGAGACGCAGGCGTTGGTCAGCAGTGCGGTCTATGGTACGCCGCAGCGTTCCGCCACGGGCTACGACATCCGCCGCATGAACATGCTGTTAGCCGTGTTGGAGAAGCGTTGTCAGTTCAAGCTCGGTGCCAAGGATGTCTTCCTGAACATTGCGGGCGGTCTGCGGGTGGAGGATCCCGCCATAAACGTGGCCATTGTGGCCGCCATCCTGTCGTCGGTCACCGACATCGCCTTGGACAACAAGACCTGCTTTGCGGGCGAGATGGGCCTGAGCGGCGAGGTGCGCCCCGTGACGCGCATCGCCCAGCGCATCGCCGAGGCCGACAAGTTAGGCTTCACCCGCATGTTCGTCTCCAAATACAACCTCAAAGGCATCCGCCCGTCGGACTACAAACTGAAGATTATCCCCATCACCAAGGTGGAGGAGATGGCACGGTTATTATTCCTTGAGCAGCCCCGTTAAGGGGCAAGAGCTCGGTAGCCCGGGGTAAGGCCGTAGGCCGCCACCCCGGGTCGATGAGACAAGAACAAAAGAACAAACATGAACGAAGAAACCAACATCTGTAGAGAAGGCATCGTCCGCGCCATTGATGGCGACGAAATCAGCGTGGAAGTCATCGTGAGTTCCGCATGCAGTGGCTGCCATGCCAAGAGCATTTGCATCCCTTCCGACCGCCGGAAGGAGGTCATCACTGTGAAGAACACCCGCCGTGAGGAATACAGGGTGGGGGAGACTGTGGAGCTGCTGTTGGAAACCTCTGCCGGCAACAGAGCTGTGGTTCTGGCATATTTGCTGCCGCTCCTCGTCCTGCTCGTCTTCCTTTTCGGTTGTTACGCGCTCACCGGCAAGGAGTTGCTGAGCGTCGGGATTGCGGTGCTGGGGGTTGTCGTCTATTACCTCGTGCTGAAATCGTTCAGCAAGGGGGTGGAAAAAGGGATTGAGTTCGGGATACGGAAAATTGGGACGAACTGATTATTTCCTAACGTATTCCAGACCTTAGGGTATATACCAGAACCTGAAACTTGAAACCTGAAACTTCCAATATGAAGCAAAAAGGATTTAGATTAGAATTTTAAAAATGAGAAAGCTATGTACAACAGAGAATATACACCAGAGAGAATAACGGAACTGAAGGCGAATGAGATATTTGTGTTTGGCAGCAACCTTGCAGGATTCAAGGTTGGGGAGATTGCTCCACTGTTCCAAGATGCCATTGACATAGAAAATATCATTTTGCCACAGGCTTTTGTGGAGATTTTATCTCCTACTAAGCCCATCCAGAATAGCTATATGGTTATGGACAGGGTATATGCCGGAGAATACCCCAGGGATATTGATGATAGGTAAACCGTGAGCCTGAACTGTGATTTGCTGATTTAGGTTGTCACTTTTGTGTCTTACGACGGATCCGAGTTGGCGGGTTAATATTCCACAAAAAAGTCTTGTGTTTCGGCACAAGACTTTTTTCTTTAAGGGATTGTGACATCGAAACATTTTTTTATTTTTGCAGGGTCGAAAATACAGTAGAAATGGCAAACAAGAACCCTTACACCCCACACCTTATTGACACCTCCAATGTGGAGTTGTCAGAGGAATTGCGGATGCTTACGGAAGAGTTGGCCCGCAACGTGCACGACATTTGGGCTGCTGGCCGCATGAACGACGGCTGGACCTACGGCCCCGAGCGCGACGACACCCTCAAGCACCATCCCTGTTTAGTGGATTATGACGGTGCAATCTCTAAGCTTTCGATGATGAGAAGTATAGGCAAAGCCCACACTCCTATATTGTTAACTAAGAAAGAGAAAGAATGCCTTGCGGAAGTTGAACATAATCGATGGAATGTTGAGAAACTGCTCAATGGATGGGAACCTGCCCCCATGAATATAGGCAAGACACTATTCTCTCATGATAAAATTGTACCTTTCACCTTGTTGAATGAAGAGACAAAAAATAAAGATTTTGAGCAGATAGAGGTTGTTGTAAATCAATTGAACATGAGAGGAAAGAAATATAATTAGTAAGAGGTAGCTGCGGCGGTGATCAACTAAAATTATTTATAAGGCGATGGAACTGCTAACCACATATAAATATTACGCTTTCATCTCCTACAAAGGCGAGGACGAGAAGTGGGCGAAGCGACTGCAGGGGCAGATTGAGCGCTTCCGGCTGCCAAGAGCTATGGCGGGTTGAAGTGATTATATTGTATCGTGTGTAAAACCCTTCGAATAATGAAGTTTTATATCAGAAATGAAGTAGTGTAAGTTTTTTTTTCGTAATATTGCATACGAATTTATAAAACAGAGAAAAGAGAATGGACTTTGAATCGTTAGTAGGACGCATCAACCTCATCCAGGATGCATTGCAGGCGCAAGCCGCACATGCCGTAAACCTCTCGTTGACGGCACGCAATTGGTTGGTGGGATATTATATTGTGGAGTTTGAACAAAACGGCGAAGACCGTGCCAAGTATGGCGAGAAGCTCATTAACCGCTTGGCTGAAAGGATTAACCGTAAAGGATTTGAGCCAAGACGACTTCGCGAGTTCAGGCAATTGTACCTTATTTATCCTATATTGGGCGTTGAGGTTGCAAGATACGTTAAAACACACCAACCACGACTATTGGAGTCGGATGCGTTCCCAATTTGGCGGTTGCCATCCGCCAAATTGCAAACGGCAGAGAATCAAGGTGATGAAAAATGGCGGATGCCGTCCGCCAAATTGGAAGAATGGGCTACGCCACCTGAAAGACTTTTTAATAGGCTCAACTATTCTTGCCTATTATACATGACAAGCATTGACAATCCGTTGAAAAGAGCATTCTACGAGCAGGAAACGATACGTGGTTGTTGGACTTTTACAGAACTCGACCGTCAGGTGTCCTCGCAATATTATGAACGCATGGGATTGTCGAAGGACAAGAAAGCCCTGCAACGTCTAACAGCCAAGAATGCTCAGCAGGTGACTCCTCGTGACATTCTGCACAACCCCGTCACATTGGAGTTTCTGGGTATGGAGCAGCAAGATGTCTACACCGAGACCAAGTTGGAGACGGCCATTCTAAACAACCTGCAGCGTTTTCTCTTGGAGATGGGCCGTGGGTTCTGCTTCGAGTATCGTCAGAAGCGCATCCTCATTGATCAGGACTACTACAAGGCTGACCTCATCTTCTACCACCGCATCCTGAAGTGTCACGTCATCATCGACCTGAAGATTGACCGTTTCCGCCACGAGTATGCCTCTCAGCTGAACCTCTACATGAACTACTTCAAGCACGAGGTGATGCAGGAGGACGACAACCCGCCCATCGGTCTGCTACTTTGCACCGACTATGGCGAGACCACCGTACAGTATGCAACAGAAGGTCTCTCGCAAAACCTCTTCGTCAGCAAATACCGCCTGCAGTTGCCCTCCGAGGACGACATCCGCAAGTATATGCTTGAGAATATCACCGAAGAGCAGTTTAGGGAGATGAAGGAGGGTGAAAAACAGAATGAAACAGATAACGAATAGTAACAACCGAAAGATGAGCAAGAAACAAAACAATAAGGACAAGCTTCGCATGAACCGGTTCATTGGAGTTGCCGCCTACGGCAACATCTACATCATGGATGCTCTGACCGCACAGGAACAACTGCGAGAACGTATGCGCCTGATACAACAGGAGATGAAAGAAACCAAGCGATTGATGCAAAAAGAAAATGACTAAAACAACGAAGAAAAATGATATTCAAACTTGAAACCTCGGAACATCAGCGGACTGCCATACGGAGTGTGGTGAAGGCGTTCCTTTACCCCCTCCTTAGGCCGCCATTCAATATAAGTGTCGAATAGTATAGAGTGTATATTATGATTACAAAAGATAATTTAGCCGCCCTTTTAACGCATCCGGATTTCGGTTTTTCGAAAAAGGGGAACATATATAGAAGGGAATATCCGCAAGGCGCAAGTATTGAAGTAGACTTCGATACTCAGAAGATTACCTATGCTCCTATCGATTCCCTTTTCAAGGAGGGCGAATTCCCTTTAAAAGACAAGCCGGCAAAGGGCTTTGTAATCCACAGAGACACGACGCTGAACTTTAGTGCGAACGAGAACTTTGTCTGTCTTGTATGCGTCCATCTTTTGCTACAAAAGGGATACGAGCCCAAACATCTGGTCTTTGAACCTGCGTTTAAAGTCGGGCATGTAAACAAACCCTCTTATGGCGACATCCTTGTGTTTGACAAAGAGTACAATCCTCTTGTTCTGATCGAAAACAAGACCTATGGCGCCGAGTTCAGCAAGGAGTGGAACTTGATGCAGAAAGATGGTGGACAACTATTCAGTTACCTTGGTCCGCTGGTTAATGTGATGGGGCTATGCCAGAATCTTGTTCTTTTTGCTGCAGACTTCGATGAAAAAGATGTCATTCTCAAAAATCACATTATCACGCTGAAGGATAATGAGAAACGTCTGAATGAACTTGACAATGCCAAGTCGTTTGCGGATGCGCAGGGAAAGTATTATGACGTGTGGAATCAGACATACGGAAAGTCATTCGAAACCAAGGGCCTGTTTGAAGATGACATCGAGGCCTATTCTGTTGGCAAGCTCAAATATACAATCAATGATTTGAAAGGATTGTCTCATGCTGAAATACGCCCCATTTACCATGAGTTTGCAACGATATTGAGAAATCATGCCATCACCGATTTCGAACATTCGTTTTATATCCTCATAGATTTATTCCTATGCAAGATTACCGACGAACTCAACAACCCGGATGACCTTCAGTTTTATTATAAAGGAATAGCCCGCGATACACCCAAGGAGTACTGCAACCGCTTGTTGAAACTCTACCAGTTGGGAAAGCAGCAACTCTTTAATGTGGAGGTGGTGAACAAAGACGAGGAGGATATCAAGCAGATTTTTGAGGATACTAATCGTTCCTTGAAGAATGGTCTTTTTGCAGGCATAAAGGAACTGTTTGAAGAAATGAAGTTCTACAACATCAAGAAGTTCAACTTCATTGATGTGGAGAATCGTGAGGAATTTGAAATGAACTTTCAGATCCTGATAAAGATTGCAGCCCTTATTCAGGACATCAATCTGAGTTCAAGCGAGACAAACCATTTTTTCGGCGACCTGTTTGAAGGTCTCCTTTCTAAGAACGTACACCAAACGGAAGGGCAATTCTTTACTCCGCTTCCCATTGTCAACTTTATCATCAACTCATTGCCTCAGTTCCCAAATACTGACAAGGTAAAAGTTCTAGATTATGCTTGTGGCGCAGGACATTTCCTAACAGAGTTCGTAAAACATTACCCTAAGGCTAAGATTTACGGAATAGAGAAAAGTCAGACGTTGAGCCAGGTCGCGAAGATCGCCACAATCATTAATGGCTGTCAGGACTCTCGCATTGTCTTCAAGGACTCGTTGAGCCATATCAACACGATGGATGTACGCTATCAAGGGTTTGACAAAGAATCATTTGATTGTATTATTGCCAATCCGCCATATAGCGTGAAAGGGTTCCTGAATACAATGGAGCAAAAAGACCGTGACCAGTTTGAACTCGCAAAGTCTGTAGAAGAGAAAGCGTATTCCACGAACAGGTCCATTGAGTGTTTCTTCGTAGAACGTGCCCAACATTTTTTGAAGAAAGACGGTTTGATGGGCATCGTCCTTCCAAGTTCTCTATTGAGCAACGAGAATATCTACACCAAAACCCGTGAAATCATTTTCGCGAACTTCAACATCCTGGCAATCGCCGTGATGAACAGTCGCACATTTGGCTCGACAGGAACAAACACCGTTATTCTTTTTGCCCAAAAAGTAAAGAAAAACTCGGAAGGGTTGCTCCACACTTTTATGGACAAGAAGGATTACACCCAATATACAACCAGCAGCTCAATTGATTCCTATGTCCAGAAACAGGGCTATCCCAAAGATGAGTATTTCGCGTTTATGCAGGACAATATTCTTGGAGACAACCTAAAAGAAACATACGTCTTCAAAGACTATGCCTCTAACTTCAAGAAGAGCAGTATAAGCAAAAGTATCCAAAAAGACTGGTTTGCAAAATCCAGTTACTATCGGGAAGGCCAAAAAGAAAAATCAAAAGAATATAAGAATCAGTTTGCTCTTTTCTTGTCGAGTGATGACTACAAGCAACTAGAGGAAGCTGAATATAAAAGACAATTCGTAGCCTTTGCAAAAGACATTGAATGCAAAAAGCTTAATGTC
Organism: Bacteroidales bacterium; assembly: GCA_017395245.1. GTDB lineage: Bacteria > Bacteroidota > Bacteroidia > Bacteroidales > WCHB1-69 > F23-D06. Next base: position 3,133 of record JAFPVR010000011.1, on the reverse strand, counting down.
TATATTCAGACGGAAAACAATAACGTTGCCATTTTGCAGTCCCCACCTGAGAAGGTCAATAATAAGAGCAATAAATCCGAGGTGGTCAAGTTTTTGGGTTATGACTGGAGCAACCGCAAGGGTGATGAAGGCATCAAGTACTTGACAAGTAAAGTTCAGGAAACCGAAACTTCAGATGACGAGGACGATAAAGATACTGAAATCGTTCAAGCCATCAATTCCATCAAATACATTGAAACGCCTCTTTATAATCCTGGCGATGACAATGATGTTTCGAAATTCTCATACGCACTGAGGAAACATATTACGGGCAGTTGTAACAAATTCTCATTCGGGACAGCAAAGGCTATTGACGAAAAACCTTTTGTAGGGGAGAATAATGCTCTTTTGCAAATTGCTCGACTTACCGACTTGATTGATTTTGGGAAAACGACTTTTAATCTTGTTATCAGAACTCTTGTTGAACAAAAGGAGGCAGTGGTTCAGTATAGATATCCAACAAAACGGTTGGAGCAATTGTTATTACATGTTGACGGTTCATTGACAAAAATCAGCAAAGAAGAAATATTGTCAGAGGGAGAGTTCCCTGTTATTACTCAGGAAGCGGATAATCTCATTTCGGGCTATACAAACATTAATGAACCGATAACAGATTTGCCGTTGATTGTTTTTGGCGATCATTCGTGTACTTTCAAATATGCCGATTTTAAGTTTGTCAGAGGTGCAGATGGTACACAACTTATAAAGGTTAACGAAAAAGAGATTCTCACAAAATTCCTATATCATTTTTTGCTCACTATTAAGATAGAAAACTCTGAAAAATATGAAAGGCATTTTAAGTATTTGAAAAATATTCAAATACCTCTTCCAACGATAACTCAACAACAAAAGATTGTAACAGAATGTCAGAAGATTGATGACGAGTCACATAAGGCAGAAGAAAGAATTTCCGAGTTGCAAGAAAAGATAGATATGATTCTTTCTGGTGTTGATGGTGATAAAACAACCCTTGAGCAAATTGCCCCATATTCTACGGAAAGAATCGCTTATAGTAAGATTAATCCTGATACATATATTAGCACAGACAATCTTCTACAGAATTTTGGAGGAGCAGTGTCTTATGAAGGCGTTCCAAATGTAGATTCCATAATTGAATACCATAAAGGCGATATTTTGGTTTCAAACATACGTCCATATCTAAAAAAGATTTGGTATGCTGACAAATCTGGCGGCTGTTCACCAGATGTCCTCGTATTTCGTCCCAAGACCAACTGTGATTCGAAATACATATATTACTCTATGAGACGGCAGATTTTCTTTGATTGGGCAATGCAGGATATTAAGGGTATGAAAATGCCAAGGGGTAAAAAAGAGAATATTATACGTTTCTCTATAACCCTTCCTCAATTAACTGAACAAAAATCTATTGTTGACAAAATTGGAACAATTGAAAGCGAGATAGAATCTCTCAAGATAATTTGTGACGAAGCCCCAGCTCGCAAAAAGGCAGTTTTGTATCGAGAACTCATTGAAGATGGTGAACAGGCAGCAGGACTGACTCATGCCGAAAACGAGACAGAGAAAGAAGCTACCAAGATAATCGTTCTTCCCACGTATCGCGAGGGTTGTGTCCCGCTCTACACTCTTCGTGCCGCCTGTGGTTACTTCGAGGAAGGTGAAGTTCCTGAAGAGGAAGGCTGGGTAGATGCCACAGGCAACGGCTTCACACCCGACCCCAAACGTCACTTCGCCGTACATGCCAAAGGTAATTCCATGCAGCCCAAGATAAAGGATGGCGACATCTGTGTGTTCGAGTGGTACAAGGCCGGTTCGCGTAATGGCGAAATCGTTCTCACCGAATGCAGCGAGAAAGACCTCGACTATGGCGGCAAGTACACTATCAAAAAGTATCAAAGCGAGAAACACCAAACCGAAGACGGCTGGCAGCACAGCAAGGTGGAGCTGATTCCGCTGAACAACGACTATGACACAATCGAACTGGACAGCGATACAGATTACAGGACTATCGGTGTGTTGAAGTGTGTGATAAGAAAAGAATCGAAATAAACTCAATAATCGAATGGAGAACAAATACGACATATTCATAAGCTATAAACGGAAGAGCCTACCAACGGCAAACAATCTGTATTACAGACTGACGACACGGGGCTACTCCACATTCTTCGATTTGGAAGAAATGGGGCGAGACAACTTCAACGTGCAGTTGCTGAATTACATTGAGAATGCCAAGGATGTGATTGTCATTCTGGAAGAAAGCTCGCTTGACGGATGCAAGAAAGAGAACTGGGAGAAAGAAGATTGGTTCTGCCATGAGATAGCCTTTGCACTGGAGAAGAAAAAGAATATCATACCCATCCTGTTGAATGGTTATCAGATGCCGTCACAGAATTTCTTCCCTGATAGGCTGAAGGAACTAAGTCTGAAAAACGCTCCAGAGTTTAACTTCTCTTTCTTTGAGGCATATCTCGATAAGTTGATAGAGAAAGAGTATCTCCTTTCAAAGCCTAGTATCCAGGATAAGGCCACATCCGTGTTCAAATTTTATTCCAACGAGAACTGTCAAGTGTTCAAGGAGGGTAAATTGGTATGTAGCCTCGAAGGTATGTCGGATGAACCATATTATCTACCCGTTCCTCGGAAGGGAGATTATAGGTTCAAGGCTGTTAATGCTATCACCGCAGAGCAAAAGATTCTCAAAGAGCATATCGATTTTGAAGAAGATAAGGAAATTGAAATTGAATGGGAAGAACGCAAGCCTTTCAAACCAGACCAAGAGTGGCCCGAAAAGACAATGATTAGTGGTGACATCTATTCTGTGGATTTAGGCGTTCTAAAGTTTAATTTGATTCGAGTGGAGGGTGGTGAAATGATGATTGGAGCAACAACTGAACAAACTGAAGATGCAGAAAGTAACGAACATCCAGCACATCTTGTTAGTTTGCCAACATATTATATCGGACAGTTCCCGATTACACAAAATATCTGGGAGGTTGTTATGGGGTATAATAAATCATACTTCAAGGATAAGGAATCAGAAAGATTCTCCAATTCGAGTGATTACTATAAATCATATTATAATGGCTCGAAAATGTGGAATTGGCTCTCCCTGCTA
>JAFPVR010000022.1 GCA_017395245.1 Bacteroidales bacterium | reverse complement strand
GCTTCCACGCCGTTTTTCTGTAATTCTTCCGCCACAAGACTCAGGGCGGTGAAGGTGCAGCCCTTCGCGTTGGGACTGCCATTGATAAGGAGTGCTTTCATATCTTTAAGTGACTGTTGGTGAGTGAATGTTGGTTATTTCAAAGCTCCATATTGGTCATCGGTGACGGGCTCTAACCACTCGTTGCTGGCCCCTTCCTGCACGTCCTTGTGGTAGGTGAGGTGCTGCATCCAGCTGTCTTTGGCGGCGCCATGCCAGTGCTTCACGCCCTCGGGGATCTCGATGATTACACCGGGTTCCAACTTGACAGCGGGTTTGCCCCATTCCTGGTACCAGCCGCGGCCATAGACGCACACTAACACCTGCACCTGCTTGTGGTGGATGTGCCAGTTGTTGCGGCATCCCGGCTCGAAGGTCACGTTGACCATACCGCCGCCGTAGGGAGCAAGATAGCTGTTACCGATGAAGTACTGCGCATAGGCAGTGTTCGGCTCGCCCCGCCGCCAGCTCGACTTCAAATCAACGTAATTCTGGACGTATATATCGCTGGCAATGTGGTCGTTGACCGAATCGCTGATGCCCAACTGCTGAATGGCCACGGCAACACGGTGCGCCTCCATTTTGCCCACACGCTCCTGCAACACTTTCGGGATGGCGAGCAGCTGGGCGTCGGTCAGACCCATATTCCGTGAGCCGCGCACGTGGGCGGCCAGCTGGGGTTCCACGCCCTCCAAACCGGCCAAGGCGCTGACAGTCACTAACTCACGGTCGGCGTGAGTTAGCAGGTCGCGGGCGAAGATGTCGCCGAAGAGGTGCGCCTTGAGATAGTAGTCCTCGGCGGGACAGAACTTGTAGTCGAAGGGCTGTCCCGACAATTTAGTCTGCACCTCAGTGCCTTGTTTCAGGGCGTCGTAGCTGCCGGGAATCGGAGTGGACTCCTCCCCTATCGTCACCTCGCCTCGCTGCTCCATCACCTTCTGCAGGGTGCCCAGCGCGTTGAGCGAGCGCGGAAATCCCGTGTAGGCGTAGAGTTGCGAGAGGGCCTCCTTGATCTGGTTGGCAGTAAGCCCCGCATCGAAACCATCGTTGATGGCAGTGGCTAACGATGTTTGGTCGCCCTGCGCCTCGTAGCAGGCGATGGCCGTCATCGCCGCCGCCTGTTTCTCGTTGAATGTCAAAGTGTTCATATCTTTGTCTGTTTTTGTTGTCTTGTTGCAGCCGGCCATTAACACAACGGTGGCGGCGAAAATAAGAAGGGTGTGTTTCATATTGCACTTGATTTGTTTGTTTTTTTCAACGTCCTATCATCTCCATCCCCACCATCGGTTGGGTGTCGATCAGTTTCAGCGACTTCACCATTTGGGCGGTGCCCTCTTTGTACTTCTTGAAATGGGCGGTCTGGAGGTGGCCCTGGTAGGCCTCCTTGTCGGCGTAGATTTCCAGGATGTAGATTTTGCAAGGGTCTTCCTTCGTCTGCATCGAGAAGAGGGTTAGCACGCCGGGCTCCACCTTCACCGAGGTCACCCCAACTTCCTTGGCGTAAGCAAGATATTCTTCCAGATACTCCGGCACCACCTCGATTTCTGCGAGACGGACGATGCGCTCGCCGTATTGCCGCAGGGGCGCATTCTCGCCGAACAGCCGGCGGGCGTTGTCGGTGAAGATGTCCTGCGGGTTCAGTCCGTGCGAAGCGAGACGCTCCTCCAAGGCCTGCTTGCCGCTGATGAGCACCGGCTCGGCCACATAGGGGTAGTCGCTGCCGTAGAGGATATGGTCGGGCGTGGTGATGGTGAGGAGCGCGTCGAGGACGTCATCGGTGGGCGCGCCGGCCAGGTCGTAGTAAAGCCGCGACAGGTTGGCATCGACATCCACGGGCTGCATGATACCCTGCTTCACCATCACGGGCAGCAGCGAACGGAAGCGCGGCAGGGCGTTGGGCAGGAAAGAACCGCAGTGCGGCACCACTACCTTCAGGTTTGGATAACGCTCCAACACGTTGTGGGCCACCATGTTGAGCACCGCACGAGAGGTCTCGGCCAGATATTCGTAGCTCGCCAACGGCACGTCGGCGATGAGCTGCGCGTTGACCGCCGAGGGTTTGTGCGGATGCAGGATGATGACGGCCTTTTGCGCGTTGAGGTAGGTCATCAGCGTGTCCAAGGCAGGGTCGCCGAGGTATTGCCCATAGCTGTTGGTGGCCAACTTGATGCCGTCGGCTCCCAACACCTCCAAGGCATAGCGTGCCTCTTCCAAAGCGTGCGGCACATCGGGCAGGGGCAACGCGGCGCAGAACATAAAACGCCCCGGATAGCGGGCCTTCAGCGCGGCGCACTCCTCGTTGTACTTGCGGCACACCGCCGCCGAAGCCTCTGCATCGCCGAAGAAGGGCTGCGGCGCAGGCATTGTCAGCACCGAAGTCTGGAGGCCGGCCTTGTCCATGAAGGCGATGTGTTTCTCCACGTCCCAGCCCGGGATGGGAAACCCCTCGTCCATCTCGGCGTCGTTGGCCTTGATGTAGTCAAGGTAACCCTGCGTGATGGCGTGACTGTGGAGGTCGATCTGAGCGGAGACATGCGCCATAAGCAATGTCATAAAGCTGATTATCAGTATTTTATTCATAGTGAATTTAAAGTTGCAAAATACCTCTCACATCCACTTCCGTTTTCCCATCATTCGCATAATGTGGTCCCACCAGCGGGTAGGCAGCAGCCAGTGGAAGAACACCATCGTTGAGGAGAGGCGCCCGATGCGGTAGCGCGTGCGGGGACGGCGGGCATTCACGGCACGGCAGATGGCCTTCCGGACCACGGATGGGTCGGAAATGCTTGACGACTCGTACATGCCCCGCAGGTTCTGCGCCATCATCGCACCCGTGTCGGCGTAAACAGTATCCTTGGAAGTCTCGGCGAGGTGGTCGGCGGCGATGATGCCCCAGTTGGTCTTGATAGCTCCGGGCTCGATGATGACCACGTCGATGCCGAAGGGCTGCATCTCGATGCGGAGTGCGTCGCTCAGCGCCTCGACTGCGAATTTCGACACGTGGTACCAGCCGCCATAGTAGATGACCGATTTGCCTGCCACCGACGCGATGTTGATGATGCGGCCGCTGTGTTGCTTACGCATGGCTGGCAGCACCAACTGGCAGAGCCGCGCCAAGCCGAAGATATTGACCTCAAGCTGGTTGCGGGCATCTTCCATCGGCACGTTTTCCACCGCCCCGAAGAAACCGTAGCCTGCATTGTTGATGAGCACATCGATACGCCCTTCGCGGTCGAGCAGGGTCTGCACCCCTTGCCGCATCGCCGCTTCGTCGGTGACATCCATCTGGAGCGGCACGATGCCCCACTCGCGGAGCGGCTCCATACGTTCCACACGGCGGGCGGCGGCATACACCTTGTGCCCTTGCTTTGCCAAGGCCACGGCCGTGTCGTATCCGATACCGCTGCTCGCCCCGGTCAAGAGAATGATTTGGTTGTTTCTGTTCATTATTGAATTCTTTGTTAGACTATTGAATTCACAAAGATAAAGTCAATTGCTCAGATTGTTTTTTGGTCTTCAACGAATATTTATTGGTCTTTCCGATTTTATGAATCTGAATCCCATCTATCTTTGATAGACGTTGCGATAATTTTTGGGTGCTAAAGTCTGAAAGATGCAATATCTCAATGATTTGTTTTGAAGAATACTCTCCTTTATTTAGTAAATCAACGATTTGTTTGTCAACGGAGTTAGTCTGGTATGATGCTGGTGGTTCTGCCACCACTTGACAGGACTGTTCATGCAATACGTATTCTGTCGTTTTATGTATGGGATTACCTTCTATGTCAGCGGCTTTAGCTCCCATTTCTATTAACGTCATATTGGCGCATTTTTCGTTTCTCTCTGGCATACGCACAAAAACTGTCCTTCCCTTTTTTAAACCGTCAGTTACTCCGCTCCACGTGCCACCCTTGTCTTCTGATTGGGCAGCATATATTTCATCCGCGAGACCATAGATAATGGTATTTCTTGCCATCGCCAAATCAACACTCCACGGCGATTTGGGGTGGAAAACACTCAGCACCAAAACAGTTCCTTCTATAATCTGTTTGTAGTATTTTTTCATTCCACTGGCAAATGTTGTAATACCCTGAGGCAAAACGACGATGCTTTGTCCCTTGTAATTCAGTGCGGAGTCAAGAGCCTGCTTGTCAACGCCTTTGGCGAAGCCGCTTACCACCACTTTACGCTCAGAGGAAGCCTTTTTTGCCACGTTGTCCGTAAATAGCAAAGATTTGTCGTTGGCATTTCTGGAGCCGACAATCGCAATAGCGTTTTCCTGTAGAAGCTGTTTGTTGCCTTTGGTATAAAGAATAATCGGCGTATTGTATTTTAGGTTAGCTTTTAGCGTTGGTGAATATTCTTGCGATGTTATCGGAATGATGCTATAACCTTGATTTAAAAGTTCTTCGACCAAAAAAGCATAGTTTGCCAATTCCTTCTTGGTTTGCAATAACAATTCTTGCTCTTCGTGCTTCAGTTCCATTCCTAAGAAATTCTCTGATTCAAAGAAATCTGCGATAGTTTTACCAAGATTGAAGCAATAGACAATGATTTCGTTTTTTCGTTTTGTCCAAATTTTAGGGGTGTGCGTCAAGGCAACCCAATATGTCAATTCGTTTTCCATCATATATCACCTCCTACTGTTTTAGCAATGGCAATTGGAACAATGGTTTCCGCGCCCAGTGCTGTTAATAGTTTTCCAATTTCTTTTATCGTGGCTCCGCTGTCAAAGATGTCATCTAACAAAACGATTTTCTTTCCGTTGATTTCTTCTGGTGACAAATACGAGAACGCATCTTTAACGTTTTTCTTGTTTTAGATAGCTGTTTTGAAATACTTTCTGTTCACTTGTCTGTCTTATTTTTACCAGTTTATGCGAGATGGGTACTTTGATGGCAGAAGCGAATTTTACAGCAAAATTCTTGACAAGGTCTCCCGAATGGGTTGGGGGAACGTACAACACCATGTCGAATTTTGAGTTGCCAAAAGTCTTGAAGAAAGCCTTTAATGTGAGACGCAACAGGAAATCAGGGAAGTCGCCGCCGTTTTCATATTTTGAGCGATGCAGAGCACTCCCAACATTCGAAACGCCGTAATAAGATGCGGCAACTCCGTTTACAATATGAGATTTTCTGGCTAAATGACTTTCTAAGAGTGATTCTACAAATTCTCGTTCTTCAACAGAAAAATTATTCCAATTAATCACACAACTAAATGAACCGAATAATTGATCATTTTTATAGACGTCAATTTTATTTTCTGATGGAATATTGATAGTCCATTTGATATTAGACGGTTTATGAGTCTTTGATGTTGTTTCTGAAACCTCTAATATGGGAAAATAGTTTTCTCTAAAGTCAGACAGTTTTTTTTGCCACTCATAAGTTAATGCCACGGTCAGTTTGTCTAAATTGGTGTTGTCGCAATTGGAATAGTTAATGTTGTTGTCATCATCCAAAAACTCGCACAAGTATTGCATTCGCGGTTGGGATGTATTGATATACCCCACCATGGCATCCAAGTCCTTTAGTTTAGCGATTCTTAAATTTTCAAAAGATTGTGTATATAGTTCTTTGGCACCGAATCGGTATTCTAAAACTTTACTTTTACCATCCACCACTTCTTTGGCTATTCCTTGATCTATCAAATCCGCCTTGATGACCCTTATTTGAGTCTGTTTTAAATTCGTGGCCTTCATCAAGCCTCTTTCACTGAGTGGTTCTTGTTTTAAAGCATCGATGGCTTTTAAATACTTTTCTTTTGAAGGTCTTGCCCCATCAATAAAGGCTTTGGGCAATTTATAGTCTTCTTCGATACCGTTTTTATCCCTTTGCTCGTTATAGAACAATATGATGGTTGTCGGTTTGTCATCTCTTCCGGCACGACCGATTTCTTGATAATAATGGATGGGGGAAGCGGGAATCTGTGTGTGGATAATGAATCGGATGTCCGGCTTGTCGATACCCATTCCCAATGCGTTGGTGGAGACAATGCATTTGTATCTGTTTTGCATCAATCCGTTTTCAATATCTTTCCGGGTGTCAGCATCGTGCCCCGCATTGTAATTGATTGCATTTATATTGTTGTAGGCCAACCATTTTGCATAAATCTCAGTGTTGATTCTGGTTCCCGTATAAATCAATCCCGTCCCGTTGATTTGATGGAGGTTCTGGGCCAGCCAAACCAATTTTTCGTCTTCTGAATGGACTTTTATCACATACAATCTGAAATTATCGCGGACAAGTTGGCCTCTGATTGTGGTCAACCGTCCTCCAATCTGTTGTTCGATGTCACTTTGAACCCGATTGGTTGCGGTTGCAGTAGTAGCCAGTACTGGCAGACTTTGAGGGAGCAACTTTACCAAATTGATGATACGGCGGAAGGCTGGGCGGAAATCGTGTCCCCAAACCGATATGGTATGGGCTTCGTCAATTACTACCATAGACAAGTTCATCTTTCTGGTCGCTTCAATCCATTCTGCATTTTCCTGGCGTTCTGGGGCGATGTAAAGAATTTTGACTTTGCCGTCAAGTGCGTCTTGTATAGTGGCAGAGTTTTCCTCCACTGTTTGTTCGGAATTGATGTATCTTGCAGGAATGCCTTTTTTGTTCAATGCTTTTACCTGGTCTCTCATCAGGGCTATCAGAGGAGAGAAGATGACCGTGATGCCTTCAAATTGGGTGGCTGGAAACTGGTAGCAAAGGGATTTTCCAAAACCTGTGCGTTGAATCATCAAAATGCGCTCGCCGTTGAGAATTCGTCGAATAGCCTCCCATTGTTCGTCGTAGAAATGGTCTATGCCGAATATCCTTTTCAGTTCTATTTCAGCGTTTTCTCTGTTCATCAGAATATGTTCTTTTCAATTCGCAAAGATAATCTTTTTTTACTTTACAGATAGAAATACTCTACTCTATAACGCAATCTACCTCCATCATTTCAGTTCCAACCTAAGCACTCTGATAGGCCTGTCTTTGCCTTGATACTGGGTCTCGTCGATGCAGGTTTCTCCGGTGGGTTGGAATCCACACTTCTCCATCACCCGGCCGGAGGCGGGATTGTCAACGAAATGCCCGCTGATGAGCGATCGGACGTCCGTCGTTCTGCGGATATAGTCTAACATCGCTTGCAGCGCCTCCGTGCAGATGCCTTGGTTCCAGTACGGTTTGGCCACCCAATAGCCGCAGAGGGGCTCTCCCTCGCGGGCGGGGAGATTGCACTCGCACGAAGGACCGTAGCCGATGGCCCCGATGGCTTCTCCCGTCGCGTTGAGTTCGATGGCCCAGTTGGAGTCGTTATGGAATACCGTGCGGATGATCTCTAAGCTTTCCTCCACGCTGTTGTGCGGTGGACAGCCCGCACGAGGTCCCACGTCGGGGTCGGAGGCGTATTTGAACAAGGAGTCGGCGTCGCTCTCAAACCAGGGACGAAGTGTCAGCCTTTCGGTCCGCAGCATGAGCTTGGCCTTCTCGGCGGAAGGCGTGCGGGTGATGTTCTCACCTCGCGATAATCTTCGGGTTGCTCAAGTCGGATAGTCATCGTTTCTATTTCATTTATCGGGTGAAATTAGGTTAAGTGAATGTTGGAGAGTGAATGTTAACACGAAGTCTTCTGCTTCTTTTGGTGCGTCTTCAACATCTTCAACGCCTGCATGTAGGGACTTGTGGTGACGCTCGCGAAGTAAGCGGCCATATCGGTGGTGTAGGTGCACTTGTAGTGGCCTTTGGTGAAAAGTTCCTCCTCGGAAAAGCTGTCTGCCAGCTGAATCATTTCGTGATGGGTTTGCTCCAGAAGCCGCTGCGCCTCCTGGAACGAGGTGTTCTGGTGTTTTTCCACCAGCATCTTGTCCATCTCGTGGTAGTTTTTGCGGTATTCGTCGGGCAGATAGTCCCTTTGACGGCCTTCGCGGATGTTGTTCACAAATTCGCGCATCAGCACCTGCCATTCATAAAGGTGTATGAGGAGGTCGCGGGCGCATTGGTCGTAAATCCACCGTGCACCGCATTTTTTGGGGTCATTGGCGAACTGGAAGGTCGTGTTCAGTTCGTCATCTGTCATTTTGCCGATTTGCTCGTTCAGTTTCGCATAACTGTCCGACATGGCTGCTAAGAGTTCGTTTTTGTCCATTGTCGTTTTGGTTTTCGCATTTGTCCAATTCAAAAGACTTGGCAAAGATACAACTTTTCTTGATTGAAGCTGAAAGCTGGTTACTTCGTGTTGATGAGTAAATGTTGGTGAGTAAATGTTGATGAGTGAATGTTAACACGAAGGCATTAACAGCCGAAGGCTAACCAACAGCGAAGCTAATCAACAGCCGTAGGCTAACTAACAGCGAAGCTAATTAACAGCCGAAGGCTAACCAACAGCCGAAGGCTAACCAACAGCGTAGCTAATCAACAGCCGTAGGCTAACTAACAGCGAAGCTAATTAACAGCCGCAGGCTCACAACGCTCCCACCACCTCGTGCGCCTTGTAGGGCTCTTCGAGGTAGATGGTGTCTTCGTCGCTGAGGTCGAGATCCAGTGCGCGGACCGCGTCGTTGAAGTGCGGCACTTTCGTGGCTCCCACGATGGGCGCGGCGACACCCCGCTTCAGCAACCAGGCCAACGCCACTTCCGTCATCGTCACACCGAGACGCTCCGCCACCTCCGCCACACGGGCGACGATCAGCATGTCGTTCTCCATGGCGTGGTCGTATTTGCTGTGCATTACCTTGTCGGTCTCGTTGCGCTTCGACGCGCTGTTCCACTCCTT
>JAFPVR010000010.1 GCA_017395245.1 Bacteroidales bacterium | reverse complement strand
CGCGCGTTCTGGATGGGCAGGATGATTCCCTTTTTCTTGCGTTTTCGCGCCTCCAGGGCAATGGGCAGCGCCCCGCGAATCGGCTGGAGACTTCCGTCCAAAGACAACTCCCCGAGGATGAAATAGTCCTCCAATTCCGCCGCCCCGGCAATCTGCTCCGACGCGGCCAAAATGCCGATGGCCAGGGTCAGGTCGTAGGCCGAACCCTCCTTTCGGATGTCCGCCGGCGCCATGTTCACCACAATCTTGCGACCTGGAATCTTGTAATTGTAGACGTTCAGCGCGGTGTCAATCCGCTGCTGGCTCTCCTTCACCGCGCTGTCGGGCAAACCGACCAAAAAGAAGCCGATGCCATTATCGACATTGACCTCCACCATGATGGGTATCGCGGAAACCCCCATCAATGCACAATTGTTCGTTCGTATTAACATGTTTTCACTTTTTTGTATTCATGAAATAATCAAGTAGCAGGGTTATAGGGTTATAGGGTTATAGGGTTAAGGTATAGGGGTTATGATTAACACTCCACCTTCTGTTTTCTTAATTCATAATTCTTAATTGAGCATCACACACATACCGGTTCGAGGTACAGTTTGGCGCAACGGTCTATAATGTTTGTGGCATACTCGAAACCCGAGTTACAAACTTTTTTAACCCTAGTGCCGTCATACCCCATGGTGAGATGCATGATGTTGTAACCGTCCACGATAGCTGTCAATAACTTCCGGTCGCGTTTGCCGGCAGCCTCCTTGTATTTTTCAATCGACAGACGGCCTTTTTCCTTCCGAATGTCCAACGCCGCATCCAATGCAATCAGACATCCTTTCCAAAGGGTGTCGCCCGCCATCTTGACATATTTGCTGTCCGTGTAGATTTTCAGTTCGGGGTCATAGTTGGCCTTTCGGATGACCTCCTCCGCGTTGGCCACATATCGTCTGGCCTCTTCAATGGGATTCTTCTTTTCCATAGTTTTTTTTGTTTTAGTTTTTCGGTGCAAATATACAACAAAAACAAACCCTTGTCAAGACTTTTTTTAAAAAAATGTTACACTGGAAATCAAGAAGTTATAATCTAAAGCGTATAAAATTAACAATTAATAGTTAAAATTATTTTGGATTTTCGCAAGATTTCTCACTAACATTCATTTCGCTGACCAGAGTCACACCAGACTTACACCAGACTTACCCCAGAGTTAGACCAGAGTTAGACCAGAGTTAGACCAGAGTTAGACCAGAGTTAGACCAGAGTTAGACCAGAGTTAGACCAGAGTTAGACCAGAGTTAGACCAGAATTCCCTGCCATGTGCCGCGACGGGCCAGCTCGTCTTCAACCTTTTTCACCAGCGCGTCGTGGCGAAGGAGATGCCACGGGGAGACAGCCAGGTAGCGCGGCGGCACCTCAGCGGAAAACCGTTCTATCACCATCCCTGGCGACATCCGTTCCACATAATCGCACAAGAAAGCCACATACTCGTCAGCGGAAAGCGGGTGAAAGCGTTCTGGGAAACGACTATATTCCGCCTCCATTTCCGTGTCCTTGAAAATCTGCAACTGGTGGAATTTGACGAATGTAGGTTGTAACTGATTGAGCAACAGCACATCCTCCAGCCATTGCGCAGGGGTTTCACCCGGCAGACCGAAAATCAAGTGGGCACATGTATGCAACCCTCGCTCATGCAACTTTCGGAACGCATCGAAAACGCACGCCACCATGTGACCCCGACGGATATGTTCCAGCGTCTCTTCGTGAAAACTCTCCACGCCGATTTCGACACAGAGCTCCGTGCGATGGCCCAGCTCCGCAAGATAGTCCAAAACCGCGTCGGACAGACAGTCGGGACGGGTGGAAACGATCAGACCTTTCACGCCCGGAACCGTCAACGCCGCCTCATACTTCTCGCGCAACACACGCAGCGGCGCGAATGTGTTGGTATAAGCTTGGAAATAAGCGAAGTAACCGTTATTGGAAGGGTAACGCCTCTGGAAGAAATGTTTACCTCTCTCTAACTGGGAGACAATCTCTTCACTGTCAGAAAGATATGCGGGAGAGAAGGCAGCATTGGCGCAATAGGTACAGCCGCCCTGCGTGCGCGACTCCCGATTCGGGCACGAGAAACCCGCATCCACCGGCAACTTCTGGATGCGGCCACCGAAATGTGTTTTGCCATAATGGCTGTAGGAATTGAAACGGCGTTCGTCGCCCCAGGGAAAGCTCATTCCTCGTCCTTATACAACAAGTTGTCACCAAATGGATCCAAGGTGTGCAACGACTTTTTGTCCGGATTCACCATGAACATAAACTCCTGCGTCTCCCCCTCCTTCTGGTATTGGCCTGTCACCATGTAGAGCAACACGCCCTCGGTAAGAAGATCCCCGGCATCAATCAGGCCATCCATATCGGCCTTGATACGCTGTATTTCTCTGAGATACAATCCAATAGCCTCATGCCGGGCGGTATCCTCTGAATCATCCCAGTACATCTGCTCATAGACATCCGCCATGTTCCCGAGCAATTCGGAATTGAGTTTAGCATAGCCGTATTCCGTCAACGTATCGACACTCGAAATCGTAAGATTCTTGTAATCTTTGACTTCTTCCTGCTCCAGATAGGTTTTGGCCACCCTTTTCATCTGGCGGTTCAGCTTGTTCTGCTGCATCTTCTGACAGCCACTGAAGCAGATTGCCAACGCAAGGAGCACTAAGACAATGTGACTGGGGATTTTCATTGGGAAGGGGGGGGTAGGGTTATAAGGTTATAGGGTTGAGGGTTATAGGGTTAGAATACGAAGCCGGACCCCTTGACTCCCAAGACCTGCTTGTTGTAGAGAGGAAGGAGTTGGAGAGAGCCGGCCTGGTGCATGTTGAGGACACCGAAATCGTGGACTTTGACGTTGTTGTGCGTGAGCGACACTTGCACAGGTTTCGTGTCGCGGGTGACATAGCCAGATTGTGGATAGTTAACATCGACAACCTCCGTGACAGACTTTCTATATACTCTGTTGAAAATCAGTTTATACGCATTGGCATCGCCTCCTTTGTCCTGACTGAAGCCTTTCGTGGCATCAAAATAGAACGCAGCGACAGCGTTAAGGTCCGCCGGCGTGACATAGAACACGTAAGACGTTGTGTCCGCGATGGATATGCCGGTAAAGAGGCTCATGTAGTTGTTTTCCCATGTCTTGAGTTCGGCCAACATCGTCTGGATGGCCTCGCCGGAATAGGCTGTTTCCTGCTCTCCGGCGACCAGATTGTACTGGTCCTTGCGACTTTTCATAATGGCATCGGCAGCCTCGCGGGCCTTGCTCTCGAAACTCTTGGAGACGGTTTTCGTGTGACTGGCAGGCACTTGCGTCACCACACCGTCAATGATTTTGGTATCGACAAAGGATTCCGACTGCTGGGTATAGGAGATGTCGGCGTAGTTCTTGAAAAAGTCCGGGAGCGTGGCCGCATGGACGGTGTAGGCGGTGAGCGGTGCCACGGCAAACACATCATCTGCGGTCATTTTCTCCTGCTGCCACAGCTTGGCAATCTCCATATTTGAGGTAAAAGCCTTGTAGATTTTCGAATCGTCAGGCGTTGTAATAGGCTTGACATCTACGGAGTTAAGCTTATAGTACGTGCGGTTCTGCTGGATAATGTTCGTCAGTCCAAGCAGACTCTCGGCGTAGTCGGCGAAATAGCCGCGCACCTCCTGCACCTTAGACACGGAGACCGTCACTTTCAGCGTGGTGGTCGGCAGCGCATAACGCACACTGCCCACAAACTTCACCCCTTTTTCCGGAACGACGTCTGCAGGATAGACCTGAACCTGTGCAGACAAAACGCCCGTCAACACACTACATATCAGAAAGATGATTACTTTTTTCATACTTTGAGTTTTGACTTTTGACTTTTGACCCTTAAACCTTAACTAATCCCGTCTTCCGAGGAAAATCATGATATAATACAGCAGGGTGGCTAACGAGGAGATGGCAGCGATAAGGTAAGTGCGGGCGGCCCACTTGAGGCCATCCTTGGCCATGGCGGTCTCTTCGCCCGTTGTAATCGCATGAGAGTCGAGCCATTCCACAGCGCGAGCGGAGGCGTTGTACTCCACAGGCAGCGTGATGATGGCAAAGAGCGTGGTGATGGCGAAGAAGGCAATGCCAACGAGCAGCACCCAGTAGCCAAGATTAGCCAACCTTTGGAAACTCAGCAGGAGAATACCAGCGAGCAGCACCCACTGTGACAGCTGTGAACCAATCTGCGTGGCAGGCACCAGCTTGGAGCGCATGGTGAGCCATTTATAGGCGGTGGCGTGCTGCACGGCGTGTCCGCACTCGTGCGCTGCAACCGCTGCCGAAGCGATGTTGCGACCTTCGAAAACGCCCTCGCTGAGATTCACCGTCTTCTTTGTCGGATCATAGTGGTCGGTGAGATAACCGCTCGTACACGTAACCTGCACGTCGTATATACCATTGTCTCTCAACATTTTCTCGGCCACTTCCTTGCCGGACAAGCCACTGCTGAGCGGCACTTTCGAGTATTTCTCCATTCGCGAGGTTAACGTTTTTTGGATGATGAGGCTCGCGATCATCAGCACCACAAAAATAATCATGTATCCCATTGCTCTGATTTTTTTAACAAAGCGCAAAAGTACACTTTTTTTCGACCTGCACATTTGAAAAAAAGCGGTAACACGCACCTATTATTCTCCCGCAAACGAACATAGTGTTCATGAGCCCACGAACATAGGTTCATGAGCCCACGAACACAGGTTCATGAGTCAACGAACATAGGTTCTTGAATAAACGAACCTCACTTCTCCTTAATACAGCGAACACTATAGCCGAGACCGGAATATGAATGCTTCTCTAAGACAAAATCACAATAGTAAGTGATGGAATAGAGGCATTTGGGGTTTTCCTGAGAAACACTCTTTGTCGACCAAAAATAGGTTTCCGTAAGGAGGCCCTCGTAACGGTCAAGCTCCCCGTTGTAGAAGCCTGCCGGAAGTGCCGTAAATCCCGTGCTGTTGTTGCCGGCGCCGATAATCCAGTAATCCGGCGACCGCAGCGCGTCGGCACCGTAGGCGTTCAATCCCTCGTATTTTTCAGGGGTTGGCAGATACCATCCTTTCGGGCAGATACCCTGAACATGGCCGTAACCGTTGTCGGCAGTGTCGCGCACCGCCGCCTCGTAACTGTAAAGTCGCCCGAAGACAGCTACATTCGCCGCTGTATCAGGGTATTGCACATTCGCGTATGCATACCGTCCAGAGATGTCGGTGCCATCGCTGTATCTTTTAGACTCCAGATTACGTTGGGTCCAGCAGTCGCAGCCAACGCGCACCCCGCGATAGACGTTGCCCTCAAAATCCACCGCGTCAGGGCATTGCGGAAAAGCGATGAACACATGCTGCTCGCACGAGGCACTGCCACCGCACGCCAAATCCGTGGCCGTCCAAGTGATAACATTGTCGCCTTGAGCGAAAAGGTTGTCCGATGGCATGTTGTTGCTAATGGCAAAGGGCCACGCCACATCGTATTGCACCGTCGCCGTGCCGATGCGATCGGGATAGACGGTCATCGCACAGTCGCCGTAAGCCAGTGTGTCGTAAACGTCTGGCGGACAAAGAATTGTGAACCCCGAAGCACAAGCCTCTACGGTCAACTCATGCAACACCACACTGTCGCACCCGTTCGCCGCCACAAGTGTGTCACGCAGCTCGTACGTGCCCGCACCCGTGATGCCCGTGAACTCGCGACCGTCAACCGTAATCCGCTCGTTCTCAACTTGGTGCATATAGGTGTAGTGGCGGACGGTGTCGCGGGAGACACGACGGACATCCATGTGCAAAAAAACCACGCTGTCACAACCGCTCACCGTCTGCATCTTCAGGTTATAGTCCGTTCCAAACGTAACCTCCTCGACCACAACCGCATCCGTGTCGGAAGCCACCGTCGTCGAGGTGCCGTCCACCGCAATGCTGACGTGTGCGTCACCCTCGTACGGCCACGTCTCGGCAGTTTCGTACAGGCACCGCCTTACCGTGTCAAACCGCTGGTATTCAGGGAGTATCGTCAACTCGTAGTAGGCCATCGTGTCCACAGAAACGCCGTCAACCAGCTTGACACCGTGGTGCTCATACAACCCCGACACCGTCCCGGCCGAAAACACCGTGTCGAACGGCGCGAAATAGAAGTCCGTTTTCAGCGGGCAGAGCGTGTCGGCGTAGCGGACATTGTTGCCGACGGTGAGCTTGAGGACGATGATGCTGTCGCACCCGTTCGCCGCCGCAAGTGTGTCGCGCAGCTCGTACGTGCCCGCTCCCGTGATGTTCGTGAACTCGCGACCGTCAACCGTAATCCGCTCGCTCTCAACCTTGTGCATATAGGCGTAGTGGCGGACGGTGTCGCGGGAGACACGACGGACATCCATGTGCAAAAAAACCACGCTGTCACAACCGCTCACCGTCTGCATCTTCAATGCGAAGTCGGTCACAGAACCTGGCACGGGCAGCACCTCAACCCCTGCGTCCGACGAGGTCACGGCTATGCCGTCGCCAGCGTCCACCGTAATTGTCACCGCACTGTTGAGATCGTATGCCGTGGTGAAGGCCGGCTCGTACAGGCAGAACGACACCGTATCCCTTACCTCATACTTCTGGTTGACAACCAGTTGCAAATAGGAGACCGTATCCACCAGCCCGCCGTCGAGGGTTTTCTGACCGGGGAACTCGTAATAGCCGCTCGCGCCTACCCCAGCAGGCAACGACTGACCGTTCCACGTGTAGCCCGAAAGGTTGCCCGTCCATGTCAGGTCTGCGGCCAACACGCTGTCACACAGCGTTTCCGTGTGCAGAGGCTCTACCATCAAGAAGACCGTCATAATACTGTCGCAGCCATTTGTCGCCACTAACGTATCGGTGGCGGCATATGTTCCCGGCGCGGTAATCCCCGTGAAGGTGTGGCAGGCCACCGTCGCCGCGCCGCCAACGAGTTGCGTAATGAGCAGGTTCTTGTACACCGTGTCGCGGGAAACACGGCGCAGGTCCAGATGCAGGTGCGTCACGCTGTCGCAGCCGCTCAACGTCTGCATCTTCAGGTTATAGTCCGTTCCAAACGTAACCTCCTCGACCACAACCTCATCCGTGTCGGAAACTACCGTCGTCGTGGTGCCGTTCACCGCAATACTGACATGTGCGTTGCCATCGTATGGCCACGTCTCCGCAGACTCGTACAGGCATCGTCTTACCGTGTCAAACCGCTGGTAATCAGGAAGTATCGTCAACTCGTAGTAGGCCAGCGTGTCCACGGGCACACCGTCGACCATCTTAACACCGTGGTGCTCGAACAGCCCCGACACCGTCCCGACCGAAAACACCGTGTCGAACGGCGCGAAATAGAAGTCCGTTTTCAGCGGGCAGAGCGTGTCGGCGTAGCGGACATTGTTGCCGACGGTGAGCTTGAGGACGATGATGCTGTCGCAGCCGTTCGCCGATGACAATGTATCGCGATATTCATAAACACCTGGCAATGAAATGTCTAAATCACTGAACAGCGGTTCAACGATCGAAGTGTAAGGCGACATGGACTTGTAAACGGCCTCGTATAATGTGTCTACCACAGGTTGATGCACCGTCACCGTGGCGGTCAGCGACATCGTGTCAGAGCGGTAAATAACCCGCGCATTGTACGATTGGGTGATGTCGGGAGCCACAACTGTATCACTGTGCGGCGCGTTCTCCACCCAATAGGCCTGCACAACCGCTGTATCTGGAAAATCACGCACAGGACGGATCGCGCAAGACTGCGTACCATAATACGTGTCCAGCCCAAGAGAATAACGAATCGCATACACTTTGTTACTCGAATTGCTAATCCGGGTGGCGCTCCAATGCGTCGTGTTCCAAAGAGTCATAATGTCGCCACCATTATTTTCAAAAGCACCTTTTAAAATAGCGGTAGAGGAATAGAGCTTTTGGAGCTGCAAAATGTCGGGAATATACCAGCCGGCATCAACATTGATGGCATTGGCGGCAGGTGAGACACCCGACTCCCGCAGAACTTGCGTAAACCGTTTCCCATGGTTTTCCCAAGTTATGATTGAATTGAAAAAGATTCCTCCGTTAGAGGCGAAAACGTCCGTTAGTGCCTGCGGCATACTTCCCGTCCAAAGAGCATACTGGCCGTCCAGGTCGTTTAGTGCCGCCACCGTACCGCTGCCAGGGTCGTCGGGGTTCACGTAAAACACAATGCCCATTGAACCATCGTCAAAGGTGTAAAGGTCACCAATCTTATAAGACTGTCCACAGAGGTCGCATACAGACATCATCCAGACCATGAGCAAGAGCGCGAACAGTCGCAAAATCATTTTATTGTCCTTCATATCTTATTGATTATTAGTTTGTAAAATAATTGAGTTAAAATTTTGTGACGGGTCGCACACCAAATACTTTACGACAATTTTCCGGGTTCCAACCGCTAAAGGAAACCCTCCAAAGCCGAGTGTCATCACTGACTGTCGAACTCCAGTAATAATAAGAGTTAAATGGCTCGTACGCGCTGTTTTGCTGGCACAGTCTATTCATGGTCCGCTTAACCTCCCAAACATTGCATTGCATCAGCGACAACTCGCCATAGGAGGGCAGATACCATCCGTGCCAATCGCCGTCTGGGGCAAGTATATTGTGATTGAAATAGTAGCAGTAGCTGACGGCGGTGGCATCAGCGATAAAATCATCGCCACCGTATGCCACTTCCAAAGCTTTCAAATTCAATGTGTTAGCCTCGCCATCCCTATCTCGAATGGCGGTACTATCATAAAAGTGAGGCTTTATCAAGACAAGGGGTGGAACAGCACGTAGCGCCATCAGCTGGACTTCCGCCAAGGCCACCGCACGGCCGTGGACCCCCGTCTCATCAACAAAAAAGACGACACCTTTGGCAGACTTCCCGCTTTCAAGGTACGAATCGACTGGCAGGATTGAACCGTCGGTGCAAAGCACGTCGCCAGTTCTGACTTTCCGAGGCTGCAACGTATCGTTCGTCAAAGCCTTCGAAAGCGCGGCCGTAACGATGAGTGTGACGGTGTCGCCGTGACAGACATCCGCTTTCGGACAGGATGCGTCTATAACCCTGAGGGTCAGCACGTCCAAGCGATCGCAACCGTCCACCGAAGTGGAAAGCACCGCATGACTGCCACCTTCGCGATAGACACTGTCGTGCCACAGGTAGCCCGTATCCCGCACAACTGTCGCCATCGTTTCCGTCACTTCCGGCGGATTGACAACGAGAGTGAAGTTCACCGTGGAGTCGCAACCGTGGCTGTCAGCTGCCGGGAATGTCCTCGTATAGAAATAGTTGCCCGCCTTCCGCACCGCCCGCGCGACCTCCTCAACCGAGACAATGTCCGGGACCATGCCGTAAGGGTCAGCATATACCCCACTTTGGCTTTGGCAAACTTCGTCCTCGAACCACACCGCGTTACTGTTCCAAACATCGGCAACGGTGATACCCGGAGCGGCCTCCACCACCGCACTCCAATCCGATCTCATCGTTTTATTGCCTGTAAAACAAACGGTTAGCACATTTCCCGAAGAGACAACAGTCTGCGGCATCCCGCTTCCTTTCGAGATATTGAGCAACAAAGAATCCACCCGTATTTCCTCTCCTGAAAACACTAACAAATGCGCAGAACCAGCAAGATCGGCCTCGTCTATGTGGAGGCTCACCCGCGTACCGTCAGAGGTGCGGAAGCGGTGAACGAGAGTCCCGTCCACGTCACTGCCGGCGTCCGGACCGCCCGAGTCATAAAACCGGACATGGCGTCCGCAGGCGATGGTTGTCTCCCCATTGCACATATCCATCACACTGTCAATCAACCCGTTGACACTTGGACACATTCCCTCATGCTGTAACGACACATACAACATTGTAGGCCTGTAAATTCCCACCGTGTCATAATAGGACCATTGATCGGCACCCATCATGGTGTCGGTCTTCAAAAGCTTTTTCTGATTATAGTCAGCAAACCATCGGAGAATGTATGGCAACGTGTCGGTCGCCACCGCCGCAAGACGGGCATCGCCACCAAAGCAGACCGTGTCAAATGCGGTGATAATGTCACAAGCTTCGGAGACATCCGATCGCAACCTTATATATGTTGTATCGCCAGCATCGGCGAACGGGTATTCACACTGGCCGTCCCGAATAGTAACGGGGTATATTTTGGCCATCGAAAGCGTTGAGAACGTGTCGGTTACCGTAACACCGGAGGCCGCAGAATAGTTGCGGACACGCACCCCCAATGCGTTGGCGAAGGCCATCGAGAAGTGAATGTCGCCAAGCCCGGCATCGCTGTGCG
Source organism: Bacteroidales bacterium (assembly GCA_017395245.1). Taxonomy (GTDB): domain Bacteria; phylum Bacteroidota; class Bacteroidia; order Bacteroidales; family WCHB1-69; genus F23-D06. The sequence continues at coordinate 122,476 of JAFPVR010000010.1, read as the reverse complement.
GGGTAAAGCGAACCTTCACCACCTCACCCGGACAGACCGTGGTGTCGGGCGAGAGGGTTAGGCTCGGGGCAGGCAGCGTGGTCAGGTAGATGCTGTCGCAAAGCGCACCCGCACAACCCGTCTGCCGAATGGTCACCTTATACCACCCGTCGCCCCCGCCACGCGGAATGTAAACATACGGATCCGCCGACGTGGAGGTGAAACCGTCCGGGCCCGACCACTCGTACTGCCAAATATCCCCGATAGCCAAGGCGTGAATCTGAATTGTGGAACCCTCGCAGGCGGTAGTCTCCGACACACCCCCATCAAACCATAGCTTCTGCAAATTCGCCATTGTATTGGGTTGGATATTCACATGAAAGTAGGCATTGCAAGAATCCTGAACCAGACAGGAAAGCGTCTCACCACTTCGCATGGGCACATTTGGAAACACACCTGAATTATTGACTGCCAATACATTACCCTGTTTGTCCGGCTGGTCATAAAGCGTATAGATGTAGGGCGGCATTCCGTGCCCGGCACGCACCCAAACATTCCCCTCTGTGGAAGAGGTGTCGCACACCACAGCTAAAGCCTCAATAAACTCCACCGTGGCGGCATCTAAATAAAACGTGTCGTAACGGCACTCGAACGACGAACAACCATCCACCGCCAGATTCGGACACAACTGCAACACGTAGGTTCCGGGCATGGAGAAGGTAAAATGCGGAGGAGCTATACTGACCTGACCGATCAACGAGGCATTCGGGGCGGCAACCACGGAAGCCTTCATCCCAACTCCTTGAATCAAAGTATCCGTCGGCAAGCCAGTCTCGGACGAGGTGTTGGTAATCACCCATTGGTAAGCCCCCTTAGGATAGCGAATGGACAAATTGCCGCAGTCCCGCGACGTGATACACTCAATCTCCTCCGAAAGCCGCATCTGCTGATGGTCATTGAACGCCACATTTTTTGTCACTGACGACGTGCCGCAAAGGGTCGTGACCTCAAATTCGTAAGGGCCGGACGGCAGACAATAGTCGCTGATATACAGGGCCAGACCATCGGATTGTCCCGTGATAGCGGCCGTATTTCCAACACTGTCTTTCACCACCGTCCACGTTTTGTCGGCAGCGTGGTAGACCGCCTCAAAATTGTAGCGATTGTTGAACGGGCTGCGCACCAGACGTATGACCGTGCCGTCGGGTTTGGCCCCGAAATCAGAAACCCTGAAAACCTTGACCCACCGAGGCTTGGAACAACATTTGCCACCATCATCCTTGAAATCGAGCTGCCAGCATACCATTTCACGAGTGACATTGCGTATATAATGGAATGTGTCCACCGTGACATACAGTTCGCAGCCCTTCCCGTCAAGCAGTTTTCGTTCCATGGGAATGATCAGTGCCGAACCGGTCGGGACACCATAAAACGACCTCGCCTCCAGTTCGTTCAGAGACGAATAATCCGTAATAATCGCCACCGTGTCGCGCTTGACGACGGCCCCATTACACAAATCCGTATAGATCCAAGTCAAGGGATACGTATAGTGATAGCGGTAGAAGTCATCTTCCACATCCCTCGATTGGTGATACGGCTCATACTGCGTGGAAACCCCATCTTTGTGATACCTTATAGCATACATCTCCTGATGCCAGGCAACATCCCGAATACAGTTCTCGGACGACATCCGGATGGAATCGGTTACATTCGTGCTATCCTTGCAAAAATAAATCTCGTTCGGTTTCAGGATTTGAAAAGTCCTGCTGAAATTCGAGGTTCCGCACCCATCAAGCGCATATTGGAACGTAATGTCCCTACCCCAGATGTCACAATATTTTCCAGCTGTGGTAACGGTGTCAAACAGGGTTATGGATGTACCCACAACAGTCGTGTCGTAGGGCATTTGATGCCATTCGCCTTCGTAGAGACCGGCATAGCGGAAACGGTAGCGGCCATATTGATGGATTTGTTCCATCAGCCCTGAAATATTCTCGCTGAAGGGAATCATCAATTGCACAACGTTGCTGTCCGAAAAATTACCAGTGGAGGCAATAATATAAAGATTCTGAGGGTTTGGCAACGGCCAGGTCTCCACCGTCGCGCTGACATCCGGCAGACCATAGCCACAGCCATCCTCAACGTGGAAAGTCCACGACCCTCCAGAGAGACTGTCAATAGAATAGTAGTCCTTGTAATCAAAGTACGACTCATTCGTGCCGCCATACTGCCGACCGTCAAAGACCGTGGTACGGAGCGTGTCGCCAGCGGTGTTCATGACCGTCACCGTGTACGGAAACTGCCCGTAGAGGATACGCAGCTGCACGCGCCCGATGTTCGCGCAGGGGACCGTATACAGCGTTCCCGACTCTTCACGGTTGAATCTCGGCACATTGGAAACGACGGCTGCCGTCGGCTTTTGGTAGGAGGTGGCAACGGTGAGCACAGTCTGCGTGTCCACCCGCACATAATCACCAGGATTGTCCTCAAACAAGGCCTCCACTCCCACGATATAGCTGCCGTAATTCACTGTCAGTGTGTCCGTTCCGCCAGAATAGTACCATCCCGCATAATGCACAGAGTCCAATTCGGACATTTTGTAGTAGGCGCGCACCTGCGACAATCCCGGCGGCAGGGAATCCAACACCATGCCCGCACTGTCCACCAGCGCATAAACCACCTTGCCATTATTGTAGCAAGTGGCGTCCACAATCGAGAATTGGACACGAAAAACGTTGTTTTCCTGGGCCGAAAGAGTCATCGTGACGATAAATGCCAGGAAGAACATCAGAAATTGTAGCTTTTTCTTCATAGTGTGATTTTTTAAGAATTAATTGTTAATTTTTCGTCATTCATATTAAACTTCGACTGCGGCAAAAATATAAATTTTTCGAAACATTAAGCCTATTAGATTAAATTATTTTTTATCTTCATTTCTTAACAATTAACTGTTAAATTTTTGGTGCACGAAAATGGACAGGACTGGGGTGTTTCAGGGGCCAAAAAGGATGGGCAAAACCGATTTCCGAATCTTCGTACTTAAAATCAAGGGTGATTTACAATGTATGCTGTGAAATTTTGGTTTTTCAGGGTTGACGAACACAACCAAAAAAAACGTATTTTTGCACCTCGTAAAAGATAAGCAAACAGGTATATGAAAAGAGCTTTTTGGTTAGGTTTTGTCGTGATAATGGGAATTTCCCTGCACGCGCAGGTCATTCCCGAGTTTGAAACGGACGGCATGGAATGCACCTCCATCACAGTGGGCAAGAAGGCTTCGGCCGACGGGTCGGTGATGACCTCACACACCGACGACAGCCACCGTTCCCGCACGAATATTTACGTAACGCCGGAGCAAGACTACGAGCGGGACGCGAAACAGACGCTCTACAAACGCCAATGGGCGAAAAAACAACTGCCCGGACAGATGCTGCGCTACGACAACATCCCCGTAGGCGAGATCCCGCAGGTGGAGCACACCTACCAGTTTCTGAACACCGCCTATCCCTGCGTGAACGAGGCGCAGTTAGCCATCGGGGAATCAACCTTTGGCGGACGCAAGGAGCTTCAGTCTGACAGCGGACTTATTGACTGCCAGCGACTTTGCATGCTCCTGCTGCAACGTTGCTGTACCGCCCGTGAAGCCATCGAGACCGCTGGCGTGCTGCTCAAAAAATACGGTTGGATCGATGCCGGCGAGTGCCTGACCATTGCCGACAAAGACGAGGTGTGGCATCTTGAGATTCTCGGTCCCGGCAAGGGCAAGGTCGGCGCGGTGTGGGCCGCCCAGCGCGTGCCCGACGACCACGTGGCCGTCAATGCGAACGCCTCCACCATCCGCGAAATCAACCTCAAGGACAAGGACTACTTCATGGCCTCCGACAACGTCTATACATTGGCCAAGGAAAATGGCTGGTGGGACGGCAAGTCAACCTTCCGCTTCGCTTACGCCTACGCGCCGCAGACCCGTACGATGATGGCCTGCCGCCGCAGAGAATGGCGCGTCTTCGATCTCGTGGCCCCCTCCCTCCACCTCGACCCCAACGCCGAAAACTACCCGTTCTCCGTCAAACCCGACACGCTCGTCACCCTCGAAAAGATGATGAGCATCTTCAAAGACTACTACGAAGGCACCCCGTACGACATGCGCAAAACGCTGACTGTCACGGACAAAGACGGCAAAACAGTTATATCCCCCATGGCCAACCCGTTCATGAAACTCGACGAGCTGAAACTGCACCGCATCAACGGCGGCTGGAACGAACGCGGCGAACGCAGCATTGCCGTGCACTTTACCGTCTACGCCACCATCATCCAATGCCGCAGCTGGCTTCCCGACGAGGTTGGCGCCCTCTGCTGGTTCGCCCTCGACAATGTGGCTTCCTCCATCTATGTACCTATCTATGCGAATGTTACGGACTTGCCCAGCACTTACAAGACAGACGGCCGTCTCACCGGTTTCAGCAAAGAGTCTGCGTGGTGGGCCTTCAACCGCGTGGGAACCATCGCCGCCCAACGCTGGGGCGACATGCACGTGATGGTGGACAAAGCTTGGGAACCGCTGCAGAAAGACTTCATCCGGGAGCATTTCATCATTGAGCAGGAAGCTTTGGAACTCATCAACCAAGACCGCTACGACGAGGCTGTCCAAGTGCTAACCAACTTTACGGATATATGTGGGAACGAGGCCGTTGAACGTGCCTGGAAACTCGGCGACGAACTCTGGACCACCTTCGACGGACAATGGTAGGTTGACTTTGACCTTTGACTTTTATATGACAGACATACCTCCCATATTTGAAGAGACGATGAGGGTTCCGTCCTACTTTGTGGACGAGGACGCGCGGATGACCGTGAGTTCGCTGTTCGGACTGCTGACCGAAATCAGCAACCTCCACGCATCTTGTCTGAATGTCGGCTGGCACCAGCTCCGTGAACGCGGCTACTTCTGGGTGATTACCCGTATGCGCATGGAAATCAGACGATTGCCGGAATGGACTGAAATCGTAACACTCCGTACCTGGGTTCGGGAATCCCAGGCCGCCACTTCGCCCCGCGACTACGAACTGCTGGACACCGACGGCAATACCCTTGTGGCGGCAAGCTCTGTTTGGGCCATCCTTGACATCGCGACCGGAAGGCCGCAACGCATGAGCGTTTTCGATGCCGACTTTCCGATGCAAAAACGCTGCGCAACAGAACACTCGCCCCAGAAAATCAGCGCTATAAACACGCAAGAGACGAATCCAACCCCACTATGGGTGCAAGCTTCTGACATCGACATGAACCGCCACGTCAACAACGCCCACTACATCCAGTGGGCCTTCGATTCCGTGGATCGGGATTTCCGGATGACGCACCGCATCACCAACGTGACGGTCAACTTCATGTCTCAAGCCAAATTAGGAGACTCCTATACGATACGGTCGGAAGCCGACAGCGACAACACGTTCCGTACCGCCATTGTCTCCGCCAACGAACCGAAAGAGTTCTGCCGTTTACAAACCGAATGGCAGACAATATAAAATATATAGAACCTATAATAGATACCGACCTGCCATGTACATGAATGAGACATTGTTTGCGGATTTCCTGAAAACCAGGGAGATTCTGTGGGTTGGCATCAACTTCGCAAAAGCCAAATTCACCCGTGAGGGGTTCGACTTCAATCAGGAAACCCTACAGCACCATCTTCAGGAATGGAACAAGCTGATTCTGAACGATCAGAAAAAGTACGACATCCGTATGAGCTTCCGAAAACCCATGATGAAATACGATCTCTCGGTTATCACGAAGCTGAACAAATCATTGAAAGTCAACGATATCCTCACTTTATTCATCAGTTCGCAACATGTCTATTCTGACGAACAAATGCGCAATTATGCCGCCACGCTTGAGTTGCCGGCAACGCTACCCTACGCGCTAATGTTCGCCGTGGAGTCATTTGACACAACCGTGAAGACCGCCGCCATCTGGGTTGTCATCACCAAAACAGACACCCAGGAGGTTGTACTCTGCGAAAAATTCCTGAAGAAACCAGCTGGCATAGGTCTCCGAAACTACTGGGCCAGAACCTTTTACAACGTTTTCTACGACATCCAGTCCGATGCCTTCCGCCGCTGGGAAAACATGGTGCAATCGTAAACCAGAATCTACAAAACGCCTAATAATAGAGATTTGCGTCGCCGTAGCTCAGGAAACGGTAGCCGTTGTCCAAAGCATGTTGGTAAATGCGATGCCAATCTTCCCCTAAAAAGTTGGAAATCAGCAACAAAAGCGTGCTCTTCGGTTGATGGAAATTCGTAATCAGCCCACCGACAATGTGACGGGTATACGTCGGCAGAATAATGAGCCGGGTGGCCGCCCGCAACATGTCCGTGTCATGCGCTTGCAAATACGAAAGGATGGCCGCAAGAGACTGTTCAACAGAAACTTTGTGGATTTCGGGATTGTCGTAGATTTCCCACTGTTCTACCACGAGAGGGTTGTCAAGACCGAGGTGCAACTTTGCCCCGATAACAAACAACGACTCCAATGTGCGCGTAACCGTCGTACCCACCGCCACCAATTGTTTATCCTTGTTATCCAATAACTTACGAATAAAACTTTCCGTAATGAGGATTTTCTCCTCATGCATGAAATGTCCACCTATGGTTTCGGACGAGACCGGTTTGAAAGTACCTGCACCCACATGAAGGGTAACATATTCTGTCTCAACACCTTTCACGTTTAAGGTATGAAGGAGATCATCTGTAAAATGGAGTCCGGCGGTAGGGGCGGCCACAGAACCGTCATAACGGGCGTAAACCGTCTGGTAACGCTCCATGTCGCTATCCTCCGCATCGCGACGGATGTACGGTGGCAGCGGCACTTTCCCGTAGGCCTCCACCCACTCCGCAAAGGAGACATCCGCATCGGGCCAAGTGAACGTCACCTCAAACGTGCCTTCAACGGCTTCACCGCGCTCAGCCCGCACATGTATAACCCGCTCATGCAAAGGAACTTCGATTTCGATCGGGTGTTTCCATTTCCGCGCATTGCCCACCATGCACTTCCAGGTCACGCTCCCGCTGAGCGTGAACGCCACGGCAGGATCGATGCTGGGCGATAACGGCTCTAAACAGAAAATTTCGATAGCCGCACCGGTGGCGTTGTGCACCTGCAGACGCGCGTGAATCACCTTGGAGTCGTTGAAAACCAGCCAATGATTTTCGTTCAGGAAATCTGGCAACTGATGGAAGACAGCGTCGGTAATTTTACCTTCTTTCTTATTGAATATCAATAGTTTGGAATCATCACGCTGCGCAGCGGGATAAAACGCGATACGCGACTCCGGCAACGGATAGTCGTAGTCCTCAATACGGATATTTCGGTTCAAATCATTCATGGCGGCAAAAGTACAAAATTATTAACAATTATTAACTTGACAAACGCTTTTCCATGATATATCTTTGCATTTGAACAAAGTATTGAAATAATGAAAACGAAAAAATTATTGAAAATATTGGTTTTCAACTGTTTGTGGACAGTACTGCCGTTTGCGGGAACGGCACAGGACGCGTTGTTTCGCGTCTACTCCGCTGAAACCGCTGCTGAAAGACCCTCTGTCAGCTGCTTCACACCCTCGCAAATCGGGTTACACATCCGGAACGACTTCTGCACAAAGGAGATGATGTTTGCGGAAATCACCGGACAGCTGACCCTGCGCAAGAACGTGCTCTTCGCATCCGTAAACCACTATGGCTACGCAAATTACGGAGAGCTGAAACTGTCAGTCGGATATGGCCGGAACTTCGGTGACCGCTTCGCTATGACCGCCCAGGTTTTCTACCTGATGGCGCATGCCCGAGGATACCCCGCACGGCACTCGCTCTGTGCAGACTTCGGTTTCGCCTACCGATTGTCACCAAAGCTGATGCTCGATGCGGCGTTCTACAATCCGTTCATGCTCCGCTATGGTATTGTCGGACAAGAAGTTATCCCGATGAAATTCACCGTCGGCTGCTCGTACGCGCCCGTACGCAAGCTGCTGACCACACTCTCCTTGTCCAAGACCCAGCCCGGCGCATGGGAGGTGTGCGGTCTGTTCCTGACGCAACCCATTGAACCACTGCTCCTCGCCGCCGAATGTTCCAACAGCCACTTGGGCGTGTACGTCGGCTGGCGACACCGGCGACTCCTTTTCAGCGTTCGGGCCACCTGGCACTACCGAATTTCCGTCTCTCCCGAAATAGGAGGATTCTACTTTCGCGAAACACCATAGTTTCCGCATATTTCCGCATTTTCCGCAAATTTCCGCAATAAAAAACAAAATGATTTCCGCAATAAAAAACAAAATGATGAAAACAAGAAACAAACTACTCGCTTTGATCGCAATTCTACTCCTCGGCACATCCGTTTCGCGAACCGTCGCGCAACAGGATACCACGCGGTTTTTGGACAGTGTCATTGACGACTGGGAAACGCAGCTGGAAGATTTGGAGGTTGCGGAGAACGTATCCGAGGAACTGCTCGAACGAATGGAAGAGATGCGGAATGGCACAAGGCCGAACCTCAACGACTTAAGCTACGAAGCTGCCGTCAATATATTACAACTGACAGATTATCAATACTATCAGCTACAGTTATACATTGAAAACTTTGGACAATTGTACAGCATCTACGAGATTCCCGCCATTGACGGGTTCACGCAGGAGGATATGCGACGGCTGGCTGACAAAACGGTCATCGCGCCGCCGCCAAAACAACGACCCACCTTCCGAGAGTTGGTACGCGCAAGCAAGAACGTACTCTGGCTCCGTTACGGGCAAGTGTTAGAGCGGCAGGACGGCTACGACACCACCCGCGCCAACCACTACGACGGGTCGCCGCCGCACCTGCAGTTCCGCTACGATTTCAGCATCCGGCAGAACTTCGGATTCCGCATCGCCGGGGAGAAAGATGCCGGCGAGCAGTTCTTCCGAGGCGAGCAGAAGAACGGCTTCGACCACTACTCGGGTTCTCTATATGTCCGGAACATCGGACTGCTGAAGTGCGCGGTTTTGGGCGACTTCCGGCTGAACTTCGGACAAGGGCTGGTGCTCGGATCCTCCATGATGTCGGGCAAGGGCGCGGGCGTTTCTGGAACACGGCGGTTCAGCGATGGCATCCGTCCGGTCGCCACCACCAACGAGAGCCGATTCTTCCGAGGCGGGGCGGTCTCCATCGGCAACACAACCTGGTCGGGAAGTGCCTTCGTAGGCAGAGTCACGGAAGAGAACCGCACAGCTTTCGGCGGCGCGTTCTCATATCGACGTGCGCGGTTCACTATCGCGGCTCAAGCGATTGCCTACGGCGAGTATGGCGACAGCGCGACCACCCGTGAGAAATGGCGGTCGCTACTGCATCCCAACCGACTGAACGCCAGCCTTTCGTACCAGACGCTTGTGAGACAGACGCTGCTCTTCGGCGAGGCCGCCGTCAATGAGAAAGGGAAGTTAGCGGCACTGCAAGGGGCACTCGTTCCTGTGACTCCTGTGTTCAAGGTAGCCGCCTTAATCCGCTACTACGCAAACGGATACGAGTCGCCGATGGGCAGCGGATTCCGCACTTCCTCCGGCGACTGCGGGGAGTTCGGCGCATACATCACCGGGCACCTCGTGCTGTCGCGAAGTGTGGAGGCAGACCTTTTCTGCGACTATTACCACCTCCGCTGGTTAAGCTACCAAACCGACGCTCCCGTGCAAGGGATGGATGCCGGTGTCTCGCTAACCTGCCGACTGCCGAGAAAGAGCGTACTGTACCTGCGATATCAATGGAAGACGAAGCCGAAGAACGAGAGCGACGATACTTACATGCACCGTTTGCTGGAGCAGAGTCGGCACCGTTTGCGACTACAATGGACGAACAGCCCACTGCCCTGGCTGAACACGAAGACGGAAATCAGTATGGTGCTAAACAAAGGACCGGATGCGACAAAACGTTGGTACAAAGGTATTTTAATGTATCAAGATATGGCATTGAATTTCAAAAAGCCACAGCTCAGCGTGCATCTGCGCGTGGCCTACTTCGACACCGACCGCTACGACGAACGGCTCTATGCCTATGAGAATGACGTCTACTACGCCTTCACCATCGGCTCATACTACTATCAAGGGATGCGGGCCTACCTGCTGCTACGCTACAAAATCCGGAACTTCAGCATCTGGTTTCGGATTTCAAGAACGCACTACCTGAACAAAACCGACATCAGCAGCGGCCTCACTCACATCGACAAGCCGCACAAAACGGAACTGAAGGTACAGTGCCTGTATAGGTTTTGAAACGAGAGAATGAAAACGTGGAACGAAAGAGGATAGAAGGACTAATATCAAGCGATTTTAGGAAAACGCACTAACGGGCAAGACAATCAAGAATTTCCGCACGTTTCCGCAGTTTCCGCGCTTTTCCGCAATAAAATCGTCACAGAATCATGTCGCGGACGGAGTCTTGGATACCAAGTTCGTGTGCGATACCGAGGAGAACATTGTCAATCTTGTCCTTAACGTATTCTTCTGACTTAATGAGATGCAGGTTCGGGTGCTTCTCCCAAGCCTTGATGAGATTGTCATCGACGGCGATGGCCTCGGCGAGCGTCTCCTCCATACGGGCGGAGTTGTTGCTGAGCGTGTAGCTGTGCGGGGCACCTTTCGCGCTGGTACAGAGGTGGAAGACCGCCTTGTAGCGGGCCATCAACTCCTCTTCGGTGTGGCCGGTCTGGCGGAGCAACTCCTGCCAGTCCTCGGGGTCCATATAGGCCGATATGTCCATCGCGCCGCGGTCGTTGATGATGAGCGCGGGCTTACCTGTAGCCTCGGCAATCCGATAGAAATCCTCTTCCATCTCCATCAGGAAGCGCATCATGTTCTTGTGAATCTCAAAATAGAGATTCCGATCCTGGGTGAGGAATTCGGCGCCGGCCTTGATGAACAGCGTGGCCGCCTCGGGCAGCGTGAACACAGCGTATCCCACCTTGGAGAAAAACTCCTCGATACGCTCGTTGGTGGTGGTTTTGCCGGCACACGGTCCGCCGGTGAGCACGATTTTGGTAATCATAAAGGCAATCTTGAAATGCGCGGCAAAGGTACACAAATTCCGAACACAAGCAGCCGAACGATTTCCCAAAACGTCACGACACGTTTCTACATTTTTCGTATCTTCGCGGTTTCAAAAACAACAAAGGAATGAAACAGATAAAAAAACATCGTATGGCCATGTTGATCTGTATGGCTGCACTGACCGCAAGTATGAGCGCAGAGGCACAGAAATCAAACAGTTACAAGAACGCTGCGTTGGAGAATATCGCGACCCGAACCTCTGTGCGCAGCTATCTTGACAAGCCCGTGGAGGCGGCACAGATTGAGCAACTGCTCCGGGCAGGCATGGCGGCTCCCTCGGCCGTGAACAAGCAACCGTGGCACTTTGTGGTAGTCACCGACAAGGCGCAACTGAAGGAACTTGCCAAAGCCAATCCCTACGCAGGCATGGTTGCGAAAGCGCCCCTCGCCATCGTAGTCTGCGGCGACCTGAAAAAAGCCCTTGACGGCGAGGCCCGCGAGTTCTGGGTGCAGGACTGCTCCGCCGCCACCGAGAACATCCTGCTGGCTGCCAATGCCATGGGACTAGGCGCCGTCTGGACAGGCACCTACCCCAACCAAGAACGCTGCAAGGATGTCTCCGCTATCCTGAAGCTGCCCAACCACCTCGTCCCGCTCAACACCATCGTCATCGGCTACCCAGCTGGCGACAACAAGCCCAAAGACAAGTGGAAACCCGAAAACGTATCTTACAACGTATATGGCGGCAAACAACCCGTGGTGGAGTCCCGCCCGATCCGGGAAACTGATTTCGTGGAGTTTGACTACACCCAGTCTCCGAACCTCAACCCGTTCACCTGGTTCAAGGGCAACGGGTTGCTGCTGGCCTCCGGCGACGTGCGCCGTCACAACGCCATGACCATTGGCTGGGGCGCGATGGGCAACGTCTGGCGGGAAAATGTGAACACCATCACGGTGTATGTCGCACCTGCCCGCTACACTTACGAGTTCATGGAACGCTACCAATATTTCACGGTGATGGTCTTCGACGAGGACCGCAAGGACGTGCTCGAGTATATGGGCACGCACAGCGGACGCGACGGCGACAAGGATGCGGCGTTGGGCTTGCATGTAGCTTATACTGAGCATGGTGCGCCTTACTACTTAGAAGCCCGCGAAGTCTACGAGTGCGAAGTCATCTACCGCAACCCGCTCAACCCGAGAGGTTTCGAAGAGATTCCGCGCAAACGCTACGAGAACTTCCCTGCCGGCATCCACAGTGTGTATATCGGGAAGATTGTGAGCGCGAGGAGAAGGTAATTGTTTCTCCCGCAGAACTCGCAGACTAACGCAGAAAATATACGTGCAGATACGTGTGATACGCAGAGATAAAAACGTGATACGCAGAGATAAAAAAAATCAACCCAACTGCAACCTTTCGACTTTTTTGCGTCATAATCATATAAGAGTTCCTGATATGAAAAAGAATGTCCTCATCGCAATCCTCCTGCTCCCACTCTTCGCGTGGGCGCAGATGAAGCCGACCGCGCCGCTGCCGCCCGAAGAGAGCAAAGCACGGATGCAGCAACTCGGAGATTCCTTGAGGAAATACGACGGCTTTGAAAACTTCGACCGACACGGCTGGATGGTGGTGGAGAAAGTGACAAAAACCAATCATCGCACCTATTCGTCTGCTTATGGAATCATTGACGACAAAGGGCAGACCGTGTTGCCGTGCGAATACTATTGCATCCGTTTTCAAAAGCATTCCGACCTGATCATGGTGGCGAAGAACAGTCATTCGGCAGGCTTCATCAACCGGCAACTGCAATGGGTGATACCGCCAAAATTTGAAGCAGAAGACTGGCGTTCCATGGAGTGTGACGACTATTTCCAGTATGGAATGTTGGTGACGTCTGACACAACTCAGAAGTACGGCGTTGTGGATTCTACAGGTCGCGAGATACTGCCCTGCCGATACAATTGGGTGGAAATTGCCGGACAAGATCTGCTTTTGACCTATTATGAGAACCGTTACGGAGCACTCGACAGGCACGGCAAGATTATAATCCCGTTCGATTACGAGCATCTGCATTTTCTTGGAGACCAGTATATTGAAGCGAAAAAACAAGGTTTATATGGAGTGATCACAACCTCTGGACAAGAAATCCTTCCTTCTATATACGAACAAATTTGGAATTATGAGAAAGGACTTTTCTCTGTGAAACAAAACGGCAAATGGGGTGTGGTGGATTCGTTGAATAATCTTGTAGTTTCGTTTATGCCAGCGCAAAACATACATATTATCAGTAAGTTAGATATGTTTGAGTTATTGCAGGAGAACGGTAGAAGACAATTGCTAGACAAAAACGGCAAAGTGTTGGTTTCCTCATACGAATACAGTATTCCGGGTATCTCTGGTAAACAAATTGCAGTTTGGGGTGAAAACACGTCCACACAAGACCACTTGTTTTGCAAAATATATGACCGCAATGGCAAAATGGTGGACGCTTACAACAACATCGAATTTGCTGGTTCCAAATGGGTGAATGACGAAACCATGATCCCCATAAACCGCAATGGCAAATGGGGGTTCGTCAACCGCGACTTCCAACTGGTTGTACCGTGCCTGTATGACAGTCCTGCAAGTGGTGGTGGCGGCTATGGCTACGCCACCTCCACAAACACCGACCTTCCGTTGGTGCTTTTTGACGAACAGGGCGAACCTCTAGTGAAAGGCCCTTACCAGTGGATTTGTCCTTCCGTGAACGGCTGGTTTCAGGTCGAGTCCTATCCCGAACCTCCTGCGTACTGGGAAGGCTTGATAGGTTTCATTGACCGTTACGGAAACAGTACTTTTACAGAAGGAGAACTTATTCAAATAAAAGAATGGTATGAGGATTTGTTTGAGAATGAAGAGAATTTGGCCCCCTTGCCAGAGACTTGGCCCGAATTTCCCGGCGGTCCGGATTCCCTGAACGCCTATCTCGCGAAAATGATACAGTGTCCCCAGGATGCCCGCGACAACGGTATCTTCGGCACTGTGCTTGCCGAGTTTGCGGTGGAGAAAGACGGACAAATCGGGCAGGTCACCATCAAAGTGCCGCTCTTCCATTCCTGCGACGAAGAGGTGGTCCGCGTCCTCCAACAGATGCCTAAATGGAAGCCCGCCACAAATCAGGGATTGCCCGTCAGATGCTTCATGCAGGTGCCTGTCACGTTCCGAGGCGACAAAGAAACGGATGTGGACAAATAATCTAATTCCCGCAGAACTTGCAAATTTACGCAGAAATATACGTGCAGATACGTGTGATACGCAGAAATAATCACCTTAAATCAACCATCATGAACCGCACCCTCATCATCGCAATCCTCCTGTTCCCGCTGCTGGCATGGGCGCAGTACGATGTCCCCACACTCTCGTCTGTGGTACGTGTCGATGCGTTCGTGCCTGTACCGAAATTGTCGGAAGACTTCCTATTGAACGGAGATGTAGCGTGCGTTGTTTATTTGTCCGAAACGCCCAATGTTATAAGGACTTACCCATGGAGTTGCTTTGGAAAAAAGCATCGCATTCAAGATGTTGTTACGAATGAACGATGGGAATACGAGTATGATACAACAGGGAAATTGCAACGGATGCATTCCCAGTACACTATGCGCGGAGACTATTTCATCCATGATATGAGTAAACCGTTCAAGAAGAAGAATGAAAAAGTATATTCGGATTACTATCATGGTGAGAAGAATGCGTCTTTCCAGGGCGGCCGACTCATCGCTTACACGGATTATATCCCAAACCATAGTTATGACACCACATTATTGAGATATGATCCTGATGGGAACTTGGTTTATCTTTACAAGAGCAAAAATTCCCGTTCTCAACAATGGCATCTGTTTTACGATTCTCTCAACCGACTGGTCTATGTGGACGACTGGGACCCTGACTCAAATTACAAAAACCTTCCCCAAAGTGTCTATGCCTTCCAGTACGGTTCCGACCATTGTACAGCGGTTCTGGCGGATAAGCCCACCTGTTCCCCGAAAGGCGATTTGCGGCGTCTGCACTACTATACCCTTTCTGACAATTCTACAACACTGCACGTCACTTGGTGCGACAAATCGTGTGGCAGCGACAGTCTGGATTACATCCTAGTGCATGATAATCCGATAGATTATCTGGAGACGTTCTTCGAAAATCGTATGGCAAAATGTGAAGAACGAGACCGATTCGAAGGTAAAACCCCATCTATTTACGAATTATTCGGATTGCCCGAACGCCTTCTCACTCCAGGAGAGTATACTTTTGACCCGAATGGCTGGCTGATTGAATATTCTGTTGATATACAGAGGTCTGAACAAACTGAGGCGACCATTTTGTATGATACCTGCGGCAGAATTGTGGAAATGCGGGCAGATACAGGCATCTTGTTGGACGGGGTCGGCTTAATTCCAACCCAAAGGTGTACATACGTGGGATACAAATACGACGACCATAACAACATAGTGGAAATTCATTGTAATGGATTAGACGAACGCCGCGACACCATCTCAAATACTCTTTCCTATCGTTACACATACGACTCCCATGGCAACTGGATCCGCCGCGAAACTTATTACAAAGGGAAGAAAATGGGAGTTGACAAACGCGAGATTACCTATTATTCAGAGTTAGCCGGAGATAAAAAGGTGAGAAAAAAGTGATTTCTCCCTCAGAACTCGCATACTAACGCAGAAGATTTACGTGCAGATACGTGCGATACGCGGAGATAAAATGTGATACGCGGAGATAAAAACGTGATACGCAGAGATAAAAAAACAACCCAACTGCAACCTTGTGACTTTTTTGCATCATAATAGTATAAAAAACAAAAATTCTTGATATGAAAAAAATTGCCGTTATCATTTTCAGCCTGCTCCTCGCGCAAGGCGTGAGTGCGCAGAACATAACATTCACCGTTCCGGAAATCCCGGGAGAAATCGAAAAGTCCGAGTATGCCAACTACACACTTCCCGCCATGGACTGCATCGAATGGCTAAAGACACATTCCCCTAACGACCCTCGGCGGAAAGAAGTGTCGGAATTTGCGGTCTGGTGGCTGTTCGGCACTCCCGATGTGCGCATTGAGCTTAATGCAGCCGCTGCGGAATTCGAGAACAGGAACCTGCTGATTCTGTTACTCGGGGGCTGGGCACAGTATGCCATTCAGTACAAAAGCGATGACCAGTTGGAAGGCTGCCTCGCCGGGGTGACCACCGCCCTCAATTACTACGTGAAATACAAGAAAGAGCTTGGAAGAGACAAAGGCGCGGAGAAGTTCCTCAAAATGCGCGAAAAAGGGACACTGAAGTCCTATCTGGAGGAGTTGATGCCGAAATAAGCTATCCTCCCGCAAAACTCGCAGATTAACGCAGAATTATACGTGCAAATACGCGAAATACGCGAAGATAAAAACGTCATACGCGGAGATAATCATCATAGATCACCCATCATGAACCGCACCCTCATCATCGCAATTTTGTTGCTCCCACTGCTGGCGTGGGCGCAGACAAAACCTACTGCACCCCTTCCGCCCGAAGAGAGCAAGGCACGGCTGCAGCAACTCGGAGATTCCCTCCGGAAATACGATTACTTCGACTACCTCGACCGCCACGGCTGGATAATCGTGAGCAAACTCTCGGACAACAATGCAAAGAAAGCATGGCCAAACCGTTTTGGCATTATTGACGATTATGGGAGACAGATTTTACCCTGCGAGTACAGCGACATCGGTTTCCAAGAGCATTCCGACCTGATCTTCGTGATGAAAGATAGCCTTTTAGGCTTCATGAACCGGAAACTGGAATGGGTGATACCCCCGAAATATGACGGCAGGGTATGGTACGATATGGAAGAGGTTGATGACTTTTTTGAGTACGGGATGATCGTATTAACAGATATGAACGGAAAAGAGGGGGTAGTGGATTCTACTGGTCGCGAAATACTGCCCTGCCAGTATGACCGTGTGAGAATAGCCGGTCCGGACCTTTTTATCATTGAAAAAAGGAATGAAAAGGTTGTCGGTGCAGTCAACCATCACGGCGACACCGTGATTCCTTTTGTCTATAATCTCCTGTACTCTTACAACGATCATTATCTTGAAGCAGAAAGGCAAGACTTATACGGTGTGCTTTCTGTCACAGGACAGGAAATCGTCCCCTGCAAGTACGAAATGATTTGGGGCTCGGATATGGGCTATTTCGCTGTACGTCAGGCAGGAAAGTGGGGCGTGGTGGATTCGACGAACAATGTGGTAGTCCCCTTCTTATACGAAGCATCGTACCTGTGGTTTTTCCCAAAATCGGATATCATTGAACTCCTAATTCCAGGGAAAAATGATGACGATATGAACACTCAGGTGCTGCTCAACAGAAATGGGAAAGTTCTGGTTTCTTCCTTTCACGAATTTATCCTAAGTGAATCCGGCGAACGCATTGCGATACTGAAACGCGATCAGGATTGGAACGCGACATGCGAAATCTACGACCGGCAGGGCAAGAAGGTGGATGCATTTGAAAGAATGGAGTATGAGGAGGAATTATTGCCCTACATCTCCATGATTCCTGTGAAACGCAACGGCAAGTGGGGTTTCGTCAACCGAGACTTTGAACTGATTGTGCCGTGCCAATATGAAACGCCGATATTTGGAGGAGATGGATATGGAAATGTGAATACAGGTGACGGCCAAACCACCTTGATTGACGAGCAAGGCCAGTTAATCATCTCAGGACCATACGCTTATATCACTTCACCAAAAGTGAACGGTTGGTTTATGGTAGGGGGCTATTCCCCTGACTCCTGGAATGGCCTCAGCGGTTTCATCGACCGCTACGGCAACAGCACGTTCACGGAGGAGGAGATGCAAAAGCTTCGGGAGTGGCATGAGAAGCGGAAGTAGTAATCCCGCAGAACTCGCAGACTTACGCAGATAATCATACGTGCAGATACGCGTGATACGCGGAGATAAAAACAACATCTTCCTCTCAGAAGAAATTATTGTTTGCTGGTTTCAATATTATTCGTATTTTTGCAGCGTGATTATTACGAAAAAGTTCGTAACGAAAAAATACGTAATATGGAAAACCCTTTCAAATTCGGCACCATCGTGGAAGAAGAATACTTCACCGACAGAGTGAATGAGGTAGCTTATATCACCCAGTTTGTAAAGAGTCCAAACCACCTGATCCTCATCAGTCCTCGTCGTTTCGGCAAAAGCAGCGTGGTGGCGAAGGCTTTGAAACAGAGCAAACGCAAGCACATCACGGTGAACCTCCAGCAGGTCACATCAGTCTCCGACCTTTCTTCAAAACTGCTGCGAGAATTTTTCAAAGTGCATCCGATGGAACGTATTCGACATCTGATCACCCATTTTCGTGTCGTTCCCACCGTCACCACCAACCCGATGACGGGCTCCATGGATGTGTCGTTCCAGCCTGGCGTAGATGGCACTATGTTACTCGAAGATGTGCTCACTTTGATTGAGAAAGCCCACTCTGAAAAAGACCGGATGATTGTGGTGATGGATGAATTTCAGGATATTTGCGACCTCGCCCCAAAATTCGACCGACAGTTGCGTTCCATTATGCAGGAGCAAAAACACATCAACTACATTTTGTTGGGAAGCCAGGAAAGTATGATGACGGAAATTTTCGAGAACAAAAAGTCGCCTTTTTACCACTTCGGTGAGATGATGCGGCTTGGGAAACTGCCTCGCAAGGACTTCCATCGTTATCTGTCGGAACGCTTGGCCAGCTGTTACCCAAACAGTTACAACGAACTATCAGATTGTATCTTGGATTACACCTCCTGTCATCCTTATTACTCGCAACAACTGGCAGCCAATATATGGCAAGTGGGCGTTTTACAGCCCGATGTTGAAGATCCTTTCAAAACGGCTATCAGTCATATCGTGACGACCCACGGCTTGGACTACGAACGCTTGTGGATGAACTTCAACCGCACCAATAAGTGGATTTTGCAGCGACTTTCATCAGGCAAACCGTTACAATCAAACGACCACCGCACCAGCACAATCTATAGTGCTTTGAAACGTTTGCAAAAAGATGGCTACGTGATTTACACGGACCGTTATGAGATGGAAGACCCCTTCTTCCGCGAGTGGATAATGGTTAACAATGAGTAAAATATTCTCCCGTAGAATTCGCTGATTAACGCAGAATTATACGTGCAGATACGCGGAGATAAAATCACGGACTTATCGGTTTCCTTAAACCTACGTCTTTTCCCGACCAACTCTGTCGAACTTTGGAAACCCTTAAATAATAAAATCAACCAAATCCATATCGATTATGAAACTTACCAACAACATCATCACCATTGAGGTGGCGGAACACGGGGCTGAAATGACAAGCCTCACCAAAGACCGACGCGAGTACCTGTGGACGGGCGATGCGCAGTTTTGGAACCGCCAAGCACCTATACTTTTTCCCTCGGTAGGCAAGCCCCATAACAACGAGATTCATGTGAATGGCGTGGTCTACCCCTTGTATCAACACGGCTATGCACGCGATAGCAAGTTTGAGGTAATCGCTCCGGCCAACGATCACGAACTGCACCTGCGGATGCTGGAAAACGAACATTCGCAGGCTTACCCCTATAAGTTAGGATTGGAGGTTCGCTACCAATTGGAAGGCAGTACCGTGAAAACGGTCTGGACCGTGGAAAACCTTGATAATAAAGAGGCTTACTTCCAAATTGGCGGTCACCCGGGATTCCTGCTGCCGGATTACGACCTCGAAAGCATGGTGAACGGATATATCCGCCTCTATAATAAGAAGGGTGAACTTGTCTCCCCCACGCTCATCTCCGATATTGACGATGGATGCCGCGTTCCACGAAACTCGAAGGTTATGCTGCTTCGTGAGACCCCTCTCATGCCGGATACTTTTCTTCATGATGCCTTGATCATCGAAGAGGGACAGGTGACAAAGGTCGAACTGTGGGACAGACACTGCAACCCCGTCTTGAATGTCAACTGTCCGCAAGCCGATGCTTACGGTATCTGGGCACCCCATAAGAAGGGATGTCCGTTCGTCTGTCTTGAACCTTGGTGCGGCATTTGCGATTCCAAAGACTTCACTGACGACATCTCCAAACGGAAATACATCCACCATCTCGCCCCTGGTGACACCTTCGACTTCGTTTACACCATCGAAGTTTATTAACCCTTGACCGCATGAAAATACACCTTTTTGTGTGTTTGCTGTCCTTGTAATTAGAAACCAACAAGATAATGATGAAAAAAATCTTCCCCATCGAATGGAAAGAAATCCATCCCGAAGCGATGGCTTCGAAAACCGATTTTTACTATGCTGGGCTGGCTAACAAGGTGCTAGAAGTGCTCGACAAGTCCGGCATTGAGAACGTGTTACCCGAAAAAAATGCCATCCGGACTATGGCCATACGTCTGACCGGATGGTTCGAGGACCTCTGCTCAGAGTTTGGCTTTTGGAGCGTTGTCAATGCGACCTGTCGGCAACGCTACGGAAAAACACTGCCGTTTTATGATACCTCGGAATATTATCCCGGCGAACCCAACCCGCAAGACATTCAACTGCTTCTTTGGGATTTCATCCAAACGCTGAACGAAGGCCGGTTTATCAACCCTGAAAACCCTGGTATCGAAATAGTCTCATACAAAATCTATGACATCTTTTACCAAGAATATGAATATGCTCCAGTAACTGAGGAATTAAAGACCTATTTTGCAGATCCTGCCATCGGAATCGATTATTGGAAGACTCGCAAAGTCATCGAATATATTGCTCACAGAGGGTATTTCTCATTCCATAGTGAAATGCTGCTTTTAAACTCCCTTTACGCGTTGGAAGAAAATGAAAAAATAGAGAACGAAGATCAGTTCAACATTTTCAGCTATGCAACCATGATTATTCATGCCTTTACCGACCGTCACAATCTATTATCATTGACCGCTGGCGAATGGCTCGCCGCTGCCACCGGTAAAAACTTTACTTTAGATACTCAACGATTGAAAAACCGTGTATACACTCTTGGCGATCTAACAGGAACAACGTTACAACTGATTGACAAAGAGGATGGAAACATTTTCATGGTTGAAGATGACTCTTTTAATGAAAATTGGCTCAGAAAATACGCTTGCCGCAAAGGAATGAATGTAAGTTGTGGACTTATCCGGTTCAATGATAAGTATTACCAATGCGGCACTATGGTAACGGATCCTAGCGAAACTCAAATGAAAAAAATGCTTGAAAAGCAAAAGAAAGAGAGCTATCTCAACTCTCTCGCAAAGGAAAACATAGAATTATTCTTCAAAGCCAGCCATGGCGAGCCCATTGTTTTTTTGAAAGGAAAAAGAGATTTAGTGAACTTCTATAGCCAAAATGGTACAATCGTTCTACCGAAAGATTTCAAAGAACAGTTGAAGACAATAATTGACGAAAACGCTAAAGACGGTTTGGTGGCCATAATGAGCTCACCAGACGAAGGCTACCTTATTATAAGCTATGCTATTCCTGCTATAAAAGCTCCAAACAACCCCTATTACGATCACGGATATGCAAAACTGCACGCTCACGAACTGATGCTTTCAGACAAAGCTATTGACTATTCTGCCGTGTGCGAACTAATGTCTTTGGGTTATCTTCCCGATGCCGCAATAAACAGTAACAAAGGCTATGAACACGGACGCGAACTATTGCAAAACAATGCGCAATTTGTGGTGGACTATATGTTTGCGAACCATCAATAGTCTCCATCATGACCGACACGATGACTCCCCAGCAACGCCACTACTGCATGTCGCGGATACGCAGTAAGGACACCACGCCCGAGAAGCGCGTGCGGCAGTGGCTGTGGCAACACGGATACCGCTACCGGCTTTGCGTGAAGGGCGTGCCGGGAAAACCCGACATCGTGATGCGGAAGTATAGGACGGCGATTTTCGTGAACGGATGTTTTTGGCACGGCCACGACGTTCAATGTACAATGTACAATGAACAATGTACAGTTGAGGATTCGAAATGCTGTAAGATACCGAAGACGAATCGGGATTTCTGGGTGGCTAAAATACGGCGAAATCAGGAGAGGGATCAGAAAAACTATGAGATTCTTTCTGAAAATGGGTGGCAGGTGATTGTGCTTTGGGAGTGCCAACTAAAATCCAAAAAGCTGGAAAAGACGATGTTACAAGTGGAAATCCAACTGCATGACTACTACCTCGCCACCTTCAACCATCGATCGAAATCGTACATTCATATTGAGGAGGAGCCGTTGCCGATGGCTGCGGAAGAGCCGGAAGGATACAACGACTAAAAAGAATCATTTCCCGCAAAACTCACAGATTTACGCAGAATTATACGTGCAGATACGCGCGATACGCGAAGATAAAAAACGCGGAGATAAAACAACGAAAATGACCATCGAAATCACATACCGCAAAACCAGCCGGATGTCAATGCGCATCGTGAAGAACGGCGATGTGCACGTGTCAGTGCCCATCGGGGTGCCGAAAAAGGACGTGGAAGCCTTCATCGAGCAGCACCGCGACTGGATTGCCGAGGCCCGCAAGAAGACGTACGAGCGGCAGAAACAGCGGGCCGAATTCTACAACCGGCTGCCCCTGACGACGCGAGCGGAAGCCAACGAGGCACTGCAGCGACTAAAGAAGCTGGTGGAGCCCTTGGTGGAGCGACATTCGGAAATCATGGGCGTAAAACCCCGCTATATCTACTACAAACCGATGATTTCACGCTGGGGCGTATGCAACGTGAAGGACCGCACCATCTGCTTCTCCGCCTACGTACTGCTGCTACCGGAATGGTGCGTGGAGCACATCGTCGTGCACGAACTCTGCCACCTCCTCGAACCCAGCCACAACAACCGCTTCCACAAACTGATGGACAAGTATTTCCCGCGCTGGAAAGAGGCGAGGAAGGAAACAAGAAAGATATGCAGGATGGAGGAGGAGGACGACGATTAACGGGAAAACTTATTCTGGTTTCAGGTTTCAGGTTTCAGGTTTCAAGTTTCAAGTCTCAAGTCTTAAGTCTCAAGTCTTAGGTCTCAAGTCTTAGGTCTCAAGTCTTCAAGCAACCAAAAACCTCATCCCATCACCTTCATTACACATTGGCCGCAGTCGAACTCCAAACGGAAGCGGCGCTTGCCCGATACGAGAAACAGCGGGTCTTTGGGGGCTTTCGCGGCATCGGGGCCTTTGCGGCACCAGCCCAACTCATGGCGCAGACAATACTTGCAGGTCATCACAGCCTTGCCTGAATAATCCTCCGTCTTATCCAACCCGTATTCAAACTCCGTAGCGCCGAAGTCGGCATAGACGGCCTTGTGCATCTCGTTGGTGATATTCCGCAGATAGTCAGCCTTTTGGAAGAGCGGCTCGGGCATGTAGGAGCGCGTCACGTCCTGCGGGCGGAAGTGCCGTATGCGTTCGGCCGTCAACAACTCCACTACTCTGTTCTTCAACTCGTTGATGAATCCTGCCCGCAAGAAGGCCGTGCATTTCGGAATCGTGATGGTTCTTGCCTCAAATGGCGTGCCGCCCAATTTCGACAATGCGGTGCGCAAGGTCTCTGCCATCTTCTCCGGCTGCTGGGCGGCAGTCAGCTCGATATTTTCCATTACCGAAATCTCACATCCGTCCTCATCCGTGAATGTTATTCGCACACCATCAGTTAATTCTTCAAAAAGAATATCCACGGAAACTTTCCTTTCGGCGGTTTTTCCCGATAATATTTTCTCAAAATTCTTGTCGATATTGCGGTATAATTTGACACTTGAGAATGCAGACAACGGCTTCTGCGGGATGATGCGGTTGCCTTCCACGCCATTGACCAAAAAGCCCTCTAATTCACCATTTTCATTGATGAAACACAAGCCATCGCCGTTGGAAATTGCGCTACCAAGCTCCTTGCCCCTATCGGGGCTGCTTAAGGAAATGGTTTTTAAATATTGGGGATCAACGTAATATTTGCCGTTAATTTGTTTCAGGGTACCGATAGGCTCCCCAATCGCTTTCGGTGTGTCGAAAGAGGCCATCGTTTCGCGCTGACCGTCAATAAAATACGGGGTATACTCGCGATTAAAGGTCTTGCGCAGGTCGGGGGTGAAAAAGAAGCGGGTGATACCGCTGCCAACGCGCTGGTATTCAGGATTTCCGCCTAAGATGGCATCCAACCGCTGCCGATAGAAGGAGGTCACGTTCTTGACATAGCTTTCATTCTTGAGCCGTCCTTCAACCTTGAAGGAGACAATGCCCGCCGCCAGCATCTCTTCCAGATAGTCGGCGCGGCACATATCCTTCAACGAGAGCAGATGTTTGTTGTGTATCAGCGTTTTACCGTTGGCATCCTGCAGGTCGAAACGTGTACGGCAGATTTGGGCGCATTCTCCCCTATTGCCACTTCTTCCCGTCATCATCCGGCTGATGTAGCACTGGCCGCTGTAACAGACGCACAACGCGCCATGCACGAAAGCCTCCAACTCAATATTCGTCTGACTATGAATCTGTTGAACAGTCGTCAAATCGGTTTCACGTGCAAGCACTGCCCGCGTGAAGCCAAGTTTTTCCAAAAATTGGATACGCTCCAAATTGCGGTTGTGGCATTGTGTGCTCGCATGCAGGGCGATGGGCGGCAGGTCCAGTTTCAGCAGACCCAAATCTTGTACTAAAACAGCATCCACGCCAATGTTGTAGAGCTCCCAAATTAGCTTCCGAGCCGTCTCCAACTCGTTGTCATACAGCAAGGTATTGACTGTAACGTGGACTTTGGAACCGTAGAGATGGGCGTACCGCACCAATTCTTCAATGTCTTGCAGGGAGTTGCCGGCCGCCTGCCGCGCCCCGAAAGCGGGTGCACCCGTATAAACGGCATCCGCACCGTGGTTGACGGCTGTCTTGCCGCCGTTTAAATCTTTGGCAGGAAGCAAGAGCTCTATCTTACTCATCGGCAAAGCGTTTCGCCTTCATGGGGAACTGTTCGGCCAACTCGCCGGAGAAATAGAAGTCGTTGCAAATCACCCCGAACGTGTACACCTCATCATGGACGGTAATGTGCGAACCGCCGCACTTCGGATCCGGACCCGGCTTGGAGGCTTGGAATCCCAAATTGAAAAGGGTGAAGAGAATGTCGGGACGGTTCACAATATCGTAGCCGGAACGCTTCCACTGCAACATGGTCTGGTGCAAAATACAGCCAGTGTAGATATAGGAATACAGGTGGTTATGGTAGTTTGTCAGTCGGTTGAATCGTTCGCTCTGGTGGTCGGCAGTCTGGAAGTCCAAGATATGTTCGTATTGCTTGCCCATGTAGAAAATAGAGGTATCGTTGGTGAGGTTTCTCTCCACCTGCATGGCGGTGAAATCCTTAATGCCGTTGACACCGAGCGAGAACTGCGACTGCACGGAGAGCACCTTCATCGGACCGAGATACTGCTTGTACATCTCGCGCTTGCTGTTGAAAAGGCGCACTTGTTCCCCAATAAGACAACCTACGATGAGACGCGGTTCCACGCCCGTGAGACGCGCAGCCTCGTAAATCACAGCCGTATCCTTGATGACGGCAGCCTTCAACGCAGGCCATGCAGAGTCATTCATCCACGGGATGACATTGCCCTCAAAGGGCTGCATCCTATTGGATTTAAGGATATTATCTACATCGTCAGACATCTTGCGGTAGGCGGTGGCATGCTCATCGTCCTGCATGTACATATTGGCGGCGTAAATCATCTCCTGCACCGCCGTGGGACGGTCGCTGAACTGCGCGGCGTTGAATATCAGGTCGGCATTCTTGGGATAAAACTGCCGCAGAACAGACAAGTCGCGATACCCCTTCAACGTCTTCTCCTGACTGTTGACGCTGTCTTTTGTGGCCGCATATTGCTGACTGCCAGAGAGGTAACGGTTGTTCTTGTCCTCACTGCCCTTGTTGTTGGTAAACCCCAGCTCATAAAACGCCCAGGCGCCGAGAATACCCGCGCCAACAAACGCAAAAAGGTGTAGAACAATTATATACGCCTTGCTACGGCCTTTCAGCCGTTTCCACGATTTCCACAAGGAACGCTTTTTGCGAACCTTTTGGGAGGATTGTTGGGATGCGGTATCAGATTGTAGAGACGCGTCATGGCACGTCTCTACAGAGGGATTTGTCTCTTCCATTGTTATATTCGGGTTTATCGTAGAGACGCATTGCACTGCGCCCCTACCTCAATAACCAATAACCAATAACCAATAACCTTTTACACTAAATTCTGGAACCCCATGAACGCCATGGCGAGAATGCCGGCGGTGATGAGCGCAATCGGCACACCCTTCATACCCTTGGGAATCTCCACCAGTTCCAGTTGCTCACGCAAACCGGCGAAAATCGTGATGGCAAGGGTGAAACCGATGGCGATGGCAACGGCATACAGCGTGTTGTCAATCACCGAGAAACCGTGACCGGGGATAATGGTCTGCTGGGTGACGTTGATGGCGACACCGAGGACAGCACAGTTGGTCGTGATCAGCGGAAGGAAAACGCCCAAAGCACGGTAAAGAGACGGACTCACCTTCTTGAGCATAATCTCCACCATCTGCACCAAACTGGCGATGACCAAGATGAAGACGATGGTCTGCAAATAGGTGATTTCCAGCGGCACAAGGACGTACTTCTGGAGCAGCGAGGTCACCAAGGTGGCCAACGCCATGACGAAGGTGACGGCCGCACCCATGCCGAGAGCGGTGTTCACCTTGCTGGATACGCCCAAAAACGGGCATATACCGAGGAACTGCACCAGGATGATGTTGTTAACCAGGACAGCTCCGATTATCATTAAGATATATTCCATTGTTCTGTTTATTTTGTGATTTGTGATTGGTGATTGGTGATTGGTGAACGGTAAACGGTAATTGGTTTGCAAATACGACAACCTTGTTCAATAACCTATAACCAATAACCTATAACCATTATTTGTGTTTTTTCTTCTCCTCGCTTTTGTTCACGAAATAGCGCACAGCGGCCATCACGAAACCGAAGACGATGAAGGCACCGGGGGCGAGCACGAAAATCAGCATATTGTACTCCGACGGGATGAATTGGTAGCCGAGGAACGAGCCGGAGCCCAAAATCTCGCGGATACCACCAATGAGCGTCAACGCGATGGTGAAGCCGATGCCCATGCCAAGACCGTCAAGCATTGAATCGAAGACGGTGTTTTTGTTGGCGAAGGCCTCCGCGCGACCGAGCACGATACAGTTCACCACAATCAACGGGATGAACACGCCCAAGCTGGCAGACAAGGACGGCAGGAAGCCCTGGATGAGCAGATCGATCATACTCACGAACGTGGCGATGATGACGATGTAGCTCGGAATACGCACCTTGTCGGGGATGACGTTCTTAAGCGCCGAGATGATGATGTTGGACATCAGCAGCACGAACGTCGTGGCCGCGCCCATACCCAAAGCATTGGTCACCGAGGTAGTGACGGCCAGCGTCGGACAGCAGCCTAACACCAGAATCAAGGTCGGGTTCTCTTTGAAGAAACCCTTGGTCAATATACTTAACTTGCTGTTATTACAATTGTTACTCATGATAATCCTCCTTTATTTTCATAAAAATGTCATAAGCGCGCTGCACCGCATCGCAGTAAGCCCGCGACGAGATGGTAGCCGCCGTAATGGCATCAACATCGCCGCCGTCTTTTTTCACTACCAACTGGAAATCAGCCGGATTCTGGTGATTGAACTGCAGGGCGAAGTCGCTCTTGTTTTTATTGATATTGTCGCCCAAACCGGGAGTTTCATTGGCTTTGAGCACCTCGGTATTCACGATGGTGCCCTCCGCATCGAAACCGACCATAAGGTCGAAGCGGCCGGAAAAGGCTTTCTTGGTATACGTTTCAATACCCGCGCCGCAGAGCTCGCCGTTCTCGCCGATGGCCAAGTGAACGGGAATCTCCTCATTGTCGGCGTCCACAATCACGGTGTCAACCACAGTGCCTTGGTATTCAGGTAAAACGGCCTGCAGGGCTTTATCTTTCTTCTCCTGCTGACCCTTCTCAATAGGATCTTTCGTGAGGGCATAGACCCCAGTAAGGGCCAGACCCGCGATCAGTGCAATGCTCGTCAGCACAATCACCAACCGCCATATAGATGCTTCTTTCTTTGCTGTCATAATCGGAAATTTTAAGGGTTAACGGTCGGCGAACTGTTTGGGTTTGAAGCCTTTGTTGATCAAGGGCACGACGGCATTCATCAGCAGGATGGAGAAGGAGACACCCTCGGGGTATGCACCGAAGAGGCGGATAATGATGGTGAGCAGACCGCAGCCGCAGCCGAACACGATCATACCCCACGGGGAAGTCGGGGAAGTCACCATATCGGTGGCCATGAAGCAGGCACCGAGGATAAGACCGCCCGCGAGCAGGTGAATGAACGGGTTGACATAAATCTCCGGGTTCACCATGTGGAAGATGGCCGCCACAACGAACGCGGTGGCCATGAAGGCGACCGGAATGTGCCATGTGATAATGCGCTTCCAGAGCAGGAAACCTGCGCCGATGAGCAGCGCGATGGCGGAAACCTCGCCGAAACTGCCGCCCATCTGACCGAGCAGCATGTTGGCGTAGGTCGGAATCTGCGTCGGGTCACCGCCCTCCTTGATAAGACCGAGGGTAGTCGGACCAGTGACGGCGTCGGCGAAGCCCCAAATCGGAGTCGGCACCGGCCACGTGGTCATCTGCACCGGGAAGGCGATGAGCAACGTGACACGCGCCACCAAAGCGGGGTTAAACGGATTGTGGCCCAGACCGCCGAAGGGCATCTTCGCAATGCCGATGGCGACCAAAGCGCCCACCACCATAATCCAAACCGGCAGGTTTGAGGGCACGTTGAAGGCCAGGAGCAGACCCGTGACCACCGCCGAACCATCGTCAATAGTCGGCTTCTGATGCAGCATGAAGCGCTGGATGAGGTACTCGAAGAGCACACAGCAGCCCACCGACACGAGCGTCAGGATGATGACGGGCAGCCCGAAATAGTAAATCGACACCAGCAACGCCGGCATCAACGAAAGGACCACCGACCACATGATTTTCTTCACAGACTCGCCGCTGTGCACGTGGGGTGACCCAGAAATGTGTAACAGTTTATCCATTGATTGTTGATTTTATTGATTCCTATATTCCTAAAAATAACAAACCGCAAAAGTAGTATTTTTTTGGATATGTTTGGTGATTTTTTAGGCAGATAAGCGAATAGGGAAATGAAGCACTATTGCAACCAGAACGCGAAACTATGGAATCCGCTGCCAACAGTCTGTTTGAGGTAGCCGGAGCTCGTCGGAATCCAAACTTCCGCCGTAGTGTTCGCGGGGATAGTAACATTCCACTCATAGTGGCCTTTATATACACTCCAAGAGCTCTCAATGCGCCCCGAAACGGACTCGTAACTGCATTTCACGTAATCCAAACCGGGAATGATGGTCGGTTTCAGCTGGATTCGGCTGTATCCAGGTTTGAGGGCTCGGATGCCGCCGAGATACTCATACTCCCAGAGAATCAGGTCGCCAAGGAGCATGACGTGGTTACCGGAATTCATCGCCGGGTCGGCGGTATTGCCGTTCCAAAGTTCCCAAATGGTGGTGGCCCCATTGCGAACCATGTAGCCCCAACTCGGGTAAGTGTCGTTGGTGGCGATTTTCAGCGCGAGGTCGCCGCGTCCATGGTCCGTGAGCGTGCGCATGAGCTGCTGGATGCCCACCACACCCGTGGAAACGTGCCCGCCGAACTCGTTCTCGGTCTTCGCCACGATATTGTCAAAAACAAGATCCTCCAACTGTTCCGGCACCATCCCGAACGCCAACGGCAGGATATTGGCGGTAACACTGCCGTTTTCGTAGCGGCCGTTGCCCTTGTCGAGGTACATCTCATTGTAGGCGGCGGCGGAGACGTTGGCCTCGTACAGAAAACGTTCCTCGTCATCCGGCAGGTCTAACAGGCGAGCGAATTTGGCCATCAGAGTAGCAAGATGGCAGTAGAACGGGGTGGAGATGGCACCCGCCTCGGTGATGCGCGAGGGGTCCTTGGTATGAATCAGTTCCGGACTCTCCGGCGGCACGCACCAGTCGCCGTAGCAGTCGCGGGTGATGATGCCGTCCTCGCCGTATTTGTCTCGCATGTGCGCCATCCACCGCTTCATCGCGGGATAGTGCTCGCGGATAGCTTCAAGGTCGCCGTAGCGGGTGTAAAGCATGTCGGCCACGGTGATGAACGCGCCCGGCCAAGTCATATTGTCGGTGATGCGGCGCCAATAGTTCGGGCAGACATCCGAAAGCGAGCCAGTGGGTTCCTCCGTATCTTCAATATCGTAGAGCCACTTGCTGTAAAGCCGGTAATTGTCAAAAATGTACGACTCGCCATAGTTACCCGTGGTGCGGTCGCCGGTCCAGCCCATGCGCTCGTCGCGCTGCGGACAGTCGGTGGGCATCGAGCGGTAGTTGCCCCGAATACCCCAGTAGGCATTGCGATAGACGGCGTTCATAATCTCGTTGGAACACTCGAAGCTGCCCGTGGTGACCATCTCATCGTAGAACACAAGACCTTGGAATTCTTCGAGTTTCGGTTCCTCGCGCAAGCCGGAAATCTCCACGTAGCGGAACCCGTGGTAAGTGAACATCGGGTGCCATTGAACCCCTCCGTCACAAACTCCTCCGTCACTTCGTGACACCTCCCCTAAAGGGGAGGAATTGCGATGAACGATATATCGGTCGGTGGCTTCCGCGCTGCGCAGATTGGCGGTGTAAAGCATACTGTCGGGGGTAAGCAGTTCGGCGAAACGCAAAGTGATCGTGTCCCCATCCTGAATGCGAGACGCATTCAGCTTCATATTGAGGTAACCCACCATATTCTGCCCCATATCCAGAATCCACGCATCGCCTTTGCGGAACATCGCCACCGGCTGCAGCGTGTCCTGTACCTTGATATTGGGGTTGGGTTGCGGCACGACCTTGCCTCCCGGAGCCTCCACCACCCGGGCGGGATACCAAGATTTGTCGTTGTAGCCGGAAGAAGTCCAAGCACCGAGATTGTACCGTTCGTCGTAGGTTTCCCCGTCGAATTCGTTGGACTTTCGGATGGGACCGCAGTCGGTAATCTTCCAACTTTTATCGCTGAAAATCAGTTCTTTAGTTCCGTCTGTA
This sequence comes from Bacteroidales bacterium, assembly GCA_017395245.1. Lineage (GTDB taxonomy): Bacteria > Bacteroidota > Bacteroidia > Bacteroidales > WCHB1-69 > F23-D06. The sequence goes on along the minus strand of JAFPVR010000010.1, from coordinate 91,208 downwards.
TAGGTCACTTCCAACTGCAGCAGCAGTCGCGGGGTGCCAAAGTGCTTGGCATGGGTCAGCCCGCCGTATTCCATTTCCTTCTCGTCGTATCGGATGGTGGTATAGCGTCCGCCCGCAAGCGTGACCCCGACGGCGTTGCTGCCTTTTTTCAGGAAGTCGGTCACGTCGTAGGCGTTGAAATAGACCCGCTTGGTGTAGTCGGAAAGGGCGGGCTTGAGAATCTCCTCGGGCGCCACCTCCTGACCGTTAAGGTACGCACTATATTGTCCTAATCCGCTGACATACAGCCTCGCTTCTCGAATGTTTTTGCTAAGCGAAAACTCCTTGCGCAAATAGCGCGACGCGATGCGGGTCTTCCCGTGAATGTCGTCGTTGTAGAACTCGCCGCCAATCCATTTGGCTTTCCAATCGGCACTGTCTAAAAGGCTGACTTCGAAATAATTGATGTCGCTTACAGTCCATTTAATGACGGCTAGGGTTCCGTAACCCTGATTCTGGTATTCGCCCGGATAAGCCACCGAGGTGATGACTTTCCAATAGGCCTTGTCGCGGCTGTGAAGCGGTTTCCCTTCGTAGGGGATAAGTAGCATCTGGTTTGAGGCGACGGTCTTGGAATCCCAAAGATCGCCAATGTCGTTACGTGCGTTTTCTTCCGTGGAAGCCACGATGATGCGATAAGTGACTTGCTCCACATCCTTCAATTTGTCACTACTGTACCGCCAGCTGAACCGCGGCACATTCGTGGCCAACGGCTGCGAACCATCCTGATACTCAACGGTGGGGTGAACGATGGAAACCTGCCCGAAAAGGCTGCCGACAGAAATTGCCGTAACAATGATGACAAAAAGGAACAATCTTCTCATAATCACAAATAATCAGCGGCAAAAATACAAAAAAAGGGGAACCCTTCCGAGCTCCCCATACGTTTCAAGTCTCAAGTTTCAGGTTTCAGGTTTCAAGTCACAAGTCACAAGTCACAAATCACAAGTCACAAATCTATCGCACCAGCGTCACCGTGCCGTTGCGCACCATCTTCTCGTCGGGGGTGCCGATGCGGGCGTAGTTGATTTTCCAAACATAGACTCCCTGTGGCGCGGGCTTGCCGTCGAGCGTGCCGTCCCAGCCTTGTTCGGGATTGTTGGTGTAGAAAATCAGCTCGCCATCGCGGGCATAGATAACAAACTCGTAGTTCACCACGTCGTGGACCTTGGGCAGGAACACCTCGTTCATTCCATCGGTGTTGGGGGTGAAGGCGTTCGGCACAAAGAAGGCGAAATTGTCCTCCACAGGTATAATCTGGATAGTGTCGTCACTGCAACCGTCGTTATTGGTGACCGTGAAGTGAACCGTCATCAAGTCGCTCTCCTGCAGGTGGTAGGTGTGCGAAGGTTCCTGCAGGTAAGAGGAATGGCCGTCGCCGAAACTCCATGCATAGTTGGTGATGTTGTTGCCCGTGGAGAGGTCGTAGAAGAAGACCTCCTCGCCGTTCTCGGGCTCCGACGGACTGAACATGAAGTCGGCATGCGGGAAGCCGGAGACATGCACAACGTTCTCCAACGTCAGCGAGTCTTTACAGCCGGGAGCGCTCGTGACCACAAGTCGGGCAGAGTAATAGCCTTCGTCGGGCAGCGAGGTGTGCAGTGTGGGCACAGAGTCAACGTACGTATAGGAACTGTCATTGTAGATGCGCCAATGCAACGCGGCATCGCTGCGGTTGTAATCTGTATGCCAAGTCACCGGCAAAGGCTGGCAGCCGTGATCCGGTGTATAGGTGATATTGATATTTTCAGGTCTTGGCACGACGGTCACTTCCACAGTGGCGGTATCGGTCATGCAATTCCATCGGTCGCTGGCCGCCACCTTGAAGATTCCGCTTTGGGTAATGACGCTCTCCGTGGCAAGGCTGTCAGGATGGAGCACACCGGGCAGCGTGTCGCCGTCAAGCGTGAGCCACGTGTAGTGGAGTTGATTCGAGCCACGCACCTGCTCCACCTCCATATAATGGAGTGTGTCGCAAGCGGAGAACGTCGTGTCGCGCAACCGCACGCTGTCATTGGCCTGAAGGTGGATAATGATTGTATCGCGTTTCTGGAAAATATCCATAAGTTCGGGAAATCCGTTACAGCCCTGCGTGACCACATACAGCACAGCCGTTTTCACTTGGTCGGGATTGGAGAATGTCACCGTGGGGAGCATGGTCACGTGCACCAGTTCCATCGTGTCGCCCGGCTGGTAATAGAACTCGTTGTTATCCAACGTCAACGCCATCCCATTGTCGGTGGTCAGGGAGTAGTCCACCCCCAATATTGCATCGCCACCGGTTTGGATAATGATGGACGTGTAGGCCGTGATGAACGGATGTTCAATGGTGAAGGTAAGGTCCAAATTGCGGCAGTTCTGAATAAGCGTGTCGCCGCCCTCCGCAGTTTCCCAAGCCTCTTCCACATGGACGTGCGGGCTGTAGAAACTGCCCTCCTCCAAGAAGACACCCGAATCATAACCGTTGTCGCCCACATTGGCAATCGCTAACTTCATGTGGTAGGTATTGCAACTGAAGATGGTGCCCTCCGCCGCCAACTTTGTGGTGTAGCCATCATACTGCACCCCAGTGGAATTGCCGCCATTACAAATAAAGTAGCTCGAATTGGAAGGGCTGGTGCCCGTACCGCTGCTGCCGGAGTGATTCCCGTGGTTCACATTGTTGATAGCCACCGGCGTGCCATTGGGATTGGATGCGGTGATGGAACCCGGCACAACAGCCACGTTTCGCGTGGTGTTCGTATAGGTCACAGGGTCAATGCCCGTCAACAAAAAGGCGAACACATCGTTGTAACCGGTGTTCACAAACTCGCAATATTCCTCCGAGGCGAAAATATAGTTGAAGCAGAACGTGTCGGCCATGGCAATGAAGTCGAACTCCAACGAAGCGGAATTGTTGACCGTGTTGGTGGTGTACGGACTGAGGGCACTCTCCGTATAGCCCGTTGACACCTGGCTGGATGCACTGGTGGAGTTGTTCGGACCGGCCGCCACGGAGACGTTTCCAGTAGTCATCACCAGTCCTGTGGAAATCGGGAAGTTGGTGAACCCGTTGCGGTTGAACGTACCGATTTGCGGAGAACTCACGTTACCCGTCTGGTTGTTGAATTTGGCCGGCTGCATCATGGCGTTGACATCCGGATATGGGCAACCCGACAAGAGCACACCGTCGCCCGCCAGATGGTCCTGCAAGATGGCTCCCACAGACGTACCCTGCAAAGAAGAGACCGTCAAGTTGTTACCTTGCGCGGCGACGAACATCACCGTTGCTATACTGATTATGGATAGGAAGAATCGTTTCATAACATACCATTATTGTCACCATTAACGAAATCAACCCCAAAACGTTGCAAAAAATCTTACTCTACCTCGATTTCGTCCACGAAGAGCCATGCCGGGTGGCCGAAGCCAGTGTGTCCCTCGGGCAGTTGATGACCCGTAACACGCACCCGTAAGTATCTGGCTTTCAACGGCTCAAAGGTAAGTTCGTAGCGTTTGATACCACTGTCGCTCCCCCACTCCGCCAATGCATAGTCGGCGTGGGCCACCTCACGGAATTCTTCGCCGTCGTCGGAGACCAACACGGTGAAACTCTGCGGGTTATAAATCCAGTCGTTGATATTGAGGATGGTGCTGAAGGCCACCTTGCGCATCTCGGTGGGCTTTTGCATGTCGATAGTCGCTTCCATGGGCGTGCCCCAAAAGCCGATCCAGCGACCGGTGCGGTAGTTCTCGCTGCCGTGCAACCCGTCGGTGAGCGTGGGCGCACCCGCGTAAGCGTAGTTCTCGTGCGGCGGCTCGGTCAATGTCACGGACTTCATCGACGACTTTGTGAAGTGGAACTTCGTCTTGTACTCAGAAGTCGCGCCGTCAGGACGAACGAGAACGGCACAGAAGTCGGCATCCTCACGAATCTCAACAGGTTCCGTATAAAGTTCCCCGCGTTTGGGGTTTCCGCCATCCAGGGTGTAGCGAATCTCACCGTCGCCGAACTTCGAGAGAGTCACTCTGACGCAGCCCTTCTCGTAGTCGGGCGTCACCTCAGCCTGCAAGTCGAAAATGTGGCGGGCATAGTTGTAATCATAGAGGTCGTAAAGCTTCGCCATGCGGAAGCAGCGTTTCACAAAATCCTGATAATCGCGCTGTTGCGGGTCACACCATTGCAGTTCGGCGAGGGCGGCCATACGCGGCAAGGCATCGTACTCCACATCTTTGAAGCTATGTACGTACTCGCCCCAGATGTTGGCCTGCACCCCGATTATATGGCGCTGCTGGTTCTCGGTAAGTTCCGTGGCCAGCGGCTGGAAGGAATAGACGCGCTCCACAGGCAGGTAACCGTCGGCAGCCACAGGTTCCAGTTCGGGCGTAAGCGACTGTCCCTGACTGAAATAGAGGTAGTCGCCAGGGGTCATCACCACATCGTGGCCCTTGCGGGCAGCCTGGATGCCGCCGGTGGTGCCACGCCAGCTCATAATCATCGCGCTGCGACTGATATTGCCCTCCAAAATCTCGTCCCAGCCGATGATACGGCGGCCACGCGCCTTCACCACCCGCTCCATGCGGTTCATGACATAGCTCTGCAGGTAGTCTTCCGCCGTATAACGGCCGTCATCGTGCAGTCCGAGCTGCTGGATCTTGGCCTGGCATTTCGGGCAATCTTTCCAACGGGTCTTCGGGCACTCGTCGCCACCGAGGTGGATGATGTCGGACGGGAAAACGTCCATCACCTCGTTGAGGATGTCCTCCAAAAGTTCCATGGCGGCTTCGTTGCCGGCGCAGACCACCTCATCGGAGACGCCCCAGCGTTTCCACACTTCGTAGGGACCGCCGGTGCATCCGTACGACGGACATGCGGCGAGCAATGACTGTGTATGGCCGGGCAGGTCAATCTCGGGAATCACGGTGATATGACGTTCAGCGGCGTATGCCACCAGGTCGCGGAGTTCCGCCTGCGTGTAGTAACCGCCGTGACGGACAGTGTCGTATCTGTTGGTGTTGCGTCCGAGCACGGTACCGCTGCGCCAAGCTCCCGTATAGGTCAGCTCGGGGTGGCGTTTGATCTCCATACGCCAGCCCTGATCGTCGGTGAGATGGATATGGAACTTGTTGATATTGTGCATCGCCATCATGTCGAGGTAGCGTTTCAAGGAGTCCATGGTGATGAAATGGCGGGCCACATCGAGGTGCATGCCGCGGTAGGCGAACTGCGGATAGTCGATAATGCGTCCGACGGGGAATTTCACGGAAGAGGCCTTCTCGCCCGCCGGGATACTCTTGCGCAGCGTCTGAATGGCGTAAAACACACCCGCCGCATCGGCCCCTCGGACCACAATCTTGTCGGAGGAGATGTCAATCTGGTACGATTCGGGGGTCTTACACACCGACGTGTCCTTCATCAGGAAGATGCCCGCGGCCGTGGACTGCACCAGCGGCCGGGTCTTCAGCTGGATCTTCAGCAGGTCGTTGAGATACTCGTTGAGGAACGCGGCCTCCCGCTGCAGGGAGTCTTTTTCAACGAGAAAGATGACGGTGTTCTCGGTGAGCTGGAAGGGCGCGTGTTTGCCCAGCGTAATCTCTTTCGGCAGCGGAACGACCTGATAGTCAGCCTCCACAACGCGCGGTTTGCAGCCCGCGAGCGCGACACCCACACCCAGCACCGCCGCCAATATCCACAATCTTGCGTACAGTTTTCCCATAATCGTAGGTTTGGTGATAAAGAAACGGCAAAGATACAATTTTTCGAAAACGAGGCAATACCTTTTTCAAGGGCGGATGGAGTAAATCCCACCTATACTCGGCAAACCGTCATACAGTGGCCAGAACAGAGCCAGAACATTCGATTTGGTCAACGAACGCACATTCGACTGTCAAATCGATGATTTTTTATATTGATTTGGCAACCGAATAAAAAAATTGTATTCTTGCAACGAATAAAATCTGTACGGTCATGCACTCGAAAATTATCGGACGAAAACAGGAAATCAGGTTGTTGGAACAAGCGGCCTTACGTGACAGGATGGGCATATTCCAGGAGAAGACTAAAACAACAAAGACTCTTGTTTACACATTTGTCACCACATTCGGGATCGCCGACGGCATCCACCACAGCATTGTGAACAGTGAAGTGACGATGGGGGATTTGTTCGGGTGAAGAGACAAAGATGCCTTGGTTTCCTGCAGTTGCTTGTCGTATTCGTCCACATAGCAAGAAAAACAGAGGTGGTTTTGGACATAATGGCGGTTTTTATACCGCGATAACGTCAGGCAGCTGAAGTTTATTATGGGTTGCCCTAACCAACCAAATACTCCCCCACCGTCATCGTTTCCCTGTCGAACTGCACCCCGACTTTAACAACAGCGCGGCCTTCGGTCTCGTAAGGCAAGGCATACCCATTGCTGTTGATCTGGTCGAGGGCTTCCTGCGCTGTGCCGTTCACCTTCAGCTCGAAGACGTAGGTGGTGTCAGGCATCCAGACCACAAAGTCAATTCTGCCGCCTGCGCACTTCACTTGGGTACGGGCATACACGTTAAGCATGTTGAATATCAGCCAGAAGGTATATTCATAGAAACCCTCGTAGTTTTTAACCTCCTTCAGTTTTTCCTTGAAACCCTCCACGTATGGGATGCCCGCAAGAAACGCTTTCATCTCACGCATGGCAGCATGGATGTCATTCCTGTCTAACGCCCTCCAAAACTTGAGGGCGAATCCATCTTGAACACTACTGCCATCCAATCCCGTATAGCTCGGAATCAGACCGTCGGTAAGTCCCACACGCACTTCGTTGTTGGGAATGGCGAGAATGTAGGAGTTGGATCTCCGGTCATAATCCTTGATGGTAAGATAGCCGCTTTGGTAAAGCAGCGGGAGAGCGGTAGTCATGGCCTCCGTGGGTCTGTCAAAAGAAGATGCTGACGCTTCAATGTGATCCATGGTCGTGATGTCGGTGCGGAAATGCTGCATCTGACGTATGAGGAAGGTTGGAGTGCCACTGTCGAACCAGTAGTTGGCGATATCCCTTTGATTGAAACATTTCAACAGACTAAAGGGATTATAGACATCGGGGGACATCTTGGCAAAACGGTAACCGTCGTATTGCCGTTTCAACTTGGTATGCATCTCTTCGGGGGTGCACTCGTACTCCCTGGCCAGCATGGCGATGTCGGGAGCCATCTGGGTGGCGAACTCCTCCTCCGTGATACCGCAGATGGCGGCGTACTTGGAGTCCATCGAGATGTTGGTAAGGTTGTTGATGGTGGAAAAGATGCTCAGCTGCGAGAATTTGGTGATGCCGGTGATGAAGCAGAAGCGGATCATTGCCTCGTTGGCTTTCAACTGAACATAAAACTCTTGCATCACATTGCGGAAGGCATCAAGGGATTCGTTCTCATGCAGTACATCAAGCAAAGGAGCGTCATACTCGTCAATGATAACCGCGACCTGCTTGCCTGTTTGCGAAAAAGCTCTGTGTATCAATCCGTTCAGCATCTTTCCCGGCGAGGTTTCCAAGTCATCGCTTCCATATACCTTGCACAAGGGATTCATCAGCCACATCAAGGTTTTCCGCAACTCGTCTGCTGACGGCTGCCGTTTGGCTACACTCAAGTCAAGATATATAACAGGATGTTTTTCCCACTCCGTTTCCATATCCATGATTTTCAACCCCTCGAAAAGTTCTTTCTGCCCTTTGAAGTAAGAATCCAAAGTAGTGGTCAGCAGTGATTTGCCGAACCTGCGCGGGCGGCTGAGGAAGACAAAGGGACTCTCCTTGGTCATCTTCCAAATCAAGTCTGTTTTGTCAATATAAAGATAGCCTTCTTCGCGGAGGCGGGAGAAAGTCTGTATGCCAACGGGGTATTTGCGATCGGGTTCCATCAGTATGGGTTTTAACGGCGCAAAGATACAAAAAATCCGTGTCGGGCGCAACTTCTAATGTTATTTCTCAGAAGTTCATGCAGCAACAATACCAAATCCCGACAATAACCAACTGATGCAACAACTGGTCAAAACCGTAGAGCATCCAATAAGGTTTTTGTCGTTGGCCGGACAGAGAGTGGCAAACAATGCCCTTGCTTTCGCTGCCGAAACAGACCCCGACTTTGAACAACTTCTTCGGGTCGGCGGCGAAGGGGGCGGCGTACTGCTTGTCCTCGATCTGCTTCAGGGCCTAACCATATATCACAATGGCACCTCTTCTTTCAAAACCAGTTTAAAATCCTCAGCCAACCTTTCAAAGGGTTGTGGCGTTGACAATGCTTTTGGCCATCGTTCTCCAGTCACTTTCCCTCTCACACACCCCACATCAAAGCACCGAAGCATGATGAAAGGACAACCTTCTTGTACCTCAACATCAACAAAATACAAATAATCACAAACATCATCAACGGGACCCAATTCAAAAACCTCGTCCTCGTCAGCGATAGCGAGGTTTGTGAAAAGCAGTTTCGCCACTATCGTCGAAGATGTTCCCCCTTTGTAATCTTTCAAATCTGTTTTTGTCAATGACATAGCCTCTTTGATGAGTGGAATAACTTCTGATTCGTAGAAATCGTGATTTCCAAACCAATGCAGCTCACAAGCAGAGCCATCCTCATTTCTATAACGGACAAACAAATTACCTCTTGTCATAATATTTCAATTAATACTGGTGTCCTTTGTACCAAAAGTATTTCGCACTCTCGATTTCAACGATGCTGTTTTCCTTCCGATACAGTTCTATCTTCAAGCTGCCATCATGATTGCCCAGAATGAGATGTTTCCTGCCTTTAAGTCGTCTGACGATGGACATGGCATCGTCCAGCGTGTTGCGTTCCCCTTTGAAAATCAGGTCTCCAAGGACAAAAACGTCATCGTCCTCGGAAACAAGATTGTTCCAATTTTTCTCAATAGCGGAATTCATCTCTTCCGCGCTGTGGAACCCGCGAGGCTCATAGACGAAAGATTTGTGATACAGGTGCAAGTCGGATGTCAAGAAAATCATAACTATCTAATTTTCAGCGTCAAAATGGTTAATGCTGCGAGAATGAGCGTAACGACACAAAAACGCAGCACAATCTTCACCTCATGATGCTTTTCATCACTCCCTTTGAAAATAACTGTACATGTAGGATCCTTTCTCAGCACATCGTCCATAGAGGTGCGGAAATGGTCGTGAATAGGAGTTGCTTTCCAGATTCGCCCACGACATCCATGTTTTTTACAATACTTGTAATACCTCGTTTGCAGAATCACAGAAACGCTCTCCATCAAGAATACACCGCATAGGAGTGGCATCATCAGTTCCTTGTGGATGACCATCGCACTCACACCGATAATGCCGCCAACAGTCAAACCTCCCGTATCCCCTAGAAACACCTGCGCAGGAAATCCGTTCCACCACAGGTATCCCACCAATGCGCCCACAAACGAGGACAGAAAGACTACAAGTTCTTCGGAACCAGGAATATACATCACATCAAAATATTGCGCCCATACGACGCTACCGCTCATATAGGCCAACAGAAGGAGTGTTACGGCAATAATGGCCGAGTTTCCGGCGCACATGCCGTCCATGCCATCATTTAGGTTTGCCCCATTGCTCAATGCCGCAACCACGAATACCGTCATCAACACAAAAAAGATCCAGCCTGCACGATACATATTCTTCTCTCCAAGCCATGAGAACAAATCCGCATAGTTGAAATTGTGGTGTTTCACGAATGGGATAGTGGTTTGCGTGGATTTGATCTCTGAACTCTTATCCACCACCACAACGTTGTTTTCAATATGGCTGGTCACCACTTCGTTCATTGTCACTGCGGGGCTGAAACGCAGGACCAGTCCGACAATCAGCCCGAGCGTCACTTGTCCGGCGATTTTCACCCAGCCGTTCATCTGTGTCGCCTACACTTCCGTCACCTCACACTCCTCCTGGCGAGCATAAAAACAATAAACGATTTCATTTTCATACTTGGCAAATCGTCATACAGTTGCCACAGCAGAACCGAAACATTCGTTTTAGCCATCGAATACGCATTCGGTTGCCAAATCGATATTTTTTTTACCAGTTTGGCAATCGAATAAAATAAATCGTATTTTTGCAACGAATAAAATCTGTAAGGTTATGCACTCAAAAATTATCGGACGAAAACAGGAAATCAGGTTGTTGGAACAATACGCAGCCTCAGGCAGAGCCGAATTTGTGGCATTGTACGGACGGCGGCGTGTGGGGAAGACTTTTCTGGTCAATCATGTCTTTGAAAACAGGCTGACATTCTCCATGACAGGGATTCTGGACGGAGACAAGAAAGCTCAAATTCACGCTTTTACAGACGCACTGGACTTATATGGATGCGAGGGCAAGGAGATTCCAAAGGATTGGTATGAGGCTTTTCAAATATTGCGACATTTTCTGTCCCTAAGAATGGGACAATCCACCCCTTGTGTCGTTTTCATTGATGAATTACCGTGTTTTGACACAAGAAAGTCGGATTTCACAAAAGCATTGGGACATTTCTGGAACAGTTGGGCATCAACGCAAGAGAACTTTCTGCTCATCGTCTGCGGTTCTTCCACTTCATGGATGATGAAGAATGTCATTGACAGTCACGGAGGCTTGCACGACCGCATCACACACGAGATTCATCTCAAAGAATTCAACCTTCATGAAACGGAAGAATATTTGGTCGAATACGGATTTCCGTGGGACCGACTGATGATTCTACAGACCTATATGGTAATGGGTGGAATACCCTACTACCTCAGCCTCCTTAACAAGGCAGACAGCCTTGCGCAAAACATCGACAGGCTCTGTTTCCAGCAAAGCGGTGAAATGCGCCGTGAATTCCGGAGGCTCTATAAAACTCTATTTGCGAGCCCCGACCCATACATCAGCATTGTAGAAACACTTTTCAAAAAGAAAAAAGGGATGACTCGTGATGAGATTGCCAAAGAGTTGGGCACAAACAGCAACGGGAACCTGACCAAGATGCTCCAGAATCTGGTGGACTGCGATATCGTACGCTTCTACAGGGTGAAGAACAAAAAAATATCTTCACGTTCAGGGCTATACCAGCTGATGGATTTCTTCTCCATCTTCCATCTGCAGTTTATGAAAAACAGAACCAGCAACGAGCGTTTTTGGACACAAAGTTTGAACACGCCCGAGGTGAACACTTGGTTAGGGCTGTCATTCGAACGCGTTTGCCTCGCACATATCCAAGAAATCAAACAGGCTCTTGGAATTGATGGCATAAAAACGGAACATTATTCTTGGAATGGCATTGACCCGGAAAACCAGCAACGAGCCCAGATCGACATCATCATTGAACGAGCCGACCGCATGATCAATCTCTGTGAAGCGAAATACAGCGAAGAACCTTATATTCTCAACAAAGAAGAATACGAGAAGTATATGAGTCGTATCGGGATGTTCAGGAGGCAAACCGCCTTCGCCGGCGGCATCATCCCGACGTTCATCACAGCGGCCGGAATGCAGAGGAACACCTATTCCGAACACATCTCCACCCAAATCACTATTGATGACATCTTTGAGGAGAGGACAGGTTCGTAAGAAAGTTACGAAGTCTCTTTAGTTTAATCGACAATATTGTTGTAAAACGGCAATGGAATCGAGCTGAACCGGTGCGATGTAGAGACGGTGCGCGCAACGTCTCTACCGCCTACAGAGTCCCATCAAGTTTAGATATTCTTCGGTTTTCGCCCGAATATCCGCTATTGCCTCATCAATGGCCACTGGTCTATTGTTGTGAGCATCAAGGGAGACGTTGTACATAAACGGAAGCCCGTTGTAAAACTTTTCCTTTTTATGGGTATGACCGAAAAAATTCACAATCCAGTTTTTGGGTTTCTCCACTTCCGGATCAACGGTAATTGACGGGAAGTGACTCATATAATACTGGTGTCCTTTGTACCAAAAGTATTTCGCACTCTCGATTTCAACGATGCTGTTTTCCTTCCGATACAGTTCTATCTTCAAGCTGCCATCATGATTGCCCAGGATGAGATGTTTCCTGCCTTTAAGTCGTCTGACGATGGACATGGCATCGTCCAGCGTGTTGCGTTCCCCTTTGAAAATCAGGTCTCCAAGGACAAAAACGTCATCGTCCTCGGAAACAAGCTCGTTCCAATTTTTCTCAATAGCGGAATTCATCTCTTCCGCGCTGTGGAACCCGCGAGGCTCATAGATGAAAGATTTGTGACACAGGTGCAAGTCGGATGTCAGAAATATCATAGTTATCGGATTTTCAGTGTCAAAACAGTCAACGCGGCAAGAATCAGCGTAACAATACAGAACCGTAACACAATCTTTACCTCGTGATGTTTTTCATTACTTCCTTTGAAAACAACCGTACATGTAGGATCCCTTTTCAGCACATCATCCATAGAGGTGCGGAAATGGTCGTGAATAGGAGTTGCTTTCCAGATTCGCCCACGACATCCGTGTTTTTTACAATATTTATAATACCTCGTTTGCAGAATCACCGACACACTCTCCATCAAGAACACACCGCAAAGAAGTGGCATCATCAATTCCTTATGGATGACCATCGCACTTACACCGATAATCCCACCAATGGCCAAACTGCCAGTGTCTCCAAGGAACACCTGAGCAGGGAATCCGTTCCACCAGAGATAGCCCACCAGGGCACCGACAAACGAAGCAAGAAAGACAACAAGTTCTTCGGAACCTGGGATATACATCACATCGAAATATTGTGCCCATACAACGCTACCGCTCATATAGGCCAATAGAAGCAGTGTTACGGCAATAATGGACGAGTTTCCAGCGCACATGCCGTCCATACCATCATTGAGGTTGGCCCCGTTGCTCAATGCCGCAACCACGAATGCGGTCAACAGGACGAAGAAAATCCAGCCTGCACGATACATGTTCTTTTCCCCGAGCCATGAGAACAAATCCGCATAGTTGAAATTGTGGTGTTTCACGAACGGAATAGTGGTCTGGGTCGATTTGATTTCCGGACTCTTGTCCACCACCACGATGTTGTTCTCAATATGGCTGGTCACCACCTCGTTCATCATCACTGCGGGGCTGAAACGCAGGACCAGTCCGACAATCAAGCCAAGCGTCACCTGACCGGCGATTTTCACCCAGCCGTTAAGTCCAGCCTTGTTCTTGCGGAAAGTCTTGATATAGTCATCTGCAAAACCGAGTGTGCCCATCAGCAAAGTGGTGACGAGTAACAGAATCATATAGATGTTCGACAGTTTGCCCAATAGCAGACAGGGCACCAAGACGGCCGTGATGACGATGAACCCGCCCATAGTCGGGACATTTTTTTTCTCCTTGCCCGCTGGGTCGATTGTCTCGTCGCGTTGGGTTTCATAAAACTGATGGCGTTTCATCCAACGGATGAACCACTTTCCGAACCAAATGCTGATGCACAGCGCCACCACCCCGGCTATAATGGCGCGGAAAGAGATGTAAGTGAACAGACGGGCACCGGGAAAATGGTGGAAATGGGTGAAAAATGAATAGAACATGACCTGAACGTTTTTTTTACACTTGACGATGACAGAATGAAAAACGGCGGCAAAAGTAGCAATTATCTCCAATTAGCACTTGTTGCGAAGTAATTTATTGTATAAAGTGGGCAATTTGATGTATGAAATAAGTGAATTAACAAGTACTTTAGAGGAAAAACTTCAAGATTAACAAATAGCGATGGCAGTGAACGTCAAAGCGTCTCCCTTGCCTGTGCCGTTGTCGGTGAATCCCACCAACAAGGAAATGTCTTTGGCCACATGCTGAAAAAGCGTTTCTTCAATAGTGATATGCTCTTCCAACGTAGGTTTGTAATCTTCAGCGGTAAATTGAATGTGCAGTATCAGTCCCTTAACTTGTCCCAACAGGAAATCTGCCAATTTGAAACGATCCACCAGCATTGCCAACGCTCGTTCCACACGGTCTAAACCGCCACTTTCCACCTTGACAACAGTGGCACTTTCACCCGATTGAATTACAGCAACCATGTCGTTCAAGTCAATAGGTGTGTATTTGTAATCTGTTACCATCTTATGGACATGACTAAAAACGTCACGAACACACTGCTCGTTCACCTCCCTTTCGGCACCATCGGCTCCAATCACTTTCTTTATCTCGGGAAGATGTAAGCTGTTGAACCGTTCGCTATAACTAATTTCATTTATTTCCATTGTTCAATTGATTAGTGATTTCTTTGAATGAAAAAGTCGGAACTATCCTTTTAGTCCTATGACTATTTTTTGAACCGCTTCGCAATTTCAGCATACTTTTTCAAATTTTCCGTATCACCTTTACCCCTGTAATAATGGCATAGAACTCCCGGGACATCCCTGAGGTACTCATCCCAATCTCTATTCCGTCCGAATTTTTCAGTGGCATCGAGCAATTCGTCAATCATATATTGGAGATTGAGAACAACCTTTTTCTCATTTTGTTCGTTAATCCAAAAGAGCCCCAGCTGTTGTCTAACTGCTGCACGTGCCAAAACACTTGCATAACGAGAAATTTCAAACATCTCGTCAGACAAATATAAAAAGTGGCAACATTGCTCCTTGGTTAGCGTTTCGTGGTGTATTGCTTCCGACACTTCATTTTCAATGTTGAAATAATCGACCCTTATAAGCGACTGAGCGTTTTCCCCTTCATATAGGAATGCTGGATGCAGCCCGTTGCTATCCAACTCGTAGGCGCGCATTCTACTCCCCATCCAGGTCTTCCCTGAGTCGCAGTTTCCCCAGACATAATACAAGGTGGAATTCTCTTTTTTGAAACCATCCACGGTGATGGGGTACAGGGAATAATAACGTGTTTCCTCCAATTCGGCTCCAGCTACACGAGCCTCTCCGTTGAGTCTGTATTGGACAATCATGGATGGCGGCAATTGCAAAATGTCGTTGGGCACCCCAATAAAACGTGCCAATCCGTCTTCGGAGGTGACTATCGGGCTTATGGCTTCCTCTTTTTGAAGCAAATCGAACGGAAAGTCCATTGACGAAAGTTCATGGAGGACTTTTCCCAGTACATCAAAGAGATAGCGGCTTGGTATTTCGTTCAACAGTTTCCATTCCGCTTCCTCCATGGACGAAAAGGTCATTTCGATGGGTTCTTGGGAGTTTTGGGCAAGGCGGATGCTCTTTTTGGGAAAATGCGGGGTGAACATTGGTTCGGTTTTGTTTGACATAAAATGATCGGTTTTAGGAAACTTGACAGTGACTATTTGAAAGCAACGGCAAAAATATCATTTTTTTTGCGACATGCGACTCCACAAACGTTTATTGGAAAGGCTGAAGACACTTCTTACAGGGTACATGTTTACGAGTTTCGTCCTTTTTCTTGTCATTATATATTGTAAAATAGGTCTTCCCGTCTTCGACATCCTCCATTACAATTATGACTGCTTGTTTGTCTGACTCGAAATAAAGAGTCTCAAGTTGCATTGAGCCTTCAATGACTCTTTTTCCCAATAAGACAACATCTGGAACATCGGAAGCCATGGTTCCTTTTTTGAAAACAGCCACGCGAAAAGAGGGTTCCTTGTCGGGCTCCTGGTCTGTGCTGACATCCACTCGGGCAAAGGAATACTCAAAACCCGGACATGCCGAGCCGTCAAGTTGACAGCCGTAGTAGGGTTCCCAGTTCCCGCGCAGCGACGGGTGCAGGCGGGACATATCCTTCTTTCTCAGATATTCAGCATAACGTTGTTCGAGTGGCGAAGAGTAGTTGATGCAGATGACAGGATCTGTATCCCATATTTCTCCGTCAAGAATCATCGAACCACGCCAGCCAACATTGTCCCACGAGTTGGAATCAAGTTTTGCTACTTGCTGGCGGAATTGTTTGTCAAAAAGAGTGTCAAAGTAGCGAACCATTTGTCCCTCCGTTTCAATATCGGGCAAAGGGTAAGGGCGATTTAAGGGATAGGAGACTATCTTTGCAAATGTCTGCTTGTCGCCATTTGCGATTGCCTCAAGAATTATTTGATGGTACTTCCCGTCGCTCAGAGTGTCGGAGAAGTGCGACAAACCGGGGGCTTCCTCTTCTTCCACGGCAACGTACGTTGTGTCTGTTTCGGTTGGAGCGACCTTCTTTGTGGATTTGTGCCCGCAGGAACAGAGAAATATGGCGATTGTGAGCAAAACAAGGTACATTATATTTGGTTTCATAATCAATAGATATTTGAAGTCAACAACCATTATTTCTTAAACACAAACTTCTTCCCGTTCCAAACGTATTTTTCATAACGGTTTGTCACTTTCGCAGAGCACCCACTTTTTCCTTTATCACATTCTGCAAGTACTCGAGCATAGATTGCAGATTCATTTTTATCAAAATAGATTAGCGGTCTGAAATGATCCTTTGCCAACTCATCAAACATTTCGTCATTTGTACAGATTTGAGTATAAAGACTTTGTCCGTCACCATCTTCGAATACAAACGCAGGATGTAATCCCGTATTGTCCAATTTGTAAGCAGACAACTTGAAACCATTACCTTCGCCCGTATAACCGCAATATCCCCAAACAAGGTATACTGTGAACTTGTCACTATTAATTGTGTATATAGTATCCGGACGTAAGCAGTAATAACAATCCTCTGCTCGCTCTGATTCTTCTGCTTTGTACACCTTACCATTTAGTTTGTAAAAGGTCATCATCGTTGGTATTTCATGTGCGGTTTGAGGATAGAGTCCGAAACAGCGCACATTCCCATCATCAGATTTGACAGGAAGAAGTATTTCACAAAGGTTTTCGTTTTGGAATAGAGAATCGAATGGATAATCCATAGAAGAAGGATCAGACAAAAAGACCTTTTCAAAGGCTTCGCAGAAATCATGTTGTTTAACATCGTGAATCAACTTCCATTCTGCTTCTTCCATAGAAGAGAAAGTTATTTCGATGGAATCGTTGGAATTGTTGTAATGAATCCAAACGCTCTTTTGAGGAAACTTCGGCTCAAACTTGGGCATATTAGCCTCTGTTTGGCTATTGTGTTTGTTGCCGCAGGAGGAAAACAAGGCTGCGAACAACATTGCCGAGATGAAAAGGATGGCTTTTATCGGTTTCATAATGTGATTTTTTAATGGGCTTGATGTTGACTAATTCGAAACAGTGGCAAAAATATCTGTTATTCTCGAACGAATTCTTGTATTAAAGAGGAATAATGTTCAAAATGGTTAGTTTGGAAAACAGACTAATTGTGGTATCTTGACCGTATCAACAACACGCCCAAGACACAAATACCGACAACTGTCCCGATGCTAATCATATTATGAGTTACAATAGGGAGATTGAAAAACAGAGGAACAATCTGGGCGATAGCAATAAGGAAGAGTAATATTTCCGAACCTTGTTGCAAACGTCTGTTCTTGTTTTGGTTGATGCTATTCGTAAACACAATCAGATAATTGAGTTTCTGTTCCAAGTCTTCAATGTTTTTGGGGAGCTGACTGGATTCAACAATTGCCGAATAGATGCCCGACAACCGGCTGGAATAGGTGGCAGAAATACAATTTTTGGATTCAATTAAAATCCTATAGGTGTCAATGATGATTTTGTTAATATCTTTGGAGCATTTCTTGATATTGGTTATACAATTGTTCAGACTATTGTTTTGCGAATAACAAAGATTCCATATCCTTTGTATGAGTAATTCCATTAGTGTCAATGTAATATGATTTTTTACAAAGATCTCTTTACTTTTCGACATCGACACAATGGATGCCCAGGTTATGAACGTCTTTTGTTCGCTATAGAGGTCAAAATCTTTTATCGTTTCCAAGATTTCCTTATTGATTTTGGTCTTTGAATCATACTGGACAGATGTACCCAAGGAAGACAACATATCGTCCATATTGATCACCGAAGGCTCCGCTAACACTTTCAAATGCTGTTCGGATGCTTCTGTAAAGTTCTCGTCGCAGATCGAGTAGAAAGTAAATGCATAGTTGATACTCAAACCTTTATTTCTATATTCCTCTAGTAATTTCATGAATGGGACAAGCTTTTCATCCTTCGGCTTATACTCAAGAACCCTTTTGACGAGCTTTTTCCTCTCTTCCAAAGATTGATTCACCAAAGAGCAGTAATCTTTGTAGGTATTTTTCCACGTAAGGATAAGGGTTAACGTACTTTCACTGAAAGCACATTGGATATCTGTTTTCGGGGAAGGGATATAGTAGAAATCAAATGACTTGATATTAATATCAGGAATAGCCTTCAGGTTGATTGCCCCTCTATAATTGCAATAATCTGACAGCAACTGGTGATTTTTGCAGATATTGATTATTTCCCTTGTTAATTTCGCATTAGGGACTTTAACAGGGATTATGCTAGTACAATAGGCTTCCATACATCAAATGATTTGAGATTTTCCGATATATCTTGCCAATATCACCAACGCAGCCTCCTGAATATCCGCATCGGCATGTGTGGCGCAATAGTCCTTCAAAACGTATGGCGTAATGTTCCGCTCGAAAAGATCCACGGCACATTTGGTGACGCAAATATCTGTATCAATGCCACAAATATCCACCGCATCTATCCCATTTCCCTTTAACAAAAGCATGAAACGTTCATCAATGCAGGAATAGATGTATTTGTCAATGATAACGGCACCCTCCTTCGGTTTGAAAGCCAATTCCACCTCATCCGTCTCAGGAGACAGATGTTCCCACTTGATTAGCTTTCTGTACGGTGAATCTGGCAGGTTGATGAAGCGTGTGACTATAACAAAGTTATAGTCGTACTGCAGTTTTTCAACAAGCATTGGGATGTGCTTCGTCTTTTCGTTGATGAAGCCGTTCTGGACATCTACTATTAAAAGGGCATTGGACATAGTCTTTGTTATTATAAAAAAGAATTGGGCACATACCATCATCATTGTGAAACACACGTGCTTTTGACATTGACCATTAAAAGGGGAGGTCGGGTATATAACACCACCTTCCCCCTTAACAAGTCCACTAAATCAAAGGACAAACACTCTCTTTGATTTCCATGAAGGGGAAAAATACACTCTGTGATCCATAGGATATGGATCACAGTTGACAACTTTCAATCCGCTTTTAAAAGGTATTGACCGACTGTGTGTTAATCATTAATGCAATCATTCCCATTACAAAGATCAAAATGAACATTAGAGATTCCTTTGATTTCAACATCAAATGAAATCTCTGTCGCTTGCCTTGTTTTTAATAATTCTTCAATCTTTTCCATTTAAATTTGACTTTATTGTTAATAAATAATTATTATAGGATTCGAAATCCGATGCAAACCACTGTATACAACATCCACCTCCGCATAATTGTCTATCTTTACAATTTAAACATTTTCGCGAAGGCATCGTAGTTATTCTTTTGAACAATTCCTCAACTTTGCTTGAAAGCCAATACTTCTTAAAAGATTCTGCATCTATAAAATCTTCCAAATACTTACCAATGCTATAATTCACATGGTTACACAAGAGAATCCCCCCGTCGGTGTCAAAAATGACAGAATTCTTTTTTTGCAATTGACAAGCAGTGGTAATCTGTTTTCGCAAAACCATCTTATCAAACATTGTTTTATTACACATACACAACGGCAATGTTTGATGAAAAGCGATATTTGATTCTAACACCTTATCAACATAATCATATTTGTCAGAAAAAACAGAATCAATTTCTATAGGATGTAATTTATCCAATATTTCAAATTTGTCCCTAATTATTATATCATGACAGTATGAGAAACTAATGGTTTCATTTATACCATCATTTTTTAGTTTATTTGCTATTTGTTCTAAATCATATACGTTTTCAGACGTAATAACGAAAGAAAAATTCAATTTTAGATTAAACTTCCTACAATTCTCGACAGCTTTTAAAACTTTATCATAAGCAGGAACACCACAAAGCTTTTTGTATTCCAAATTAGAAGAACCTTTCAATGCAATGGCTATAGTAATCAGTTGTGATTGATTAATCCTAGAGATAGCCTCACAAAAACTAACATCCTGCAATTTTATTCCATTGGTCACAACGATAATTTTCCGATCTCTATTTGTAATATAACTCAGAATATCAATAATAGCAGGATGAAGGGTAGGTTCCCCTCCTAAGAGAAAGAATGTAGCCACACCATTTGAGATGGCTATATCTATCAATGATTGCGCCATTTCAAATGACATTGTTTCTCGTTTACTAAACAACTTGTTTTGAGCATAACAGAAATCACATCTGATGTTGCAATCTCTATTTATGGTCAACCAACATGTATTTAACAGATTTTTCATTTTTATTTTTTCTCTTAATGCCCACTTGATCGCACACTTACATTCTCTTTTGACTTATAGGGCCCCTATGCTATCATCGGTTCTTCATTAGTTCACCAACAAAGTCAACGTCATTTCAAAAGGCAAAGCGTCTTCGTTCTCTTTCTCAATAACTGTATCCAAATCTTTTGCATATTATTTTTTACCGCGTTATATCCCATCCAGCTCCGTCGGCATTTTATACCCTGCTCTTACGGCTTCGCAGGTCTTGCCTAATTATATTCTGGTATAGTCCCTCTTATTAACCGAAAAGACTGATCACATATTCATATTTTGACATTTATTAGTAGATGTCGTATTAACACTATGATGAGCGTATTTACAGCGAAATTTTTGCCTACAGAACAACTTATCGCCACACGTTCTTGCAGCCCACCCTTTGGACATACAATAATCGCATTTTTGAAAATGGTAACAGGAAGGATCGCATACTTTTCCGTAATACAGTCCCATAATCTTTTTCTTGCCGCGTTATATCCCATCCGGCTCCGTCGGTTTAATTGTGTAAAAAGTGGTCGTCCCTGACACAATACAGTAGTTAAGGACGACCATCTCCGATTGTAATCATCAATCCTTGTCTAATGCTCTTTGCTGCGCATTTTCATAGGCACGTTCTTTATCGCTTTCATAATAATACTTTTCGACAGCCACGTTGCCTTCTTCGGTCACTGCTGACACAATGTGATAGCCTTCACTGTCAATGGTTTCGGAAATTTGTGCAATCATTCTTTTTCTTGCCGCGTTATATCCCATCCGGCTCCGTCGGTCCTTGTTCTTAATTTAAAATGCAAAAATACTCCCGAAACCGTATTCCGCGATTTTACGCTTTGTAATAAGTTCTAAGACATTGGTGGATTCGCCGCCAAAGCATCTCATGATGTTGCCGGATATGTGATGGGCACGGCCTTATCTTGACCTGCAATTCATTCCATGGTGTTCAACACTTTTGCGGAACTCCATCCTCACGGCAGTTGGATGTTTGCCACCGCATTTCGATCGGGGCGAGATTCTTGGCAGAAATTATTTGGATTATGCCGTTGTTGAGCCTATCTCATTGATTCCCAATGGGCTGATTTGGGATAATGCTATCGTTCGAATAGATCATCCAACGTGACTTCCTGTTGAATACTGCCACTGTAAGCATTATGCTTCACACCAAAGGTGGTGATCATCGTCGGCACAATAGCCTTGCGCGTCTTTGTCACCGATTTGAATGCGGTAATCTTGTTGCGCAAATTGAGCGAATAGTCTTTGTCAATGGTAAACTCGCCGCTGTAGAATTTCGCTTCGCACACGTTGATGGCCTTATCCCTGCGGTCGATGAGCAGGTCTATTTGCGCACCGGTGGCATTGTCATCGTCAACATCCCGTTTTTCGGCAAACCAAGTGGACTGGCGAGTGAGCACAGAACCGATGCCCAATGCCCGCTTTACCTGTTCGATATGGTCTTTCACCAGCTGTTCAAAGCTGTATCCAAGCCAGTTGTTCTTCTTGGGGTTGTCCAGCATGTGGGTCCAAAAGTGCTCGTCTTGCCCGTAGTTTTCCCTGATGAATTGCAGGTAAAACAGGGTGTAGAAGTCGGCCAATTGGTAGGTTTGTGTTTTGTTTTTTCGCCCATAGTACTGATAAACCCGAAGGAACCCGCATTTCACCAGATCCTTCAAAGCATTGGAGGTCAACCCGTTGTCCGGCAACTTTGTCAGCGTCAGTATTTCATCGCGGGTTAAACCAATTCTCTTTCCGGCCAGGGCCTCCACAATGCGCAAGTAGTATTCCGACTGGTCGAAGAGCGTCTCATACAGATTGTCGAACTCATCCCACAGTTTCCCGTTTTTCTTGAAAAAACAGTTGTCTATGTTGTCGGCTAACGTGCGTCCGGGCTCAAGTTGTTTGAGGTAGTAGGGTATCCCTCCCATGATCATGTAGGCTTGGGCGATGTCATACCGTTCCATTTCAATGCCCTGTTTGAAAAGATACTGCTCTGTCTCGGCAAGGGTGAAAGGACGGAGAAACATCTTGCTGCCGGCTCGATTATAGAGCCCCCCTTTCTGTTTGAACAGCTTGTTGATGATCCAATTGGTGGCACTGCCGCACACTATGAGCATCAGATCCTGCTGTGCACTCCCCCATCCATTCCAGAACCATTCAAAAGCGCTTAGAAACATGCTGCCTCGGGTGTCCATCCATGGCAATTCGTCAAAAAACAGCACACGCTTGTCTCCTGTACGGGTTGCCTTCAGAAACTCTTTCAGCTGCCCGAAGGCCTCCATCCAGTTTTTGGCAATCGGAAGTGACTTGTTGCCCGCATATTCACGAAGAGCCAAAGCAAAGTTCTCCAGTTGGAGGGGCATACGTTTCTTATACAGACCTGTCACTTTGAAATCGAAACCACATTCCGAGAAGGTTTGGTTCACCAAGTATGTCTTGCCTACACGACGGCGGCCATACACCACCACCATCTCCGCCTCGTCTGATTCATATAGGCGGCGGAGTTCCTTCTGTTCCTGTTTTCTGCCGATGATCGTTGCCATTGTTCGCTGTAATTTTTGAGTTTGCAAAAGTAAGAAAATTTCCACATCCGAAAAACGATCACCGTCGGAATCTCAAAAAAAAAGTGCGATTCCGACGGTGATCATTTCACTTCCCCACCTTCACATCGGTCACTGTGTATTGGCCGTTCTCTGCAATCTCCACCGTAACCGAGAACTTGAGGGTCTTCTTGGAGCCTTTTGCACCATACAATTCCGTGACGAAGTCATGCTCCAGCACCTTGGAGATGCGCTGAAGCAGAGACAGTTCTATGTCGTAACGTTTGAAAATGTCATAGACGTTTTGCCGATGGCAATTTAGCCTTTGCGCGAACTCGCTTACGCTCAGGCCTGATGCATCGAACGCTTCTTTCACTCTTTCTCCGGCATGTTTGTTCATGTTTGTTTAGTTTTTAGTTTGTTGGTTCAAGTTGCATTACTTGTTGTTTGGCAATTCATCATAATAGATGCTCACTATTTTACCCTCTTTGTCAAGGACCACATGGTAATGGAGCACGTAATCCGATTTCTTCGATTTTGTTGAGTCCAATATGTCAATCTTGTAATCCTCAATGAAATCAGCCAATATTTCGCCATCAGGTGACAGCCCAACCTCCCATGTTTCCCATCGGACGTTCACATGTTTGCCTGAAACGCCGAATTTTTGGTCGTAATTCTTAAAACTCTTCACCACAGTTGCATTGCTGATGTCTGTTTTGTTGAAATATCGTCGGACTTGGGCAGCATATAAATGCGATATGGTCTCGAAATCATTTTCTTCAATAGCCTTGGAATAAAGGGCAATCGCCCTTACTGGATTTATAGTCGAAACAGAATCAATTAAAGTGTCCGTCTGCGCTTCAGCACTTGATTCGGATTTCGATTTTGCCAGTGCCAGTCGTATCATCTGTTCCTCAAGTTTATGCATTCTTTCGTCTTTTGCCTTTAAAGACATGAGCAAAGCGATACAAGTACCCAAAAGAAGAACAGAAATGACTGTCAAAATCGGGATCATTATGTTGATTTTCCTCTTTTTAGTTTCTGGTCTATCAGGCAATGTCTCCTCATGTTGTTCCTCAATTTGCAAGTCGACTTTTTCAATTATCGGACTGACAATTTCTTCCGATTGGTATTCCACCAACACCACCGTGATATTGTCTTTCCCTCCAGCGTTGTTGGCGGCATCAATCAATGCCTGCGTTTTTTCCTCAAGGGATATGTGTCGTTCCAATATTGCTCCAATCTGCTTGGAAGTTATCAAATCGGTCAGACCGTCGGAACAGAGCAGGAATGTGGAATTGGGCAGCAACGGAAACTCTGCTGCCTCGAGAAAGTCGGAGTCTCCGACCTCGTGACGATCCGAACCCACAACGCGGCTTATCACATTGCGCTGTGGATGATGCATGGCCTGTTCTTCCGCCAAATCACCAATTTCTTCGCGGTAGCCAATCAGTGAATGGTCGTGGGAGAGTTTTCGGAGTTCACCGTGATGATATTGGTACATACGGGTATCGCCTACGTGTACCATATCCACCACCTTGCGCCCCGCATCTATCAACGCGGCGGTGAGTACGCAGCTCATGTCCGGGCGTGCCGTGTCAAGCCGCCGCCGGTCATAAATGGCGTTATTCGCACAGACGACAGCCTGTTTCAGCAGCTCCAAACGCTCGCCACGGGCAAACTCTTTCAGATAAGCGGGTATCTCCTTTTGTGCCATCTCTGCAGCCACTTCTCCCCCCTCATAGCCGCCCACGCCATCGATAGTGACAGCAAGGACAGTGTGTTCATCCAACGGTTCAACCACAAACGCATCTTCGTTGTTGGTGCGCTGTCTGCCGACATCGGTTTGGCCATAAAAAATCAGGTTTTCAGCGTTCATGACACATCAATTAGCATTAAAATCTATACTAACCGTTCTTTTCATAGTCTGTTCCGTTGGGCGATCTCTCAAGTTTGGGCGATCACCCAATAACAGTCTTGAATTGTACCTCGGCAAGTCTATCCATTTAGGCGTTTCATTCGCATTGCTCAATGGCACCTCACTCTCATTAAGGAGAGCCCACGCGTATGCAGCCAACTGAAAAGACTCCGTTGCTTGATTGTAGCGTATCTGCACATGTGGGGATATTACTGCATCACTATTAATATGACAGATATTCCTTCCTTTACGAGTATCCGAACTTCCAGAAATATCAATATAAGCATCCTTCATATAAAATGTTTGTTTTTTCTCCTTTTCCGACCAACACAGCGTTGCCCATGCCTGTCTTGCTTTGAGTGGATTGGCAATAAACGAGACATCTTCTTTCATTTCCTCATCGTATGGGAAACAATAAATGCCATCACCCAAAACTTCCATGCCAGATAACACCTTTGGATTAATGTTAGTTTCTATGATTTTTGAGCCCTTAACATCAATTGAAAAAATTTTGTTTTTTTCGGTTTCTTGCATACTGTTAAAATCAACATGCGTCAAATCTGACGTAATCGAAACGCGTCCTTTTTCCATCGGCATTTCTTGACCATTCTCATCCCTGAATTTACATTGAGAAAAACGGAAGAACCAATCGGTTGCAGGCGGAACATACCATCTGTAATCATCTTTCACACCTTTAATGGTAGCATAAAATTTTGACACCACAAGCGCTAATAAGATTCTGACAGCATCCTTCCTCAATGAATTATAATCGTCAGGATGCATTAAAACATCAAAAGACATTGGGAACAATAGCAAATCTTTATTGACCGAAAAGCCCCCTTCTCCTGATTTTATCTTCTTTTTAAAATACGTCTCAAATCCATTTACAAACTTTTCGTTATTGATGGTGGACTGATGTCTAACACCAGGCAACAACCGTTCCAACACTTCTTTAATCATAATAACTAATTTATATTAAACACATTAAAAACATCAACACATACAAACAACTATGACTCTACAAACCGCAGCACCAATTTTCCGAGTATAACCAAATCACCATTTTGAAGTGGCTCCAAAGCAAATGGGCTAGACAATGTTTGCTCCGAACCCTCCTTGTGACGAACTATGGCATTCTTTTTTGAATTTGTTTCAATTTGCAAATAAAAACCAAGTCTATCAGAGAATCCGATATGAGCATGTGAACCGCTAACATATTTGTTTATCTCGTACATGCTACTTTGAGGATTGTCATCAATTACTATATGATTTTGACGAGGAGGATACTTTTCTGGATATTCTCCTACACCAATATTATATGCTATGATTCCCTTTTTCTTCATCTCTTCGGTAGAAATAATGTATCGTTCTTTTTTAAGACTGCCAGCATTCCCATATATGGAGATTATCGCTTTTTTTGGAATCTCCTTGCATGTTGGCTGTTTATCCTCAAACCGATAGAACACATTGTTACTGTCACCAAGAGGTCTGCACTTGTGTTCGTCGATAGGCCTCCCATTATAAAACGAAACAGAGTCGAAAATGACACCACTATCAGTACTCAAGGCCTCCTGCAATTTTTTCTTGTAATCAAGTTCATCATATACTTGGAAAGTAGGATTGTCTGTGTTCAACCAGACAATGAGGTGTTTGTGCACACCAGTCCCCGCATTGCGAAAAAGTTCCGAAATTTCTTTTCGTAAAATCATTTCCAATTCTTCACGACTCACAAATGGCACATCCTCTTTTCTCTTTTTCGTGGTAACTTTTTCTTTATCTGGTACTGTTTCTTTAGACCGATCTTCAAATTCGGATTCTTCCATAATGTCGTCGGACAAATTGGCTTCAGTTTCGAGACCTTTATTCTCGGATTTCGTTGGTTTCTCGGATATCAAATTCCCAATTTTGTTGAAAAACAACCTTATTCTATTTCTCATATTACTAGTTTTTTTCATTTACATCATTGATTACAATCTATCAACATTTCTTAAGTTCTTCCTGTAGTGCCTTAATTTCCTTGTTGGCGTTTTTCAAATTACGTGATAAATTAGAAATGTCGTTATTGGCATTATTTAGTCTTTTCTGTAAATCGCTTATGTCGCGTTCTTTTTGTTTAATTTGGTCCTTGAGACTTTGCACCTCTGTCGCATTGCCCGTTTTCCCGTTGTTAGCAGAAACTTTTTTAGCCTTCGCTAATTGCGTATTCAAACTCGCGACCTCATTCTGTTTTTTCGTCAACTGGATTTGTAAATCATGGATTTGTCGCTTTTGGTCAGCAACAGTTTCATTTAATCGATTGATTTCGGACAATCTATTCCCTGGAGTTTTAATCTTCTTTAATTCTTCGATTTCGTTGTTTTTGACTATTAGTTGTTCGTTCATCATTCCAATGGTATCTGACAAGCACTTCACTGTTTCGGTTTGTTCTACAACTTTAGCGTTTAATGGTGCGATTTGATTATATAACTGCCATCCAGTGAATGCTCCTACTAAAACAACTATCGTCAACAATGCAACTAACAGACCTATGAGTTTTTGTTTTGTGCTTAATTTGGATTGCAATTCTTCTTGTTGTCCTCTTAATTGTTTCAAATCATCTTGAGCGAGGCCTAATTGGCTTTGCAACGTTTGCTTGGATTTCATCTCAGAGGACAATTCGTTTTTTAGTTGACGAACCTCATTGTCAAGTCGATTGCGCTCTTCTTGGTCATAATTTACGGTCTTTGTGTTCCGAATAATACATTCGTGTAACTCTTTTCCATTTTTGAACCGTTTTTCAGGTTGCTTCTCTATGCATTTTAAGATCACCTCCTCAAGCCACTGAGGATAATCTTCATACTTTTGACCATTTTTTATAAAATATTCTTCACGAAGCCTTTGAATGGAAGGAATACTCTTCTCGTATTTGTGAGCGTTGGCCATTTCTTCCGAGTTTTCGTTGATAGGGAAAGGAACCCGTCCTGCAAGGAACTGATACAACAAGATGCCGAAACTGTATATGTCTGACTGCTCGCTAATGGTGGAATTCTTGTCCCATTTTTCTGGTGCTTTGAACTCAGGAGCCCCATTGGAATGACGACTTTGACACACCTCTTCGACACCATTGATTGCGAATCCGAAATCTATTAATATGTATTTTCCATCATGTTTGCGACGCATAACATTGCCTGAGTGAATATCGTTATGTATCACTTTGTATTTGTTAATGAGTTCTGTCTTTTTGTTTTCATCAATTACTACCTCAGATCCATCGTTAGGATTAACCTGTAATTTATCTTCCTTTCTGCTATAGCAAAATTGGAAGATATCCTCATGACAATATGCAAGTGCACTGCTTATCTGTGTGGCCATACGTATAACTTCATTGACCGGAATACAATTATGGTTACGATTGATGTACTGATCAATATTCTCTCCATCCACGTAATCCATCTCAAAAAAGGGATTGTTCTCATCCAAACTATACCTGAATATACGGACAATGTTATCATGAGTTCCATTGCCGAGTTTCAACAACGTTTTGCATTCATTTTGAAACCTCTGATACGCATTTAGGTTTTTACCATTATCCTCATTTTCCATAATAGGTACCCGAACAGCACGAAGATAATCATATTTTTTATGACGCACTTTATAGACGATCGCCTCAGAACCAGATCTTTGATCTAAGGGTTCATTATATTCTTCTAAAATATTCATAATGACCTGTTTCTTTAGATAATAGAACTTAAAAACGATAAATCAATAGTATAATAGCATTAGGCTGATAACCAATTTTATTATCAATTACTCCAGTAGAAAAATCCATAGTTTTATAATATCTTGAATTCTCGCTATCTTGTGTACAGCTCCAATAAACGTCATACATTCTTACCGGATCTCGATTTTGATATAGCAGTTTCAACTCGTCAAAAGTAGGGATTCCTTTTTGTACAATATACATTTGTGTTGATGTACTGGACGCGGTTATTGCCGCCCACCCTTTATCTGAGACTGCCAAACCATGCTTCCCACTATCTCTTATATAAGCGACCGTATATGTATCTTCCCCAACTCGTATTTGGTCTCCTAATTTGTATATTATTTCAGGAGGATTGGCACAATCATCTATTAGGGCTTCAACAGATGTTTTCCTAACGCCTGCCAATTCTTTATAGACGTTATACCATTTCAAAGCCCCATTACAATCACCCGCCTCCAATTTCTCCATGGCCTTTTCTAAATATGTTGATGGGTCGCTTTGCGCTTGAAGACTAATCGTAACTATCAATAACAATGCGAAATTGTAAAACTGTAATCTCATAATATTTTCAACTAAAAACGGTGAACCAAAAGAACAACTGCATGGTTAGCATCATAACGATCGCTGTCAACTTTTCCTGTAGAGAAATCCAATCGATAGTAATACCTAACATAACACTTGATGGATTCAGAGGTAGTTATGGTTCCTAATCCATTTGAATATGTTGTGTTTTGATGCCCATTGTCAATATAACGAGAAGATGCAACATCTTCGGTACAGCTCCAATAGACACCATACAATCCTAACACATCTTTATTCTGATAAATTAATTTCAACTCATCAAAATTGGGAATTCCTTTTTGTGTGATATACGTGCTTTCGTCTTCTGATAAGCGTCCCCAACCTTTGTTTAACACTGATAGTCCATGTTTACCCCCATCTCTTACGTATGCCACAGTATACGTGTTGTTCCCAACACATAATTGGTCTCCGATTTTATGCGTGTTGTTGGAGCAACTCTGAATTAATGTCTCAATTGACATGTTTCTGCTTCCGGTTGTTCTTGTATAAACATTATACCACTTTTGAGCCCCTTCACAATCTCCCACCTCCAATCTTTCCCTTGTCCAATTCAGATAGGTTGTGGGATCGGTCTGTGCATAATTGGTTAATGCTAATAATGCCAGCAATGCGACTAAAATGATTTGTTTTTTCATATTGATACTTTTTTATATGCTGAAATTTACTTTATATACCTATTGTCACGCAAAACTTTTAATACCACAGCTTTGGTTAATCGAACTGCTTCTCCTGAACCTGGACCGCGTTCAATCCGTACCGCCACAGCCAAGGGACGTCCATTACTACAACCATCGCCCTCAACAAAGAAAATATACCAACCGTCATTATATGTATTATCCTCATTGCCTTTTTCTTTGCAAACTCGTTCGGGGGTTCCAGTCTTCCCTCCAACACACTTAGGTAAAATTACATCGTTCCGATTCTTTTGATTGGCTGATTCCGCGCACATTAGTTTCTGGAGAGTATCAGCTTCTTCAACGGATAACAACCGGATGCTTTGCTCTTCACGAAGTTTTTTCGCTTCATCATTGGTGGAGACAACATATTGTGTCACCGGCATTACGCCCTTGTTGACAACTGCTGAAGTCACCCTTGCCATGTCGAGAGGGCTGGCGGTCATGGTGCCTTGCCCCCATGCCCACTGCCAGTAGTCGTCATTCATCTTTCTGTGCTTACCGCTTTCTTTGTAACGTATGTATGAATCAAGAGCCTGGTCTCTTATAGATTGGATATTAAGCCAGTATCTTTTACTTTCTGATTTATCTATATTGAATGAAAAAAGATATGGTCTTATATTGTCAATGCTGACACCAGCCGACTCGTAGATTTTGCCTAAATCCTGATACAAGTCGTTGTCATTCACGAGATTGATGAAATAGCAGTTCGATGATTTGACAATGGCATCTCTCATTGTTACCCATCCTACAGGTTCTCGATCACTACCTTTTTCAATAATTTCATCCGAGGAAATATAGTATTTGTATTTTTTTCCTGGGGCTGATACCCCGAGTTTCCGTAGCCCGGCCATTGCTGACATCACTTTGGCAGTGGAACCTGGTGCGGTCTGGAAGGTAAGACCTAAATCACGGTCAGTATAGGCTTTCCAGCCTGAGTTTTTTCTATAGTAGTCGTTATAGATAGCCCACTTTTCACCTCTTGCTCTTGCGGAATCTTCCTCTACTTGGAGCCTTTTATAATCAGGCAATGGATAATTAGCCGAGGAGAGCAGATCGCCATCCGCTGCGTCTAAAACCACCACCGATATGCGTAACAAATTTTCATTTTTGAGAGCATTATCGTCCACGTATTTCTTAAGACTCCGTTGCATCTCGGTTTGCAACTTTGCATCTATCGTCAATTTCAAGTCACAATCACCGTCGGCAACTTTCTTGTTGTGCTTTTTCAACGTTTTGCCATGCAATCCGGTTTTCAAGCATTTGACAAGCGTTTTGTCGTGATAGTCATACACCGTGACTCTAACAAGTGTGTCACGACCTTCACTTTTCAAGAAACGATCTCCCTCCTTTATTTTTCCTCGCAAATACACCTTAATAGGTTTGTTGTCATAGCCGCGCATATAGGACATGTGTCTTGATTCTGCCATATAACCAATGGAACTATTCAAATAAAGTTCAGTATTGCGATCACCAAGCATGAAAAACAGGTGTTCGCCAAAGGGATAATATCGTTTTAGCTGACTGTCCTTAAGATTCTCAACATTATCTTTACTAAAACCATATTTTTCATAATCATTTGCCACTATTCTACTTGTGTCGCTTGTGGCTAACAACACACCTTTCCTGTCATAAATATTTCCTTCCAACATCTCTTGTTGCAACAAAGCAATTCGCGGATTATATTCAATCAACGGAGTTCCATTTTTATAATAGACAAAAGCAGGGTGAACAAGCGTGTTTCCTCTATTCAAGCCACAATAATCTAACCATACGAACAAAGTAATTATTGCCAGACCTAAAAAAGACAGCCTGACAATGGAAACGGGGTAGTTGTAGCCACCCACACTGCGTAGCTTCACTTCTTGTTCTGTTTTGTCAGTTGGTTTCTCTTCAATATTTTTCGAGAAAGATAACACCACCCCGAATGCTGTCAAATTAAGTATCATACTGACTCTTCCATAGCTCAAAAACGGCACAGTAATGCCCGTTAGTGGTATCACCCCAGAACTACCCAAGGCAATAATAAAGAATTGAACCCCCGTCACAAAAGCCATTCCTACGCAGAAATAAAAAGCAAACTTGTGTTTAACTTTATACCCTACTTCTGTTATTCTATAGAACAACAAACCTAAGGCCAACAGTACAAAAAACAACCCTTTCAATCCTGTCTGTTCACCAACACTTGACAAAATCATATCGGTATTGAATGCTGGAACCAGATTCGGATTGCCTTCGCCCAACCCCTGACCAAACCAGCCTCCCGCAGCCAGAGCCCATAAACCATTGGCTACTTGTGTGTTGCTTACAGCGGCATGCTTCGCCTGCTCAAAGTCTTTCCCTACAGCTTCCTCCCACTTGCCCCACGTATTTACGCACATACGCGTGCGGCCTTCTAAACGCTCTGCCGTGTCTTTCCCCAAAGGCAGGTGTTGCATTATTTGCCCGCCAAAAGCTAATGAAAAGACAAGCAAATTCATGAGGGCTGCTGTTTCAAAGAACTGTTTGTGGCGCAACAATCCGAAAACTATCCATACTATAAGCCACAAAAAAGCTCCTATAATCGCACCGCTTGTACGACTTAAAGAGAACGTGTGGCTTAATACCGCACCCGCTATCATAAATGCGGCAAAACTTATCACGCCATAGAAAAGCATGGCAAAATCACATGTGAAGATTCTCTGCCATTTGTCGTCTTCACTTACATTTTCCAAATCAACCTTCGACTTCACCAACGAATAAAGTAGCACAAATGTGACACTAATCACCAACGCAGGTCCCAAGTCATGGAGGGCAAAGGCATACAGCACTAACAAAAAAGAAAGTCCGCCTATCACCCAACTCAAAGTTTTCAACTTGCTTCTCATCTTGTCCGCTATCTCGTTCACCTTCTTGCTTGATTTGGCAGGACGGCTATAATCAATGATCGTTTCCGCATTCTGTGTGAAAAAAGCAGCCATGAAAAACAGCAACAGGTATTTGACTATTTCGCTTGGTTGAAAGACTGGTAATATTTTCAAGTCCAGATTGACTCGCATCCCGCCCACTTCTTTTCCAAATGGGAACAAAAGTAACGTAAGGAGAATAGCGAGCAAAAGCCAACTAGAACCTTTGGGCAGTTTTTGGCAAAAACGATTCATTCTGTCGCCTAACTTGTGAATATGTAATATGTTCAACAAGCCGAAAGGAAGAGAAAGCAAAAGCAAAAACAACGCTCCTGTTTTCTTCCACCAAGCATGATTACCAGACAATATTGGTGCCAACCACGAAACTTTTCTCTTATAAGGCAGGAACAGCCAGTTGAAAAAAGCCACTACAATGTCAAAATCCAGGTTGTATTTGTTTTGATATAGTTTAACGAAATCAACGTATTGCAAAACGATTACAACAGCAAGTCCAAATAGAACACCTTTTGCCATATCCACACCTTGCAGCTCAGCTGTCAGAGGGCTCTGAATGGAAAACATCATCAAAACACAAAAGCCTGTCAAGAACATGACAGCAGCAATCATCTCAGAATCAAAATTCAGATGATACTTCCTCTTTCTACATACCAAAACAAAATACAATCCCCACCATCCAACCATCACGCCAAAGAAAGACCCAAACAAGTTTATTTTGAACTCCGATGGTGTTCTCACTGTTATGGTTTGACCGGCTTTTATCTGTCTAAAAGTCTGATTGTCAAATAATTGAATCGCATGAACATTCTGGTCAAAAATATAGGTTAATTTATGTCCCCACCTTTTCTCCGAAACAAACATACCCGATGTGGAACCTTGCTCCGCTCCATATTCATACCCACTCATGATAGGTAATACACTGTATGAAAGGCTATCGTCCAATCCTTTAAAAACTGCTTGCCCTTTTGAATCGGTCAAAACAAATCCCAAGGTTTTAGTTTGCGCTCTTTGCTTTGAGTCAAAATAATGTACCCTCAATCGGACGGGAACATTCGAACAAGGATGACATTTTCGGTCAGCCTCCCTTACTTTCACAACAATAACTCCTTTGTTGTGTCCCTCCTCATGGTATGCAGATACAGTTTCGTCTTGCCCAAGTTTTTTCTTTGAATCCATTACGGCATTTGAAAGCACATGACAACTTTCCGCTTCCGATACTGGAACCATTCCGAATTTTCGACTTTGCAAGGAATTGAGTGAAGGAATTATGTTGTTTCCATTCAACTTCTCCTTGATATTTGAGGCAATAAAAGCAGCATCTTCCTGAGTCTCTGCGTAACTGTTGTTGTAAATTATCTCTTTCAATACGTTTTCGTCAACATCCTTGTTGAGTGCAATCGCAGTCTTGTCATCATATTTTTTCTCCATCTGCTTGAATGAATCAGCGAGATGGCGATACATCATGAGCAATGACAGCGTTAAAACCACAGTCACGACCACCAAAGGCAAAGATGAAAAACGATTCCTGTCCATGACTATTCCATTATCCTGTTGATATATTCATTCCAAACACAATACAAAAAGAAAGTGGAGCTTTAATTCGACAGTCTCCACTCGGTAGGGTCTGGACTCCCTGTTAGTAAGATACTGAAGAACAAGCCCCACCTATTTGTATTTGGCAATAAATACTCACAGGCAAGCTTGATTTTCGATACCCGTACTAACATTCGCGAATTGTCCAGATTCACCGAGACGGATAAGCGAAAACTCGCTTTCTTTTCAATAAAAAACCGCTGCCACGCCTTGCGGCGGAACAACGGGGCAAAGATACAAAAAATATCTGTGTCACACGGGAACAATAGAAAGAACAAAAACATTCGCCTGCGGCGAAATATGTATGTCACACAGAAATCACAGAAACCACAGAAAGATTCGCCTGCGGCTAATGGCGGGAGAGGCCTTTAGGGAGTCATCTTTATCAACAAGTTATCAATAGGAGGGGAGGGGCACGATTAAGGGGTTGTAAAGACGCGAAATTTTGCGGCTCTACCTGAACAAATCCTCCAGCATCACCGTCCGGTTGACCATCCCGGCGTGGCCTCCTCGGGCAAGCCCCATCGTCGTAACCAACACCAACTGGATGGAATGTGAACCTCTGTGCATCTTACTCGCTTCAAAAGCGGCTATTCTGTGCAACATGTCCTCCTCATCCTCCAATGAGATGGCATAACGGCTGCTGGAGAACTTCATCTCGCAAAGGAAATCCGTTCGGCTCGCCTTGCTTTCTAACACCAGATCCACCTGCGCCCTGCGCCCGTCAGGTGCATTGCCGCTCCAACAGTAGCTCCTGTCAACCGAAGGAATACGCAACGCATCCTGCATCTGCTCCAAATGCTGAATGGCGAGCAACTCGAACGTATCGCCAGCCCATGTATAGAAGGTTGATGTTCCATGAATACTGTTCCACAACCCCTTCCGTATGGGATTGCCATTCACAAACCGCAAGTAGAAAAGCGAGAAGAAATCAGTCAGCTGGTACATCGTCTCAACCTGACGTTTCCCATATCGCGGATACCGCCTCACCACCCCGGACTCCATTAAATTGTCCAACTGCTTACTCAACGTGCCGCCGCTCTTCACTCCCAGCGCTTCAAACAACTCGCTTTGCGTCATACCATAAAACCGACCACCCAACGCTTTAACAATGTCCACATACCGTTCCTTGCTCGCATACAGTCCCGTGTAAACATCTTTGAACTCTTGATGTATTTTATCATCGGCAAAAAACAGTCGGTCGATATTCTCGGTCATCGTCTGGTCGTACCGCAACTTGTCAAGGTAATACGGCACGCCGCCAAGTGCCATGTATCCCACACAAATCTCATAACGAGAAAGCCGGAAACCGTGTTTGCGATAGTAACGCTCACATTCTGCCAGCGTGAATGGTTTTAATTTGATGGTTTCCGTCAAACGCCCGTGTAATCCGCCATAGTCGCGAATCACATTGTCAAGCATCCAACTTGTGGCCGAGCCGCACACCACCAGCACGATGTTCCTCTGACTGTCCGCCCAGGAGTTCCAGAAATACCCCAGTTCCGAAATCATCTCCGACGACTGAGGCCCGGCCAGCCAGGGCAGCTCATCGATCAGAATCACCTTCCGGCGTCGCTTAATACCCGCCAGCAACTTGCGCAGCAGCAGAAACGCCTCACGCCAGCAGTCAGGCTTTCGTTCTTGCCCAGACAAACCGGCCAACCGCAACGAATCGTAGAAATGATCGAGTTGAATGCGCCGGTACGTCTCATAACTTTTATCCTCCTCTTTCAAATAGGTGCCCACAACGCTAAACACCAATTTCCGCCCATACACCTCGCTCACAAGGAATGATTTTCCGATACGCCGACGACCATAAATCGCGATGAATTCTGACTTTTGCGATTTGTACAGTCTTTCTAGGGTTTCAATCTCAGTCTCTCTACCTATAACGCTTTGATATTTCATCACTTAACAACTTATTGCAATTGATTTTCTTTGAGCGCAAAGATACAAAACTTTTCTAAAACCATCGAATTTTTCACTTTAAAACTCAGCGAAACTCAAAGTTTTTTCTTCAATTTCGCTGAGTTTTAAAATGATAATGGTCACACAGAAATCACAGAAACCACAGAAAGATTCGCCCGCAGCACTTCCGACCCTAAGACCGGCCGCGTGTCCGCAATGCCTCCCTTGCCACCACGTTCCGAGTTTTTTCCAAAACCACCCCGAAAACGACAGTTTTGGAAAAAACTCAGGATGATGTAAAGACGCACGGCCGTGCGACTCTACATCATCCTTCCCCACCCCAGCACCCGACTCCGCATCCCCTCCACGTCAAGGACACCGAGGGCGAAACCCTTGCGGACGAGCGACTCGGGCACGTACTCGTCGTACTTCTCGAATACCGGGTTCTCTTCCGGATAGAGCAACTCTTGCGGGTCGAAAGGCTTGGAGGCCTCGTCGGCCAGAATCCGGTAAAACTCCGCTTCGCCGACCTTCATGGTGAACTGCATGTAGTAGGGCCGCGACGGACTCAACCCTTTGATACCGAGCCGACTGCCGCACCGTATCTTCAAGAAACGCTCCAGCGCGATGAAGGCGTAAGACCCCAACCAGGGGAACAACGCCCACATTTGCCCGCCAAGGTTTACGAGCGGGCGCTCCGCCATGCCCGACTTGCGGAAAGCCTCCCTAGCCTCGGCAAGGCGAGTGACGGCATGGGGCATCAGGTACGGGTAAGTCTTGTCCTCAGCCAAAACGCTGAACATGCGCTCCAGGATATGCGTGTGGATGTCGCCGGCACAGTCGCCAAAGTAGGCCGGGATGCGCCCCTTGACGAGTGTGCACCAGACCTCGCGCCGCAGGTGGTCAACCTCATCCACCGCCCACACACGCCCCGCAATGGCGATTTTGTCGCCAACGGGCGGCGGTTTGACGATGGTTCCCAACTGCTCGGAGCCTGTGCGGACCGTATATTCAATGTTCTCCTGGAAGACAGCGTAGAACTTGTAATTGTTGACAACGCGCTCGCCCGTAAGCCCCACCACCAAGCCGCCGCCTTCGGTGCGCTGGATATGGTCGTTTTCAATGAGATGGCGCAGCAGCACACGGTAGTCGTCTTGGGTGATGCGATGGAAGCACGACAGCGGTAGCACCCGCGAGGCCAGCTCGGCAGGGGTCATCTCGCCGCAGGAGGCCAGCGTGCTCATCGTCTGGTGGTAAAGCAGGCTGAAGGGCAGCCGGTGGGTGCGAGGAGGCTCCACAAACCGCTCCTCAACATAGAGCTGCACCAGCGCGATGCCCTGCAACAGGTACCACGGCAGCGTCTCCGGCAGCATGGCGCGGGCCTCGGGACGTTCTTCGCGCATCACGAACCACATCTCCGACGGGTCGCCGCGACGCCCCGTGCGCCCCATGCGCTGCAGGAATCCCGACACGGTGAAGGGCGCGTCAATGTGGAACGCCCGCTCCAACCGCCCGACGTCGATGCCCAACTCTAATGTGGCGGTGGCACAAACCGACAGCAACGAATCGTCGTCCTTCATGTCCTGCTCCGCACTCTCGCGGTAGGAGGCCGACAGGTTACCGTGGTGGATGAGGAACCGATCGGGTTCGTGTCTGTTCTCACAGAGCTGCCGCAACTGCTGGCATACCGACTCGCACTCCTCCCGCGAGTTGGTGAACACGAGGCACTTCTTGCCCCGCGTATGCTCGAAAATGTAGTCTATCGCCGGGTCACAGGAGGAAACGCCTCCGAGCGTTTCAAAGGGGGAAACGCTTCCAAGCGTTTCGTTGGCGTTAACGCTTCCAAGCGTTTCAAAGGGGGAAACGCTTCCAAGCGTTTCGTTGGAATTAACGCCTCCGAGCGTTTCGGAAACACCGACGCTTGGAAGCGTCGACCCCTGATCAACGCTGGGAAGCGTTGACTCCTGGGTATTGTTCCAGAAATGCTCCATCGACAGCCGCCAGACCTCCTTGCCGCCGTCGAATTTGGGGATGACGGTGTCCCTGCCACTGTCCGCCGACAGAAACTGTCCCGCCGCCTCGGGGTTGCCGATGGTGGCGGAGAGGCCCACGCGGCGAGGATTGCAGCCGGCCTGCCGACAGAGCCGCTCGATAAGGCAGAAGGTCTGCATGCCGCGGTCGCCGCGCAGCAGCGAATGAATCTCGTCGATGACAATGAACCGCAGGTCGCCGAAAAGCGCCGTAATCTCGGCATGCTTGTTGATGAGCAGCGATTCCAATGATTCGGGTGTGATCTGCACAATACCCGACGGACGGCGAAGCAGCTTGCGTTTGCGCGACTGCGAAGCGTCACCGTGCCAGCGAGTTACCGCAATGCCCGCCTCCTGGCAAAGCTCGTCAAGCCGTTGAAACTGGTCATTGATGAGCGCCTTGAGCGGGGCAATGTAAAGCACACCGACTGTCCGCGACGGCTCCTCGTCAAGCAACGTCAGGATGGGGAAAAAGGCCGCCTCGGTCTTGCCCGACGCTGTGGAAGCCGTCAGCAGCACATTGGCATCCGTACCGAAAATGGCGTCGCCCGCCGCGTTCTGCACACCGCGCAGCGTCTGCCATCCGGAGCGGTAGATGTAGTCCTGGATAAACGGGGAGTATCGAGCGAAAACGTCCATGTTTCTCTTATATCGTGAATTCCGCGTAGTTTTCGTCCGTCACATTGTCACTCACCGCCTCGCTCTTCGTGTAGGTGAAGGCGTCACTCTCAAGTAGTTCCGACAGCTTCATCGCCGGGTTCTGGTAAAGCAGGTCAAGCAGCTCGATGAAGTCGCGGATAACCTCGCGGGGGGTGATGTTCTGGTCGGCGCCGATTCGGCCATATTCCATCTTGATGAACGCAACCAAGTCATTGGTGGTCACCATTCGCTCGTAAGCGTAGAGGCCGGCGTGCATCTCGGCCAGCTTCTCGCAAAGCACGAGCATCTCCTCGGCGGTGAGCGGTTCCAACCGGATGACGGGTGCGAGCAAATCGCGGGCACCTGGGCGCGAAAACTTGCCCTCCGAGAGCCGCGAACGCAACGCCTCGTAACTGTATATGCCCCGCCGCTTGTCCTCCAAAGCCTGCGGGGTTGCACCCATCAGGATGCCTAAATAACGGGCCTTGCCCTGCAGCGTGTCGTTGTACATAGTCAGCATCTTCTCGTAGTTGTACTGCCGGGTGATGCTGTTCGGAATCTTGTAGATGTTCACCAGCTCATCAATCATAATAATCAAGCCCTGATAGCCCGCCAAACGGAAGAAGCTGGCGAAGAGTTTCAGGTAATCGTACCAGTCGTCGTCGGTGATGATGATGTTGATACCGAGGTCGTCTTTTGCCTCTTTTTTGAGGTTGTATTCGCCTCTGAACCAGCGTACTACCTTGGCTTTGGTTGCATCGTCGCCATCAAGGTAGGCGTGGTAGTAGGCCGATAGCAACCGTCCGAACTCGTAGCCATGCACCAATTCGCTCATCTGGCCGGTCACGGCGTAGATTTTACGATCCACGGCCTGCGCCAATACAGGATCTCCGGGCGGCAATCCCGTCTCCTGCGCTGCCTCGCTCTGCACGCTGCTGATCCAGCGGTCGAGGATCAGCGTCAGTGCGCCACCTTCGGGACGGGTCTTGGTGGAGAGGTTGCCGATGAGCTCACGGTAGGTCGCCAACCCTTGCCCGCGCGTACCCTGCAGCCGCCTTTCGGGAGACAGATCCGCATCCGCCACGATGAAGCCTCTGTCCATCACGTAGTTGCGGATAGTCTGCAACAGGAAGCTCTTACCGGAGCCGTAGCGGCCTACAATGAAGCGGAAAGAGGCTCCGCCGTCGGCGATGATGTCCACGTCGTGCAGCAGCGCCTCGATTTCGCTCTTGCGCCCCACGGCGATGTAGGGGAGCCCGATACGCGGCACTACCCCGCCCTTCAGCGAGTTCAGAACGGTTTGCGCGATGCGTTTGGGGACTTTTCGGGTTTCTTCGTTCATGGTAATCTGTGATTAGTGATTGGTGATTTGTGAACAGTGATCTGTGATTAGGCTGCAAAGGTCTTCGCGATAGTCCTCCACTAAGGTCAGGCGGTCGCCGTCGAGTTCGATGACGTTGTCGCCGATGACATCGTAGTAGGCCTCGTTAAGGCGGTCCGCGACAATGGAGGGCATAAGGCGGTTAGCACGGATGAGGGGCGAGGCATCGTTACCTTGGAGAAGGGTTTGGAGGATAAGTGTGTCAAGAGAGAGGTCGGAGGAAGGAGAATCGGGAGTGGTTTCGGCTGCCGGAGGCTGGGAAGCGGTTTCGGCTACCAGACGTTCGGAGGTGTCCGCTCCGATCAGACGCTTGGAAGCGTCTGCTCCTGGAAAAGCGAGGTCGGGTATCGGACGCTCGGAAGCGTCGGCGACTTCCATTTCATCGGCGGTGAGGAGGCTGTCGCGGGTGACGAGGGCGTCGCGGCGGATTTGGTCGAGGCCGGAAAGGTCGATGGTGATCTTCGGGCGGGCGGCCTCCTCCTGCGCCTTGCGGTCGGCCTCAATGACCATCTCAGCATAGAGGGCGGCCCACGCACCGGAAACATTTTCCTTAAGATAACGTCCTGTCTTCAAGTATCTTCGGAACATGCCGTCGGCCGTATGCACCAACTGGTAGAACCGCTTTTTGTCGAAGAAGAGCTCCTCGTACTTCTCCTCAAACCAGCTTCCATCCTGAAAGATGTAGCGCCTAGCGGCATCCACCTCGAAGATGAAATTCGGCAGGGCGCGCAGTTCCCAATAGACGGCGTTGGCCAACGGATACCACGGGTACACCTTTTTGGGACTAAAGCAGTTGGCAAAGAGATCCTCTCCGAGATAGCGACTTTTCGTCAGCGCCGCCCGCCAAACCTCAGCAAACAGATGCATACCGCGATGGTTATCGTTGAGGAAAACAGGCGACTCCCGAAGATCCCGGTTCATAAAGTGATTCATCGCCTGAAACACTTCCTCGTCAGTGCGGTTTTCGGGGGTGTGGAGGATGTCGAGCTTCTCATCATTCTCCATGAGGGATACGGGGATAAGCGGGAGCACGGTCTCGACCGGCAACATGTGGACAATCGCCAGTTCCAACATCCAGCGGTGGAGGTTCTTACGCAACCCCTCGTCGCCGTAGCCGGCATTAAGGAACCCCGCCTCGAATGCCTGCATCTTGGCAAGGCTGTCCGTCACGGAGTCGGCCCCGATGCCGTTTAGCAACTCATATATATAAATGTAGGCCAAGGAGGTGGCAATGCTCTGCCAGTCGCCGCGTCGCGCGTGAGTGCGCCAGGCAAAGTAACCCCGCAGCTGCGGCACGTTCAGGTCGTGGTAAGTAGGAAAGTAATGCTGGAATTCCCCGTTCCAAGGCGCATCATCGGTGTAGTGCTCCATAAACTTCCCCTGACGGTAAAAATTCCAGCACTTCGCCCGAAACGACGAATCCTTGTACTCATAAAGGTGAATCATCCGGCGAATGGCCTCGGGCACGGTATCCTTTTCCCATTCGGGCACGCCGACAGCAGAGGCAATGGGCGTCTCGCGGTAACAGGAGGCTGTCGCGGCGGCGGGTTGCCGCGGATTCAGCACGAAGGTATAGCCGGAGCCCGCCTGTTGTCCTGCGGGCCGGATTCTTTCCGTTTCGCCTGATGCCTGTTCCATTCGTGTCATCTGTATCTATAGGGTTGTCCGTTCTCTTCATGGCTCATTTCCACGAGCCGCGCCCGCTTCCGAAAGAGCGGCGGCAAAAATACGTTTTTCACAGAAACGACGAACACGAAGTCTCCCAAAAAATCGTATCTTTGCCGCCTCAAAACGACCTGTTATGAATGGCAAAGTAATCATCGTATCCGCGCCGTCGGGAGCCGGCAAGACCTCCATCGTGAAACACGTGCTGCAGTTCCTCCCCGAGCTGCGCTTCTCCACCTCCGCGACCACCCGCGCCATGCGCGAGGGCGAGGTCAACGGCAAAGACTACCATTTCCTCTCCGTCGACGACTTCAAAAAAGGCATCAAGCGCGAGGATTTCCTCGAATGGGAGGAGGTCTACCGCAACCAGTTCTACGGCACCCTCAAAAGCGAGATCGATCGCATTTGGGACGAGGGAAAAGTGGTAATTTTCGACGTGGACGTGAAAGGCGGACTCAACATCAAGAAGTACTTCGGCGACAACGCATTAGCCATCTTTGTGGAACCACCTTCCGTGCAGGAACTTGAAAACCGGCTGCGCAAACGCGGTACCGAGACCGACGAGTCGCTGCGCAAACGGGTGGAGAAGGCCGAGTATGAGCTCTCCTTCGCCCCACAGTTTGACAAGGTCATTCTCAACGACAATCTCGACGATGCCCGCGAAGAAATGCTCCAGACTATCCGCGAATTTCTTGATAAAAAATGAGTTACACTCCCTATATCGCCATTATTGGAGGCGGTGCGTCAGGACTGTTCCTCGCCCGGAAGCTGTCAGAAAATCCACAGTTTCACGTTACTGTGTTCGAGCGCGGCAAGCAGGTGGGGGCGAAGCTGCGCGCATCGGGCGGTGGCAAGGCCAACATCTTCAACCGCAACATCCGCCCGAAACACTACAACAAAGTCGACTTCATCACCGCCCTACTGCGGCAATACACCCCGAAAGACCTCGACCGACAGTTCAACGACTGGGGCATGCTGACCGTCGCCGATAGCGAGGGCCGCGTCTATCCCGCCACGCAGTTCGCACAAACCGTCGTCGAGGTGCTCACCGACTACCCGTCCGACAATGTGCGCATCGAAACCGAATACGACATACAACATCTTGACTATCAGAATGGAAAATGGCGGGTCAACGACTACCCCACGCTGTTCGACACGGTAGTGCTCGCCACGGGTTCACCCGCAGGCATGATTCCGAAAAACCAGGAAGGCTATAACCAGTATCTAAAGGATTCACACCTGAGAATCAAACGGTTGGAACCTTCTCTTTCCGGTTTTATCTTGAAGGGCTACCCGAAATCGCTCTCCGGCTGCCGCACCAAGGCAATCGTGTCGCTCTATCAGGGCGACCGGCTGATACACAAGGAGGCGGGCGAGATTATCTTCAAGGACAACGGCGTGTCGGGCATTGTGGTGATGAATCTGTCATCGCTGTACCGTCGCCTCGCCGACCGAAAAAACTGCAAGTTGAGCATCAACCTCACCTACTGGGACGAGGAATTCGACCTGCTGTCGTTTATGGAGAGCGGACACAACATGAAAGGCATCCTGCATCCCAAACTGCTGGCTTACTATAATCGGAAACCGTTTTATATCCAAGGACTTAGCTTTGACATTGAAGACACTTACCCGATGGACGCGGCACAGGTGGCGCACGGCGGCATCGCCGTGTCGGAAGTGGATGAGCATTTCGCCGC
This sequence comes from Bacteroidales bacterium, assembly GCA_017395245.1. Classification (GTDB taxonomy): domain Bacteria; phylum Bacteroidota; class Bacteroidia; order Bacteroidales; family WCHB1-69; genus F23-D06. The sequence continues at coordinate 47,593 of JAFPVR010000010.1, read as the reverse complement.
CAAAAAACACCGCAACATGTTCATCCTCGGTGAGATGCTGGATGTTGACGGGCTCTGCGGGGGATATAATCTGTTTTTTGCGTTCGCCTCTGCGGCGGTGGTCGCGAAGAGCATCATACAAAAACACCAACCAAATTGAGGTAGAGACGCGCCACGGCACGTCCCTACCTCAATAACCCATAACCAATAACCTATAACCTTTAACCTTTAATACCTCGGCTCAACTCCCATATTATAGAACATGAACGAGAACATGTCTGTAACCTCGTCGATGGTCTTGTCGAGGGGTTTGCCGCCGCCGTGGCCCGCGTTGCTCTCGATGCGGATGAGGTGCGGTCTGTCGCCGATGTCGCTGTTCTGCAACGCTGCCGCGTACTTGAACGAGTGCGCCGGCACCACACGGTCGTCGTGGTCGGCGGTGGTCACTAAGATGGCCGGATACTCCTTGCCGTTCTGGATGGAGTGCAGCGGCGAGTACTTGTAGAGGTACTCGAACATCTCCTTGCTGTCCTCGCTGGTGCCGTAATCCACCGCCCAGTAGCGGCCGATGGTGAACTTGTGGTAGCGCAGCATGTCCATGACACCCACCTGCGGGATGGCCACCGCGAAGAGGTCGGGACGCTGGTTCACGACCGCACCGACGAGCAGACCGCCGTTGGAGCCACCCTGCAACGCCAATTTCTCCTTGCAGGTATAACCTTGACTGATAAGGTATTCCGCCGCCGCAATGCAGTCGTCGAAGACGTTCTGCTTTTTCATCTTCGTGCCGGCCTCGTGCCACTCCTTACCGTACTCGCCGCCGCCGCGCAGGTTGGCCACGGCATACACGCCGCCTTGCTCCAACCACGCCAAGCGGGTCGCGCTGAAACTGGGCGTGAGCGAGATGTTGAAGCCGCCGTAACCGTAGAGCAGCGTCGGGTTGCTGCCGTCCATCTTGATGCCCTTCTTGTGGGTGATGAACATCGGAACTTTGGTGCCGTCCTTCGAGGTGTAGAACTTCTGCTCGGTCACGTATTCGTCGGAGTTGAACTTGATTTCTGACTTTTTGTATAAGGTTGATTTGTTGTTTGTTACGTCGTAGCGGTAAATGGCTGCCGGGGTGATGTAGGAGGTGACGGTGTAGAACGTCTCGGTATCCTCCGCCTCACCGCCGAAGCCACTGATAGTGCCGATCATGTCGTTGTCGAGGTTGCCCAGGAACTTGCCGTCCTCGCCGAAAATCTTCACCACCGAGCGGGCATCCTTGGTGTAGTTGGCAATCAGACGTCCGCCGATGTGGCTCACGCCCGTCAGCACTTCGCCCTTGGTGGCCGGGATGACATCCGTCCAGCCCATTGTATTGAGACTGCCGATCGGGATGCTGATGACTTTGTATTCCGGCGCATTGTGGTTGGTCATCACGAGGAAATGGCCGTCGATTTCGTCAATCACTGCGTAATCGTCCGTAAAGTCCGTCACCGCTTTGATAAACTGTGCTTTCGGGTCATCCAAATCTTTGTAATACAAGCAATTGCCGGAAGTGGATTCGCTGCCGTAAATCACTAAATAGCGTTTATTGACGACCTCGGCGCTGAAGCCGATGTTCGGGTTGGTGGGGTCTTCGTAAGCCAACTGGTCGGCCTTTTGGTCGGTGCCGACTTTGTGGTAGTAGAGTTTGCCGTTCTCGTTCACGCCGGAAAGCTCGTTTTTCGGCTTTGGATAGCGGCTGTAGAAGAAGCCGTCGTCCTTCCAGGCGATGCCGGAGAACTTCACCCATACGAGGTGGTCGTCCAGGACCTTGCCCGTTTCGATGTCCTTGAGGTAAATCTCCTGCCAGTCGCTGCCGTTGCGCGAGATGGCATAGCCGAGATACTTGCCGTCGTCGGAAACGCCGAGCGTGGAGAGCGCCACGGTGCCGTCGTCGGAGAGTTTGTTGGGATCGAGCAGCTCAACTGCCTCACCATCAAGGGAGTTCTTGTAATAGAGTACGCTTTGGTTCTGCAGACCGTCGTTGCGGTAGAAGAAGTAGCGGTCGCCCTTCTTCCACGGCGCGCCTTCCTTCGGATAGTTCAGCAGTTCCTTGAGGTGCTGCCTCATCTGGTCGCGATAGGGAATCTGTGCTAAGAATTTGTTGGTCACCTCGTTCTGGGCCTTCACCCAATTGGCGGTCTCCTCGGAATAGTCGTCCTCGAGCCAACGATACGGGTCCGGTACAGCCACGCCGAAATAGTGATCGACGGTGTCGCATTTCTTGGTTTCGGGATATTCCACCTTGGGAATATTGTTTTTCTTATGACATGCTGCAAGCATAACAATGGTGCTTAATGCTAAAATACTGATTGTTAGTTTTTTCATTGATATGATTGTTTGATTATATTCGATTGGCAAAGATATGTTTTTTGTGATTAGTGAATGGTGAACTGTGAACAATGAGCTGAAAAAAGGCTATGGTTTTTGGGGGATAGTGCATCCGAAACGCAAAAAAAAACATAGTTACGGATATACTATCGCGGATAGTTTATCCGTAACTACCGAAATCAACATGGTTTCGGATGAACTATCCAATACTCTCGGTACATTTTTTTGGTGCGAAGGTGTCCTGAAAAAAAAAAACCGTCTCGTTGCAATTCCAAAAAAATCGTATTTTTGCACCGTTGTCCGCACCGATGCCCCGGACGGGCGGAAGGCGGGCGACGAAACATATAAAAGGCGTTGAGTCAACGTCTTATCTGCGGCTCTTGTGAATCTCGCAAATTCCGAAAGCATCCGCAAGGTAAGGCAATTGTCAATGTCCATGGTTTTGTATATGCGGTAGAGGCGCAATGCATTGCGCCTCTACAAAATGGGAATTCCCCAATTCCTGTTTCAATATACACACGGCGTGGGCTTCGGCATTGCTTATCCTCGGATGCAAGGCAATGCGAGAGCCTACAAGAGCGGGATGAGCGATGAGTTCAGATTCCCGCGCTTTTTTTTATGTGGATCTTTTTATAGTTTTAACCGTCTCTGGGTTGGGAATCACGGAGCACAAAATAAAGTGCTATGAAAAAAGCATTTATGATGATGGCCGCAGTGCTACTCATTACAATGGCGGGCGCACAAACCGCGACAATGAAAGGGTTCGTGGTAGGCGGCGGCTTGTCGGAAAATGGCAACAACACTTACTCCGTTATCGGGCAGACCTTTGCCGGACAAACCTCTGAAAACGGATTTGTGGTGTCCACCGGGATGGCACAGACGCAACTTGTGCGTGAATACATTAACGCTACCGTGAATTATGGCGAAGGCTACAATGCCAACGGGTTCTCGTACCCGCCTGAAACGCCTGCCGGCATATACGAAAACGACCTCTACCTTCTTCAAGGAGCGAATCATCACTACGATTTGGCAAAACATCTGAAACTCGTAGTGATGAATGTCGTTTCATGCGGAGAACTGGTGTATGACGGCGATCACAACGTGTATCCGACCGTCATGGTGGCAGGTCACTGTTGGACGCAACAGAATTTACGGGCCACACACTATGCCGACGGGGCTACCGCAATCAACAAAGCATTGGTTTACAAATCCTTGTCGCATCCAAACGAGGCGGATAACGAGGCAACTTACGGGCGACTTTACACTTGGTACTCTGCCGTGAACGTGCCCGAGGATGGCAGCGAGATGCCGACCCCCGATGCCAATGGCCTCATTCAGGGTATCTGTCCCAACGGCTGGCACCTTCCCACAAGTACAGAAATGACCGCTTTACGCAACGAGGGCGTCCCTGCGCTGAACGCCACTACACTTTGGGTAGGGCCGCATGCCAATGACAATACCAACAGCACGGGTTTCACAGCCCTTCCGGCAGGCATCTACAATTCTGCACTTGATCGCTATGAAGGTCTTGGCACCCAGGCTGACTGGTGGAGTGACACATACAGCCACAACAGCACTACCTTTACAACGAGCGTTCTCGTTACCGAATGCGCCTACTATTGCGACAGTCCGATGGAAAAAACTTTCAACGCCAGCGATGGTGTAAGTGTGCGATGCGTGAAGAATGAGTGAATAGTTAGCCTTTATTCCCAAAAGGTCAGCAAGCCCGACACGGGTCAACCCAAGGTGAACGAAGTGAGCCCTGGAATACCAGAATAAGAAACGTAAAAACCCAAAGATATGAAACAAACCCTAACCCTCTTCGCAGCAATCCTGCTGCTGGCGGTCGGAGCAACCGCCCAAAAACTGAGCTACCAGGCGGTAGTACGCAACGATGCCAACGAACTGGTAACCGGCACAACCGTCCAAGTGAAAGTGAGTATTCTCAATACTTCCGGCGATGTGCAATATGCTGAAAATCACGCCAACGTGCAGACCAACCTCAACGGTCTCCTTTCCTTGATGATTGGAGACGGTACACCCACTGGCACCACCACAATGGCGGATGTCGTCTGGTCGGGTGCCAGCGTTCGGACGATTATCACACTGCCCGGAGGCGCATCCGTGACGAGTGTCACGCCCGTGAACGCGGTACCGTATGCGCTGTATGCGGACAACGTTGACCCTTCTGTCGTTGAAGATGCTGTTACAGACTACATCGCAGCCCACGGTGCAGGCGGCGAAGCCAATGTGCAGGCCGACTGGAATGTAACTGACCCGACCAGCGACGCCTACATCCAAAACAAACCTGTTAACGTTAGCGCCTTCAACAACAACGCGGGTTACATCACTGCGGCAGATATCCCCGCCATCCCCATTGTCCCTACAAACGTTAGTGCGTTTAACAATGACGCGGGGTACATCTCTGCCGAACAATGTGGCGGTGTGGACATTTGTGCTTTGGCGGCATTGGTGTCGGAACTTCAGAATCAAGTTGCTACATTGCAGTCCACTATTGATTCCCTTATCGCTTCAGACACTACTGGTGGAGAAATCACGCCAGATGACACCACCCAAACCCCTATTGATACCTCCACAACATATGGTATTCCTTGTCCGAACACACCCACCGTCACTGACCACGAAGGCAACGTCTATAACACCGTTCAAATAGGCACACAGTGCTGGACGAGAGAGAACCTGCGCACTACAACATCCCCCAGCACAGGAACTTACCTTATCCCTCCTGCAAACACGACTTATACTTATACAGGTAAACAAGCGAGATGGTTTAATAATGATTCGATCACATACGCACCTAAAAACTATGGCCTGTTATATAACTATAACGCAGCTATTGATACCTATAACTTGGAGTTTGGGGAAACAAGTGTTGTGACAGCGGGTGACTATGAGAGAGGGTTTGATTTTGTTGGACATAGAAGAGGTATTTGTCCTTTGGGATGGCATTTGCCAAGTGATGAGGAATGGACCACCTTAGCATATTACGTCAGCAGTCAGGATAGCTGTGTCAGTGAGTTCGCCACCTATAACAATAGAACTTGGATTGCAAAGGCATTGGCATCGACTACCGATTGGAATAATTCAATAAATACCGCAGCGGTTGGAAATAACCAGCAAACAAACAATATAACAGGATTTTCAGCATTGCCTAGCGGCGGATACGGATTTCTTGGTTATGGAGTATGTGGTTTTATGCGAAATGTAGGTGATTACGCGAATTTCTGGTCAACCAATTACCTGTATCCGAGGATATTCATCAATGGAAATCAATTTGTTGCAAGAGGTGAAGGCTACGGCACGCTGAGCTGCTTTTCCGTCCGATGTCTCCGCGATGAGGATTCAGGTAGTAGTCCGACACTTGTCGTAGATGAGAAACCATGTCCAAATACCCCCACCGTCACCGATGTTGACGGTAACGTGTACAACGCTGTAATGATTGGCGAACAATGCTGGATGAAAGAAAATTTGCGAACTACCCACTACGCCAACGGGGATACCATTTTGTTTGGAAATGCCCGCAAATATCCGAACAATGACCAATCGAATGTTGCTGAATACGGTTACTTGTATCAGTGGTATGCAACAATGCACCTTGACAATTCATATCAGGGTCAAACTTTAGACATACAAGGTATTTGTCCAACGGGTTGGCATGTGCCCTCATACACTGAATGGGGTGCGTTGGCTGATTATGCTGGACAAAATTATTATGGGCTTATTGCTTCCACTGGCTTTTCCACACAGTTGGCGGGGCGTTACTGGGATGGCTATCATAATTTCGGTGAACGAAACTATTTTTGGACAAGAGATTACGTTGTTAATCAAGCGGTACATTACAGATTTATGGATGATGCAATGAATTTGTCTTCTAACGGAGAAACTGAAAATGCTTATGCGTTTTTTTCCGTCCGCTGCCTCCGCGACTGATCTAATGTCGATTATAGGATGAAAAAGGGCGTGGCCAATCAGGTCGCGCCTTTTCTGTAGAGACGCACGGCCGTGCGTCTCTACCGCGCAACGCAAATCGCCTCGTAAAAAAATTATCGAAGAATGTTTGCATATTAAAAAAAGTGTATTTTTGCAGTCGAAACATTGGTTGATGGTCGCAACATGGTAGCGAGGCACGCTCTTCACAAGAGTCTGCATATTGAGGGTTCGACTCCCTCCGCCAAATCAAAAGGAGGCCTTTTGTGCCTCCTTTATTGTATTACTTGGTACTGGATTCCATTCATTTTGCTCTTTTCCACAATTCCCCATGATTTTGCAAGGTTCACCACCGACCCGTGGCTTTTGTAATTTGGTTCCACTACAACTTTCACAAGCCGTTTATCGCAGTATGGGTGCGTACACACATACACAAGACTCTTCTGAACCGTGTCCTCATATATGTGCATAGGATTCTTCAATGCCGATTCAATGATCGAATAATCCTCCACAGGAATATTCGCACCTTTAGTTATCTTTGGGTGTTTCCGGTATTTGAAAATCTGCCGCTGCGTTACAATTATATCCTTAGAAAGCAACTCTAATCCTTTCGATTTCATGTCTTCCGCTATTGCAGACGGGATCTTACATATTCGACAAACGCTTCCTTCTCCTCGTCCACGCGACAACAAATCGCTTGCAAATCGATACAGTGATCCTTTGTAATATTTTAATCTACAATCATTTGTGATAAAATCTGAAAAAACATTTTCTTCCGTTTTCATGTCGGCAATAATACAATTTTCTCAGACACGTTTTGTTGCAACTGCAAAATAATTTCTATCTGTTGGTTAACTATTGATTGTAAAGAAACTTTGTAAGAGATTATGAAGGTGGCTGTTACGTTTTTTTGAGGAACCCCGCTTCAATAACCCATAACCCTTAACCCAAAAAATTGTATCTTTGCGCCGTTTTTAGAAATTCAAGAATATGCGTGACGCCCGTGTCTTTGTAGAAAAGAAACCCGGCTTCCAGGTCGAGGCAGAAAGCCTGAAAGCCACTTTGAACCAGAATTTTAACCTTGATATCAGAAACCTTCGGCACCTGAAGGTCTATGACATTTTCAATATAGAGGAGGACCTGCTCGCGAAGGCCGAAAGCGTGGTCTTCTCCGAACCCGTGACCGACGAGGTCTTCCACGAATTTCCGTTGGACGGGCTCAAATACTTCGCCGTGGAGTTCCTGCCCGGACAGTTCGACCAGCGGGCCGACAGCGCGATGCAGTGCCTTAAGTTGCTGAACCCCAAGACAGAAGCGGTCATCAAGAGCGCGAACCTCTACGTGATTGACGGCAACCTCACCGACGACCAGTGGAAGCGTGTCAAGAAGTTCTGCATCAACGAGGTGGAGGCCCGCGAGAAAGACATGGCCCGTTTGGAGCTGACGGAAAATCCAGAAGTCCAGGATGTTCCGATATACGACGGTTTCCGGACCTGGACCGAGGAACAGCTTCGCGATTTCCACGGCAAGATGGGATTGGCCATGTCGCTGGAGGATTTGAAGTTCATCCAGCAATATTTTGCCAACGATGAAAAGCGCGACCCGTCCGATACCGAGGTCAAGCTGTTGGACACCTACTGGAGCGACCACTGTCGTCACACGACCTTCGAGACGGCCATCACCGACATCCAGACGGAGGGTGACAATATTTACAAAGAGCAGATAGAGAATGCGTTGCGGGAATATCTCGCCGTGCGCGACGAGATGTACGGCAAGGATACGCAACGTCCGGTCACGCTGATGGATCTGGCTTCCATCAACGGCAAATACGAATACAAACGCGGCAACCTCCCCGACAAGGAGATTTCCGAGGAGAACAACGCCTGCAGCATCCGCGTGAAGGTGGATGTGGATGGCATAGAAGAGGACTGGCTGCTGATGTACAAGAACGAGACGCACAACCACCCGACGGAGATCGAGCCGTTCGGCGGTGCGGCGACCTGCGTGGGCGGCGCCATCCGCGACCCGCTGAGCGGTCGTAGCTATGTGTATCAGGCACTGCGTGTTACGGGCGCGGGCGACATCAACGCCCCAATTTCCGCCACGCTGCCCGGCAAGCTCCCGCAGTCGGTGATTTCCAAGACCGCTGCCGCCGGCTATTCATCCTACGGCAACCAAATCGGTCTGGCCACCACGCACGTTCGTGAAATCTACCACCCTGACTACCAGGCGAAACGACTGGAAATTGGTGCCGTGGTGGGTGCTGTTCCCGAGAACCAAGTGCGTCGTGAGCGTCCGGAGCCCGGCGACATCATCATCATGTTCGGTGGTCGTACCGGTCGCGACGGTATTGGAGGCGCCACGGGTTCCTCGAAAGAACATACGGAGAAATCCTTAGACACCTGCGCCGCCGAGGTGCAGAAGGGTAATGCCCCCGAGGAGCGCAAAATCCAGCACCTGTTCCGCCGTCCTGAGGTGACGAAGCTCATTAAAAAGTCCAACGACTTCGGCGCGGGCGGTGTAAGTGTGGCTATCGGCGAGTTAGCTGACGGGCTGACCATCGATTTGGACACCGTCCGCACGAAATATAAAGGTCTGAACGGCACGGAAGTCGCCATCAGCGAGTCGCAGGAGCGCATGAGCGTGGTGGTTGCCCCCGAAGATGTGGACGCCTTCTTCCAATACTGCCGCGAGGAGAACCTTGAGGCCAACATCATCGCCAAGGTGACAGACGACAACCGCCTGACGATGACCTGGCGCGGCAAGACCATCGTCGATCTCAGTCGCGACTTCATCAACACCAACGGCGTGCGCCAGCAGGTGGTCGCCAAGATTGCCCCTGTGGCAGACGACGTGATGAAATCCGCTGATATTCAAGGTAGAACAATGCAAGAGAAGTGGCAAAGTTGCCTTACGAATCCGAATGTGGCTTCCCAAAAGGGTCTTATCGAGATGTTCGATGCCACCATCGGCACTTCCACCGTACTGATGCCTTTCGGTGGCAAAGACCAGCTGACCGAGACGCAGGTGAGCGCACAGAAACTACCTGTGCGTCATGGACATACGAACCTCGCCTCCATTATGGCATTCGGCTACAACCCGTTCATCGCCATCCGTTCGCCGTACCACGCAGGTGTGATGGCCGTATTGGAAGCCATGTCGAAGATTGTGGCGGCCGGCGGTGACTACCACAAGATCCGTTTCACTTTCCAAGAATACTTCGAAAAACTCGGCAAGGATGCCACCCGTTGGGGCAAACCGCTTTCCGCACTGTTGGGTGCTTTCTGGATGCAGAAATCCTTCGCGCTCGCCTCTTTGGGCGGTAAAGACTCCATGAGCGGCACCTTCAAAGACATGCACGTACCCCCGACGATTGTCTCCTTCGCCATCACCACCGAGAATTCCGACCACATCATTTCGCCGGAATTCAAACAGAAGGGCAATTATATTTACCTCATTGAAAATAAGTTAGAGAACGATATCCCGAATATTCAGCATACTTGCGAGATATTCGACTTTATGCGCCAGAACATTCTGGACCAGAAGATTGTCTCCGCGTTCACGCTGCAATTCGGCGGCATCGCGGAAGCACTGGCCAAGATGAGCTTCGGTAACGACTTAGGCTTTGATATCCAGACCGATAAGGATCTCTTCGCCTACGGTTATGGCAGCTTCATCGTGGAAACCACGGAGAAGCTGAATGCGCCGTTCGCCATCGAACTCGGCAAAGTGGCCGACGATTTCGTGGTCAATGGCGAGAAACTCGACAAGGTGGAATTATTGAAAGCTTGGCGCGGTTTCTATGCGAAACTTTACCCGCAGACCGCCCCGAATGAGACGGCTTCCGTGGGTGCAGAGTTTGCCCGTAAGACACAGAACAACAACGCCGTACCGGCCAAAAAGGTCAGCAAACCGAAGGTGATTCTGCCCGTCTTCCCCGGCACCAACTGCGACTACGACACGGCGAAAGCGTTCGAGGATGCGGGTGCTGAAACGCGCATCTTGGTCTTCAAGAACTTGGACGAAGCGGCCATCGAGCACAGCATCGACGAGTTGGCAGCAGCCATCCGCGAGTCGCAAATTCTCGCGCTTTCCGGCGGTTTCAGCTTGGGTGACGAGCCCGACGGCAGCGGCAAGTTCATCGCCAATGTGCTCAACAGCCCGAAGGTGAAAGCGGCGGTGGAAGACCTGCTCAACCGCAAGTGTTTGGTGCTCGGCATCTGCAACGGCTTCCAGGCGCTCGTCAAGTCGGGATTGCTGCCGTTCGGCAAGCTCGGCGAGGTCACGCCCGACTCCCCCACCCTCTACCGCAACAACATCAACCGCCACATCTCCCGCATCGTACGCACCCGCGTGGGCAGCACCAATTCCCCGTGGCTCGCCTCCTTCAGTGAGGGCGACGTCCACCAGATCGCGGTCAGCCACGGCGAAGGCAAGTTCGTGGTGTCGGAGCAGTTGGCGAAACAGCTCTTCGAAAACGGTCAGGTCGCCTTCCAATACTGCGACGAGAACGGCCAGGTAAGCATGGATCCCGAGGACAACCCCAACGGCTCCTTCTATGCCATCGAGGGCATCGTTTCCGACAACGGCCTGATCCTCGGCAAGATGGGTCACAGCGAGCGCAAGGGCCGCAACCTCTACAAGAACATCGACGGCAACAAGTGCCAGGACATTTTCGCGAATGCCGTGGCATATTTTAGACGTTAGACTTAAGACTTGAAACCTGAAACTTGAAACTTGAAACTCAAGATGTTGGAAGTAAGACCGCTATGATTTTATTATAAGAAGAAAAAGCGTAAAAGACTTTATGTGCATTTTGAGACGCAAAAACGAAAGACCCCCAAAGTCTAAAGTCTAAAGTCTTACGTCTCTATTCATAGAAACATGCGAATCAACGACATAGAATACATCGAAGTGGACGTCTTGGACGTGCGGTCGGCGGCGCACGCCAGCGAGGCGTTCTCGCTGATCCTGACCGACAAGTTCAACGCGACCCGCTACGTGCCCATCATCATCGGGCTGAACGAGGCGCGGGCGATTTTGGGCGAGAAGCACGGGCGGCTGCCGCAGCGTCCGCTCACGCACACCCTCTTCGCCGATCTGCTCACCGACCACATTCCCGACTACAACCTCGAGTTCGTCTCCATCGACGATTTCCACGACGGCATCTACTACGCCTCTATCGTCATCCAGTCTCCCACAGGGGTCTATTTCAACGTCGATGCGCGCCCGTCTGACGCGGTGGCCATCGCCCTGCATGCCAAACTGCCTGTATTCTTCCGCAAAGAATTGTTCGAGGAGCTTCTGCAGGTGGCCCGCAACGCCGACGAGTATGAGACCGATGCCGAATTTGGCGGATTTCCCACCCCTGGACAGCCAAATGCCCCAACTGCCGAAACAGAATGGGAAACCATGTCGCTATCCGAGCTCAAAGACCTGCTGCAGAACGCCATCGACGAGGAAAATTACGAGATGGCGGCGAAAATCCAAGAGGAAATTGATAAGAGAGGGGCGTAGAGACGCAAAATTTTGCGTCTCTACAGTCCGTCCACACATTCTAACCATTAATCCATGACCACCTCCACCGATTTCCGACACCAGGCACGCGCCGTCCTCAAAAAGCATTGGGGCTACGACAGCTTCCGGCCGTTGCAGGAGGACATCATCCTGTCGGTGTTGGAGGGGCACGACACGTTAGCGCTGCTGCCCACCGGCGGCGGCAAATCCATCTGTTTCCAGGTTCCCGCGCTCGTGAAAGGCGGCCTTTGCATCGTCATCTCCCCGCTCATCGCACTCATGAAGGACCAGGTGGAGCACCTCCGCGACCGCCACATCAAGGCCGGTGCCATCTACTCGGGAATGCGGGTGAGCGAAATCGAGGCCACCATCGACAACTGCCTCTTCGACCCCGAATACCGCTTCCTCTATGTTTCTCCCGAACGCCTTCAGACCGAGAGCTTTAAGGTCAACTTCGAGCGAATGCCCGTCTCGATGATTGCCGTCGACGAGGCGCACTGCATCTCGCAGTGGGGCTACGATTTCCGACCACCGTACCTCGAAATCGCGAAGATTCGCAAGGTCTTTCCTAAGGTGCCCGTGTTAGCGCTCACCGCCACCGCCACTCCCGAGGTGGTCAAGGACATCCAGCTGCGGCTGGAATTCAAGACCGAAAACGTCTTCCAGAAGAGCTTCAAACGGTCGAACCTGACTTATTTTGTGGTCAACGAGGAGGACAAGAACAGCCGAATGCTGCGAATCATGAACCGTTATCCAGGTTCGGGCATCGTGTACGTGCGTAACCGAAGAAAGACAGCGGAAACCGCTGAGTTCCTGCGCAATAACGGCATCTCTGCCGACCACTACCACGCCGGCCTCGACCCCCGCGAACGAGACCGCAAGCAGCAAAGCTGGATGAAGGGCGAGACCCGCGTGATGGTCTCCACCAACGCTTTCGGAATGGGCATCGACAAGCCGGACGTGCGCTTCGTGGTGCACATTGACCTGCCCGACACCTTGGAGGCCTACTTCCAGGAGGCGGGGCGCGCCGGCCGAGACGAGAAGGCGGCGGTCGCCATCCTGCTTTACGACCACAACGACATCGCCCAGCTCAAACGCAACTTCACGTTCACCTTCCCCGAGCTCGACCGCGTGCGCGAGGTCTACCGCGAACTTTGCCAGAGTCACCACATCGAACTCGGCACCGGCCAAGGCAAAATCTACCCCTTCTCAATGGACGAGCACGCCCGGACCGTCAAGATGAACGCCACACAGTACTTCAGCGCCCTCAAACTGCTGCAGAACATCGGTGTCATCCTCATCTCCGAACACCTGCGCGAAAAGTCGCAAATCCTGTTCCAGCTCAATGGCGACCAACTGCTTAAGTATCAAAAGGAAAAGCCCGATTTCGAGCCGCTCATCACCGTCATCCTTCGCTCCTACAGCGGTGTCTTTTCGCAATACACCGACATTGACGAACGGCTCATCGCCAACCGTTTGGAGACAACGGAAGAGGCTGTCGTTGAGCAACTTAAAACATTACGAAGCGAAAAAATCCTATCCTACCAGCCGCTGAGCAATATTCCGCTATTAGTCTTCCTAAAGGATAGAATTGACGAAAAATATCTTTATTTCGACAAAAAAGTCTACGATTTCCGAAAGGAAAAGGCGGAAGAGCGATTGGCAGCGGTGGAAAATTACGTTAAATGCGACAATGTGTGCCGAAGCCAGCTGCTGCTGCAATATTTCGGTGAGTGGGACAGCACCCCTTGCGGCGAGTGCGACGTCTGCCGCCGAAACCAGATCGAACGGATTCGGAACAAATCTTTCGAACTGATTTCCAATGAGATAAAAGACTTACGACAACAAGGGATGACCCCAAAGGAGATGCTTTCCGAACTGTCGAAAAGGTACGAGGAACCGCAAATTGTGGCGGTGATGCGCTGGTTGGCGGACAATGGTCAATAACTATCGTTTTTTTATGAAAAAAATCTGCAACAATTGCGAAGTTAATTCGTTATAGTATTGTTTTATGAAAAATCTATCGATATGAAAAAAATATACATTTTGCTGATTATCAGCATTTTGACCACAATCTGCTTCGGTCAGGGCTATAACTACCAGGCTTGGCAGCCCTCCATGGGTCCGCTGGATTTCAACACGTTAGGCGATGCACAGCACCCTTACGCGCAGTGCAAGTACGGCAGCTCGTACAACAACCCGACCTCCATCGGTATCAACGGGTCGGGAAGTTCTTCCTCACACGCGATCATCACCACGAACACGGCTGATCCGTGCCGCTGCTATCAGGTGGGTAACCAATACATCCACGAGAACTACCTTCCCCAGGCGTGGAGCGGCACCCCGGGCGAGTATCAGGAGGCGGCCATCCGTATCGGATGCGGTAACAGCAACAGCACCTGCAACAAAGCCGCGCAAATCGAGTACTGGTTCTATCCGGAGGACACGTTGAGCACCCTGTTGGTCATGTTCTCCTTCGCTATCCAGAATGTGAACAGCACGCATGGCGTGGAATCCGGTTGCGGCTCCTTGCGCAACCCGCAGTTCTACATCGAGGTGCGTGACGGCGAAACGAACCAGCTGCTGCAACTCGGCTATTACCCCACCCAAGCCTCGCAAAGTTCCGCCAATCCGGTGAACAACACCAACTGGCCTTACTCGCAATTTTTAGCTTGGCCCAGCGGCTGCGGTGCCGGCAGCGACACACACAGCGACCCCGATGACTACGGTATCACCACCTACTATTGGATCGGACAGAACAGCTATGGTCACGCCACACCCACCACATTCCCCTATCGTGAATGTCCGGGCAGCCAGACCAGCGGTGCCAGCAGTTCCTATCCGGTAGAGTGGTTCGAATATAAACCTTTGGCTTTCAATTTAAGAAACCAGGCCGCTATGAACGTGAACGCACAAGGACAATTCGAGCCACACAAGTCCGTGAAACTGCGCATCTTCACCTACGGATGCAGTGCAACGGCGCACTGGGCCTACGGATTGTTCACCGCCAAGGTCATCCCCGGCGTGATGAAAGTCGATGCCTGCGGCGACGAGAACATCCACCTCTCCGTGCCATGGGGTTTCGTGGAAAGTACTTACGAGTGGCACTACGGCTACGACTCCGCCGACGCCACCAACAAGTTCTGGGATTTGTCGGATCCCGCTCCCGGCATCTATCCACAAGGTCAGAACGGTGTGTTTATCGACCGAAACCAAACCCAGGTTTACCCTTACTACCGCTGCGAGATGAAATCCTATACCGGCGTGCCGTTCATCTATGAAGCGCATATCAAGTCCTACTACCTCGAGCCCGATTTCGACTTTGTGCAGAATTTCGACAACTGCGACCTCTCGGTACAGTTCCAAGACGCCAGCCGCATCTATGTCATCACGCCGCCCACCACACCTCCTTCACAGGGTGGTACATACGACACCGCAATGCAAAGCACCCAGCATATCCAATGGTGGGTGAAACGCTACAACAACTTCATCCCGCTCGGCAACCCCAACCAACTGGATCCGACATTCACGTTTGATTCCACGACCATTGACGCAAACGGTGTGGCTACCATCAAAATAGCCATCTCCGACTCGGCACAACTCTGCTTCGACACGCTGATTCGGGAAATCCAACTCGACCTGTCAGCCATAGAGAAATCCTACGGCCACGACACCATCTACACCTGCGAGGAGAAACTGCCCTACGTCTTCGATCCCGAATATTTCGGCGACACACAGACCTGGTCCACCGAAGGCACGCGCCGCGTCACCTACGTAAGCCAGGCCTGGAACGGCTGCGACAGTCTGTCCGACGTCACCCTTGTCATCCGCAAGCCGAAAGTCTCCATCGCGTTCGACCTTGATTTCTGCGACGAGTTCACCACCACGCTGTCAGCGGTGACGGAGAGCGATGTGGCCGAGTACAAGTGGAACACTGGTGAAAACACCCCGAACATCACCATCACCGAGCCCGGCAATTACTCAGTAGTCGTGGTAGATGGAGAAGGCTGCGTTTCTGACCCGCCCGGCACCATCAACATCCCGGCCTGCAAGCCCTTCCTCAATCTGCCCAACACCATCACACCCAGCAATATAGACGGTATTAACGACTACTTCTACATCCCGCAAAAAAACCTCATCAAAGAACTGGAGTTTACCGTCTATAACCGCAACGGCGAGATTGTCTACCACACGACCAACAAAGACTTCCAGTGGAACGGCACCGAGAACGGCAAACTTTTCGTTGGCGCCACCTACACGTACACACTCTACATCGTCGATTACGAAGGCGTTTCCTCCAACCACAAAGGATCCATCACAATTCTGTAACCAATACCATTACGAAATGTAGAGACGTGCCTCGGCGCGTCTCTACAATATTTAAAGTCAACAAATCAACAAACAATGAAGAAATTTTTCTTATTAACCGCTATGATTGCCTGCACTTTTGCACTGCAGGCGCAAACCTCGATTCCGAACAGCGATTTTGAGCAGTGGTCGGACGAACAACCTGTAAACTGGACCTCCACGATTTACGGCAACATCATTGGCAGCAGCATGCTCATTCCCGTCGAAGTCCATTTCGGCACGCAAACTTCTGACGCACACAATGGTAACTCGGCCATCCGGATCACCTCCGCCGATGTCACCAGCGAGTCAGTTGGATACACCTTTAATCTGCCGGGACTCCTGCAACTGGGCGAGTCGGAAGTATTCGATATGCCGACGGATGAAGCCATGAGTGTTCTGAACCTTATGCAGGACACCAACGGTATCGGCTCCATTCTGAGCAATCTTGACGCATACAATCTTGACACACTGTCTTCGTTCTTCCAAATCTTCTCCAAAGGTATCCCCTTCAGCAAAACCCCGAAGTCGATCTCCGCATGGGTCAAATACATTCCCCAAGAGGGTGACAGCTTAGCTTTGTTCGCCATGACCAAGAGAAATGGCAATCCGGTGGACTACGCCTACCAACTGTTTACCCCTAACGACACCACGGACTACCATCAGATCAGCATCAACATGAACACCCCCGATGCTGTATGCGACAGCCTCATGTTCATCATCGTGTCCTCCACCATGATGAACAGTAGCTCGGTGCTCTACATCGATGACATCGGACTTTCTTTTGCTAACACCATTGACGACTACAACAAGTTCCCCGGAAGTGTCTATCCCAACCCGGCCTCCGACCGTCTCTATTTCCACCCGAACAGCGACCAACCCTACACTTGGACGCTAACCGATCTGACGGGCAAGACCTTGCTGACCGGCGAAGCTGTCAGCGAGACCAGCATCAACACCAAAGACTGCGCCACGGGAGTGTATCTGCTCCAAATCAGCGGCGACGGCATTTCGGGCACCCGTAAAGTCATGATCCGCTAATGCCCACGGAAATCTGGCTGGCCCCGCTGCACGGGATCACTTCCCGTACCTTTCGAAACACCCTGTCCCGTCATTTCGGCGGGATAGGTTTTTTTATGGCTCCGTTCCTGCCTGCCCAAACGATTGGGAAGCTCAACAAGCGGGTGTGGCAGGACATTTTCCCTGAACTCAACACCGCCCTTCCGCTCATGCCGCAGCTGATGGGAAACCAACCCGAACAGTTCGTGGACACGATGCGCATGCTAAACGAACAGTTTGGCTACGAGCATTTTAACATCAACATTGGCTGTCCTTCGTCACCGGTTGTGCGCCACACGCGCGGCTGCGGGCTGATGCCCCATCCCGACCGGGTGGAGGCCATTGTCAGGGAAATCACCACGAAAACGACCTACAAACTGTCACTGAAAATGCGGCTCGGACTGCACACCGCCGACGAAGGGCGCGAGCTGCTCTGGAGGCTCAACAGCTATCCGTTAAACTTTCTCGTCATCCATCCGCGCCTCGGCGACGATCTCTACAGCGGCACCCCCGATTGGGACACGTTCGAGGAGTTCTATTACCTCACCCAACACCCCATCGTCTACAGCGGTGACATTTTCACCGTGGCGGATTACCAACGGCTATCACAACGCTTTCCGAATATGGCAGGCTGGATGCTCGGCCGCGGACTGCTGCGGAACCCGTTCCTCGCGGAAGAGGTCCAGGGTCTGCCCACAGGAGACAAGACCGCACGCTTCCAAGCCTTCCACCGTGACTTGGTGGAGTCTTTGCTGCCCATCCGCGGCGAATCCGGCACCTTAGCCAACCTGAAGGAGCTCTGGCACTATTTCGCGAATTTCACCGGGATGACGGAAGAGGAACTCCGTAATTTGTTACGGATTAATGATTTAGAGGAGTTTACTCTGTTCTGTTCAAGAAAAAAGGAATTCTGAAGCCCATATTACTACCCCGCCCTGCGGGCACCCCTTCTAAAATAGAAGGGGAGTTATGCCGTGGGCTGTTATCGCCACCGTAAACCGGCAATAAACGGTCCTCGAACAACTCCCCTTCCCCTTGGGAAGGGGTGGCCGTAGGCCGGGGTAGGGTTATAACTCTACCGGCGAAAGCCGTCCTATTGAAATGCCGTAGGCAAAGCCCCAACAGCCCTCCTATTTCACCAGCGTCACCGACCCGGTGTACTCCTTGTCGTCGCCGTTGAGGTTGACCAAGCGGATGATGAAGATGTAGACACCTTCAGGGCACATCTGGCCGTATTTGTTGCGGCCGTCCCAATAGTCGTAGGGGTTGCGGGTGGAATAAATCAGCACACCGCTGCGGTCGAAAATCTGCATAGAGTACTGATCCGGATCCACACCCTCGCCCTTGGGCGCAAACGTCTCGTTGATGCCGTCGCCATCGGGAGTGAAGGCGTTGGGGATGTAGAAGAAGTAGGGCACCTCCACGGAAACCCTCGTCTTGGTGGAATCAACGCAACCTGCGGAGTCTATGGCCGTCAGCGTGATGGTGTAATAACCCGAATGGGTATAGTCGTGCGTCACCTCCTCCACATTCTCGACAACATTTACGTTGGAGAAAACATCGCCGAAGTTCCAAATCAGATGGTAGCCGGCGGGCGAGAGGTTCGTGCAGGTGACGGTACCGATATTGTTCTCCACATAAATTTCTGTGGGATTGGCGACAAACGACGGCGTGGGCAGCGGTAGCACATAAACTGTGAACGTGTCGATGACCGTACAGTTACCCTCCATCGTAGCGGAGACGGAATACTGCGTGGTAACCTGCGGTGATACTGTGATAGTCGGACCATTCTGGCCGTTGCTCCAGTGGAATTGGGTCGATGTGGGGTGCGTGGCTGTCAACGTAGTGGAATAGCCTTGACATACAGTGTTTACACCACTAATCTCAGGCAGTTCCAACTCCGTAACTTTCACGCGAACAGTATCCCAGTTGTCGCAACCATTGTTGAAGGTGACCGTGAGCATGTAGGTGGTGCTCTCCAACGGATTCACAACAGCCGTCGCAGTGGTGTCGCCACTGCTCCAACGGTAAGACACCGGCAGAATGTCGGGAAATCCGGAAAACGAAGCTGAAAGCGTGGCGGGGTCGCCGGGACAGATGAAGTTATTTCCCGTAGAAGAAGTCACCTCCACATCGGGTACTTGCACCAGAATGGTGGTTGTATCCATCAGCGTGAAATGCTGGTTAGAAGCGTTGGTAAACGTGTAAACGGAGATGTATTTGGTAACAGGATCGTTGGGCTTACTGACCGTAATCACCTTGTCGCGACTATAAACCGCACTGTTGGTGTCGTTCACAAACCAGCGCAACTCGCCCTCCTCGTCCAACGGGGTAACCGGCGTAAAGCGCCAAGCCTCCTCGTCCGCCGTCCAGCTGGTCATGCCGCGCCCCGGCGCAATAAGGATTTGTGACGAAGTGTTGTTCTGCAAGCCGATGATACCCTCGTGATTGCTATTGTTGGTGGAGGCACAACAATCGCGATGCTTCACATACACATCGATAATGTTCGTGCCCTCATAAATCACCATCTGGTAGGTGTTGTAGTTACTCGGCTGGCTATGGTGTCCGAAAAGTCCGACATTCAAGTAGTTGAACACAAAAGCGCGGCAGGGCGGGCTACCCAACACGCCGGTGCGCACGGCACCCGGGGTATTGTAACAATACGAATTGAAATAACCGCAGTCAATATCCTCATAAACGCCGTAGATGCAGTTCTTGTACTTATAAGGAATGGTCGAATACGGAGGACTGGCAGGCGGTGCGGGATAGGCATATTCGCAGAAACCAGACTGCGGGTTCATGGAAATCAGCCCGTTGGTGCCGGGATAAACGGTCGTATAGGGCTTCCCGAAAAAGGTGAAGGTAAAAGGAAGTTGCACACCGCTCTCCCAATGGTCGTCCGAATTGGCACCGATGTTCGTACCTTCCGTGAACGAGAAAATATGCGACTCGAACGGGATTTGTTCCACACTATAGTCGTTGGAATATCGTCCGGTGGCAATAACGTCGGTCTTAAGTAGCACAATGGGAATTTCGCAATCCCATAAAATGGTCTTGGTTTCCGGATTATAGATTTCAGAATAGAGGGGATCCACATCGTTCGTCACCGAAGGACAGGCACTGCCGTCGGGACTCTCGAAAAGCTCGGCCACGCAGGAAATCTCCGCCGCCCAGCCAGCCTTCTGCATGTCACCAGCCGCTCCTTTATAGACAAACGAAAGAGCGTTGCCGGTGGAGAAGAGTACCGGAGGCTTGTTGCCGGTGGAGGCATCAAGCGTAGAAGTACAGAACTGTCCGATGAGGCGTTTGTCCGGGTCGTTATACTGTCCGTCGTAAACCTGCATCACGCCATTCACCGCAAATTGGGTGAACTCGCACTTGATGTGGGTGCCAGCGGGAGAGATGAAGTTGACGTGGTTGTTCTCCGTATTCGTCTGGACGGAGGCGATGTTGCCGTTCGGCCCACCGGAGTCGTAAAACCAGCTGTTACAAGTCAAGACACTGGTGGGATTGTAATACTCGTACCACTCAAAAACCTCGGGGGTGGTGGCGTAGGCATAGACCCTGGCCGACCATCCGGCCTGCAGACCAGGAATGTCCATATTGTCGGAATGGAATACGAACGTCATCATGCGGTCGGAGGCGAAAATCTCACCCGGACTCTGCACTAAGCTATACACGCCATACAGCGGCGCATCGACGTTCGGACCGTCGAAAATCCAGAGCGTGTCGCCGTTTCCCATGGCAAATTCCTCAAACAGAACGTAGAGGACGGTACCCGACATATTGGTGCGCAACGTCATCGTGTCGCGCAAGTTTTGGGCAAAATAGCCATTCGGATCTTGGTTGTCGCCCATTTGTCCGGGAACGCCGCCCGGGTCGTAGAAGTTACGGACAGCATCGTCAATGTTAGACACTAACGGGGCCGAACCCATTATAATGCTTTGACTATTAACATTTTGTGAAAGACAAAAGAGTAATGTCAACAGTACCGTTACGAATATGTTTTTCCTCATTGGCGCATAATTTTATAGGTTAACGAAAAAGGCTTTCTTTTGTTGCAACTTTTTTTTCGAAAAACCTACTTTCTGGCAAAAATATAAAATTTTCAGACACGGTGTTTTTATTTCAAAAAAAGTGTATTTTTGCAGCCGCAAAACGGACGGGGTGTGGCGCAGTTGGTAGCGCGCTACGTTCGGGACGTAGAGGCCGGAAGTTCGAGTCTTCTCACCCCGACAAATTATTGTAGAGACGCAAAATTTTGCGTCTCTACGTTCGTTTAAACACCCCCCCCTTCAGAGACGCAATGCATTGCGTCTCTACGGGAAAAAATGTATCTTTGCCGCCCCAATAATATATATATTGAATATGATGAAGAACCTGACCCCTATTATCCTCATCACCGCCATCGCGCTCACCGCCGCGTCGTGCACGCACACGGAAACGACGAATTATCCCGATGGCCGTATCCAGTCTGTCATCCAGTACAAAGGCAAAAAGGAGCATGGCAAGACCGTCTATTACTACCGGAACCCCAACATCGTGGAAATGGAGGTGGAGATGCGCAACGGCAAACGCAACGGCGAGTTCCGCCGCTACTACAAAAACGGCGCACTCGACACCCACTGTTACTATGTGAATGATTCCATCGAGGGCGTGGAGGTGATGTACACGGCCAACGGCTGCAAAAGCCAGGAATACACCTACGTGCACGGAAAGAAGAACGGCCCGCACAAAGCCTACCACCTCGACGGCAACCTCAAAATTGAAGGCGGTTTCAAGGACGACCTGTTCGACGGCGAATGGCACTACTACGACGAGCGCGGCGTGCCCGCAGGCGACGGCGAATTCCACAACGGCGACGGCGAAGTCACCTTCTACGACCACAACGGCCGTCCGTTGCGCACCACCCAATACAAGCACAACCTCAAAAACGGCCCCGAAAGCTACTACACCCCCTCCGGCGAGGTGTGGCGCGAAATCACCTTCAAGGACGACCGTATTGTCGGGGAAAAAATCGACTCCACCCTGCTGAAATAAACTATGCGGAGAATCGCGGTCATAGTTGCCCTTATCATCCTGTTTGTCAGTCAGATGAACGGACAGGGGAACCGTCGTATCCTCTACCGCGCCGATATGGGCTACTATGACGAGGACGCCTTCCCGGGTGCCCAACGACTCATCGGCAACGTCAAATTCAAACAGGACAACGTGGTCGGCTACTGCGACAGCGCCTACCTCTACGAGGCCGACAACTACATCATCGCCTACGGGCACCCCGTCCACTTCGTCATCAGCGATTCCATCCACCTCTACGGCCAACGAGCCACCTACGACGGCGAGATCCGGCAGGCTATCCTCGCCGGTCGCGTGCGTCTTGAGAACGGAAAATCCTACCTCCTCACCGACAGTCTCTTCTACGACCTCAACATCGACTGCGGTTACTACCTCACCGGCGGCCAGATTTTCAACGAGGCCGACACACTCACCAGCGCCATTGGCCGCTATTTCACCAACACCGACGACGCCTACCTCCACGATTCCGTACTCCTTCACAGCACCAACTATCGAATGGACTGTGACTCCCTGCGCTACAATGTAAGCGACAAGATTGCCTATTTCATCTCACCCACGCACCTCGTCAACGAACAAAACACCATCTTCACCGACCGAGGGCTCTACAATACCGAAACCGACATCTCCATTTTGTATGGGAACGTCCAACTTTTTGGCGAGAAACAGCAACTTTTCGCAGACAGCATCTATTACGACCAGCAGCTGCGGTTCGGCCGCGCCTGGCGCAACGCCCGTTTCATCGACACGGTCAACCACTTCACCGTCTCCGGCAACTACCTCGAGCACCATGAGAAAGGCGGTACCTCCATCGCCACCGACAGCAACCTGCTCACCTACGTCGATGACAACCAGGATACGCTCTTCCTCCACTGCGACACCCTGTTAGTGGATTTCGATACCGCCTCCAACCCGACCCTCGTCCGCGCCTTCTTCCACACCAAATTCTGCCATAAAGATGTGCAAGGAGTTTGTGACTCAATGGTTTACAATGTAGAAGACTCACTGTTGGTAATGTACTACAACCCTGTGTTCTGGTCCGACAATTACCAGCTTTCCGGCGACACCGTGCGTTTCACCATGCTCGACTCCATTCACTCCAAGATTGAACTCTGCAAAGCAGGCTTCATCGTGGGCGGGCTGTTCAAGGACACCGAGTTCAACCAAATCAAGGGGCTGAACATCGTAGGTCATCTGGAACACCAGAACCTGCAACGTGTTGATATTGTGGGAAATGCGGAATGCGTTTACTACATTCAAGAAGAGGACAGTTCCTTAGTGGGCATCAACACTTCCATCACGAGTGAAATGCGCATCTTCCTCGACAGCAACCACATACGACAGATTCGCTACTACGATGCCCCCACCGGCCAGGTTCATCCCGATGAACAGATGGACGCGAAAGACCGCAAGCTGCAAGGTTTCCGCTGGCTGGACATCTACCGTCCCCGCAAACCCGAAGAGCTTTTTGTAATGCCCATCCCAAGAGAGTAATTAGTAATTAGCAGTTAGTAGTTACAAACGACCCCAATATAAAAAAAGCTTCATTGAGCAGCCTCGAAGAGGCAAGACGTGCGAAGCGCAATTAACCCCACATAAGCGACGAAGGAGCGCAATGTGGGGAGTCTAAAGCCAACAGCCAAATGAAAGAAACCCCAGAGCATATCCAGCTGATTCTCAAATCCCTGCCAGAGAAGCCGGGCGTGTACCGCTTCTATGACGACAGCGGCACGGTCATCTATGTCGGGAAGGCGAAGCGGCTGAAACGGCGGGTGTCGTCGTACTTCAACAAAGACCACGACTCGCCGAAGGTGCGCATGCTGGTGACCAAAATCCGCGACATCGAGACCGTGGTGGTGGACAGTGAATGGGACGCACTGCTTTTGGAAAACAGCATGATCAAGCAGTTCAAGCCGAAATACAACATCATGCTGAAGGACGACAAAACTTACCCATGGATTGCCGTCACAAGAGAGACTTTCCCGCGAATTTTCCCCACGCGCCGTCCCGACCCCGCCACGATGCAGCTCTTCGGGCCCTACTCTTCCGTGAAGCAGATGAACGTGCTGCTTGACCTCCTCCACGAGATGTTCCCGTTCCGTAACTGCAAGATACTCCGAAACAACGACCGTCCTTGCATGCAATACCAAATCAAAAAGTGCGCGGCTCCCTGTTGCGGCCTTATTCCGCCGGAGGAGTATAAGGCCAACATCGAGAAGGCCGTACAGATTATCAAAGGCAACCGCAAGGAGGTCATCAAGGAACTGCACGACGAGATGATGCGCTACGCCGGCGAGCTAAAATTCGAGCAGGCTGGCGAGGTGAAACGCAAGATCGGCGCCTTGGAGAACTTCATCGGCAAGTCGGTGGTGGTGAACCCGTCGCTCACCGACATGGATGTGTTCGGAATGGAAGAGGATGCGGACAACAACTGCTTCTATGTCAGCTTCCTGCGGGTTGTAGACGGGGCGGTCGTGCAGGCGCATACCCTCGAAATCGGCAACCGGTTGGAGACCACCCGCGAGGACGCGCTCTGGACCGGCATCCTGGACATCCGCGACCGTGTGGGAGAGCTCTCCCCCACCCTGCTCGTGCCCTTCATGCCCGAAATTGTGCCCGAAGGTTGGAACTTGCAGGTACCTCAGCGCGGCGACAAACGCAAGCTGCTGGACCTCGCGCTCCACAACGCCCATTTCTACATGTTAGAGAAGAAAAAGCGGCAGGACTTGGCCGACCCCGAGCGGCGCAACATGCGTGTATTGCAGGCGTTGCAGCAGGCGTTAGGGATGAAGACGCTGCCGCGCCGCATCGAATGCTTCGACAACTCCAACACGCAGGGTGAAGATCCTGTGGCCGCCATGAGCTGCTTCATCGACGGCAAGCCAGCCAAAAGCGAGTACCGCCACTTCAACATTAAAACCGTGGTCGGTGCCGACGACTTCGCCTCCATGGAGGAGGTCATCTACCGTCGCTACCACCGGCTGTTGGAGGAGGACAAGCCCCTTCCAGATTTGGTGGTCATTGACGGCGGCAAAGGCCAGCTCCGCGCCGCCTGGAACGCCATCCTCGCCCTCCACATCGAAGACCGGCTCATGATGGTGGGCATCGCCAAACGGTTGGAGGACATCTACAAGGTCGGCGATGACCTGCCTGTCTACATCGACAAGCGGTCGGAGGCGCAGAAGCTGCTACAGCACGTTCGCGACGAAGTACACCGCTTCGGCATCACCCACCACCGCAAACGCCGCTCCAAAACGAGCATCGCCTCCGTCTTGGACGACGCGCCGGGCATCGGCAAAATCCTTAAAACCAAACTGTTGAAAGAATTCAAAAGCGTCGCGAAAATCACCGCGGCCTCCGAACCCGAGCTCGCCGCCGTCATCGGCCCGAAAAAAGCCGCCGACCTTAAAGCCTACCTTTCCAAGATATAGAATGATTGTATTATAAACATAATTCCTTAAACAGCCCCGGAGGGGCAACACGCGCGATAGCGCAATTAACCCCACACAAGGCGATAGCCGCAGTGTGGGGGTCAACAAGACAAAAGAAACAATGAAAAAAGTTATCATCACCCTCATCGCCGTCATCATCAGTATCACAGTATCGGCCCAGGACACCGCCCTCACCTTCCCCGCCACCTACGTGGAAACCGTCCTCGACGCCGCCACGCTGCAGTCGCTGTCGAGAGACTTCTCCGTGGACAAGGCGCGGCGCAATGCCGACGGCACCTTCAACACCCGCATCAGCCTGTCGTACAAGGAGTTCGACAGCTTCCGAGCCCTGCACATTCCCTACACGGTGACACCGAAAAGCCGCGCTTACGTGCAGATGGCGGAGAACTATGCGCAGATGACGACCAGCTGGAACCGCTATCCCACTTACAACACCTATCTTGCCCTGATGGACACGTTTCGGACGCGCTATCCCTCTCTTTGTAAGATCGATACCATTCTCGGCAACACGCCGGCGAACCACAAAATCCTCTGTGCCCACATCAGCAACAACCTCAACGACAACGGAGGCAAGCCGTCCGTCTTCTACACCTCCACCATCCACGGCGACGAACCGGTGGGCTACTACATGATGCTCCGCCTCATCGACTATCTGCTTTCCAATTACAACACAAACACTTACGTCACACAATTGGTCAACAATGTGGACATTTGGATTTGCCCGTTGCACAATCCCGACGGCACGTACTATTCCTCCAACAATCAGCTGAACGAAACACCAGTATCCATCCGCTACAACCGGCACTTCGAAGACCTCAACCGAGTGTTTCCCGAGGCGGGGCAGCAGCCCGCGAAGAGCGACTACGAGCCCGAAGTGGAGGCGATGATGACCTTCATGGAGGCACACAACTTCACCCTCGCCGCCAATTTCCACGGCGGCGCGGAAGTGTTCAACTACCCGTGGGATACGTGGATGACCTGGCAGCACCATCACGCGGACGCTTTGTGGTGGGAATATATCGGGCACCGTTTCGCGGACACCTGCCAGCATTACAATAGCAACTACATGACCGAGGAAAACGACGGCGTCACGGAGGGCGGCGACTGGTACGTCATCACCGGCTCCATGCAGGACTACCACAACTGGTACCTTGGCACGCGCCACGTCACTATTGAAGTGAGCGAAAACAAAGTGGTATCCTCCAACCAGTTACCGAACTATTGGGGGTATATCCGCTCCGGGCTGTTGCATCTCATCGGAGAGGCGTACAACGGCATCCACGGCACCGTCACCGACTCCATCTCGGGCGAGCCGTTGGAGGCGATCGTCTACATCGCCAACCACGACCTCGACCACTCCTACGTGGAGACCTCGCTACCGCACGGCGACTACCACCGCCCCATCAAGGGCGGCCAATACGCCGTCACCTACTCCGCCGACGGCTACCTGCCGAAAACCATTGTAACGCAAATCGTTGACGGACAACAGCTTGTTCAAAACGTGAAGCTTACCAAAACGGTCGGCATTGAGGATTACGAGAACAGCATCTCCGTCTATCCCAACCCCGCGAAAGATTATATCACCGTGGAAATCAACGGTGATTTGGAAATCGCCCACATCGCCTTATACGACATGCAAGGCCGTCCTGTAGAGACGTTGCGCGCAACGTCTCTACATACGAAAACATATCGTTTAGACATCACCAACCTCCCCGCCGGCACCTACATCCTCCACATCAAAACCGCAAACGGCCGCGAAACCCTCCGCAAAATCATTCATGAATAATCTTTATTCATCATTCATAATTCATAATTCATCATTAAAAAAACGAGACCAACATCATTGCCGGTCTCGTTTTTTTTTATCGAAAAGGTTTACGCAACTCTTACTTCTTGATGATCTTGTGCATGGACGTGCCGTTGTCGGTCGTCAACTTCACCGTGTAGAGGCCGTTGGCAAGATCCTTCACGGAGATGTGGTTCACCGTACCGTTTTCGGCTTTCACGAGCTGGCCCTGCATGTTGAAAATCTCCACACGTTGGACGTTTTCATTCGTGTTGATGTTGAGGACATCGGTAGCGGGGTTCGGGTAGACGGTGGTGCTTTCCATCGCAACATCCTCAACGCCAGCAGGCGTGTTCACGTCAAGCATATACGTGGCCTGGGCACCGAATTTACCGTTGTCCTTGAAAATCTGGTTGCCCTCCGCATCATTCAGTTGGAAATAGCCAGTGCCATAACCAGCGTTGATGCCATCGCCGTATGCGTCATACACTTCAAGACGATAGCAACCGGTTGTCGGAGGCAGGAAGGCGAATTCGTGAATAGTGGAGGAATTGGTGAAAGGTCCACCGGAAAGCAGCACGCTGCCGTCGGGAGCAAAGAACTTGAACGTTGTCTCGGAACCGTAGTTGTCGGTCTTCAGAATAAAGGTCATATTACCACCAACCGTGTAAAGGCTCTTCTTGACCGTCGTGGACCTCTCTGAAGAAGTAACCGGTGTGCCGTTGAGGGCGGTGATTTTGGCCTTAATCGTGTTATTCTGATTGAGATTGATTTCCATAGCGGGAATATTGACCGTGCCTTCTTGCATTGAAGCGACAGAACCCGTCCAGGTAGCAGTTGTCTCAACACCGTTCACCGTGTAGGTATAATCCAGTGTGGTAGCATTATCGCCACTGACATTCTTGAACACAAAATAACCCGAGACAGTGTTGTCGCAATTCGTACCCACATTCACTTTGAAGGAATTCATGTTGGCATTGATGCCAGAAACATTCACGTGCGTAATCGGCACTTCCGTTCCGGTAAGGATTTCCTGATGACCTTCGCACACAAAAGCCACAAACGTGAGGTTCTCGAGGGCAGCGTTGATAGCCGGAGAACCAAGCTGAGCGGGAATCTCATACGTATAATTCTTTTCAACCAGAGTGCCCTGCGCGATGTCGTTGATGGTTTCACCCCATTGTCCCGTAATCAGATGACGAAGCATGTGCATGTGATTGTATTGGTTTCCAACCACTTGGTCGGGATTGCCGGCCATACCGGTCTGAGATCCGAGAACATTGTCTTGCAGAATGGCCACATTCAATGCGTTGGACGTGACATTCTGGGAGGCAGTGTAATACAACTGAACGCGAATGGTCACGGTACGAGTTGCCCAATCCAATGTGCCCTCGGCTGCAATGTTAACAGGAGAAGACATCGCCATAATCTGTTGGGCGCGAGCAGCCCATTCGCCTCTGTTCAGCGCAGTGCTACTGCCGGAAAACACGTGACGGTTGACGGTACCGGAGGGATAGCCTTCCAAACCGGTCTGGTTGGCCAAAGCGTTACCGAATTGGGTGGTGTAGGTGTTGTTTGCAAAACTGCCCTGGTGAATGTTGATGACACTCACTCGGTCAGGATAGGCTGCCTTGAGCTCATTGGCGCGACGGTGACCGTCAGGACAATACTGGCAGTTGACACCCGTGTACTCTTCCAGCACCACATTGCGGTTGGAGGGGGTCATGGACACAATTGTATCCGTAATCTGCGCGGATGCGAACATCGTGCTCAACATCGCAGCGACTAAAATAAGTAAAGTTTTCTTCATTTTTATAAGTTTTATGTGAAACATTCTTTTCCTAATTCAAACCTGCAAAAATACATTTTTGTTTTAAAAAGTCAAGTGGCGATTCCGTAAATTTTATTTCAGAATCATTTGGATGGTATGGCGGTTGCTTTGTTTGATAATAACTTCTTCATTATCAAACATTTTTAGCACATTCTTCTCAGAATCCGCGTCATAGTGACGGATGGTGACCAAACGGATACCGTCGTTGAACTTGACAATAAACTCTTTTTGAAGGGCTTCGATACATGGCTTCAGCCGCAACGGCACGTTGTCGGTGCAGACCGAGAAGGTGAGTGCGGAATTCTGTATCATGTTGATTTTCACGCGATAATCGGAAAGAATGTCCAATATCTTGGACAGATTCTCCACTCCGATAATGGAAAAGTCGCGCGGGGAGACCGAAATCAGCAGCTGGTTGTCTTTCACGATATACGACGGAATTTCCACAGTATCAGCCTCTTGCGAAATCTTACTGCCTTCATTCTCCGGATGGAAGAAAGACTTCACATATAACGGTATCTGCTTGTTGTGCAGCGGTCTGAGGGTTTTGGGATGGATGACGCTTGCGCCGTAATAGGCTAACTCCACCGTCTCATGGTACGTAAGCGTGTCAATTTTGACGGCATCTGCGAAACGTTTCGGGTCGGCGTTGAGAATGCCAGGTACATCCTTCCATACGGTAACGCACTCTGCATCAAGGGTGTAGGCCATAATAGCGGCGGAATAGTCGGAACCTTCGCGACCGAGGGTAGTCGTTTGGTTTTCCGCCGTGCCTGCGATGAAGCCCTGCGTCAAAACTATGCCGTGGGAGCGGTGCTGGAAGTAGGGGTTGATGGTGTTGCAGACCAACTTCTGCGTCACCGTCCAATCCACATGACCTTCGCGGTAGGTATTGTCTGTACGTACCAACTGTCTTGCGTCAAGCCACTGCGTTTCAAGACCTTGGGTGTTCAGATAGGTGGCAATCAACGTTGTGGAAAGCAGTTCACCGAAGCTGACGATGCGGTCGTAGTCGTAGTCGAAATTGTCGGACGTGGGTCGTTGCATCTGCTCGTTCAACAGGGTGAAAAGCCGTTCGGAGTGCGGCAGGAAGGGGTTGTCCGCGCCCATCAGTTGCTCAGCCACAGTTTCGTGTTGCGTACGAAGTTCCGCCACCAAAGACGGTACGTTTTCGGGTGCATGATAGTAGGCATCGAGCACCTTCTCCAAGAAGTTGGTGGTCTTGCCCATGGCGGAAATCACCACCACAAGCTGCTCGTTTTCATAACGTTGCAGGATGTTTTTCAGATTCTCGATGGCCGGAGCGTCCTTCACGGAGGCACCGCCGAATTTGAACACTTTCATCTTAGGTTATTCGTTTTTAAGGACTTGCAATAAGGTTGTGCCCACCACGCCGAGCGTGTTCCGGTCAACGTGCTGGATATTGTCGTTCACGGTGTGCCACACGGGATCGAAACCGGTGCCGGAGGCCGCGTCGTAGTGGATGATGTCGATCATCTTGAACGGCGCGTACTTATTCACATAGTAGTGGTCGTCGGTGATGACGCCGCCGGGTTTGTTCTGGAAATACTGGCCGTGGCCGAGTTCGTAGGCCGTCGCCCACACCTTGCGCACCACATCGCCCGCGTCGCGCAAGGAGAACTGCTCCTGCATGAACTGCGCATTCGGAGTGCCCACCATGTCGAGAAGGATGCCATAGTTGGCCGTATAGCCCTGGATATGAGGATTTTTCGCCCAGTATTGAGCGCCGAGTCCCCACCAATCGCCAGGCACGCTCTCGCTCTCTCTCGGACCGTAGTCCTCCGCATCGAAGAAAACGATATCCACGCCCACATTCGGGTGATTTTCATGCAATTGACGCGCCACTTCAAGAAGGACGCCCACACCGCTGGCTCCGTCATTAGCGCCATCAATGGGGGTTTCGCGGTTGGCGGGAAGCGGGTCGTGATCGGCGAAGGGACGGGAATCCCAGTGCGCGGCCAACACAATGCGCTTGGTCTTCTCGGGACCGAAACTACCGATGAAATTGGCGCAAGGCCACGTCTTTCCGTCGTAAGTTCTGGCCGTAAACGTCTGGTTGTACGCCGTGTCGCAATACTCGCGCAGTTTGCCGAGAAGCCAATTTCCGCAATTTTCGTGCGCCTCCGTGCCCAATACGCGCGGACCGAAATCAGTCTGCGCCTTCACGAAAGCGTATGCGGAATCGTTGTCAAATGCCGGCAGGGTGACGGTGGTCTGCGGGTTGTCTTTCGGGGTTTTCTTGGTGCGGTCGCAAGCCGAGAAGAGGAGAACCGCAGCTATCAAAAACACAAATACTGTCCTAATTTTCAACATATTACAATAGACTATTAAGGTTTTTCTATGTTTAAAAACTGATTGGCGAAGATACAAAAAATGAAGTTTCAAGATTCAAGTTT
This sequence comes from Bacteroidales bacterium, assembly GCA_017395245.1. Classification (GTDB taxonomy): domain Bacteria; phylum Bacteroidota; class Bacteroidia; order Bacteroidales; family WCHB1-69; genus F23-D06. The sequence continues at coordinate 15,826 of JAFPVR010000010.1, read as the reverse complement.
CAGGTTTCAGGTTGTAAGATGAGGGTCACTTGAAACTTGAAACTTGAAACCTGAATCCTGAATCCTGAATCCTGAAACCTGAAACAAAGAAGGCGGCTGCAACAGTCGCCTTCTTTCGTGGCGGGATCGAGAGTTGAACTCGAGACCTCCGGGTTATGAATCCGACGCTCTAACCAACTGAGCTACCCCGCCTTTTTTGAGGCTGCAAAAATACACTTTTTTTCGATTACGCAACAGGTGTTGAAGATTTTTCTTCAATCATCTGAAAACAAAATGGTTACGACGCATATTTTTGGTTTATACCCCGTAGAGACGCGATTAATCGCGTCTCTACAACGGATATAACGGACGTTTCGGAATATATGACGCGCGATTTGCGATGGTATGTAGGGGCGAATAATTATTCGCCCCTACGGAGGGCAATCGAAACCAATTGTTGTGAAAACCATAAACATCTATCTATAGATCACGTGCATGAATACCGGCAGGCCTTTAGGTCTGCCGGGCTCGGTAGGAGAAGACGCTTCCAGCGTCTTAAAACGCACGCCGTCAGGTGTACGGGCTATGACAATCATTAGAGATAACCTTTCCCGTGGCAAAGTTGGCACGTCGTATGGTAATGCGAACTTTGTAATAATATGTGGTCTGCGCTGTAGATGCCATAAATAGAAGCATCAAAATGCTGCATAACAATATGATCTTTTTCATGGCTTAATCAAGAAAATCAAGATTGGGTTTCAATGTTTGGGGGTCAACTAACCTGTAACACTCACGTTTATTTGGATTACTGTAAGACCACTTAATCATATCAAGCAGGAGACTTCATTCAAACAAGCGCATAAAGAAAGGCATGAATTGACGGGGCAAGAGTAATAATTTTTTTGTTTCAATATCTTTTTTTCCGAGTGATTGAAATAATTGTGTATTTTTGCGAAATGTTATAAAGAGAAAACATGGACGTCACTATTAATGATCAAAAAGTTGCAGCTCAAGAGACGATGCTGGACACTCTCAGGGGGAGCATCATCGCGCTTTTGCCATCGGGCGCAAGTGTGTTGCTATTTGGTTCAAGAGCCAGAGGCACGCATCGTCCTGACTCCGACTGGGATTTGCTGGTCCTGTTGAACCGAGAAGGACGTTCCACTTGGGAGGATTATGACAATGTCGGTTATCCTTTGAACATGCTTTTTTGGAATTTAGGACAAAATGTGAATACCATCATCCAAACCAAAGAAGAATGGAATCAGAAACATTTCACCCCCTTCTATAAAAATGTCATGGAAGACGCAATTATACTGGTATGAGTTTGAACGACGAAGAAAAACAATCAGTTGTCGCCTATAGATTGGAGAAGGCGAACAAAACCTTGGATGATGCGAAAAAGGTTATCGAGTTGGCGTTATGGGCAACTGCTGCCAACAAATTATACTATGCAGCCTTTTACGCCGTTTCAGCATTGTTAATAGCCAAAGGGTTAAATGCTAAAACCCACGATGGAATTATCCGACTGTTCAATATGCATTATATCAAAACTGAAAAGATCGATATGGAACTTGGAAGGCAATATAATCGGCTTTTCACAATGCGAATAACTGGAGATTATGGCGATTGTTTTGACTTACAAGAAGCGGATGTTAAGCCCCTATTGGAGCCAGCAGAACAACTTATAGCGAAAGTAACATCTCTTATTCAACAAGAAATCCAATAAAGAACAACAATTAACTTAATAGGATTCCTGCCGAAAGAAATCTATTCAAATAAAATTAATCGTTATGGCATTCACGTTTTTCAACAACCGCGAACCCCGGGAGTTCAACTACAAACCCCGCTTCTACGACCAGAAAAAGGAGGAATCTACAGGCGATGCGCGCCGCGACTTCGCCCGCAACCTCCACGACGAGTGGCAGAGCCGCCGCAACCACACCGGCGAGAAGAAAAACAACAGCTCCTCCATCACCATCCTCTTCATGATCTTCTTCGTGATCGTGCTCGCCCTCGTACTCTGGAAATTCTTCTAACCACTAATCACTAACCACTAATCACTAATCACTAATCACTAATCACTAATCACTAATCACTAATCACTAATCACTAATCACTAATCACTAATCACTAATCACTAATCACTAATCACTAACCACTAACCACTAACCAAATGGAAGACATTATCCGACTGCTGCCTGACGCGGTGGCGAACCAAATCGCGGCCGGCGAGGTCGTGCAGCGACCTGCCTCCGTGGTCAAAGAACTGTTAGAGAACGCCATCGATGCCGGCGCGACCCAGATTCAACTTGTGGTCAAGGATGCCGGCCGCACCCTCATCCAAGTCGTCGACAACGGCAAGGGCATGTCGTTCAACGACGCACGGCTCTGCTTCGAGCGCCATGCCACCTCCAAGCTGCGCAACGCCAACGACCTGTTCCGCATCGCCACCAAGGGCTTCCGCGGCGAGGCCCTCGCCTCCATCGCGGCCATCGCGCACGTGGAGCTCAAGACCAAACCCGCCGTCCAGGAGATGGGTACCCTCGTGCTTATCGAAGGCGCTGAAATCAAGGAACATGCGCCCGTCACCTGCGCCGACGGCACCTCCATCGCCGTCAAGAACCTCTTCTTCAACGTGCCCGCAAGACGCAACTTCCTCAAGTCCGACAAGGTGGAGCTCACCCACGTCGAAGAGGAACTCTACCGCGTGGCCCTCATCCACCACGACATCACCTTCCAGTACTACCACAACGGCAGCCTCATCTTGATGCTGCCCGCCACCAACATGCGCCAGCGCATCGTCAACATCTTCGGGCAACACTTCAACGACAAACTTTTCCCCGTGGAACTCAACCACGAGCTGATGCGCATTTCCGGCTTCATTGCCAAGCCCGAGAAGGCCAAGAAGCAAAAGAGCGAGCAGTATATGTTTGTCAACCAGCGGTTTGTGCGCCACAGTCTGCTCAACTACGCCGTCGAGAAAGCCTACGCCGACCTCATCCCGCAGGGCATGCACCCGCCCTATTTCATCGCCATTGAGATGGATCCCGCCGCCATCGACGTCAACGTCAGCCCCACGAAAGTGGAGGTCAAGCTGCAGGACGAGCGGCTCGTGTTCGGATTCCTTAACTCCACGGTGAAGAAAGCTCTCGGCACCATGTCCCTCACCCCGATGATCGACTTCGACGATTCGTTCCCCGACATTATCACCGACAAGCCTGAAGGCAAGGAGATTACAGCCCCGACCATCCGTACAAATCCCAACTATAACCCGTTTGACAAGGTGCCCGAGAAGAAGCACAGCTCGCCGTTCCAGCAGTTCGGCGGCGGCGGTTTCCGGCGCGAGGCACCCACCTCCAACGACTGGGAGAACTTCCTCAAGGAGCTCAACGTGGAGCAGGTAAACTACCCGAAAGAGGAGCAGCAAGCCGCTGATTTCCAGCCTACAACAACAGATAACGAGCTTGAACTTCCCGAAATCCTCCCCTTCTTCACCTTCCAGAATCGTTACCTTTTCTTTGAACTGAACGGTCAAGTGATGACCGCCGACCTGCCCAACGTGCAGGAGCGCATCCTCTACGACATGTACGTCAACGCGCTGAAGAACACCCCGATACGGCCGCAGCAGAGTCTGTTTCCGCAGACTGTCACGCTCACGGCCGCCCAAACCGACCTTGCCATCTCGCTGAAGGAGGACTTCCTGCGGTTAGGCTACGAATTGGAGAAAATCGACAACACGCACCTTGCCGCCAACGCCACCCCCAACGAAGAAGAGGAAGAAGGTGACGTGCAGGCCCTTATCGAAAACGTGCTGACCGCCTACCAGACCAACCAGGTTATCCACAAAGGCGACAAAATCGCAGGCATCGCGCAGAGCATGGCTCGCCAGAAGCGTTCCCGCCAGCGCGTCCCAAGCACGCAGGAGGAAGTCAAAGCCCTGATCCGCAAACTGTTCGAGAGCGACATGCCCACGATTTCGCCGTCGGGGAAGAGTACGTTGCATATCTTCGGCGCGGAAGAGCTACGGCATTTTTTCGAGTGAGAGGTGTGATTTGTGACTTGTGACTTGTGATTTGTGACTTGTGATTTGTGATTTGTGACATTGGCATCAACCGCCCACTGTTCACCATAACCCATAAACCTAACTCATAACCCTAAACTTTAACCCCTAACCCTTAAACCTTAATGGACAGCATCCGCATAGACAATCTGACATTCGCATACGACAGTCGTGTGATCTTCAACGACTTGTCCGTGAGCTTTCCCCAGGGAGGGTTCTGTTCGGTTTTGGGGCCGAACGGGTCGGGAAAGACCACGCTGCTGAAGTGCGTCACGGGGTTGTTGAAGCCCGACAGCGGCACGATAACCCTCAACGGGAAGCCGTTGGCAGACTACAAGATGATGGACCTGGCCCGTACCATCGCCTACGTGCCGCAATACCAGGACATTGTCTTCGACATCAGCGTGTTCGACTACGTGTTGTTAGGGCGCAACCCCTACCAAACCCCGTGGGAGATGCAACGGCCCGAGGACAAAGAGGTGGTGGAGGAAGCCCTGAACAAATGCAACGTTTGGGGCTACCGTGACCGTCTGTTGCAGGCGTTAAGCGGCGGCGAACGGCAGCGTGTGATGGTGGCCCGCGCCATGGCTCAGCAGACCGGCATCATGCTCTTGGACGAGCCCTTGGCCAACATCGACATCACCCACAAGTTCGGGATCATGAACATCCTGCAGGAGCTCAACGAGGAGCAGGGTGTCAGCATCCTCATCATCCTCCACGACCTGCCCATCGCTAAGACCTACTCCAAGCAAATCCTGCTGCTGAAAGAGGGGAATGTGCTGCAATACGGTGACCGAAATGCGGTGTTGACGGAGGAAAATATCCGAAATTGTTTCGATTTGACGGAGCGGTATGCCGTTTCGGAGGAAGGGTTTATTACGAAGAGACTTTGACTTTGACCTTTGACTTTGACCTTTGACTTTGACCTTTGACTTTGACCTTTGACCTTTGACCTTTGACTTTGACCTTTGACTTTGACACACAAATCACCAATCACCATTCACAAATCACTAAAATCACATAAAAACAAAACACCTGTCAAACCTGAACTTTGTATTCGAAAAAATTGTATTTTTGTCGCCCGAAAAAGGAGAGATGGCAGAGCGGTCGATTGCGGCGGTCTTGAAAACCGTTGAGGGTAACACCTCCGGGGGTTCGAATCCCTCTCTCTCCGCAACTATAGTCTCATAAGTTATTGTAAAACAAGCTTATGTGATTTTTTTATATCCAAAAAATGCACCAAAAATGCACGAGGATATATTAGCTTCTCTCCCTAAACCTCTGTTCCAACACCCTTATGCTTTCTATCAGTTCCGAAAAGGTCGGTTTCTCCCCATAGATCATTGAATCGCACATATACTGATAGTCCTTTTTCCAATCGGCAATGTGTTTCTCTGGCGGAACTAAACAGATGCGTTTTCGGATGTCATCGGAATAGTCCACACCAAGCATCGAAGTGAATCGCTCTCTATGGTGTTGGATTTGTTCCCAAAGGGCATTGTCACAGACCGCATCAATTGCAAAATCTCTGTCCATCATCCGATTGAGATCGTACAAATGTCTCGAACGACGTTTGGCGGGAAGCGTATCGTGTTCAACAGAGAAGAGTTCGTGAAGCAGAAAAGCCTTTTCCAAGAAAGTCTTTTTCGGTGCGGCGGTTGTAACATTCACTGGAACCACATCTGTGTTGATTTGAGGCAGTGCTTCCTGAATGATCGTTCTCACTTGAATGTCCACATTTGGCTCCATAAGCGATCGCGCACCCACTTCCAGTGTTATCGTGGGCTTAATGTAGTCAAGAAACACAGGCAGAACCGATTGGTATTGAATGTAAATATGACGGGGCTCGGGATAGGTATTGTCACCTTCGCCATCTGGTTCAACCGTGATGGAAAGTTGGTCATTCAGCCCATACCGCTCTATTTGATTTGCAAGAGTATTGACAAGGACTTCACGCACATATAACGACGATGACTTCCGCAACTTTTTTAGCTGTTTTTTAGTCGGTTCGTCAGTCAGGCCGAAATATTCGTAATTCACCGACAAGTCAATGTCTTCTGAAAAACGTTCTATCAGATTACCGTTTTTATTCAGCGATGTTCCACCCTTGAAAATGATGTGCTTGTTTAACTCGGAATCGAAAATAAGTTGGAGAATCACGGTCACCCAATAGTCCTTTTCAACGGCCTGTTCGGGCAAGCCCATAATATTTTTGCATTGGGTCAGCACTGCTTGTTTTTGTGCATCAGTGAGTTGTATGTAATTGTTCATAGAGTTCCTTTATTAAGTTCCGAATCCAAAGAGGCATTAATTTCATATCGTGGGTAGAAAATGGCTCGAGATGTTTCTTAAGTATCATTTTCAGTTGTGTCTTATGTTCATCGGTCAAATTGTCCGAACCCATATCCCTCAAGGCTGTAGTGATTAACATAGCCAATTTGTCGTTGAAAGCCAGCTTCTTGGGTGACACGTGGCGAAACAGGATACCCCGCCCGTTTTTGATGTTCACTTTACGATTACTGCCATCAGTCAAATACACTACATTCATTGGCACTTGTGTGGATAATCCTAACATATTTTGAGCCAACGCACTCGCGGGAAAAATCCTGACCTTGTCACGCCTGGCGATCACTTGAGCAATGTCTTCGTAAGAGGGAAACAGCACTCCAAGACCCAATTCCTTGTCGATTTTTGGGTAGCAATAGATACCGTGACATACATGCAGCAGTAACCCTTTCCGTGCCATTCGGCTCAACGCTTTCTGCACGGCATCTGGATCCCCATAATGGGCATACTCTTCCGTTGAAAACACAACACCTCTTCCGCGTTTCTTTATTGAATTAAGTATTTTATCATCAATAGATTCCAGCATTATTTATATTGTATTTTGTCGGTTTTATCTTAAATAATTCCGACAGCAAAAATACAAAAATTTTGAATATTCAAAAAAATATGCAAAGATAGACGTTTATAAACGAAAAATATAGGACAAAAAAACGCTGTCTTGCTGTTTGGCCACGTTTTCATTTACCTTAATACCGCGACAACGATTGCAGCGGTTATGAGGACGTAAGGACGAAATTCGAGCGGAAAGCGTGCCCGATCGCCCAAAAGAAAAAGAATTAGACTTTAAGCAACCATTAGTTTAACGTACTCAAAATATCAGGTCATAAAAACATGAATGGGTCATCTTTCAAAGCATTCCCGTACATTGTGAAGGCAGAGACCCATTTCGGGATAGGTGACGCCCACGGTATCGTAATAGTTCATCGATTCGCATTCTCCAGACTGCAGGAGGGTATCGTAGAGGAAGGTTTTCGGTTGAAGAGGCTCTCCATTCTTGCACATATAGAAAGGCTCTCCTGCGGCATGCCAGGCTGCCGAGTCTATGACCTCATTGGCAATGTCAACAGAACACTTGCAGTTTTTGGCTTTGTTGCAGCTGATGGCTGTGACGGCCAGGATGGCTAAACATGTTTGGGTAGTTGGAGCAGCTCCGTTAAAACATGATGCCGGGTTCAAATATTTTTCGTATTTTTGCGGCGTGATTAAATATGACAAAGATATGAGGGGCTGCTTTTCCGCTGCTGCTCGCAGTGGCCTCGAAAATTCTTCCACACTTGCATTTTCCCACAATAAAACCCACCACCCAACGTTACCTACCGCGTACATGGAAATCGAAGGACTTGAACTGAAATACAACGAGGTGCCGTCGAGCTTTGCCCGGTGCTTCTGCGACAGCTGCCCGCGCGCAGCCGAGTGCCTGCGCCATGCCGTCGGGAGCCTCGCCCCCGCCAAGGCAGCCATTGGCAAATGCGTCTATCCCCAGTCGGCCACCGTCGATGGCGGCTGCCCCTACTTCCGCCCGATATGCACCCAGCGCCTTGCCTGGGGCTTCACCAGCCTCTTCCGCCATGTTCCGGCCTGCAAAAGCGCTATGCTCCGGCTCAAGGTGATGGACTGCTTCGGCTCGCGCAGCACCTACTACCGATACCACAGTGGCCGGTACCTCCTCACGCCGAACCAGCAACAGGACGTCCTGACTGTCTTCGCCCGTGCCGGCTATGACCCCACCACTCTCTCCTTCGACCACTACGTTACACAAATAGCCTATTGAACATTGTTCTGATGTGTCTCACCTATTGAGACAGTATGTCTCACCTATATGAGACACACTATCCCACCTATATGAGACACATTGTCTCAATATACTTGCACAGGGTTGGGACTATACCCCGATGCAATTCCCACCATAGGAAATGCTCGGGATTGTAAGCAAGGCGACCTGAAAAAATCCTATCTTTGCCACCCAAAAAAAATCCTCATGGTCATCCTCTTCAACAAACCCTACGGCGTGCTGAGCCAGTTCACCCCCGAGGCGGGGCATCCCGCCCTCGACGGGTTCGGTTTCCCTCCCGGAGTCTATGCCGCGGGACGGTTGGACCATGACAGCGAGGGCGCCCTGCTGCTGACGGACGACGGACGGTTGATCAAGCGGCTGTTGGACCCGAAGAACGCCCATCCGCGCACCTACCTCGCACAAGTGGATGGAGAGATTACCGAAGAGGCTCTGCAAAAGCTGCGGAAAGGGGTCGTTATCAAGGGTTACCGCACCCGACCCTGCAAGGCCGAAAAAGTGTCGCCGCCGGAAAACCTCTGGGAGCGCGTGCCGCCCATCCGTTATCGCGCCAACATCCCCACCAGCTGGGTCCGCCTCACCCTCACCGAAGGCAAAAACCGCCAGGTCCGCCACATGACCGCGGCGGTAGGCTTCCCCACCCTACGGCTCATCCGCGTCCAAATCGGCGAGCTGAGTTTAAGTACGCTGCAGCCGGGGGAGTGGCGGGTGATCAAGTAAGAAGAAAAAGCTGACTACACGTTTCAAGATTCAAGTTTCAAGATTCAGGATTCAAGTGCGGTCCTACTTGAATCCTGAATCTTGAATCCTGAATCCTGAAACTATTGGAACTTACATACTAAGGAGATTATCTCTTACCACCACACTGTCCCGCGTAATCGTCACCTGCGGAACGCACGTGCGGCGGTTAATGTCACGGTCTTGGTCGAAGATAAAGTTGCCGAGACTGTAGTAGATGGGCTTGCCGTGATACTGCTCGATGGTCTGCAAGGTGTGGGTGTGGTGGCAGATCAAGGCGTCAGCACCGGCATCGATGAGACGGCGGGCGGCACTGCGCTGCATCGGCGTCGGCTCAACGGTGTGCTCCTGCCCCCAATGCAACGAGACTAAAATTACGGCAGTGCTGTCCTCCTCACGCAAAGCTCGGATGCGGACCAGCATGGAATCGATGGATTCCTGGTTAACTGAAGGTGCTTCGGGAAGATATGGGAAATGCTCCAACGCCATTTGCAGCGAGGCAATCAGCCAGACCTTCCGGGGATGCTCCGCCAACAGGACGGGCTGTGCGGCTTCCGCCATCGTGTTGCCCACTCCGACAGCCGTCATGCCATACCGCTCCACGTTGCGCCAAGTGTCCACCAGCCCGCGCCGGCCCTGGTCAACGGAATGGTTGTTGGCCAAATTGAGATGGGTGAAACCGTGGGCTCGCAACGCTTCCAACCACTCCGGCTCGGCCCGAAACACGAACTTCTTCATCATCGGCGTGTTCAGCGTGGTGGCCGGACACTCCAAGTTCCCCACCACAATGTCGGAACAGCGGAACACGGAATCCGCCCTCGCATCGAAAATGCTCTCAATCCCGTCACGCTCAATCTGCTTACGTACTCCCCGATCAAGAAGGATATCGCCCGTAAAGGCAATCGTGAGCGTATCTTTTCCAGACAAATAGTCCGATTGTATCTGACCACCTTGAAAGGAGAGTAGTAGCGTCAGTATCAGATACCATAAACCGTTAGAAATCAGCATCTTCTAAGTTTCAAGATTCAGGATTCAGGATTCAGGATTCAAGATTCAAGATTCAGGATTCAGGTTTGTCCAACTTGAAACTTGAAACCTGAAACTACGTTCAGCATCCCGAACTGTAATAGATCAAATCGTCATCCTTCTGCACCTTGACGGGCGCGGTGATGCTCTCCATCCATTTGGGGACACCGAGGCGGGGCTTGGTCTTCAACATTTCCTGCCACTCCTCGTCGGTGTGGCGGGGCGTATCGTAGGCATCGTGAAACTCCCGGTAGGAGAAGACCGCGCCGCGCGTGAGGTAGAGGTAGCCGTCAATCTCCACGACAACATAGATGACATCGGCGGGACCTACCGCATTATAAAGGACAGCCCATTCCTCCATCGGGACATTGTCGCCGTTGGCCGTATAGAGATCGACAACCACCGACACTCTGCGGTCGGCACCCTCTATATCTTCCCACTTAAAATATTCGTCCTCGTTTTGCAACATGTTCAGCGTCATGTTCTCGAACACGGCACCCACGATTTCCAACTCGCGGTATTCCTGTTCGCTCAATTTCTTGCCAGCGAGCTCTTTTTTGCTGCAATTCAGGAAAAATTGTGCCTCCTCGGCCATGTCGTCAGTCAGGGAGAGCATCTTGTCCGTCATGATTCCGAAAGCGCCGAAAGCCTCTTTCGTGGTGTTCAGCAGGTCGATCACAGCCGCCCAGAAATCAACATTGGGCTCTACGTACCCTCTCACGATGGGGGCATCCGGACCGCCGCCGCCACATTCGGCCGCGAAGGGCTGCTTGGCATAGAGGATGGCATCATGTTTCAGCTCGGCGTAGGAGGCCAAGGCCGCATTCAGATCTTTCTTTCCCCATGCAGTACCATTCATGAAGTACGGGGCATTAGAAGGATGGCGGCCTTTGGAAAGTTCGAGGAGCACTCGTTGCCACTGCACAGCGATGTTCTCCTTCCAGTCGATTTCACCCATCCGCTTCTGCATACGGCTCATGTTCGCGTCAAACTCCGTCCAGGTCTCCCCCTCCTTGTCCAACTGGAGAGCCAACGGACTGCCTCCTGCAGCAAAGAAATCGATGCCTTTGGGACAGAAACGCTGCGACTTCTTGCTCTTCCAGTCGTACATCTCCTGCAACACCTCAGCATCGGGCTGGTAGCGTTGGGGCATCAGGTTTACCTTGTTATGGCCCGAATATTCGAATTTCGGACGGAGGCGCGTCTGTTTCTCAGCAAGGACATCCACTTCCACGACAAATTTCTGCAATTCCTTGTCATTACCAATCAGTTTGGCGTAGTCGTAGCGTTTCAGAATCTCATACACCTGCATCAGGGTGATATTGTCCGGCTGGCCCATAATGAACGTCATCGGATCGAAGATGGTCTTGAAGGCGGCGTTCAGCTCGGCGTTTCCGCAAATGGTCTTGGCCAAGAAAGCGGCCCTGCGCATCATGGAGGGTTTGTCGGTGTCGAAGGCGGCCGTCTGCACCCACATCATGCCGCGGAAATAGCGCTGCAATCGCTCAGTGCGGGTGTAGTGTCCACGAGGGCGGAACAGGGCGTAGGGGAACTTTGCATCCGTGTATTCCATGAACGGCGAGAAATCGGTGCTGGCGGAAGTGCATTTTGTCACCTCATCCTCCACCATTTTTTGATATTGTGGAGCAACGGCGCAGACTTCCTTGGGGTCAAGCAGCCGCAGCGCAATGGCGAAATAGGCCTGGCTGTATTCAGCAAGTCCCTTTTCCTGCTTGTTGACAGGGTTGTAGATGGCGTTCGTACACTCGCGATATCCCTTGCGGCAGAAATCCAGCAGGGCATCGTACAGCTTGCCCTCCTCGGCCTTGCGCAACATGCAGTCGAAGTAAAAATGGTAGAGCTGCAGATAGAGATCGGTGGTGACGAAGCTGGGGAAGTCGTGGTAGTCGTTGTTCTCATACACCTGGAACAGCTGGTCATACGTATCGGGCACGATGGCAAAGCCCTGTTTCATGAGCATATCCGTGAGCTTCGGATCTGGATTTTCCAGCTGGAAGCGGTTTATCAGGTTGTCAATCACCGGTTTGCCGTTGGCGAAGTTGTGTTTCTTCAGTTCCTCTTCCCTAGCCTTAAGCTTGGCCATAAAGGCCTCTTCATCCTTGGTAAACTGGTACTTCGGCACCTCTTTCCCTTCGTATGCCGCCATATCTTCAAGTTCCCATCTTCCCCACATGGTATCATAATACCACGTGGTCTGGTAAAACACCGACCGCAGGTCTGACATCATGAAAGGATATCCCTGGCGGGCGTAAAACGAATTGCGCAACACCCGCAACTCATTGATACTGAGCTTGGAGATATCCATGTTCAGGTCTATCTTCTTGTTCAGCATCTCCACATCAATCTTTCCGTTGCCGGGAAGGATGTAGTGTTCCTTTTCAGTTTGTTGGCTCCATCCCATGAGGACGAGCACCGACAGCATGACTGTCACCAGTATTTTTTTCATATTGATTGAATGTTTGATTGACTTCTTCAAATGTTGTATTTGTCAGGATATATTTCAAAAAGCGGGGGCCGAACCTCGACCACTCCCACTCGTCCAGGTTATATTGTCCGTTCCGACATTTCTCAATGCTGAGCAGTTTGCCGTCCGCCACGCAGAAATCCACCAGTTCCTCACCCAATCGCGAACCCATCCACAGCGGGCGGACCCTTCCGTCGCGGTTCTTGAAGACAAACAGCCGGTTCCCCTTCTCGGGGAAAAACCTCGTGGACTTCACCACACCCACTAATGCCTCCTCCACGCCATCGCCGTCCACGTCGCCTACGCGGAACTGATACACCGGATGAGGAAGCATCCACTCGTCCGACATGGAATCCTTAGTCAGCACCAGCACACTGCACGTGTCGTTGATCTGCCGCAGGGAGAAGGTTTGGGCGGACAAAGCCGTGGATAGGCAACAGAGCGCACTAAACAACAGAAATATCATATTCAAGTTTTGTAAGTTTAAGGTAGGCTGCGTTTTTAGGAAGTTTGTCGCTAAACGGAGGAGATTCCGCCAGCTCCTACCGTCGCGGGCGGAATGGTGCATCGTGTTTGGGGTCAAAAGGGGAAAAAGATGGGCGGCGTCTGTATGATTACTGTTCACGACACTATTTCTCCCGCCGCCCATCTTTTTCCCCTTTCCTCGCTCGACAGTGCGCACCATTCCGCTGCGAACGCAGTGAGCATGCGGAATCTCCAACAAAAAGTTATGAGTAAGTGTCAATATCTCTAACTGAATTAAACAAGTCCCCGTATCAACGTCTCCTCATCCCTTGGCAACATATAAATCGGCGGGATCTCAATCATCGTGCAGGCGCCGAAACGTTGTTCGGCCTTCATACGCATGGCCGCGCGGGCGACGGCGACTAACACTTGGCCGGTAAGCGCGGGATTGTTGATGGTCATGTTGAACTCGAAACGCTGGTTATGGGTTTCGCCGCTCACGCCGTCGCGCACCAGATGCACGCCGTGGGCCACGTTGTTGAGCGCATCCACCGACGGGACAGGAATCACGTGGGTCTCGTCATGGGCGAAGTAGTCGTCCGCGAGCAGCAGTTTCTCCACGGTAGCGAAGTCGGCGCCGTCTTCGAGCTCGATATAGACCATGCGGCGGTGGATGCCCGTGCCCAACGGAATCGTCATCGAAAGGGCGTCCTTCACGCCGGGGATAGCCTTGGCGGCTACGGTGTGTCCCATACTGCGGCCGGGACCGAAGTTGGTGTAGGTGATGCCTTTCGGGGCGATGGCAGTCAGCAGGGCGCGGACCATGGAGTCGGAACCGGGATCCCAACCCGCTGCGATGACGCTCACCGCCTTGTGCTCCTTCGCAATAGGCATGAGTTGCTTGCGAAGGTCGTAAATCTGCCCGTGGATGTCGAAACTATCGACGGTGCAGATGCCGCGTTTCAGCAACTTCTCCGCAAATGCGGGCACCTCGCGCGTGGGCGTGCAAAGCGCGACCACATCGGCCTCAATGTTGTCTAAATTGTCGTTATGGTGAAAAATGCCAACCAGTTGCATGTCCTCGGCAGCCAAAACTGCCTGTTCGACGGCCTTTCCGATGTTGCCGTATCCAATAATAGCGATTCGTGTTTGCATAACTTTTTCTATTTTAAAGCAGCAAAAATACAAAATTATCAAGACGCGTGACGGAAAAAACGTATTTTTGCCTCCCTGTTAAGCAAACAAGAAAACAACATGATTATGAGGAGAATATACAAAGCCCACATACTCTATACGAAGGAGAAAGACCGTTTCGTAGTATTGGAAAACGGCTATGTTGCCGTGGACGCCGACGGGCGCGTGACCGAAGTAGCGGCAGACCTGGAATCCTTAGGAGCCGACGCTTCCAAGCGTCGAAATACAAAAACCGACGCTTCCCAGCTAGGAGCCGACGCTTCCCAGCTAGGGGCCGACGCTTCCAAGCGTCGAAATACAAAAACCGACGCTTCCCAGCTAGGGGCCGACGCTTCCAAGCGTCGAAATACAAAAACCGACGCCTCCGAGCTAGGGGCCGACGCTTCCAAGCGTCGAAACAAGCCCGAATATGACGATACCGAAATCATCGATTTCGGCGACTGTCTGCTCATCCCCGCCATGAACGACCTGCACGTCCATGCCGCGCAGTACCGAAACCAAGGTATCGCCATGGATTTGGAATTACTACCGTGGCTCCATAATTACACCTTCCCCGAGGAGATGAAGTACGCCGACACGGAGTACGCCAAACGGATGTACCGCCAATTTGTCCGCGACCTGTGGCGCGTCGGGACCATGCGCACCTGCACGTTTGCCTCCATCCACACGGAAAGCACCCGCGTGCTGATGCGCCTCTTCCGCGAGGCGGGCATGGGAGCGCTAGTCGGCAAGGTCGGCATGAACCGCAACTGCCCCGAAGGACTTTCAGAATCGGTGGAGCAGATGGTGCAAGGATACGAATCCTTGATAGCGGAATTCAACGAACCCGACGCGCTGGTGCGACCGATCATCACGCCCCGCTTCATCCCGTCGTGTACGCCCGAAATGCTCCGCACCTGCGGCGAACTGGCGGTTAAGTACCACCTGCATGTGCAGTCGCACCTCTCCGAAAACAAGGACGAAATCGCCTTAGTGCAGAAGTTAGAACCAGAAAGCACCTGCTACGGAGACGCTTACGACCGCTATGGCCTCTTCGGGCAGACACCCACCGTGATGGCCCACTGCGTATTCACCGAAAATGAGGAGATGGCTTTGATGAAACAGCGCGGGGTGATGGTGGCCCACTGTCCCACCTCGAATCTCAACGTGACCACAGGCATCGCACCCATCCGCCAATTCCTTGACGAAGGACTTCGAGTGGGCTTCGGCAGCGACATCAGCGGCGGCCACAACCTGAGCATCTTCCAGATGATGGTCTATGCGATACAGATGAGCAAGCTGCACTACCAACGGAATCACGCCCGGTCGTTCCTCACCCTCTCGGAAGCGTTCTGGATGGCCACGAAGTGCGGCGGAAGCTTTTTCGGCAAGGTGGGAAGTTTCGAGCCCGGCTACGAGTTCGACGCGCTCGTCATCGACGACCGCGACCTCAACCACGACAACTATTCGATTCTGGAGCGTCTGGAGCGCTTCATCTACCTTGGCGACGACCGCCAGATTGAAAAACGGTTCTGCAGGGGAAGGGAAATTGTGGAACCAAAAATTGGATGAGTAGCGTTTAAAACACGTAGAGACGCACGGTCGTGCGTCTCTACATTTGAGCGGAAAACGAGACTCGAACTCGCGATTTTAGTACCATGTCTCGAATGCCGTGTAGATTTTTATAATTCGCAGTAAGTTAATAAATTATATTTTTCACAAACGCCAATTTTCATTGTCGTTTGTCTCATTTCTGTCT
>JAFPVR010000009.1 GCA_017395245.1 Bacteroidales bacterium | reverse complement strand
CATCCGCTTTCACCTGGCATCAACCAACGATCGAGCAACGCACCCGGTACGAACC
Source organism: Bacteroidales bacterium (assembly GCA_017395245.1). Taxonomy (GTDB): domain Bacteria; phylum Bacteroidota; class Bacteroidia; order Bacteroidales; family WCHB1-69; genus F23-D06. The sequence goes on along the minus strand of JAFPVR010000009.1, from coordinate 29,640 downwards.
AGGAACGGGCACCGGCAACAACGGCCACACCTCCAACCGATGAGCAGCGCACACGATGACGGCCTCAAAACCACGGCCACCAACACCCATACAGCACATACGGCAAAGAACCAGGCACGGCGGCCACCGGCAACACGACACCGGCAACCAGTCACCGCCCAACACGGCCACAACTGGTAAACGCGGAACGGACGGCGCGGCAATCGTTGTAAGTTTTTCCCAATCACTCACACGGGCGGCTGGCATCCGCTTTCACCTGGCATCAACCAACGATCGAGCAGCGCGGCCACGCTTGGATCCAACCAGCCCGGCACGGTTGCCCCTGTCATATTTCCTTGAAAAATCGGGATGGAAATTTCCGTCCGAAGTAGGGCGAGCAACGGCTCATTTGTCGCTTGACACAGCGCATATTTTTTTCAAAAAGGGTTAAAACGTTGAATTTTAGGAAATTGCAAAAATTTTCATGTTATAAATTTTAAGTACCAAAAAAGGGCAAACAACCCCGAAACAACAGAGCCGGGAAACCGTGTTGATAATTGGTTTCGACCTGATTTTTTATGAACATTTGCCCACAAACGGAAATGATTGTTTTTGTTATTCGTGTAACTTATTGATTATTAGGACGTTTTTTTGTTGTTTTTTATTCCAGCTGGAACACAAAAAAACGGAGTCACTTTGCAGTGGCTCCTTTTTTATGTGTTGTATGACGAATTAAAATGTCAAATGAAGACGGCCCAAGGGCTATTCTTTGATGAATTTCTTGGTGACCTTTATATCATCGCACTTGATTTGGATGAAATAAACGCCTGAGCCAAGATGCTCAAGAGGGATTCTCGCAGTTGCTCCCGCCATAGGCATCTACTTTCTAATCGCGGACACATCGGACAGAAAATCCTTGAAGCTTAATGCTTGGACTGTTGCAACCCACGTAGCCGGTGCTGTAGGATAGATAGTGTACAAGCGCATAGGGAGTGTTGCTGCTTTGGGTAGAACTCCAATAGTGGGTGTTGGTGCCAAAAGTGTAGCCTCCAGCGTAGTAGCCGGAGGAACCGCTTCCAGTGTAGTAGCCGGCGGGAACGGCCGAAAAGCCCGTGGCGTTGTTGGTGGAGGGATCGTTGCCCACGGCGTAGGTGCTGCCACTACTGTTCCACCCTGTTTGGGAGGCCAATGCCTTGGCTATACAATCAGCTTTCGCCGCATTGATTGTACCGCTGCAGCCAGAACATTGGTATCCGTTATTATAGACGTAATTCGTCAGCTGCGTCCACTCCGCATTGGATGGGACGTGCCAGCCTGCCGGACAGATGCCCCTTCGGTGACCGCTGAACGTAACACTCAATACATGACTTGCGCTCGTGGATGTCTCCCCGTAGGTCGTATGGAACGTATCAACCGCCGCGGCCCAGTTGTACAGCAAGCCGTAAGTCAACGTGTTAGCAGAGTCGCCGTTCACATAGTAGGCCTTCTTGCCCGTGTATGAATAGTAACCTGCGGGATATTCCAAAATCAAGGTTCCTGTACTCGGCGAGGTCGTGCAACGCATGTTCTCCCTCGTCCAACATTGGTTTCCAATCTGCACCGTGTTATAGACATTGCCCTCGTGGTCTGTCACCGTGGCGGCACCCGGGCAGGAACTATATGTTCTGAACGAGATTTCCTGACCATAAGTTGTTCCCACACTGTTGGTGGCATACGCCCGGACATAGTAGGTGGTGGCTGGGGTCAGATTCATCATACTGCTCGTGAAGATGCCCATACTTGCGCTGTCTGTTGTGTGGATGCCGCTCACAGTTGGGTTCGGCAAGGTGTCCCAACAGATACCGCACACTGTCACTGCAGCACCACCATCGAACGTGATGTCTCCCCCGCTGATGGCAGAGGTATCTGTCAAGAAACTGATTGCCTTGGTAGTCACCGTGGGAGTGGTGTCCACAGTGGAGAAGATTATGTCATCACCATAGACTGTTCCAACACTGTTGGTCGCGTATGCCCGCACATAATAGGTCGTTCCAGGTGTCAAACCCGTAATATTGCTCGTGAAAACGCCCGCGCCCGTACCATCTACCGTATGGCTTCCGTTTAGAGTCGGGGCTGGCAAAGTGTTCCAACATACACCGCGCATCGTCACCTCGGCATTCCCAGCAGAGTTCACAGTACCGCCGCAGACGACCGTCGTGGAAGTGATGCCACTGACCGGAGTGGTGATTACCGAAATCCTCGTGGTGAACGTCCGAGTTGTACCGTAAGCCGTACCCGCACTGTTGGTGGCGTAAGCCCGCACATAATAAATCGTGCCTGATGTCAAACCCGTCATACTGCTATTGAAGATGCCCAAGCCGGTACCATCATCCGTATGGCTGTCGCTCACGGTCGGGTTCGGCAAAGTGCTCCAGCATACGCCACGCATTGTCACTGCGGCATTGCCGTCGGCCGTAACGGTACCGCCGCAAGTGGCCGTCGTATCCGTAACCGCATCTACAGAATCCGTAGTGACTGTGGGCAATGTGATAACAGCACCGCGAACACAGCGAACAGAATAACCTTCGGACTTGTAGATGTAGTTGCGTAACACGTAATTGGCGCAGTAGTCGAAAGTACGGAAGTATGCGTTGCCGCCATCGTACTGCGAAGTACTCCAAAAGTAGGCAGTTTGGCCATAATAGTAGGCTCCACAGTAGTAGCCAGCAGGCAATGCATTGAAACCTGTGGCGTTGTTTGTTGAGAGATCATAGCCCACAGCACAAGCATCATAGCTGTAACTGGGCCATCCCGTTTGAGCGGCTAAAGCCTTGGCAATACAATCGACATTCATCCACCAGTTTGAAGCGTTACAGTTAGAACATTGGTACCCGTTATCATGGACGTAAGTCGTCAGCTGTGTCCACTCAGCATCGGATGGCATGTGCCAGCCTGCGGGACAAATGCCCTGCACGTTGCTCGGGTTGGACGAAGAGGAGGCAGAACCGTGCATCACTGCAGGCCAGTTGTAGAGATAGCCGTATGTCGCCACGTTGCTCTCATCATTGTTTGGAGCATAACGGTGGGTGCCGGCAGGAATCGCCGTACCGTCGGCGTAGTGCGTGGTGCGCAAGTTTTCCTTCATCCAGCATTGGCCGCCAATCTGCACCGTATTGTAAGTGTTGTTGTCATAGTCCGTCACGGTAGCGGCACCCGGGCAGGGCTGACCGTCGAAAAGAGTGGTGGCGCTGAAATACAGTATGATAGTCTCCGGCTGATTCTGTGTCTGCGCGACTACCTCGCTTTCGAGTTCCTGTCCCGGAATCATAGTATAACCTTTGTAAATCATGGAATCTCCGTAGGCGAACGGATGGTCAATGTCCCACTTGGTCTGTGGAATGTCCCGCAAGCCAACTATTTCCATGGAGTTTTCGCCTCCACTGCGTTGATTCACCATCCGCACGGTGGACACCTTACTGCTCTGTCGGGCAGTCAGCAGATAGACACCCGCTATTGCCAGGTTCACGCGCAAGACATGCGTGCCCGGCTGCATGGAGACAAAGCTCCGCGAAATGGCTACACGTCCGTTCACGTCGCAGGCCTCCAATGTCACGGCACCGCTTTCGGGCAATGTCAGGTTCACGTAGGTCGTACCGCTAAACGGGTTTGGCGTATTCTGCGAAAGCCCGAACACGGCTGGCGTGTTGTCACCAATGCCCGTGCCGACAACCAGCACACTAACAGTGTCGGGATAGGTCAGCACTTCCGTCCAGCCCCGTGTTTGGTTGGTAATCTCCACACGCGACAACTGTACGTAAGCTCCTGTGTTGGCATGGCGTCCTGTAAAAGAAAGGGTTAAGTTTTGGGCCCGCCCCGCCATGCAGAGGAGTACCAATAGAAGAAGGAATATTTTTCTCATATTAGTGATTATCGTTCTTTACATTTTATAAAAGGAAATTCTATTTTATACTTCTTCGCGCCGCAGCCGACCTTCGGAAAGCGAGTCAAGATATAGCGTGTCGGATGTGGTCAGCACCCACGCGTCATCCGAAACCGACGGGCTGGTGTAATCTCCTTCCCCAGATATAACCATTGTGTTTCGTTACCACCAGATTCCCAGGTAATTGTGGCTGTTGTTTCCGTGACATCAGATACGCTCAGGTTACTCACAGGCGGGCAAGTTGTTGCAAACACGTACGCATCATTCAAACCATTAACACAAATGATGGGCTTTGCTGACAACCCCGATGTCAATGTGACTAAAGCCACGAATAAGGGGATAAGGTTTTTCATATTACTTTGGCTTTTATTGTCTAAAAGAAATTTGTTCACCGGATTTCCTCTATGCAGTTATCGTTGCCGCGATAATTGATATAATAGATGGCATCTTCTGTCACTTCCAACAGCTGTTCGAAAAATTCTCCATATGAAAACATAACCTTGTTGCCTGGGTTCCGAATAATTTTAGGAGTGAAGTGCAAGCTTTCGTCCAAGGTGCCCATCACCAAGCAGCGTTCCTGCATATTCAACGAGGTCGTGACTTTCCACTCTTTGTTGCTTCCGCCCTTGTAATTCATGACATTTCCGTTGAAGAGCAGCCACGTCTCCCCGTGCCATTCCAAAGCGATGGGAATATCCTCATGATTAGTGCTTTTGTTCACGCTGGCGTAGGGCCGGGTCTCAAATTCGGACAAATTCATTTCGTTGTCAAAAAGGAAAAGGTAGAGATTCTTGTGGTCATGGTAAGACGTGACTGAGCGTCCGTTGGAGACAAGCCAGTACAGATACAAATGCGCCAACACCAAGACCCTTCCGTCTTGAAGAGGCAGTATTTGATGCGGTTTGAACGACATTTTGACTTTTTTGTTGAAATCTTTCTCGTACTTTACATTCTCCGGCTCATTGGGTATCGTAAGTTCTGAAGGTTCGGAATGAACAACGTTCCCCTCCGCATCCAACACTACGGTACCCACCCCATTTTCCGTAACACCAAACACCATGAGACGCTGGTCGGGAAGAAGAGCCGCGCAAGGGTTATACATACCCTCGACAAGTTCTTCACTCGGCACATATTTGACCTCGCCAGAAGTGAACGTGACATAGCGATAACTATTATCCTTGATATGCTCTTCCAAATAGACGGTGCCGTCGTTTGAAAGAAATCCTTTTCCAAAAAACGGGCAAAGACCGGAAATGGTCGCAGAAACGCGATTGATTTCTGTGCCAGCGAGGTCGCAGACATTCACGTCTATGGTGTAACCGTCCAAGTTGCGCTTCTGTGGTTTCAGATAAGTCACATACGCCAGTTTCTGCTTGTCGGGGGAATGCAGAATGAGGGAGAAACTTTGTTTCATGCCCACGGCTGGCACACTGTACACCGTTGTGGTCACGATCCTTCCCTTTCGCTTTTCCTTAACCGGGAAAGCGTATTGGAAAAAGTCCACGCTTTTGGTTTTCTTGTTGTATTTGGAGCCTTCCAGCACTACATTGTCATCTCGCATGAAAGCTGAGGAGAACCCATAGTCTTCATCAATTTCGTGATCCTGAACCACTGTTCGGCTGACCTTGTCATAAACAACAATAAACATTTCGTCATCTTTGTTCTGACCATTCCGATCCACGGCACTGAAGCATAGGTAACGGTCATCATCGGCCAACACAGCAAGTCGTGCAGCAACATCCATTTTGATTTTCGGACCCTGGGATGTGGTGCTTTGTGCAAAACATGCAGGAAAAGTCCACAGAAGAAAAATCGGGAAAAAGAGCTTTCTTGTATTCATTTTTTGAGAGATTATATCGGTTTCTGGCGGCAAAGATACTATCTTTCGCAACACTTTTATATCCCTCACAGCTGAAATATTTTCATTCACGACTGAAATTTGACAAATCCTGCGCTCCAAAAGGATTATAACCATATAGTAAAATATTGATTATCAATATTTTGAAAATATGGATTATTTTGAATCCTTTGTGAGGGAATTAGACGGATTATATGTGAGGGAATTGGACGATTTTCAAGACCCTTGTGAATTATTTCATTATCTTTGCCGAATCAAAATATCGAAACATATATGAAACATCTGAACATCTTTCTCGCCGTTTTGCTGAACATCTTGTTCTGTGCCATAGTGCTCTGCTTCTTTGCCAATTACTCCCAACTTCGTCCATACGCGGGAAGTGCTGCCAAAGAGGTACTCACGGGACTGCTGCTGCTGGCCACCCTATATGCCAACTATTTCCTGCTTTACCCTCTGATTCATAAAAAGCATCCCGTTGTCTATTGGGTGGTGATGGTTTTCGTTTGCTTTGTGGCTGGACTGATTGAGATGGCTATCGCCTGGCCGTTTATGAAACGTTGTAATGCTGCTGCTATTGAGTATTTGGGCTCTTTTAGGTTGTTTTTACATCACTTAATAATCGTTACTGCACGTGACTTGGCCTTCAACTTCTTCCCGTTTATGTTCCGGGAGCGGCAGGAACTGCGAAAGGCTCTGGACGCGGAGGTGCAAGTGGTCTATCGCGACACTCAGATGGTGGATGTCGTTGACCAAAAGAGCAACCTCTTAATGATTCCCAAAGACGACATCTACTATTGTGTTCAGGAGGGAAACTTCACCCGCATCTATACGGTGGATGACCGTTGGTTTACGCGGCTCGGCTCTATGAAACATCTTGTGCAACTATTTGGTAAAAAAGACTTTGTGCGCATTTCGCCCACCGTTTTGATTCCGTATCAGTACATCTGGTCGTGCAACGGTAGCGAGGTGTTCCTGAAAAAGATGCCATGGACGAAGGAACCGATTTCTTTCATTCTGGATCCCATAAAAGACGAGCCAGTCGCAGAATGGATTATAGGATACCTTCGTGAAAGCAAAGCCGAAGAACAGGTCAAGAACAACCCGAAATCGCATAAAAGGTCCAAACCGAAGCGCAAACCCGCCGTCCCCCCGCAGGAGAAAATCGACGCTGTCCTTTCCTGCATCCAGGCGAATCCCGACTGCAACGCGACGGACATCACCGCCAAAACAGCCTTTTCATTGAGCACTGTCGAACGCTGCATCGCCGAGCTTCGCAAACAGCAGCTCATCCAACATGTCGGCAACAAACGTAGCGGCGGTTACCGGGCGACACCCCCATCCGCAGCGAACACCGAGACAGAAACGGATACAGACAGACAGTAGAATGCTGTTTCCCGTTATGTCAAAGGATACAAGAAACGGAGTCACCAGACGATGACTCCGTTTCTTTTTTCGGAAATAATGCGCTTATTTCTTGAAATAACGGTTGAACAAGCCCTCGAAGCCCTGTCCGTGACGGGCCTCGTCTTTGGCCATCTCGTGAACCGTGTCGTGGATGGCATCCCAGTTCATCTCCTTGGCTCGTTTGGCGATGCGCATTTTGTCCGCACAAGCGCCGCTTTCGGCCATCATACGCTTTTCAAGGTTGGTCTTGGTATCCCAGACCATCTCGCCTAATAACTCGGCGAATTTGGCGCAATGCTCGGCTTCCTCGAAGGCATAGCGTTTGAACGCCTCGGCCACCTCGGGATAACCTTCGCGGTCGGCCTGACGGCTCATGGCCAAATACATCCCCACTTCCGTGGCTTCGCTCATGAAATGCGCGTTGAGGTCTTTAATCATCTCCTCGTCGCTGTCCTTGGCCACGCCCAAAACGTGCTCGGTGACAAATGACAGAGCACCATCCTCAACCAGCTCTTTGAACTTGGAAGCGGGCTGCTTGCACTGCGGACATCTCTCCGGAGGGGTATCACCTTCGTGTACATAACCACACACGGTACATACGAATTTTTTCTTCATAATGGTTTGATTTGTTGTTGATTAAAAAATGGGTTAGAAATTTTCGGCTTTGATTTGGAAATAAGATTGCGGATGGTCGCAAACCGGGCAGATTTCAGGGGCTTTTTTGCCGATGACGATGTGACCACAGTTGGCGCATTGCCAAACCATATCGTTGTCGCGGGAGAAAACGAGGCCGCCCTCAATGTTGGCAAGCAGCTTTTTGTAACGCTCCTCGTGATGTCTCTCGATCTCACCAACCATCGTGAACAACTCAGCGATATGATCGAAACCTTCTTCCTTGGCGGTTTTGGCGAAACCGGCGTACATATCCGTCCACTCGTAGTTTTCACCGGCAGCGGCATCCTTCAGATTCGTGACAGTGTCGGGAACCTTGCCGTCGTGAAGCAGCTTGAACCAAATCTTGGCGTGCTCTTTCTCATTGGCAGCCGTCTCCTCGAAGATGGCAGCAATCTGGTTGTAACCGTCTTTCTTGGCCTTGGAGGCGTAGTAAGAGTATTTGTTTCTTGCCTGCGACTCACCAGCGAAAGCGGTCAGCAGATTCTTTTCAGTTTGGGATCCTTTTAATTCCATAATGTGATTTTTTATGATTGTTGAAGATTTAATTTTTCCGTTCAAAGCGAAAGTGCAAAATTACGCATTTTTCAATTCACAAGACCGAAACGCTCAAAATAATTTTTCCCGAATAATATTTCAAAAGAGCGTAAAGTATAAATTATTGATAATCAATATAGTTTACAAAATAACGCTAAATTCAAGCCTTTTTATGATTTTTAAAGACAGAACACCTTTTTTCGATTATTTCTGATAAAACCGAAGATTCTAAAATATCTTATTGACTATCAATATATTATAAATAAAATAGAGTGACTTTTACATCTTTCCTCATAAAAATATCTCACATCCCAAATCCCAATTCACTAATCCCAATTCACTAATCCCAATTCACTAATCCCAATTCACTAATCACTATTCACTAATCACTATTCACTAATCACTATTCACTAATCACTATTCACCATTCACTAATCACAAGTCCTAAGATAAATCATCAACGCGGTAATATCCGCCGGACTGACCCCGCTGATGCGCGAAGCCTGACCAAGATTAGTTGGCTGGAGTTTCGCAAGTTTCTCACGCGCCTCTTTTGAAAGCGAATTGATGTTTTGGTAATCTATATCCGGAGACAATTTGATGCTGTCCAAATTGGCGAGATGTTGCACTAACTCCTCCTCTTTTTCAATATAGCTGCTGTACTTGATGTACGTTTCAGCATTGGTGATTTGCTCAGGTTCGGCTCCGATCTGACGAAGGAAGTCCGCAAAATCAGGATCATAGTCGATAATGTCCTGGATGGAAATCTGCGGTCGGAGGAGGACACTTTCCAGCTTGACGTTCTGGGTCAGCGGGGAAGTTTCCCGTTTTACCAACAACTCGTTGAGCTTTTGGAAGTGCGTGGTATGGTGTTTCAGGTAATCGGAAATCTGATGTTGGATATCATATTTGTGAAGGAATTCCTCATACCGTTCTGCATCAACCAAGCCCAACTGTTTCCCGATTGGGGTGAGCCGGAAGTCGGCATTGTCCTGACGAAGCAGAATGCGGTATTCGGCCCTCGAGGTGAACATGCGGTAGGGATCCTGCACCCCCTTCGTCACCAAATCATCAATCAGCACCCCGATATACGCCTGCGAACGGGTGAGCACTAACGGTTCCTGACCTATCAACGAAAGGTGTGCATTGATACCGGCAATCAATCCCTGACAAGCGGCCTCTTCATAACCGGTAGTGCCATTGACCTGACCGGCCAGGTAGAGGTTTTTCAGCACCTTGGACTCTAACGAAAAGTGCAGTTGTGTGGGATCAAAGTAATCGTATTCGATGGCATAGCCCGGTCGGTAGATTTCCGCTTTTTCCAAACCTGGAATTAGATGGAGGGCTTCCACCTGAATTTCTTCCGGCAACGAGGAGGAAAAACCGTTCAGATAGTATTCGTTTGTATGGCGGCCTTCAGGTTCCAAAAAGAGCTGGTGACGGGTGCGATCAGCGAAACGGACAATTTTATCCTCAATGGAGGGACAGTAACGAGGTCCGACCCCATGTATGCGCCCCTGGAACATGGGGGATTTCTCAAACCCCTTTTGGAGCACCTGATGTACCTGCTCGTTGGTATAGGTAATCCAACAACTCAACTGCCGATGCAAAGGCGGCGTATTGGTAAATGAGAAACAACCGGGATTGTCCTCTCCAGGCTGCTCTTCCATTTTGGAAAAGTCCACCGTCCGACCGTCGATGCGCACCGGGGTTCCGGTCTTGAGTTTTTTAGTGACAATGCCCCGTTCTTTCAACTGGTCGGAAAGGGTAAAGGAGGCACTCTCCCCTATCCTGCCGCCGGAGAAGTTCACCTCCCCGACATGGATCCGCCCATTCAAAAACGTGCCGTTCGTGAGGATGACTTTTTGGGAGAATATCTGTTTTCCCAATTGGGTTTTGACACCGATTACACCATCGTCCTCAAATAGAAGTTCCGTCACCGTATCCTGACGGAGATGCAGGTTCGGGGTATTCTCAAGGATATGTTTCCAATAGAGGGAAAAGTTCGTCTTGTCGCACTGGGCCCTCGGACTCCACATGGCGGGTCCTTTTGAACGGTTCAGCATACGATACTGAATCATGGTATGGTCTGTCACGATACCGGTCATGCCTCCAAGCGCATCAATCTCGCGTACGATTTGTCCCTTGGCGATACCGCCGATGGCGGGGTTGCAAGACATCTGCGCCACAAGTGCGAGATTCATCGTAATGAGCAGCACCTGATGTCCGAGCCGAGCCGAGGCAACTGCCGCTTCGCATCCGGCATGTCCTGCACCTACCACTATAATATCGTAACTGTCTGCCATCTTTTCACGTGAAAAATGTCCGAAATTTTTTGAATGTAAATAAGTTAAAGATTTTAATGAGCCAACAAAGCCAATGCTTCGTCCTCCTTTTGCCGCATCAGTTTGGCCTCCTCATCGGTCTTGTCCTTGTACCCGCAAAGGTGTAGCGTGCCGTGGACCAAGACCCTCAAGAACTCATTATCGAAGGTCTTCCCGAACTTTTCGGCGTTCTCCCCCACCCTGTCCAAACTTATCAGAATGCTCCCGGCAACCATATCGCCGACACACTCGTCAAAGGTGATGATATCGGTGTAGGTGTCATGATTCAGAAAGCAGATATTGCGTTCAAGCATGTAGTCATCGTCACAGAAAATATAAGCAATATCGCCGGGTACCTTTCCTTCATTGCGAATTACCCGTTGTAACCAAATCTTGTGTTCCACGGAAGGCTTGAAAGGACTTGCCGCAATATATTCAAACGTAATCATAGCGAATGGGAAATGGTGATAACTTTCGTGTAACGACGTGTACCAACCCTTACGGACAACAAATAGTTTCCATTAGAAATGGCCGAAACATCTAATCTCTCCTGATGAGAGATGCCAGACTGCTCATAAACAATAGCACCCTTCATATCTAAAATTTGAAGGGAGGCGGTTTCCAATAAATCCGATGTGCGAATGTTCAGCGTGGTGTTGGCGGGATTCGGATAGACAGACAAAGACTGATTGTCCCAAAGTCCGATGCCAGTAGAATCTTGCGGAAGAGTATCCTCTTCAAAACACCACTTCGACAACGAGTCGTAAACAACCCTTTTTACGGCGTTCTTGGCTATATCGGCCATATTCCCGTCCAACGTACCGTTCCACGTAATATTGAGCGGATTTCGGCTCGTAAACGTCGTATAGAAAGAACATGCAGCTACGTAGGAACCCAAGTAGGACGGGTGGCTGCCGTCTGATTGATACAGTTCCATATCCGGATATTGGTCGCGAATCTGATGCCAGACAGCTCCAACCGGCGATACGCAAGCTTCATTGTCTTCCGCCATTATCAGATACCGGGCATACAAGAGACTGTCCATGCCTTCGTATGTGTTCAGTGGTGGATAATATTGACCATTCTGCGAATCACCATTCTTGCGTCCCCAAGTCATGTAAAAAACGATTTTGGCATCGGGATTGTATAGCCGTATAAGCGAGCATAGCTCCTGCGCATAGGGGTACGACTCCTGCATAAACTGATTTATCAGGAAGGAAGGCAGCTGGCTTTGTTCCTGCAACACCACATAGTCCCAACCTCCTTGTTGAATGTAAGGCAGGGAGGCACTGCAATGCTGCTGAAAAGTACAGCCGCCAGGCGCACTCATTGAATAATCCAAGGTCTCCCCAGCGGCTGTATAGATTTGAGATAATAAGTTAGGCAGGTCATTGACGGATGTATAACTGTTGCCGATGAACAAAACTCGAGTTGTTTGGGCTTGCACCCAAACGATGGCAATCAGGAAAAACAGAAATGCTATTCCTCTTCTCATTTATCAACTGAAAATTTTGTTCTTTACCTCCGCTTTCTGTAAATTCCGGTGAACCGAAATTCTGGTTTTCACGTGGAAAGTGGTTGTAAGGGTATCATAATCAGTGGAAAAGATTATTTCATCTGCCAAACGACTTAAGACAAACATTCCTGTATTCTCATCGTTTTGCCCATTGGAAAAGGCACGGAAATTGCCATTTTGGAGCGTGTATTCAAACAACACCTCGTCGCCATCCAACCGGAACGATACATCTGCCATGACCGATGACTGAGACTCCAAATAGTCACACACCATCTGATTGGCCATAGACAACGTACCGAACTGGTCATCCATGGCATAATCATCACAGATGCTTTCGATTTTCTTCAACGTCTCTTCGTAAAAGTTTTCCTTGTTTAAGTCAGTCAGTAAAATCTCTATCATAAGCGGTAATTTTAATCAATGTTATAAAAATAGTTGTTCGCCTTTGACTTGTAATAGTAGTTCAAGCTCGGCGGAACGGAACGCAACATCTCGTTCTGCTGAATCTGCTGACGGTCGAAATTCCAATCCTTAGGAGGATTGATGTTGGGCACTTGACGCGCCTCGTTCGACTTACGCTCTTTGTCTTTTTCACGTTCCATATCGGCACGTTCGCTTTGCAGCAAGCGTGTCGTAATGTCTTTCTGTCGGTTAATAGTCTGCTGGGTAATCTGACGGTTCACAAGATCCTTTTCCGTCTTCTGCATATCCTCAATGATCTTATCCAAGTTCTTATCCCCTACCCCATTCAACTGCTTCTGTTCAGACTGATAATCCTGCAGCATCTTGCGAATCGCCTCTTGCTGGGCAGCCATCTTGGCAAACTGCTCACTCATGTTCTGCTGAGGCTTTCCTGTCTGACCTTGTTTGGCCTGCTGCTCCATCGATTTCTTCATCGCCTCCATCTGGCGGTTAAGCTGTTGTTGCAGTTCCCGTGCGGAAGCCTTCTTCGGTTTTCCCTTTCCACCAGGCTTGTTGCAGGAACTCTTATTGCCAGCCTTGTTACACTTCGACTGGCTTTGCTGTTGCTGTTCCTGCATATCGCTCATTGATTCCATCAACATAAGCGCCAAATTGTTCATGGAAGTCAACGCGAACTGCTGGTTTTTGGCTGCATTCGACATTCTGCGGTTTTGCAACTCGCTTTGAGAAGTCTCAATGTTGGATTGTATTTTGGTAACTTCCTTCTGAATAAACGGTTTTACAGCTGTTTGACGACGCGCCAAAGAACTCAAGGAATCCTCAATGTGCTTCATCGTCTGTTTGATCTCGAATTGCTTGCGCATGACATCAGAAACAGAAGCGGAATAAGAAGACATTTTCTGTGCGCGCTTCATCACCTCCTCCTGATCGAAGGAAATCTTAACCAAATTGTCCAATATTTGGCGTATGGTGGCAATATCTTCGGTAATGCTCTCCAATTGGCTCTCATTGAAGTCCTGCTCCATCTGCTCGGCCATCTGCTCAATGTCATCAGCGGCTTTCTTTTGGTTGTCGGCAGACTTTGAACGATTGTTCTTCTCCAAATTCTGCTGACTCTGCTTCATATTCTGGTCAGCATCCTTCTGCAACTCCTGGTTATCCTTGAATTCGGTTGGATCCTCCAGCTCGTTATTCATTTTCTTCAGATCTTCAAGATCCTTCTTCATTTCATCGTACTTCTTCTGGAGTTCTTGCTGCTTTTTCTGAAGGGATTCCTTGGAATTTTGCTTATTCTCCGTCTTTTCGGCATTCTTGCGCAATTCATCGGCCAAATCACGCATCTGATTGACGGTTTCATTGAGCTTTTTCTCCATTTCCAACTGCTTATAAAGCTGCAATTGCTGGTCAAGAGACTTGTTTATATCTTCCGATGAAAGCTTCATTTTCTCCATTTGCTGCTGAATTTGGTCTTTGTCCATATTCTGCATCATCTTTTGGAGCTCTTGCATCATCTGCTTCATCTCATCCGACAAAATCTCATCCATCCGCTTTTGAAGCTCTTCCTGCTTGCGCAAAATATCCTCGTCAATCTGCTTATATTGGTTTTCAACTTGCTGATGATTTTCCTGTTTTTCCTTCAGCTCGTTAATCTTGTTCTGCAGCTGCTGATACTCCTTCATCAGCTTCTCCAAGTTCTTCTTATCCTGCCAAGAGAGTTCTTTTTCTTGTTGCATCTTCTGCTGCATTTTCTCTATTTCCCTTGCCAGATCCTTAGATTCTTTCAACAAATCCGTATAATCCGATTTGGTCTGTTCTTCCGCCTCCTGCAAATCATTTTCAATATCATCCATCGTGCGAACTCGGTAGTTCTGAACGGAAGATTTTGTCGATTTAGAACTATTAACTCCGTCATTATCAAATACTTGGAAGTAATATTCGATCTGCTCGCCCGGATTGAGATTCAGCATGCTTTGGTCGAAATAGTAGTAGAAATCCTGAATGGTCACGCCATTTTGGATTTTAATGGGAACCACGGTATTGGAAGACAGTAACTTGCCATCCTTGTCAAGCTTACTGTAGACAAACTGCAGCTTTGTGAACCCATAGTCATCCTTGATGTTTCCCTTGAAATAGACGCGGTCATGATACGCCGAATCCTGCTGCGACTGAACGAATATCTCAGGATACATATCCTTGATAACCGTCACCTCATCCGTAAGCGTATCTTTTCCTGTCATATATTTATTCTTATTCAGGATAGAATACGTAAAAGAGTTGCGTGCAGTTACATTTACGAGATAATTATCTTTGTCGGAAGAAATAACTTTCTGGTTATCATCAACAATGAGAATCAGATTTTCGGAATTGCGCGTGATAAAATTCCACGTAATCTGCGTGCCTTCAGGCACTGTCACATTGCTGACATTCTCAAGCACCTCGTCCGGTTTGTTGAGATACGACGGGTAATGCAGCGACATGTTGAATCCCAGCATCACCGGTTTCGGAAGCACGTCAATGGCATAGACAGTAGACATTACCTCATCGGTATTAATTTGGAAATCAACGTTTTGCTGCAAATTCGTAAACGTATAGGAGAACTCCGAATTAGCGTTTTTCTGGCACTTGTAGTTCCTATTTTTGTACTTGATATAAACCTCGTCCGGAACTTCACTTCCCTCAACCTTTACATTGACCGTAAAATCCTCATACTGAAAGGCTTTCAACGAATCATTTGTAATGACAAAACTGTATGGAGCCGGTTTCTCGTAAACTTCCGTGTGGTGGACGATACGTTTGGCAGGCTCAGTGAACAACTCTTTCTTAATCGAAAAAAGCAGCAAGAAAATGGCTATCGGGAGCAGCATCCACAGGGCAAAACGTTTGGTTTTCTCCACAGGTATAGCCTGAACGAACGAATAAGCCTTGAACGAGTCAATTTTAGTGTCAATGGCAGCTGAAAGCAGATCGTAGCTCTGATAGTCGCCACGCTCCATCTGTTTCTGCAACTCAAACAGATTCAGCAACTTGTCATCAATCTGATTGAAATGCTTACCAATGATAAGCGCAATTTCCTCGTTCGTGAGTTGCTTGCCAAGACCGCTGATTTTCAACGCCGGAATGATGATGTAGGCAATTCCGATACCGGCCGCAAGCGCAATAAAGGAATAGAAAAGGATGGATCGCACCACCGTGTTTGAATAGGAAAAATACTCAAACAACGAGAAGGCGATGAATGTGGCCAATAGCACAATAACAAAGAGAATAATCCCTTTGTACAGTTTGTCCAGGTAGTATTTCTTGAGAAACTGCCTGATTTTGCTATTCAAAAGTTCAATCTTTGATGAGCTCATTAGGGTTATCTTCGTAAGGAGGTTCGTAAGTTATATTGAAAAAATCACTGTTCTGATTTGAAAAATAACGGCTTAAGTTTTTGTTTCTGCCAAAAAAGCGCCTGATAAAGAAGAATTTGAAGAACGAATTGTTCACTTTGTTCAGCTTGCTCCGCTTTGAGAACAGAGAATAGAGCATCTTCGTGCGCGATGGTTTAACCACCATGTTGGAAACCTGCATTTCGGAAAGCATCAGCCGAATCAACGGGATTTTGACCGGACAGGCATCCTCGCACGCGCCGCACAAGGTCGTATGGGAAAAGAGGTGCTGCGCTTTGTTATATTTATCCAGACTGTTGATTTTCACCAACTCTATCGGGGAAAGATTGTCATGCGAAGCAGCCACGGGGCAAACCTCCAGGCATCGACCACATTGGATGCAGTACAAGGATTCTTTCAAAATTTCCGATGTCAAAATATCCTCAATATCATTCATATAGAGGATGACATGCACGTTCATCGGTTCCTGGGTGAACATCTGGTCGGAAAGGTAGGACAAATCGGAAGGCAGCACATAGTTCGGTTGTTGCTGCAAAATTTTGATATCGGTCGGCATTATTTGCTCCTTTGAGGCATACTTCAGCGCCAAAAAGAAAGACAAATCCTGCATAGAAGCAAGACATTGGTCAATATTGACGATAACCGCCATGTTTTTGACCTTGTTGAAGCAACATTGCGACTTTCTGTCCAAGAAAACAAGCGATCCCGTGTCACACACGGCCAAATCGGCATCAACCACGAGAAGGTCAAGATCGTCGGACGAATTTTCCTCAGTTTCCAAAGGAACAACCTCCATCCTGTTTTGGAACACAGGTTCAAACGGAATCTTGCTGTCAAACGAGATTCTGCGCACATTGTAACTCTGTATCAACGCATTGATGGACTCTGTCAAGGAGCTTTGATCCTTAATCCAGTGTACATTCAGCCCTTTTTGTTGCAGAGAAGCCTCCAAATTGAGCAAATGCTTCTCCATATCGTCAAAATAGTTGTGACGAAGAGCGTAGGCTTTCTTCCTAATTGCCTCAAAATCCTGATCTTCGAATGGCGCTTTCATAGTCAGATATTGATTTTATCAATTCTTCGCTGATGCCGTCCGCCCTCGAACTGCGCGCTGAAGAAAGCCTCAAGCGTCTCGAAAGCGGTTTCGGGAGATATGAAGCGGGCGGGCAGCACAATGATGTTGGCATTGTTATGCTGCTTGGCCAATGCCGCGATGTCGGGTGACCAGCAGAGGGCGGCGCGGATGTCGGCATGCTTGTTTGCGGTGATGGCCATTCCGTTGCCGGTGCCGCAAATCAGGATACCCTGCGACTCACCATCGGCCAGGACGTTTTCCGCAACCTTGTGCGCAAAATCGGGATAATCTACACTATCCGTCGTGAGCGTACCCATGTCCTCAAACTCAAAACGACCTCCGAAACGCTCTTTTATCAACGATTTAAGGTCAACTCCAGCATGGTCTGATCCAATGTAAATCTTCATATATTTATATTCCTTTTAGTGGCCGCAAAAATACAAAAAAGATAAATGCCTGTGGCTGCCAATTCCAAACCACTTACACACGGACCACTTATCATAAAACAAATAAAATTATTTTCTCTATGATTATTATGGCTGTTGATATGTGGATATTATTTCACCGAAAAATTTGGAAATGTGAGTTATCAAATTTAATGAACAGCTGAATGTGGATAATGTTAATTCTAAGTGGCGGATTTTGAGGAGGGAAACATCCCCGACAACTTTCTTCAAATTTTTTTTAGTGGATAAAAAGTGTCTTTTCAACCGTCCAGAAAAGTTGACAAAAGATGTTCAAAAATCGTCGAAAATGTGGAATGAAAACTTTTCCATTTTTTATCCACCAAGATTTCAAACCGTAACTTGCGTTATTGGGATAAAAAGCCATTTTATCAACTATTAGATGTTGATTTCTTCGTAATTTTCTGTGTCTCATTTTTTTGTTGATATGTTTGAAAACTCCCTATTTTAGGGCATTTTCGAGGTAATACATTGCCTATAAAAGGGTTATATTATAAACACATAGAAATACCAAGATGTTCGTTTCAATAGGTTATATAAACAAAGTAGAGACGCAAAATTTTGCGTCTCTACATCAAGGATAATCCGATATAGTATGTTATTTCACCGTGCTGCCTTCTTTGACAGGTTTCTGCGGCTGCATGATGGAGAGGGAACCGTCGGCGTTTTCGGCCATGAGAATCATGCCGTGGGATTCCACGCCTTTGATGTTCTTGGGTGCCAGATTAACCAACATAAGCACTTGTTTGCCAATCAAATCTTCAGGCTGGTAATATTCCGCAATGCCTGAAATGATTTCGCGGGTGTCGATGCCGGTGTTCACTTTCAGCTTCAGCAACTTCTTGGTCTTGGCCACCTTTTCGGCTGCAAGAATAGTCACCACACGGATATCCATCTTCTGAAAATCGTCGAATGTGATCTGCTCCTTCTCAGGGACGGCGGTCGCATTGGCCACCTCATTACGCTTTTTGGTGTCTTCCAACTTCTGCACCTGCTTGGCAATGGTTTGGTCATCGATTTTCTCGAACAGATATTCCGCCGGATTGAGAGGATCGTTGGCTTTCAACAAGTCGCAGCGACCGCCATCAGACCAGTTCTTATTGTCTATATTGAGCATTTTCTGCAACTTTTTGGACGTAAAAGGCAAGAAAGGTTCGCATAAAATGGACAAAGAAGCACAAATTTGCAAGGAAACATGCAGAATAGTCTTTACATATTCGGGATTTTCCTTCTGTTTTTTCCAAGGCTCGGTGTCGGTGAGGTATTTGTTGCCGAGACGGGCCAGGTTCATCAGCTCGGCCTGCGCTTCACGGAACTTGTAATGTTCGATGCACTCCCCTATCCTACCCGGAAATTCCTTCATCTTTTCGATGATTTCCTTTTCGTAGTCAGTCAGTTCTCCGCATTCGGGAATGACACCGCCGTAGTATTTGTGGGAAAGGACGACGGTTCTGTTCACAAAGTTGCCGAAAATGGCCAGCAACTCGTTGTTGTTCTTGGCTTGGAAGTCGGCCCAAGTGAAGTCGGCGTCTTTTGTTTCCGGCGCGATGGAAGTCAGCGTATAGCGCAGAACGTCCTGTCTGCCAGGAAAATCCTCCACATATTCGTGCGCCCAAACCGCCCAATTGCGGGAAGTTGAAATTTTGTCGCCTTCGAGGTTGAGGAACTCATTGGCGGGCACTTGATCGGGTATAATGTATCCACCGTGCGCTTTCAGCATGCACGGGAAAATGATGCAGTGGAAAACAATGTTATCCTTGCCGATGAAATGCACGAGTTTGGAACTTTCATCTTGCCACCAAGGTTTCCAATCAGTATTATGCGCTTTAGCCCATTCCTTCGTGGCGGATATATAGCCGATAGGGGCGTCGAACCAGACATACAGCACTTTGCCTTCAGCCTCTTTCAACGGAACTTTCACACCCCAGGATAGGTCGCGGGTGACGGCACGAGGCTGCAGTCCCTGCTCAATCCACGACTTGCACTGACCGTAAACCGTCGGCCGCCAATCGGCCTTGTGACCTTGCAAAATCCATTCGCGAAGCCATCCATCATATTCATTCAAAGGAAGATACCAGTGTTTGGTTTCTTTCAGTACAGGAACATTTCCGCTGAGGGCTGATTTCGGGTTAATGAGGTCAGTGGCGCTGAGGGAAGTGCCACATGCCTCGCACTGGTCCCCGTAGGCATGTTCGTTGTTGCAATGCGGGCATGTACCCGTGATGTAACGGTCAGCGAGAAATTCGTGTGCCTCCTCATCATAGTATTGCTGTGAGGTTTTCTCAATCAACTTGCCATTTTCATACAAGTGTTTGAAAAAAGCCGCCGCTGTTTCATGGTGGGTGGGATTCGACGTGCGGGAATAGATGTCGAACGAGATGCCGAGATCCTCGAAGGATTTCTTGATGATGGCATGGTAGCGATCGACAATGTCCTGAGGAGTCACGCCCTCCTTGCGGGCTTTGATGGTGATAGGCACGCCATGTTCGTCGGAACCGCCGATGAAAAGCACTTCTTTTCCGTTGTTGCGAAGGTAGCGTACATAAATATCTGCGGGCACATACACGCCGGCGAGGTGGCCGATATGCACCGGGCCGTTGGCGTAGGGTAGGGCAGAGGTGATGGTGTAGCGTTTTATATCTTTCATATTATCAACGTTTTATATTAAATACTTAGTACCAATTGCAAAACGGCAAAGGTACACAAAATACAGATACACACAAAAAAATGATTTATCGTTGCAGAGACGCGGCACACCACGTCTCTACAGGGCCGTTTTATTTACTTTTTTGTGTTCATAACTTGTATTTGAAAAAATGGGAAACACTGTTAATAAATGCTAATTTTGCACTTTCAAAATTCAAAATTTCAAACATTATGAAGAAGATTTTTACGACAATGGTTGTCATGCTTGCCGTTGCAAGCGTCGCTTTCGCACAACCCCGTGCCATCGGCGGCCGTGTGGGTTACAACACTGAATTTTCTTATCAACATTCCATTACGGATGGTATGTATGTTGATTTGACGGCTGGTCTCGGAAATGCTTGGTCTCGTTGGGCATACGCAGATGTTACGGCTTCTTTCGACTGGGTCTTTAACATCAAAGGTATTTGGAATTGGTTTGTGGGTCCCGCAGCTGGTATTGGTTTCGGTTATGGCGTTGCCTACAAGGATTACGATTACATGCCCATGCGTGTGAATGTCGGTGGTCAGATTGGTTTCGAATGGCAATTCGGTATCCCGTTGAATCTCACCGTGGATTGGCGTCCTATGATTAATGTTATGGGATTTAAAAATACCTATTATGGTCCTTGGTATGGATTAGCCAACATTGGTGTCGGCCTCCGTTACAGATTCCACTAATAGTTACATTTTGCAAATTTCAACAAACGCCGGTTCTCGCAATCGGCGTTTTGTTGTTTATTGTTATTAGTGATTAGTGATTAGTGATTAGTGATTAGTGATTAGTGATTAGTGATTAGTGATTTGTTATTAGTGATTTGTGATTAGTGATTAGTGATTAGTGATTTGTGATTTGTGATTATTCGGGACGTACAATATTAAGTCTTTGCATAACGTTATTCGAACTTCAATAACCTATAACCATTAACCTATAACCATTAATAAAATGAACTACAACCTCACATCTTCGTATGAACCTTCCGGGGACCAGCCCGAGGCCATCAAGCAGCTGGTGGCAGGACTGAACCGTGGCGAGAAGGCCCAGACATTGCTCGGCGTGACGGGTTCTGGCAAGACGTTCACCATCGCCAATGTGTTGAATCAGGTGAACCGTCCGGCGTTGGTTTTAAGCCATAACAAGACTCTTGCGGCACAACTTTACAGCGAGTTCAAGCAGTTTTTCCCCGAAAACGCCGTGGAATACTACGTTTCCTACTACGATTACTACCAGCCCGAAGCCTACATCCCGACCACGAACACCTACATTGAGAAGGATCTTTCCATCAACGACGAGATTGAGAAATTGCGGTTGCACACGACCGCCGCGTTGATGTCGGGTAGGCGGGATGTGATTGTAGTGGCCTCTGTATCTTGTATTTACGGTATCGGCAATCCGGATGATTTCGCCAAGAATGTCATCCATCTGCACACGGGAATGCTCATTGACCGAAACTCGCTTCTACTGAAGTTCGTTTCCAGTCTTTACTCGCGTACCGAGCTCGATTTGCAGCCTGGGCAATTCCGCGTGAAGGGCGACACGGTCGATATTTTCCCGCCCTACAACGAACACGCCTTCCGTATTATCTTTTGGGACGATGAAATTGAATCACTGTCGATTATAGAGGCTGCGACGGGTGGAGTTATCTCCAAGGAGGAGAAGATTGTGATTTATCCTGCGAGTCTTTTCGTTACCTCCCAGCAGAGCATGAACGATGCCATCAATCAGATAGTGTTGGACTTGGGTGAGCAGCGCGATTACTTGAAATCCATAGGCAAGCATTTGGAAGCCAAACGGTTGGAAGATAGAGTGACGTATGATGTGGAGATGATGAAAGAGTTGGGCTATTGTTCCGGCATTGAGAACTATTCCCGCTATTTCGACAAGCGCGCGCCGGGAATGCGGCCTTTCTGCATTCTTGACTTTTTCCCTGACGATTTCGTGCTGGTCATCGACGAAAGTCACGTCACTGTGCCGCAAATCGGGGCCATGTACGGCGGTGACCGTTCCCGCAAAATCAACCTCGTGGAATACGGTTTCCGCTTGCCCGCAGCTTTGGACAACCGTCCGCTCAAGTTCGATGAGTTTGAAGCCTTGGTCGGCCAAACCATCTACATGAGTGCGACCCCTGCGGACTATGAGCTGGAGCAGTCGGGTGGGGTAGTGGTCGAACAGGTGGTAAGACCCACGGGACTTTTGGATCCTCCCATCGAGGTGCGTCCTGCCACCAATCAAGTCGATGATTTGCTGAACGAGATTGAGGATACGGTGGATAAAGGCGAGCGGGTTTTGGTGACAACCCTGACCAAGCGCATGGCCGAAGAACTGAATACTTACCTTATAAACATCGGAGTAAGAGCTTGTTACATCCATTCCGACGTGGAAACGCTCGATAGGGTGGAAATCTTGCAAAACTTGCGGGCGGGTGCCATCGATGTGTTGGTTGGCGTAAACCTGTTGCGTGAAGGTTTGGACTTGCCAGAGGTCTCCTTGGTGGCCATCATGGATGCCGACAAGGAGGGTTTTTTGCGCAATGTGCGCTCGCTCACGCAGACGGCCGGCCGTGCCGCGCGCCACGTGAACGGGCGGGTGATTTTCTACGCCAACAAGATCACCAAATCGATGCAGGCCACCATTGACGAAACCAACCGTCGCCGTTCCAAACAGATAGCCTACAACGAGTTACACCATATCGTACCGAAAGGCGTGGTGAAATCGGAAGAAATGCTGCTCACAGGCATGTCCGGCGACAACAAACAAAATAAAAGAGGAGTGCAATACGTTCAGAAAGAGAAAAAACAGTCGGTTGCGGCGGAGGATTTGGCGATGTACAACGTGGAACAGTTGGAAAAGAAGAAGAAGGCGTACCGCAAAGAGATGGAGAAGGCTGTGAAAGAACTGGATTTTGAGAAGGCTGCCGAATACCGCGACGCGATTGCGGCGATTGAGAATCGGATACGGGAATACTGAGACTTGGGAAAGTTTGTTGCTAGAAGCAGGAGATTCCGCCTGCGACGATAGGAGCTGGCGGAATGGTGTGCGACTCTTGGGGTCAATGGGGAAAAAAGAAGGGCGGCGGGAAACTATGCCGATGCCCGAAATATTAAAGCCGCCGCCCTTCTTTTTTCCCTTTTACGTTCAGTAGCAAGCACCATTCCGCCGCGAACGCAGTGAGCGAGCGGAATCTCCAACATAAAGTATCAGTGTTGCCTATATATTGAAGTACAGAATTAAACTTTTGCCTGAAACGGTAGTTTAACGACCGTAATAAACCTTAAACCATCAAAAAATGAAAAATGTATTGCACAAGATCGGATTGGTAATGCTTTGCATGGGCCTTTCCTTTGGGGTTTTCGCCCAGTCCGCCGACATGGACAAGCTTTTCAGAAAATATGAAAAGAAACGCCATTTCGAGAAGTTCGAATACGGCGATCAGAAGCCCGTATGGCTGAACCTCATCGCGCACAATGCCTCCTTCGTGAAAATCCTCTCCTGCGATGCCAAGCCAAAATCCTGTAAATACAAAAAATTCAACAAGGACATCCACAAGTCGATGGAGAACTTCAACGTCGTGTTCGAACTCAACGAATCGGACTACCTGTTGAAGATTTGCGCTTCGGAGAAAGACGAAAAAGGCTGTTCCAACTTCGTGGTGGTCACTCGGTTAGGCGACAAAGAACGGGTGATTTGGCTGTATGGCCGGACGAACCTGAAGAAATTCATTGATTACGTTAGGGATGCGTTGATGTAGAGAAGGTTTCATGAAACGTCTCTACAAACGTGATGTTACGAATATGTAGAAACGCAATGCATCGCGTCTCTACGACGGTTACATTGCCAAAATTGCCCTCAAATTTGTGTCGGTGAAAGTTCGCCAGATGGTCAGTTTGATGGGTTTGTAGTCATCAAAAAGTTGTTTGACGAATTGGATTTCGAAAACTAAACGAAAATCGTTTTCATCAGCATTTTCAACAAACTCATGTTTTGTTCCTACTCGAGCTACTTTAATTTGATATAAATCACGTATGCCTTTTCCTTTAGTGTATGGCATGAAGTAATAAAGTTTGTTTAGTTTCACTGTCGAAGGAAATTTCTTTCCTGAAAAATACGCTCTTGCATTTTGGGTGATATAAGGAATAATATATTTGTCGGGTACAAGGCATACAAGAACATTTTTGGAATCGTCAAGTGAATTAGTGTCTTTGCATTTTTTTCTAGAAAGTGGGTTTTTGACTATATTGATATCTTTTGGATACCTTTCATGCATATCAAACAAGTCAAGTTCGAAAAGTTTTGGAGGAAGCATTTCATGAGCAGTTGTATTTGCATCCTCAAATTGGCTTTCTTCGGGATTTTGAGCGTCAATATCGTTGAAAAGACGAATTAAAGAGCGTCCTATAGCAAATGCAAGGTTAACAGGAACAGCATTCCCTATTTGTTTGTACTGGTCCGAGATATTGCCTTCAAATTCCAGATAAGGATCAGGCCATCTAAATCGAAACCCCTGCTCATAAATGTCATTACGAATAGCTATAAGTATTAAACGTTCTCTTTTTTGGGGAACTTGATACATGATTGCTTTCAAAACCCTTGGTTCAACAAGCGTGTACCCTAGTTCTTTGATAGCATTACGAATAACATCTAATGTTCTACCATCATCATGAGATAATAAACCTTTCACGTTTTCTCCCATAAATACTTTGGGTTGGATTTCGCGAACGGCACGTGCCAATTCAAAGAACAAAGTTCCACGAGTATCGTTCAAACCACCTTTTTTGCCAGCGTATGAAAATGCTTGACAAGGAAATCCACCAGAAAGAAAATCCACTTTGCCTTGAAGTGGTGTAAAGTCTACTTGATGAATATCACCTTCAAGCACATTCCATTCAGGGTGATTCCTTCTCAATGTTTGACAGGCCATAGGATCTATTTCATTCAACAAAACGTGACGAAAACCGGCTAAGTGCATACCAAGAGCCAGACCTCCGGCTCCGGCAAAAAGTTCAACTGATGTGAAATCACGAAGAGGTGCTATATGAAATTCTTCATCCCATTTGGTTTTTAACATCTTTGATACAGCTTCTATATCAGTCAGTTCTTCCATATAGAAACCTTTCTTGCCGTTCTCGTTCGTATGATACGGATATATACCATTATCACCCCACTTTTGAGCTGTGGCTAGTGATGTTCCTGTCAGATCGGCTAAGTTAGTTGCGGAAAGAAATGTGGGCATCTTTAGAAATTTTCGAATCCTTCGTAAGTTTTAAATGCAAGTAGATAAAGACTTCTATAGAAATCTGTTTTGTCAAGTTCCTCGTAAACAGAATTTTTTAACAATGTTGACTTGTCTTCAGCTATAACATCATCAAGGATGATTGGCAATACTTTGCAGAGTTTGAAGAACGCGTTGTTTTCGCCGAAGACTATCTCATAGAATTTATCCATGGATACGCGACGAATTCTTTTATGGGAGTAGTATTCTGTTCTCCCATTTTCGTTGATTGTCAATTTCCAAATGATATTCTGAGAATGTTTGGCAATGGTCTCAACAACATGCATGTAGCCTTATCATCTTTTAAAATTTTATTTTGCATTTTCACATAAGTGTCACTTGAACTTGAACGATTCATTGTATTATGTTTATTCTTCATTTCCACATATATATGCTTTTCATCGTTCAAGACATCAAAGCCACCTTTTTCACCATTGTCAGGCACAACCCAGCCACCGCCTGCATACTTAAACAAGTACTGGTGAAAATAGCCGATACGATTATTATTTGTCTTATCAATTTGACGGATACACTCACTTTCTATGGTTTGTTGCATCGTTTGTCCATAGATTTTAGAATCAAATGTGAGTTTTATAGGATCAATGATGTTTTTATTAAACTCTTTAAGATTAATGCTTCGACGATATTGAAGCACAGTTGCTTTAACGTGATTGTAAATATCTACATCTGAGATAAAACCAAGATTATACTTTTTCATATCTATCAAATTGAAAAATATCTTTTCTTTACCATCTCTTCCCCCTCAGGTAAGCCTGCTCCACCTTGTTGCTCCCGAACGCGTAGTTCATATAATACAACGTGTCCATCGGCTTGGTGATGAAGAAGTTGGCGATTTTGCCCTTCGTGATGGTGCCTAACTCGCGCCATACATCCATGGCGTAGGCCGTGTTGATCGTTGTGGCATTGACGGTCTCCTCGGGTAGCATTTTGTACATGATGGAACCCATCGCGAAGACCAACTGCATGTTGCCGGATGGACAGGAACCGGGGTTGAAGTCGGAGGCCAAAGCGACGGGCAGGCCGCCTTGGATCATCTTGCGGACAGGGGCGCAAACCATCCCGAGGAAGAAAGCCGCACCGGGCAGAACCGTGGGCATCGTATCACTCTTGTAAAGGACTTTAATCTCTTCATCGCCAGTGTATTCCAGATGATCCACGGACAGGGCGTTGTATTTTACACCGACTTGGATGCCACCCGAACAAGCCATTTCGTTGGCGTGGATTTTCGGGCGCAAACCGTACTTGATGCCCTGTATCAGGATACGCTCGGTCTGCTCGGGGGTGAAGAAGCCTTTGTCGCAGAAAACGTCCACAAAATCAGCAAGATCTTCGGAAGCCACCTTCGGAATCATCTCGTTGACGATAAGGTCCACATAGCCGTCGGGATTGTCCTTATAGAGAAGCGGCACCGCATGTGCGCCGAGGAAGTTGGCCTTGATGGTCATTGGGGAGTTCTTTTTCAGCTTGCGGATGACACGCAGCATTTTAAGCTCGTC
The DNA here is from genome assembly GCA_017395245.1 of Bacteroidales bacterium. Lineage (GTDB taxonomy): Bacteria > Bacteroidota > Bacteroidia > Bacteroidales > WCHB1-69 > F23-D06. The sequence continues at coordinate 2,611 of JAFPVR010000009.1, read as the reverse complement.
TTCGGTGGTGAGGCCGTAGCCGCTCTTGATTTCGCATGCGCCTGTGCCGAAGGAAGCCATCTCCTCCAACCGCGCCCACGCTTGGTCGTAAAGTTCCTCCTCGGAGGTCTCGTGCAGCCGTTTTGCGGAATTGAGGATGCCGCCGCCGCGTTTGAAGATTTGCTCGTAGCTCAGGCCTTTGATTTTGTCGATGTATTCCACCTCGCGGCTGCCCGCATACACGATATGCGTGTGCGAATCGCAGAAGGAGGGGAACACGAACTTGCCCGTAGCGTCGATTTCCTCAATCGGCTCCTTGATTTTCTTCAAAATATCGGGGTTGAAGTCCTCCATCCGGCCGAAATCTTTGATTTTGTCGCCCTCGGTGAGCAAATAGGCGTTTTCAATCACTGGAAGATCTTGCATCTCCTTGCCGGCGCGGTACTTCACGGATTTGCTCTCCGCCTGGACCAATTGCTTTATGTTTTTTACGAAAATAGCCATATTATGAAGGTTTTAATTTGAGCGGCAAAGATACACTTTTTGGTTACACTAAGGAGTATCTGTTTCTGTACAAGCGGCATTGCCTGCCTGATTCCCGTGCCAAAGACACGCCACTATAGTGCGCGATTCCAGTTAGCAGTCGTCCGGGGGTCGGAAGCGCCGATATACTCCACCATCTCGATACGCGCCATCTCTACAAAGACCCCTATAAGGCCAGCGACCTGGCCTTGGCGCTCGAAGGGGATTACGAAATGTCCGTCAGAGGTGAGTTGGGCAAGTATCCTTCCGAGCGAGTATGCGCCGAAATTGATGAGTACTTGGAGACCCTTGGCCTTTGACCCTCTGTCCAAAAAATGCGTATATAGGCATCGGCCGATGCCTATATACGCAAGTGCCAATGCCTATATACGCATAAGCTGATGCCTATATTACTACCCCGCCCTTCGGGCACCCCTTCTATACGTAGAAGGGGAATTAGCCGCGCCGGCACGGCAGTGCCGTGGCCGGAAGTCATACAGCAACTGTCGTTTAAGTACAATGTACAATGTACAATGAATAATGTACAATGGTGGCGGGACACCCTTCCCCGTTAGGGGATGCATATCTGTAGCCCGGAACGGTTGCGCACGCGGGCCAAATCCCCGTGAGGGGATTCATGCATCTCCGCGTATCACACGTGTCTTCGCGTATGATGTCTGCGGGAATCTGCGGGGGCTGCGGGCGGTATGGGCGGTGGTGGGGCATAGGTGATTTTTTACGGGGCGAAAGTACAAAATTTGTGGTAATCATTATTAGGTCACGAGCACTATTGTCCGGAACACCTTTTGATGTTTTTCAGACAACTCTTGACGAAATTTTGGTCTTTCCTTACGAATAGCAAATCATCCCCTTCCATGGCCACAACACCAGCAGAATAGGTCCAATAATAGGATACCATGTCACAATAGTTGTAAACAACAACGGTTCCATCATCCAGTATTAAAGGATTCTCCGTTGAATAATAGGGGGAAAACTCAAATTTATAAAGAATTTCTCCATAGTCAGAGCAAAATAACGTGTCCCACTTAATGGTAAACCGCTCTGACTCATTTCCCGTTGTGTTCCAATTTCCGACTCTTGAATCCCCAAAGAAAAGTTTCTCTTGACCATTAATTGTTAAAAACACGCAACTGTCCCGAAACGTGAAAACAACTTGATTGGAAATATTCATTTCGTTGAACAGATTTGAAACAACCAACACAGAGTCTCCATATCGATGAACAGGACAAGTATGGGTGAACACCTTATATAATGAATCGCTTTCGAACTCATAGCAATAACTATTCTGTGCTTCAGAGTCAATACAAAGGAAAACCATCCCAAGCAAAGGTAATAAAACTTTATACAACATTTTAATCATCTGAAATCGTTCCAAACATCAAAATCGTCATTTTTGTTTTCACATAGGTATCTTCTTCGTCATAAGAGCGCTCGTTTTCTTTAGCTCTACTGTTAATAAAACTTTTGTACTCTTTTGATTTTTGCAGTCCACTCCACGATAGGATCTCCAAGTCCTCATCAGAATAACCTAAATTAAAGATGGAATTATATTCTTTTAAACCAGCCAGTACGGAGGCTTGGTCAAAACCATCATGGTTAGGGGTTTTACGTTGGGTTAACCCATCAAATGCATGAACGGCTTCGTGAATCAAAGTTTTCGCCATGGCAATTTCAGATTGATCTCCTCCGTCTGGCCTATAATATGTAGAATGCGTAGTGACCGACACTTTACTTCCTTCCGTCTTGTGTTGCCATACGGTAGATCCAGCACGTTTTGTCATCTCATAGCTAAAGTCAAAGTAAAAATGGCATCGTTCCCCTTGATAGTCAGCAATAAGTCGTTTATATGTGTTATTTGATTGCAATAGATTCTGATATACCTTGAAATACGAAGATTGGCGAAACAAAGCAGAAGGCGACAATGTATCCCCATTCGGATCCACCAACCTCACCGGGTTATTCGCGCAATAAACAAACGGTGATAAAGACGGATATTTGTCACTCATCGGATCCACACTCAGCCAAACGCTCAAATCCGAGCTGTAATACCGTGATCCAAAGTAGCTTAAGCCCGTTTCAACATCCTTTT
>JAFPVR010000008.1 GCA_017395245.1 Bacteroidales bacterium | reverse complement strand
TGTGCTTTCTCTTTTGGGGCGACCGGGCACGCTATCCATTCAAACTTCGCGGCAGGCCGCTCGTAACCATTCCTATCGTTGTCGCGGTATTAAGGAAGATGAAAACACAGTCAACCAGCACGACAGCGTTTTCCCGTAACCATCCCAAAATGTGACGGACGTTTAAGCCATTTTTGTCTCAAGCACTGCTGGCTGGCTTTGTTTAGTTTTCTGATTTTCACCAAAGAGGAATCCTGTTTTCGCCGCTCTTTTTGACAATTTTTTTTTCTTGCTGTAAATCAGTCACTTGAAAAATAAAATTTGGTTTTTTGGGTGCCTCGTTGTATCTTTGCCGCATGTTTGTGAGAAGAAAGGTCAACAAGTCAGGCAGCATCAGCGTCCATGTGGTGGACAAGGCTCGCGGAAGATACCGGGTCGTCAAGGTTTTCGGGCCGGTGGAGAGCGAGCAGGGGGTGGCGCGGCTGGAGCGGCAAGCCCGCACCTACATCCGCGAGGCCGGAGGAGGTGTTGACCTGTTCCCAGACGAAGCAGACGGCAGCATTGAGGATTTCCTGTCGTCCGTCAGCAACACCCAAGTTCAGGTGGCGGGGCCGGAACTGATTTTCGGAAGGCTGTACGACAGAATCGGATACGGGGAGATTGAGGAAGAGATGTTCCGCCATCTGGTGATTTGCCGGCTATTCAACCCCGGGAGCAAGCTCCGCACGGTAGACTACCTGCGGCGTTATCTCGGCGTGAGCTACGAAGTGGGCCGGATTTACCGCTTTTTGGACAGGTTGTGTGCAAAAGGGACTGATGGCGCGGAGGGGATCAAGCATCAGGTGGAGGACATCAGTTTCCGCCACACCCGCGAGGTGGTGGGTGGCAGCATCAAAGTGGCCTTCTACGACATGACCACGCTCTACTTTGAGGCAGCGGAGGAGGACTCCCTTCGGATACCGGGCTTCAACAAGGACGGGAAGCATTCGTGCCCTCAGATATTCCTGGGGCTGCTGGTGGCGGCGCAGGGCAACCCGATAGGCTACGAGATATACGAGGGGAACATCTTCGAGGGCCACACCCTGATCCCCATGATCGAAGGTCTGGCCGCACGTCACGGGTTTTCCCATCCTGTGGTGGTCGCGGATGCCGGCCTGCTCTCCAAAAAGAACATCCAAGCGCTTGAAGAGCAGAACTATCAGTACATTCTCGGAGCCCGTCCGAAAAACGAGAGCGATTCGATCAAGGACCGCATAATAGCCCTCAACCTGAAGAACGGGGATGTCAAAGTCCTGGACAAAGGCGGCAACCGGAGGCTCGTCGTCTCCAAAACGGAGCGCAGGGAGCACAAGGACGCAGCCAACAGGAAACGCGGACTGGAGCGACTTCGCAAAAGGATGGGGGCGGGACGTCTGACGAAAGCCAACATCAACAACAGGGGGTACAACAAATACTTGAAGATGGAGGGGGACGTGACAATATCGATAGACATGGAAAAATATGAGGCGGATGCGGTCTGGGACGGAATCAAGGCGTATGTCACCAACACGGACCTCACCGCAGAGGAAGTCATCAGCAGCTATGGCAATTTGTGGTATATTGAGCGGGCGTTCCGAATGAACAAGACAGACCTGCAGATCCGCCCCATCTACCACCGCTTGCGTAACAGGATAGAAGGACATATCTGCATCTGCTTCACCGCATACACCATCTTGCTGGAGATGGAACGCATACTGAAGGAGAATAGCTCCAAACTAACCCTCGACAGGGTGCGAGAGGCCGTCAAGACAATGTACCGGCTGAACTTCACACTACCCAGCAGCGGCCAGCAAAGTTCCGTCCTGCTGAAGATGGACGACGAGCAGCAGGAAATCTACGACCTACTGTACCCCTAAAACCTCAGGGTGCCTCAACGGCGAAAACAGGAGTCATACGTTCCCAAAAATCATCTGCCATGATCGTTTATCATGTTTAATTTTTTCGGCAAAAGTACATATTTTTATTTGTTTTCAATGTATTTTTCATAAAATATATTAAGGTGCATTTATCCTTCGCCTTCTTGATATCTTAAATGAAGAATCAGAAAGTTTCCGCACATTTCCGTCCTTCCGCATCCATTTCCGCAATAAAAAAAAGAGGAACATTCGTTCCTCTTTTTTCTGCGGACCGGACGAGACTCGAACTCGCGACCCCATGCGTGACAGGCATGTATTCTAACCAAACTGAACTACCGATCCGTTTGTCGTTTCTGACGGTGCAAAAATACACTTTTTTTCAATTGTCCGACAAGCTATCCTAATTTTTTTTCTTTTTCTTGTATTGTTTTGAATTTCAATATTTTATAAGTGAAAACCAAGATTAGAAACGCCAGGTCAGGCCGAAATAGTAGAGGAACGGCAGCTGATAAATGATGTCATTTGTCGTTCTGTTTACATAAAACACGTTCTTGTAGTTATAGACATTGGTCATGGAAATGCTGGCTTCGAGGGTGTGACGCTGGCCCAGATAGAATTTCTTCTTCGCACCGATGTCGAGGCGGTGGTAGCTCGGCAACCGCGACTGGTTGAAGTCGGCCAGCAGGAAGTAAACATCCTCGTTGGAGGTCACGTAGTCGTCGTTGATTTGGGTGGGGTCGTAGTGCGGGAAGTAGGCCTGTGTCTGCGTGAACGGGAAACCGGTGCCGAAGTTCCAGCGGCAGTTGATCTCCCAAGAGCGGCGCTTGCCGAAAGCGTAAGAAGCCACCAGGTTGATGTTGTGGCGGCGGTCGAAATGCGGGTAGTATTCAATCTTGCCGTCATTGCGCTTCACCCAGCCCAACGAATAGACAAACCACACGTAAACGCCTTTGTGGTCGTATTTGACGGAGATGTCGCCGCCGTAGGCCTGGCCTTTCTCCCAGATGAACTCGCTGTCTTCGTCGAGCATTTTGTAGCGGTTGACGGAAATCAGCTGCGAGAAGTTCTTGAAGTAGCCTTCGATATTGATGCTCAGCGGACTGATGGGGTCGTACTCAAGTCCCAAGACCACATGTTGCGCTTTCTGCAGGCGGCCTTTTATCTCCTGATCGTCTCCAATGAGTGTGGACGGCAGCAGCGCACTTTCCAGCGGTGAGGAGATAAAGCCGGTGAACAGGCTGACCACATCCTGGTCGGAGGTGACAGAAACGAGGTTCTGTGAATACATACCTGCCGCAAGTTTCAAGCGTAAGTTATTGAGAATGTTGTATTTGATAGCCAAACGTGGCTCGGGGGAAACTTCTCCGAGGGAATAGTAGTACTGCAACCGGAAGCCGGGCTCGATGAGCAGTTTATTGCGGAAGTTGTATTTGTATTTGACAAACAGCGACAAATCAGTAGTGTGGTCTTCGATGATTCGCTGCGAGTGGTAGATGGTGTAATACTCGTAGTTAGTATTGTAGCCCACTACGTCGATACCGACTTTCAGCAGGCTCTTGCCGAGGTAGTAGTTGAAGCCCAGGTCGAAGGTGAAGCCGTCCATGGAGCTGCGGCGCGGGTCGAAGTTGACATCTTCCAGCTCGGAGGTGTATTTCGAATAGGCCAAAGAGCCTTCGATGGTGGTGGGTGCGTCACCGGGCACGATGAGGAAGTTGGAGCCGATACCCCAGTTGTCCCATCCGTAATTGGCTACGGAACTGTAGTTTACGTGGTCTGAGTAGTTAAAACCGAAGATGTTCAACCGCGAGCCGTTGCGGGTGGCAAGTGTCAGCTTGCCGTAAAGGTCGAGGAAAGTGTAGGGGAGGCCGTCCGCACCCTCCACGTAGGGGTAGAAGACTTTCGAGGCTTGTTCCAAGTACGAGCCCTTGCCGGAGAGGATGAAGCTGATGGAGGTTTTGCGGTCGTCTCTCAGCTTGAGCAGCGGGCCTTCGAGGAGCAATTGTGCCCCGATATTGCTCAAATCAACCTTGCCGGCGAGGTGTTTCTTGTTGCCGTCGCGGGTTTTGATGTCCATCACGGAGGAGATACGGCCGCCGAACTCCGCCCCGAAGCCGCCGGTGTAGACATCCGCGCTGCTCATGATGTCCATGTCGAACACGGAGAAGATACCGATGGAGTGGAACGGGTTGAAGAGAATGGTACCGTCAAGCAGGAGCATGTTTTGCACGGGGGTACCGCCGCGTACGTAGAGCTGTCCGCCCTGGTCGCCGGTGGAGATAATGCCGGGCAGCACCTGCAGGTACTGCGCAAAATCAGGCTGACCGCCGATGGCCGGCATCTTGCTCATATCCTTGGGGGTCACGCTGATGACGGCGGTGCGCGTTTCCTGTTCCTTACGGGTATTCTCGCCCATAATCTGCACGGCGTCAAGGGTTTGCGAACTTGGTGAGATGCTGTAGCGTTTGGTGGTGTTGCCGCTGGCGCCCACAGTTATCGTGTCGATCAGGTCCTCATAGCCCATCCGGGAGACTTTCACGGCGTAGGTTCCCGCAGGAATTTTGTTGATGAGGAACGCACCGGTGGCATCCGAAAGGGCGCCGAAAGAGGTGCCCATCAGCTGGATGGTACAGTAGGGTAGCGATTCACCGGAGGCCTCATCGTATGTAAAACCTTTCAACACAGCGTGTTGTGAAAATGCAAAACCGCATAGCAGACAAAACAGCAGCGAGAGAGTGTATTTTTTGACCATTCTTTGTCACTTTAAAATTTAAGGGCGCAAAGGTACAAAAAATATTGTACGTAGAGGGGTGTGTCAAACCGAAAATCTTCGTATTTTTGCCAATTCAAATTCACTAATAAAAAAAAGAGATATGCAACCGTTAGTCAGTATCATTATGGGCAGCACCTCCGACCTTCCGGTGATGGAGGCTGCCTGCAAATTTTTTGACAGTCAGGAGATTCCGTTTGAGATGTTAGCCCTGTCGGCGCACCGCACCCCCGATGAGGTGGCTGAATATGCGAAACATGCGCACGAGCGCGGTGTGAAGGTCATCATCGCCGGTGCAGGCATGGCCGCCCATCTGCCGGGCGTGATTGCCGCCATGACCCCGCTGCCTGTCATCGGAGTGCCCATCAAGTCGTCGCTCGAAGGGATGGATGCCGCCCTCGCCATGCTGCAGATGCCCCCCGGTATACCCGTGGCCACCGTCGCTATCAACGGGGCGCAGAATGCTGCTATTCTCGCCCTGCAGATGCTCAGCGTCAACAATCCCGAGATGATGGCCAAAGTGTTGGCTTTCAAACAGAACCTTAAACAGAAAATCGTCAAAGCCAATGCCGATTTGGCGCAGGTGACCTACAATTTCAAGACTAATTGACCGTTGACCCCAGGGTTCCGCTTCGCTCCCCCCTGGGTTGACATATTTCGGGCTTTCAGCCCTTTTGGAAGAAGTTTAAGTGACCATTGACCTTTGATTGCGAACATGCTGACCGTCTATTCTGCTTCTGCCGGCTCTGGTAAAACATATAATCTGGTGTTCGACTACCTCGCCACCTGCTTCAGGCCGTATGTCCGGCGGTTTCTGGCGCTGCCCGACCGTCGGCAGTTTGTGTGCCCGCCCTGCAAAGGCTATCGGCAAATTTTGGCCATCACGTTCACCAATAACGCCGCTGCCGAGATGAAGGAGCGTGTGGTGAGGCAGCTCAACAAGTTTGCCTTTGCCGACACGGTGGCCGATCTCAACGACAACGATTTTGGAAACCTCTGCAAGAAAGTCTTCGGCGAAGGGACAACGATACCGGCCGAGGAGGTTTTCGTTTTCCTGCATGAGTGCTCCAAAGCGTTGCTGCATAGCATTTTGTACGATTATGCACAGTTCAGCATCACCACCATCGACAGTTTCATCCAGCGCGTGATCCGCTCTTCGGCATTGTACCTCAACCTCAGCATGAACTACGCGGTACAGATTCGCCTGACGGACTTCTTCCAAATGGCTATCGAACAGTATGTCTGCGAGTTGTCGAACAATGACCAGCAGTTCAAAATTGTGGTGCGGGAGCTGATGCAGCAGTTGGAGGACAAAGGGAGTGCAAACATCAACCGGTTTCTGTCAAAGGGACTCGGCATGATGTATTATGATGCCGAGAAAAGCCATCCGTTTGTGAAGAAATTTCCGGAAGTGGCGGATTTATTGGCCGTTGTGGAGCAATGGAAGAAGAACCAACATCTCATTGAGGAGAAATGCAAGAATGAGGTGAAGCCGTTGTCCGAAAAAGCGTTGGCTATCTTTGAAGCGGCTGCAAGCGAAGGGATTATGCCAAACGGGACCAAAAAGTGGGACAAATGGTTCGTCCATATTGCGGAGGATCCTTTTGAATCGGAAAAGGGTTTTGACAAGAGTCGCTGCCATGCGGACATGGATGCGGGCACGGTGTTCACCGTAAAAGGTTCCAAGGCGGAGAAAGAGCGTAAGGAGGTCTTGAAAACGGCTTTTGCCGACCAGATTCAAGGGCTGTTTGAGCAGATTCAGGATATTGTGTTAAAAAACGCTAAAAGTTATTTTACCAACCGGATTTTAGCCAAGAATGCCAACCAGCTTTTGGTGCTGACGGCCTTGAAAAACCACATCGAGACGATTAAGGAGCAAACGGATTCCTTCTTCCTGTCGGAAAGCAATCCGTTGCTGAACGACGAGATCTTGTCGGCCACGAAAGGCGAGCCGTTGTTCGAGAAGATGAGTTTTTACCGGAATTTCTTCATCGATGAGTTCCAGGACACCTCGCTGATGCAATGGCAGGACTTGAAGCCGTTGATTATAAACGCGATGGGCGACGGCGGATCCCTAACCCTTTTCGGGGATGTGAAGCAGTCGATTTATCGTTTTCGCAACGGCGAGGCGGAACTTTTCTACTGTCTGTCGGACAAAGATCGTTTGCAATCTGTTCCTTCAGAGCGAGATATAGCCAGTATGGTGCCAAGGGATGAAGACTTCCATTTCGAGCCGTTGCGCACGAATTACCGCTCCTATTCCGCTGTGGTGGAGTTCAATAACCGCTTTTTCGAGTATTATGCGGACAAGTTGGGGAAGCAGGAGTATTATGGGGATGTGGCCCAGATAATCAACGAAAAAAAGACGGGCGGCTTAGTGCAGATTTTCGGTTATAACAAACAGGATTACAAGAATATACGGACTTATTGGCCGGAATGTACGGATGCGTTTTACCAGCAGGTCTACCTGTCGTTGAAGCCCGAGGAAGCCGAGCTGCTTTGTGCCGTGATGGATGCGAGGCAGCGTGGATATGCCTACGGGGACATGGCCGTGTTGCTGCGGGGGCGTTCCAAGTGCAACGATTTCGCCCAGTGCCTGATGCTTGCCGACATCCCCGTGGTAACATCTGAGTCTTTGCAGCTTATTGACAATCCTAACATCAACCTGATAATAAGCACGTTGCGATTTCTCCTTAATGCTGACGACACCTTGGCGCAAACGGTCATACTGGCCTATTTTGCCCGCAAGCGAGGAAAAGATTTCAACCAGTTGGTTTTAGCGAACAAGAGTTCCTCTTTTCTTGTCTTGATGGAGCAACGCTTTGAAATTCAGAATTTTGTGGAAACTATCAATAGGTGGAAGCAAAATCCTTTCCTTGTGACCGTGAAGGACATTGTCCGGTTTTACGACCTTGACCGTGATTCGGACCCGTTTGTGGCCGATTTCCTCGATTTGGTGTACGATTATACGCAATCGCACATCGCTTCGGTGGCCGACTTTTTAGTCTGGTGGGATGACATCAACCTCTACAGCGAAACTATTCCGAGGCTGTCGCTGTCGGGGGCGGCTGATGCGGTCCGTTTGATGACCATCCATGCTTCGAAAGGGATGGAATTTCCGGTGGTCATCACGCATTGCACCTCCGCGTCAAGCGGGCAGCCCGCCAACTATTGGGTAACCGACCCTGTTACGGGTCAACCTTGCTATGTGACACACCATAAGGACATGCAATTCTCTGATTTTCAGAAGGAATACGAGGATGAGGAGAACAAGAAGGGTCTAGACGGGCTGAATCTTTGGTATGTGGATTTCACCCGCGCCCGCGACCTGCTCTACGTCCTGACGGACGTTTCCAAAGCGTCCAATGAGAGCGACAAATGGGAAATCCGGCAGGCGTTGGGGCGTTTCATCCAAGAGGCTGCAAAAAAGGAGGAGAGTCAATACGGGATGGTCGATTTGGAGAACGGCATTCACTATTACGGTGACTACGAGTGGAAGAATCCGAACAAGCCGGAGGCAATTCCCATGCAGGAGTCGGACTTCCAGGTCACCAGTTCCGAGATGACCTTCTGCGGCAACGAGTCCATCAATGTGGAATTGTCGGAGGAGCGTACTGAATCGCAGGACACAGGTACGTACATCCACAACTTTTTGCAAAAATTAACACTCTTCCCGACCACGGAAGAGGAGCGGGCGGCGGTTACGACATCGGAGTCGGAGGAGATACGCAACCGGTTGTTGCAGCTGTTCGAGCGCACAGAAAAAGACCCTGTTTTGCGGCCCTACTTCTACTTGGATGAGGGCGACCGTGTGCTCAATGAGGTTTCCGTTATCACCTCGGACGGCAACGTGCGCCGTCCCGACCGCATTGTCATCAAACCCGACCATCTGATGATTATCGACTACAAGACCGGTCGAGAGTACCAGGCGAAATACGAGGCGCAGTTGGCGGAATATCAGGCATGTCTGATGGAAATGGGCTACGAGGACGTGCGGACGGAAATCCTGTACATTGACTGACTTCATCCGCCCCCTTTCTTTTCCCCTTTTGAGCCCAAATGTTTTACACCATTCCGCCTGCGACGATAGGAGCTGGCGGAATCTCCACCGATGCCTAATTAATCTTGAAAAAATATATTTTGAACAAACCGGGTTGATGTATTCGAAAATTTCGTATTTTTGCACGAAAATAAAATATAGTCATTATGTCCTTTAATACAGAAAGAATTGCATTGGAAGGGTTGACGTTTGACGACGTGCTGTTGATACCGGCGTATTCGGATGTGCTCCCCCGAGAGATTGATTTGCGGACGCGCTTCACGCGCAATATCCGGCTGAATTTGCCGTTCGTGTCGGCGGCCATGGATACGGTCACCGAGTCGAAGATGGCGATTTCCATCGCGCGGGAGGGCGGCATCGGCGTGATACACAAGAACATGTCGATTGCCGAACAGGCCAAGCAGGTTGCTTCGGTCAAGCGTGCCGAAAACGGTATGATTAACGCGCCGGTGACGATTACGCCCGACAAGACCGTGGGCGACGCACTGCGCATCATGGCCGACTACCACATCGGTGGCATTCCGGTGGTGGACGGGAAGAACATCCTCGTGGGCATCGTCACCAACCGCGACCTCCGTTTCGAGAAGGACTTCAACCGCAACATTTGTGACGTAATGACCAAGGAGGGGCTCATCACCACTTCCCGCGACACGGACCTCTACCGTGCCGCTGACATCCTGCAGGAGCATAAGATTGAGAAACTGCCGGTGGTCGCGGAAGACGGAACGCTCTTAGGATTAATCACTTACAAGGATATTACAAAAGCCAAGGACAAACCGTTCGCGTGCAAAGACTCGCAAGGCCGTTTGCGGGTGGCCGCCGGTATCGGTATCACGGCCGACGCCGTCCAGCGTGCCGAAGCCCTCGTGGAGGCCGGCGTGGATGCTTTGGTGCTCGACAGTGCGCACGGACACTCCAAAAACGTAATCAACACCTTGAAAGACATCAAGAAACACTTCGACAGTGTGGATGTAGTAGTTGGCAATATTGCTACGGGTGATGCCGCCAAGCTTCTTGCCGATGCAGGCGCCGATGCCGTGAAAGTGGGTATCGGACCCGGTTCCATTTGTACCACCCGCGTGGTGGCCGGTGTGGGTGTCCCGCAACTCAGTGCAGTGTACGATGTCTATAAGGCCCTCCGCGGTTACGACATCCCCCTCATCGCCGACGGCGGTATCCGCTATTCCGGCGACATTGTGAAGGCCCTTGCCGCTGGCGGTGATTCTGTCATGCTCGGCGGTCTGCTCGCCGGAGTGGAGGAATCTCCTGGCACAACCATCCTCTTCAACGGTCGTAAGTTTAAGACATACAGGGGAATGGGATCGCTTGAAGCCATGCAGCAGGGTTCCAAGGACCGTTACATGCAAGGCGATGTGGTGGATGCCAAGAAGCTTGTCCCCGAAGGCATCGTGGGACGTGTTCCCTACAAGGGCGACCTTTACGAGGTGATTTACCAGATGGCCGGTGGTCTGCGTTCTGGTATGGGCTACTGCGGCGCGGTGAACATCGAAAAACTGCATGAGGCGCGGTTCTGCCGCATCACCAATGCCGGTGTTCTCGAAAGCCATCCGCACGACATCACCATCACCAGTGAAGCCCCCAACTATTCCAGCGAAGCTAAATAACTTTAATAATCATCCATAAATCGAATTGTTATGAATAAAAAAAATCTCGTAGTAGGTATTGATTTCTCCCGAAGCTCTCATAACGCCATGCGCCACGCGATTTCCATCGCCATGAAGACTGGCGCCGAAGTTCATCTCGTGTGGGTCAAAACTCCTGGTGTTGTGAACAATGTGACGGAAGACGGTGGTGACAACTACCTCCAGAAAGTCCAGACCAACTTGGAAGAGTGGAAAAACGAATGTAAGATGGAGGCACCGGAAGCCGATATAAACGCCGTTATTTTGGAAGGTAAAGTGCATGTTGAAATTCTCAAATATGCCGCCAACCTGCCGAACCCCATCATCGTGATGGGCACGCACGGCACCTCCGGTTTCGAAGAGGGCTATATCGGCAACAACGCCAACCGTCTGATCAAGGATTCCAAAGTGCCGATCCTGATTATGCGTGAGAACATCGAAATCAAGCGTGACTTGCACAATATTTACGCACCTATCGACTTGAGTTTCGAGACATTGCAGAAAATGCGCTATGCCACCTATTTAGGCAAGTGTTTCGCCGCAAAGGTCACGATTGCCGGTATCTATTATCCCAACAACGCCGACACGCGCCACATTATCAACGTTCAAATGCGTCATGCTTCGGATATGTGCGAGGACAAGAACGTGCGTCACGAAATGGTGCCGCTGACCGTGCAAAAGGATTATGTGCAGACATTGCTGAACCATGCTCACGAGCTCGACGCCAACCTGATCGTGATTATGCGTGAGGAAAGCGAAACAGACTTTTCGTCAAGCTCCAACATGGCGGAGATTCTCTGCACCTCCAAGATGCCGTTGCTGATTATCCCCAATGTTACGGCAGTAGGTCTCGGCAGATAATGGCGAATATACGCAAACGGACGCTGCGCGGGGGCAATATGCTCAACCCCACCCCGGTGGTCATGGTTTCCTGCGGCAGCACCCTTGACGAATACAATATTATCACGATTGCATGGACGGGTACGGTTAGCTCCGACCCGCCCATGTGTTCTATTTCTATACGCCCCGAACGACACTCATATGGGATTATCAAACAATCGGGTGAGTTTGTTATCAACCTGGTTGACAAAAGGTTGACCCCGTACGCCGATTGGTGTGGGGTGCGCTCGGGAAAGAAGTACAACAAATTCGTGGAGACGGGCCTGACCCCCGTGAAGGCATCGAAAGTGAACGCGCCCATGATTGAGGAGGCCCCTGTGAACTTGGAATGCAAAGTCACACAGATTATCCCGCTCGGCAGCCACGATATGTTCTTGGCCGAGGTGGTCGCGGTGCATGTCAACGAGAAATTGTTTTCCTCGAAAACGGATGCCATCGATTTGAAACGCGCCGATTTGGTGACCTATTCGCACGGTCACTACTACACGTTGGGAGAGGTTCTCGGGAAATTCGGGTTTTCGGTGGAGAAGAAGAGGACGTGAAATTCCCCATCCCAAGAGAAGGGTGGCCGTAGGCCAGGGTAGGGGCCGACCATACATGTCTTACGACTTCATCCTTACTACCGTGATGCCGGCGCCGCCCAGTTCGAGCATTTCGTCCTGAAATTCCGCAACATCCTTTCGTCGGGCGAGATACTGCCGCACCACGCTGCGCAGGATGCCGTTGCCTTTGCCGTGCAAAATCCGTAAATTACTGACACCTAACATTTCCGCCTCATCCAAATACTCTTCGAGATTGTGTACCATCTCTTCGGCACGCTGTCCGCGCACGTCGAGGGTGGTGCTGAATTGCGACAGTTTTTTGTTGAGCGCGTCGGCGATGGAGCCAGTGTTGAACTGCGATACATGTCCGCGCTCCACATTTCGGGCTTCCTTCTTGCTGATTTTGATGAGTTTGTCCATCTTAGTGCGGAAATTCACCGAATGGAATGAGATGGTGACATCATCGCCGTCGATTTGGGTCACTTCTCCGGCAATTTGGGAGTCGGGCATATAGACGGAATCGCCCACGCGGATGGTCTTGTCTTGCACCTCTTCGGGGGTCGGACGTTTTTCCACCGGTTTCTTCCGATGGGGTGGGATAATGGATTTAACTGCTTCGGCCTCCGCTTTTTCAATATGTTCAATCTCCTTCTGCATCTCCTTTTTGAAGGTCTGCACCTGCTGTCGCGCCGCCTTGGTCTTTTCGGCATCGGCTTTCGACTCCTTGATTTCGCGAATCGTGTTCTCAATGATTTTGTTCGCGCTATCGACAATGCTGTTGGCCTGGTTTTTGGCCTTGGTGAGAATCTCTTTGCGTTGTTTGTCGAGTTGCGCGAATTTTTCGGCGTATTCGTCAATCATGACAGCTAGTTGCTCATCGGCGGCCCGCACTATCTTGAGTTGTTGTTCGGTCTCAATCTGCGTAATCTCAATCTCTTCTAACTTCCGCTCGTAGTCGATTTGGGCCGTGCCGGACTTTTGGGTGGCATTGTCGATGATTTGCGGGTCGAGACCGATTTGGCGAGCGATTTCGTAGGTAAAGGAGCTGCCGGGTTTGCCGATTTTTAACTTATAGAGTGGTTGTAACGCATTGGTGTCGAATAACATGGCCCCGTTCTCGGCTTCGGGGTGCGTGTCGGAGAACATCTTCAGATTGCCGTAGTGGGTGGTGATGATGCCGAACGCTTTCGTGTCATAGTAGCGTTCCAAGATGGCTTCTGCGAGAGCCCCGCCCAAAGTAGGCTCTGTACCGCTTCCGAACTCGTCAATCAGGAACAACGACTTGGCGTTGAGGTTTTCGTCCATCACCTTAAGATTCTGCAAATGAGAACTATACGTACTCAAATCATTTTCAATGGACTGTTCGTCGCCGATGTCAATGAAAATGCTTTCGAAGATGCCCATGTCGGAGGTGCTCATCATGGAGACGGGCAATCCGCACTGCATCATATATTGCAGTAAACCAACGCTTTTGAGGCATACAGATTTGCCGCCGGCATTGGGTCCGGAGATAATCAGAATGCGCTTTTCGGGCAACAGCCGGATGTCCAACGGCACTACTTCTTTGTGATGCTTCTTGTAGTTGAGATAGAGTAGGGGATGCCTTGCCTGGAACCACTGCGCGGTGGTTTTGGGGTGGATATGCGGCACGGCGGCATCAATATCGATGGCAAAAAGGGCTTTGGCGCGGAGGAAATCGTAACGGCCCATCAGCGATTGCGCGTCCAGCAGGTCGTCGATGAGCGGGCGGATGGCGTTGGATATTTCGGTGAGGATACGGATAATTTCGCGTTGTTCGGCGTTTTGCAGCTCTTTAAGTTCGTTATTTGCGTCAAAAACCTCCGTTGGCTCGATAAAGACGGTCTGGCCGGTGGCGGATTCGTCATGGACGAAGCCTTTGAGTCGGCGTTTGAACTGTGCGGTGACAGGGATACAGAGTCGGCCGTTGCGGACGGTCATTTCGGCATCCTCCTTCACAATACCGTCCTGTTTGGCGGCGGTGAGGATTTTGCGAATTTGGTGGTCGGCCTCACGGGAAAGTCGGTTCATGGCACTTTTGATGCGGGCCAGTTCTTCGGAGGCGTTGTCGCGCATCTGTCCCTTGTCATCTAAAATGCGGCTGATGGCAGAGGTCAGGTCGCGCTGCAGGGGCATTTCGGCACACATCGACCATAGGCGCGGGTAGCGGTTTTCCTCGTGACGCACTTTGAAATAGACGAAAATTTGGGTCATCGATTGGATAAAACCGCGCAGACAAACCAGTTCCTCCAACTCGATGTAGGTACCGTCTATGCGAAGCCGTTTCAGGGTTTCGCGCAGGTCGTAGAAATCTTGGGCGGGAAACGGTTCATCGAAAAGCAACAGCTGCCGGAACTCTTCCACAGATTCCAAGGCAGGCATAATCTCCAGCATGTCGGTCATAAACCGCATGTTTTCAACCCTTTCCGTGCCTTGCGGACTCAGACAGCGCTCCAGAATCAACCGACGGACGATGTCAAAACCGATTTTCTCCTCAAAATTGTCGGGATATAACATATTTTACACGTATTTCTTTTTCACAAGGTCTACAATAAATCCAGGCAGCAGAAAACACAAGAACAGGAAAAAGTAGTTGATAGGCCCCGGGATTTTGACTTTCCGGCCGTTCAAGGTGGCTCGTACGCCCCGTTTGGCGATCTGTTCGGGCTTCAGCATGACCCCGATTGCGCACAACCGCTTCCGCAGTTTCACAGGCAGGTTGTAGAGGTCGGTATCCACCGCACCGGGACAGACGCAGCAGACCTTCACCCCGTAATGGCTCAGTTCATGGTGCAGCCCTTTGGAAAACTTCAGCAGGTAGGATTTGGTCGCCTGATAGACGGCGATGGTCGGGAATCCCATGTAGGCGGTGATGGAACTGGCATTGAGGATGTAGCCGCATCGGCGTTCTTTCATCTTCTTGCCAAAAAGGATGCAAAGGTCTGCGGGAGTGGTGCTGTGAAGCATGGTCATTTTATGGCTCAGCGCCATCGGTTTCTCCACCGCCGCTCCGAAATAGAACATGCCTGCATTGTTGACCAATACATCCACGATGAGGTTCTCCCTTTCGCACCAGTCGAAAAGTTCCTGCGCTGCGTTTTCCGAAGTCAGGTCCTGATAACGGGTGAGTATGCGTTGTTCGGGAAACTGCGACTGGAGTTGGTTCTGCGCTTCCGTGTTCAAGTCCTCCCGATTGCTGACAATCAAGATGTTATAGCCTTTCCGTGCCCACTCTTGCGCGTAAGCGAACCCAATGCCCGAGCTCCCGCCGGTAACTAATGCGAAGATGTTATCTTTTGTATTACTCATAATATCATCCTTTCGTCTCTATTGCCTTATGCCTATTGCCAATTGCCTTCTAACTCAACATGTTTTTCGCTTTTTCCACTGCGGCAACGAGGGCATCAGCCTCTTCGAATGTATTATACAGGGCGAAAGAAGCACGCACCGTGCCTGGAATTCCGAAATGGGTCATAATGGGTTGGGTGCAGTGATGGCCGGTTCGCACCGCAACACCTTGATGGTCAAGGAGTACGCCCATGTCGTAGGGGTGGATGTTGCCCACAAGGAACGAGATGACGCCTGTTTTGTGCGCAGCTTCGCCAATAAAGCGCATTCCGTCGATTTTGGACAGCTTTTCGGTCGTGTAGGTCAGCAATTCTTGCTCGTAGGCGGCAATCTTCTCCAAACCGATGTTTTGGATGTACTCAATGGCCTTTCGCAGTCCAATGACATCGCCCACCGACGGGGTACCTGCCTCGAATTTGAACGGCAGGTCGTTGTATGTGGTCTTCTCGAAGGTGACGTCCTTAATCATCTCGCCGCCACCTTGATAGGGTTGCATCTCGTTGAGCCACTGTGTTTTGCCGTACATTACACCGATGCCCATCGGGGCATACATCTTGTGACCGGAAAAGCAGTAGAAATCGCAGTCGAGAGCCTGTACGTCTACTACACAGTGCGCCACCGCTTGTGCCCCGTCGATGAGCACGGGCACATTGCGACTGTGTGCGATGCGGATGATTTCTCCGATGGGATTGACCGTGCCCAAGGAGTTGGAAACGTGTGCCACAGCCACAATTTTAGTACGGTCGGTAATTAACTCATCCAATTTGCTGATTATCAGCTCCCCTTTATCGTCAAATGGCAGCACTTTGAGGGTCGCTCCCCGGTCCTCGCAGGCCAGTTGCCAAGGAACGATATTGGAATGGTGCTCCATTTCGGATACGATGACCTCGTCGCCTGCGTGCAGGTAGGTACGCCCGAAGGAGGCGGCCACGAGGTTGATGGATTCGGTGGCGCCCCGCGTGAAAATAACCTCTTGGGTGGAAGGAGCGTTGATGTACTGCCGGACGGCCTCTCGTGCCAGTTCGAACTCATTGGTGGCCAGCTGACTGAGGCAGTGTACGCCACGATGGATATTGCTGTTGATACGACAATAGTAATCGTTCAGCGCGTCAATCACCGCCTGCGGCTTTTGCGTGGTCGCGGCATTGTCTAAATAGACCAGCGGCTTGTTGTAAACACGCTCGTTCAATATGGGGAAATTGTTTCTATTCACTTGAATGGTTATTGGTTATAGGTTATAGGTTATTGGTTATTGGTTATTGAGGGTTATTGGTCAATGGTCAACGGTCAAAGTCAAAGTCAATGGTCAACGGTCTTAATCGGTAGTACATTTTTGTTTGCGGTGTCAATTTGAATCGTTCGTCGGAGCGGTGGCCGATAATCCAGGCGATTTGGTCGTTGATGCTGAAGAGGCGGATGCGTTCTTTGGTGAAGCGGTCGATTTTGTGGTCGGTGAAGTAGTCGCTGAGTTTTTGGCTGCCGGGAGCCCCCAGCGGATAAAACCAATCGCCCGGATTCCACTTGCGGATCAGTACCGGAAAGGTCAGTTTCTCTTTCGGGATGTAGAAGACGTTAGGATTTTTGGAGAAGACCATATCGTTTTGATATTCAAGCTCTTCTACAATGAAATACGTTTTAAGCTCAGCCATGGAATAGATTTCTGCCAAAACGTTTTCTTCTTCTTCAAAACGTGGTTGTATAATCAGGGATTCTCTATCAATCAGCAATATATGTGAGTCAGAATAGAAATAACGGCCCACGGGTATTTTGTTGTTGATAATGATATTCTCCACCGTATCGGCGGTAAAACCATATTGGTGCAGTATCTCGTAGAGTATCAGCAGGATATTTTCATTTTGAGCCAATTTTTGAAGGTTGATGCGGATATCCCCATCCTTATCGGTTAGCATATCCTGTATCTCGGCTCTAAGATGTTTCTGATAAAAAGCGTATTGTTGTTGCAAAATCTGTCGTGTGCGGATGTTCGTATGCAGAAATTGCGGGTTGATAGCTTCCAACTGCGGGATTACCGAATGGCGGATGCGGTTGCGGGAGATTTTTTCGTCGTGGTTGGTGTAATCGTCCACGTATGCAATATGTTGGTCTTCAGCGTATTGTCGGATTTCTTTGGCGGTGAAAGGCAGCATCGGGCGGATGGTTTTGCCGTTGATAGGCGGGATGCCGCACAATCCTCTGAGTCCGGTGCCCCGGGTGAGGTTGAGGAGTTGGGTTTCGGCGGCATCGTTGGCATGGTGGGCGGTGACGAGATGGTCGAAACCAGTCAGGATTTCTTCGAACCATTTGTAGCGCAGCTCCCTGGCGACCATCTCCACTGACTTTCCGGAATCTTTCCGGATGTTGAGGGTGTCGAATTCGCGAACGAAGACTTGAACGTTCCAGCGGGCGGCCAATTCTTGCACAAATTGCATATCTCGGTCGGAGTCGGTGCCGCGTAGGTGGAAATTGCAATGCGCGATAGCAAATTGCAGTCCCGCCTCATGGAAAAGCGTGGCCATGACGGTGGAATCCGCCCCGCCGCTCACCGCTAAGAGATAGCGTTTGTGCAGGGCGTCGGAGCCTGCCAAGGTATGTAACTTTTGTAGAAACCGCTTCAGCATATCTTACGAATCGAGGCCGCGGAGTTTGAAATAGCGTCGGAGTTCCATCTGCATGTACTCGTAGGAGCCGAAGTTGACGGCCTTCGGGGTTTCCCCCTTGCGCATCATCACCATGCCGGCGCCGGAAGCGTCGATATAGGGGGTGATATCGGTTTCGAGGGCGAAAGTCAGCTCATAGTCGCGCACGGTCACGCGGTCGTAGTTGCCGCTGACCTCCTCGTAGATGATGCCGTTCTCCTCGCAGAAAGCTTGCAAATGCATGGCGGTTTCGTCCCACATTTCGGGTTTGTCGCCGGGGTTGAAGTAGAAAACCACGGCGTTATAGTCGGGTAGCGTGTCGGTAATCTCGGATTTTTCGAAGCGACCTTGTTCGTTGATGAGAAACTGCTCCACATACCGCGTTTTGCGGTGATATTTCTCGGGATCGTTGATAAATTCCTGTTTTGTCACTTTTTCCAAGGAGTGGGTCCATTCGTAGTCCTTGGTGGTTCGGAACTGTCCGTCGGGAAGGCGCAACGTCTTCCAGATTTCGGTTTCGAGTTCCTTGTCACGCTGGTTAGCCACACTGACAGCCACGGGTAGTACATCAAGGATGCGCTGGGTGCCGTAGCCCGATGTGGTGGCCAAATAGGCCCATTCATAATTTTTCGATCGCAACAACCAGAGTTCTAAGCCGTTGGGCAGCCGTTCCACGCATTCCACGCCCCATTCTTCCGGAAGATCGCACTTGGCCGTCCACTTTTTGCCTTGAAAGTGGGGTGCCATTTCCAAAAACGAATCCAGAACCTCTTTTTGAAGATTATAGAGGGTGGTCTGGCTGTTCACATCCGCCACGAGGGTGTCGCCAATCACCTCCATGGGGTAGATGACATTTTCCTCGGAGGTTTCATCTTCTTTGTTTTTCCTTGAAAAGCAGCTGGTTAGGAGAAGAACCAAGGTGAGACAAAGGTATAAGGTTAAGGGTTTTCGGTTCATTGTATTTTTTCGGCAAAAGTACTATTTTTTGGTTATCGAAGAACCCCACATTGCGCTTCGCTTATGTGGGGTTAATTGCACTTCATGCATTTTGCCTCTTCGAGGCTGTTTAAGGAAGAATATTCATTATTATGTCTCATTGTTTGGACAATTTTTCGGGTTTCGACAGCTTCGCGAACATCGTGGACGCGGAGGATGTCGGCGCCTTTCATCAGGGCGACGGTGTTGAGGACGGTGGTGCCATTGAGGGCATGGTCGGGAGTAGTGTATAACAGTTTGTAAATCATCGATTTGCGGGAAATGCCGACCAGCAGTGGGAAGCCAAGTTCGTGGAAAACCTCCAGGTTTTGCATGAGGAAATAGTTCTGTTCCAATGTCTTTCCGAATCCGAATCCGGGGTCAAGAATAATGTCATGGACGGCATGTTCGTGCAGTTGCGCGATTTGTCGCCCGAAAAATTGCAGCATCTCGCCGAGAATGTCTTTGTAGTCTGTATATTGCTGCATTACAGCAGGTTTTGCAGGCGTATGCATCAGCACGTAAGGCACCTGGAGCTTCCCGACGGTGGGAATCATGTCGGGGTCGAAAGTGCCGCCGGAGATATCGTTGATAATGTTGGCACCGCTTTCGATGGCCGCCTTGGCTACAGTGGCGCGGTAGGTGTCGATGGAGAGGACCGCATCGGGAAACCGTTCGCG
The DNA here is from genome assembly GCA_017395245.1 of Bacteroidales bacterium. Taxonomy (GTDB): domain Bacteria; phylum Bacteroidota; class Bacteroidia; order Bacteroidales; family WCHB1-69; genus F23-D06. The sequence goes on along the minus strand of JAFPVR010000008.1, from coordinate 11,675 downwards.
CAAAAGCTGTACAGTGTAGACGATTTTCGTCAGTTCCTCCTCTTCCGGAAGTTCTTTCGCATTCGGTTTGGTGGACATAGCCCCGATGTCGATAATGTCGCCGCCTTCTGTCAGGATTTCTTCCGCCCGTTGCAGAATCCGCGCATCGTCCGTATATCGCCCGCCGTCATAGAAGGAATCTTCCGTGACATTGAGGATGCCCATAATGAGGGGAGTATCTTGGGATAGTTTTCCGTTGAAATTGTACATGATATTACTTACTGATCCTCACATTGCGCTCCTTCGTCGCTTATGTGGGGTTAATTGCTGTCCTGTTCGTTCATGTCTCCTTTTTCGGCCCCACATTGCGCTCCTTCGTCGCTTATGTGGGGTTAATTGCTGTCCTGTTCGTTCATGTCTCCTTTTTCGGCCCCACATTGCGCTCCTTCGTCGCTTATGTGGGGTTAATTGCACTTCGTGCGTTTTGCCTCTTCGAGGCTGCTTAAGGAAAATGTTTATTACAAGGGCGGCTTTTCGTTACAACTACTAACTACTAATTGCTAACTACTAACTAAAAGAGGGACAGCCTTCCGACCGTCCCTCCGTATATATAATATTGTATAGTCCGAAATTACTTCACAACGACTTTGGTGGTGTAGGTCTTGCCGTTTTGGTTGATCTTGAGCATATAGACACCGCTGTGGAGGTTGGCGACATTCACTTGGGCAGTGCCGGTGATGGTCTCGCTGTACACCATTTGGCCGACGATGTTGAAGAGTTGGATGTCAGCCTTCTCGTCATTGCCGAGATCAACGGTGAAGTTGTTAGTGGCGGGGTTCGGGTAGATAGTGGGGTTGTTCTTTTCCAGCTCGGGAACGTTCACCATCTCGCAATTATCACAAGAAGCTTTGAAGAAAATCATCGGATAGTGGAATTCTTGCCAGAAGTAGTTGGGAGTATAGTAGTGGTAATACCAATCTCCATTGGGATTATAGTTGTATAAAAGATCATGGTCACAACTTATGCCATTATTGAGGTTGGTCATGTGATCTTCAAAAGGAAATTGAGCGGAAGCACTGGAAATAGTATAACCTTCGCGGGGGTCGGTTCTTAACCAAGCAGAGAAATAAGAATAGTTGACGAGGGTGTCGTTGACTTGATGTCCATGCCTCTTTTGAAAGCGTAAGCGATGTTGATTAACTTGGTGTCAAGGGTCAAGTTGATGGGCAAGTCTAGGATAGCAGTGTAATATTGGGTACCTTCTTCAACACTAACCATGTCGGCGGTCATGGGCAATTTGTAGATATGAGCACCTTCCTGCACCAAAGTATTAGGATCGTAAGGGATTGCATAGAAGCTAAAACTATAAGTTTGGTTTGTCAGCGTGTTTTCAATATCCGTGAAGATACCCACAATCAATGTATCAACGACATCAGCAGGATAGGAGGATCCGCGGAAATAACCACCATAAACGGAGATGGAGTCAATTCTCACATTATCACTTGCGCCCAGAACAATAGAGCCTTCAGGAAGTTGTGTGAAAACATCATGTTCGAAATCGTATGTTTGTCCCCAGCCATGCACATTCGGATGCCATGGATCAGAACTGGTAGGAAACATTAATCCGTTTGAGTCAGGAGTCAGAATGTAAGATGTCAGGTTACAATCAAATCCCCAATAGCTTCCAATAACATCAGGATAATAGAACCATTGGCTGGCTGCTTCTCCTCTTTGCTGGTTGGCACCTTTCATGACTTTAGGCATGATGGGTGTTTTGGAATCCATTTGATACCCTTGTTTCGGGCTGATTTGCGCAAAGCTGACTGAAAAGACTAGCATTGCAGCGATTAACATGTAAAGCTTTTTCATTTTTTAATGTTTTAATTATTGATTAGAGTTCATTCCAAACGAGGCTGCAAAAATACTGTTTTTATCGTAACCTCGGCCAAAATTTTTCATAAAAAATCTTAATACTGAAATGTTGATAAATCAGAGGTATAGAAAAATTTCCAGTAATAGTTGGTGTTTCGAAAAATATTGTATTTTTGCGGCGCGATTCGAAAAGATGCTACGCGACGGAGAAAACAGGGTTGGCAGTCGATTGTCAGCCGTGCCGTCGTGAAAATCCAGTGCAAGTTTTATCATCAAAATTAGTGACAAGACCATCAAAAGTATGTCAGATGTAATCGAAAACAAACCCAGAAGGAGAAGAATTGTCAGAGGCGGGGACGCTTTAATGGCCACTTCCAATGAAACAAAGATGAAAGAGAAGACCCGCGTGGTGGAGAAAAAACCCGCCCCCCTGTTCAAATCGGAGGTTGTCGAAAAAATCCAGGAAATTAAGGAAAAAAAAGTGGAGGCGGACGAGATTATCCAGTTCGCGAACCCGCTTCCGTTAAGTGAGAAACCTCGGCAGACCCGAGGTCGCAAACCCAAGGCAGCCGTCGCGGCAGAGTCCGTGGTTGCGGAGCCTGATGTAGCGACAGCAGAGTCTTCAGCCGTTTCCGAATCCACTCCCGAAGCACCGAAAAAACGCCGCGGTCGTCCGAGAAAGAACCCGCTTCCGCAGGAGGAATCCCCCGTGGAAACCATGGTGGAAGAGCTGATGGAGAAGCCCAAAACGCCTACTTTGGAAGAACGGCAGCTGAGCTTGGATGATGCCTGGCAGGAGGTGACCCCCGCTGGTGAACAGTTGCTCCTTGACGCGGAAGAGGTACTTTCCGCCAAAGTGACAGATATGCCGGATACCCCTTCCGAGGAACCCGCTACTAAACCCAAACGTGGCCGTCCGAAAAAAACAAAAAAGGAGGAACCGGTTTCCGAACTTGACAATCAAACAGAAAAACCGATTGAGAATCAAGAGGATAAAACCGAGGAAAAGCCTGCGGACAGACAAGATAACCAGAATCAAAAATTCGGCAACAAAGGAAAGAAAGGACAGAAAAAGTCTAAATCGGAACCTGTGGAATATGCTGTCAATCCAGAGCCTGCCCAGGAATCGAAAGTGGAGGAAGCCCCTGTGCCCTATCTTGCCAACGCCCAGTATGATGGTTCCGTGATGGCCGAGGGCGTGCTCGAGATCACCAGTGAAAACTGCGGTTTCCTGCGCTCCTCCGACTATAACTACCTCTCTTCTCCCGACGATATTTACGTCTCCATGTCGCAGATCAAGCTCTTCGGTCTGAAGAACGGCGACACGGTGTTAGGCGCCATCCGCCCGCCGAAACCCGGCGAGAAATATTTCCCGCTGACCAAAATCGAGAAGATCAACGGTTGTCTGCCCGAGGATATTCGCGACCGTATCCCGTTCGACTACCTCACCCCGATGTTTCCGGATGAGAAAATCGACATCACCAGCCATCCCGGCTGCAAGCTTTCCACCCGCATTATCGACCTGTTCGCCCCCATCGGCAAGGGTCAGCGCGGATTGATTGTGGCTCAGCCTAAAACGGGTAAAACTGTGTTGCTCAAGGATTTGGCTAATGCTATCGCCTACAACCATCCGGAAATCTACCTCATCATCCTGCTCATCGACGAGCGTCCCGAGGAGGTTACGGACATGCAGCGCAGTGTCAATGCCGAGGTGATTTCCTCCACGTTCGACGAGCCTGCGGAACGTCACGTGAAGATTGCCAACATGGTGCTCGACAAGGCGAAACGCATGGTCGAGTGCGGTCACGATGTCTGCATCTTGCTCGACTCTATCACCCGTTTGGCCCGCGCATTCAACACCATGGCACCGGCTTCCGGCAAGGTGCTCTCCGGCGGTGTGGAGGCCAACGCCCTGCAGAAACCCAAACGCTTCTTCGGCGCGGCCCGTAATGTGGAAAATGGCGGTTCCCTGACCATCATCTCCACCGCCCTCATCGACACCGGTTCCCGCATGGACGAGGTCATCTTCGAGGAATTCAAGGGTACCGGCAATATGGAACTGCAACTCGACCGCAAACTTTCCAACAAACGTATCTATCCGGCTGTTGATATTGTGGCTTCCAGCACGCGTCGCGATGACCTGCTGCAAGATGCTGCCACGCTGCAGAAAGTCTGGATTTTACGCAACCACATTGCCGATATGACCACCATCGAGGCGATGAATCTGGTGCTCAGCAATATGCAGGATACCAAGAACAACGAGGAATTCTTGAATTCCATGAACGGATAATTGAATTTCCGCGTATCACACGAATCTGCGCGTATATATGCCGATAGGTAGAGACCTGCCATGGCGCGTCTCTACGAAACAATCATCCGTTTGCGCATTCTATTGATGAAAAAGGTATTATTCTTTATAGTCGTGTTGATGTGTTTTGCCTTGTCGCTCAGGGCGGACACCTACACGACTTTTTTCACGGAAGAGCGTTATCGGCAATCTCTTTTGGACACTATCGGCGATCGCTATGACATTGAGGCGTTGGAGTTTGTGGCCAACGAGATGTCGGAGAAACTCAACGGCGTGATGCTGGTGGCCGTGCGCGATACGGTACTGGTGGAGTATGCCTACGGGGAGCTCAGGCTGACCGGAATGCCGCCCTGTTTCAACGTTTCGGAGAACAACCGCATTACCGAAAACACCCTTTTCGACTTAGCCTCCATCTCCAAGCAGTTCACAGCTGTGGCCGTGCTGCAGTTGTGTGCGCAAGGGAAAATCAACCTCGATGACACTATCACGCTCTATTTCCCAGATTTGCCGTATAGCGACGTGACTGTCAGGCATTTGCTGAATCATACTTCGGGGATTCCCGAGTATTTCAAGTTCAAATACACGGTTTATGGCGGTTCGGCATTTGTGGATAACGAGCATCTGTTACGGGTGTTGGAAGAGCGGAAATACGCCAAGATTTTTCCGACGGGGACGAAGTTCGAGTATATCAACACCAACTATGCGATTTTGGCGGCATTGGTGGCGAAAGTGTCGGGGATGCCGTTCGAGGAGTATGTGCACGAGAACATTTTCAAGCCTGCTGGGATGAACGACACCCGCTTTTTCACTGAAATTGTCGGCATTGACGCCAAACAGGGCAAAACCTATCCTGAGGTGAACCCGAAATCAGAGGATGTGAACGTGAAAGCCCTGCCATCGGACATTCCGATTGCCATCGGACACCGCAGGGGGGGCGTCACGGCAAAGTACGACCGCCTCAACGGCGTGCTCGGCGACAAGGGGATCTATTCCAACATGGAGGACATGCTCCGATGGGCCAACGCCATGTTTATCGACTACAAGATTCTGCCGAAAGAGTGGGTGGATTTGGCTTCGCAGCGGGAAAACCAGCTGAACGACGGTTCCTTGCCCAAAAGCATCTACGGTTTCGGCTACCGCATCGAAGAGAGTCCCGAACATGGCAAACTCGTCTACCACGGCGGTCTCTGGAACGGTTTCCAGAACCTGTTCCTCTACCGTCCGTCCGACAATGTCGTCATCATCTTCCTCAGCAATCTTTACAACAAAGCCCACTCCGGCCGCAGCGGCCAAATACTCGACATTCTCGACGGCACCCGTAACGATAATGAGATAATAGACAATGAAATAGATAATTAATTCCTTGAAACAGTCTCGAAGAGACAACACGCGCGAAGCGCAAGTAACCCCATACAAGCGAAGCGTAGTGTGGGGTCCTTAAGCAGCCTCGAAGAGGCAAAACGCACGCAGTGCAATTAACCCCACATAAGGCGAAGCCGCAATGTGGGGGTCAAAGGTCAAAGGTCAAAGTCAAAGGTCAAAGTCAAAATGAACCATTACCCCGCCAACTACCACACCCACAGTCTTTACTGTGACGGCAAGAGCACCTTGGAAGAACAGGTGCGGGCCGCTGAAAAGTGCGGCCTTCTGCAGTTAGGATTCTCCTCGCACGCGCCCGTGCCGTTCGAGAACAACTTTGCCATGGAAGAGGCAAAACTGCCCGAATATGTCCGCGAAATCGAAGATTTGCAGCGAACCACGAACGTTACGCTGCTGAAATCGTTGGAATGCGACTTCATTCCGGATATTTCAACGGCTTTTGCAGAGCGGCAAGACAAGAATGGATTGGATTACATCATCGGAGGGGTGCACCAGGTGAAGCAGCCCCATGGCGACGGCCTCTGGTTCATCGACGGTCCGAAACAGGAAATTTACGATAACGGACTGCGCGACCTGTTCGACAACAATATCAAGTTGGCGGTGACCACCTTTTGGGAGCAAACCTTCGAGATGATAGAGAAGCAGCGGATGGATATTATCGCCCACTTCGATAAGATTAAGATGCACAACCGCAACCGCTTTTTCACGGAGGATGAACAATGGTATAAGGTGTTGGCGGACAAGGCGATACAGCTGATTAAACGGTATGATGTCATTATTGAGGTGAACACGCGAGGACTGTACAAGAAGCGCAGCGACAGTTTCTATCCGTCCATGGAACTGCTGATGAAAGCCCGCAAGGCGGATATTCCGGTGCTGGTTAGCAGCGACGCACACAAAGCGGAGGAACTAATATTGTTCGTGCCGGAAGCGTTGGAAGAGCTGCAACGGTGCGGATATGATCACACCGCCTATTTCAACACTGAAAAAGGTCTGTTTGTCTATTAACCCCATTTGTGTTTGCCGTTGTAGAGACGTTGCGCGCAGCGTCTCTACGGGGAATATTCCATTTGTCAGGGTGTATTCGTAATTTATGTACCTTTGCGGCGTAAAAAACAATACAAAAATGGAGAACAAGGCTGAACAATTTCTGGAAAGGTATCGCGAAATTGAGGAATGGGTGCTCGACAATTTAAGAGGGGTGACGGAGATGAAGGATTTGGAGCAGATGCCGCAATACAAAAGCATCCGCAGCAACTTGGCGTTCTGCCGATTGTTGCGCAACCTGCTGTCGCACTACGACTGGTCGAAAGGGGGCACGGACATGGTCATTGTCACCGATCAGGCGGTGCGGCAGGTCAACAACCTCTATTACGCTCTTAACCCGATGACGCTGATGCGCGTGGCCATTCGTGCGGGACAGATTTTCTCGCCTGCGCCGGAGGATTCAGTTCTTGCCGCCGTCAAAGTGATGCAACGTAATGATTACTCCTACATTCCCATTGTGGAGAACCATCGGATCGTGGGGGTCTTTAGCACGAAAACCCTCATGCGGATTGTGGCGGAGAACAATTCTGCTCTACTCTCCGAAAGCCTGAAATTCAGGGATATAGCTGGTTTCATACGCTTGGTTGAAGAACCGATGGCGCACTACGGATTCATTAACCCGAACACAACCGTGGAGGATGTCAGCCTCAAGTTCCAGCGGTCGAAAAAGGGAAAGGTACGTTTGGATATGCTGTTTATCACGGACAACGGCCGTGCGGATGGGGTGTTGCAGGGGATGGTCACGCCAGTGGATATTCTCTGACCATTGACCGTTGACTTTGACCGTTGACTTTGACCATTGACTTTGACCGTTGACCAGTAAACGGTAAACCTAATCCCAGCTTCAATAACCAATAACCATTAACCATTAACCATCAATAAGCGCACCACTCCGCGTAGGAGGTGTCGGTTTCCCGCAAGCGTACGCAGGTGAGGGTAACTGTTTCCGGTAGCCGCGACTGGATTTTCGCGGCGATGAATTCTAAAAGGTTCTCCGTTGTGGGTTGGAAATCTACCGTGACGATATTTTCGTAGTTCTGTTTTAGTATCTCTATGAGTTGGGTGTCGGTTTTGGCGTTTAGTACCAAAGAGTGGTCCAATAATGAGATAACTTCTTCATTAACAAGTCGTTTCAAATCCCCGAAATCCATTACCATGCCGTTTTTCGGGGAGTTTTCATCGTGCAGGGGCTGTCCGGCGAGGGTGATGTCCATCTTGTAGGAGTGGCCGTGGATATTGCGGCACAGTCCGTCGTAGTTACGCAGGGCATGTGCCATCTCAAAGGAGAATTGTTTGGTTATCTTAATGATACTCATTGTTTTACAATTTTGTATGTGTAGATTTTTTTGGCTGAAGATATTTTCATCAGATAGAGTCCTTTAGGAAAGGAAGACAAGTCTATTTGAAGATTGTCGGAATGGTTGGTCGTTTGTGACAACAGCGTTCTTCCTGCAATATCGTGGATTTCGACGGTTATATCATTTGCTTGAAGATCAACCGATTGAATGTTGATTTTGGAAGTAGTCGGGTTTGGATAGACGGACCAGCAATATGGGTCGGAAAAGTCGGAGATACTGGTCGTGAACGGTGTCGCGTCGTTGCCGAAAACCTTTTCCGCCAGTTCGGGGTAGTCGATGAAGGGGTTGCGGTTGTGTTGGATTTGATAGACAGCATTGTTGCGGTCGATTTCCTTCTGGCTCACGGGATCTATAGCCGCCCATTGGAGCAGCAGTGTTTTCGCCCACGGTTTGAGGTCGCCGCCGGAGAAGTTGGATTGCGTTTCGACCCCGAGGTTCTTGTCCTTGTAGCAGGTGGCCATGTAGAAGTAGATACGGGCAAAGTCGCCTTTGAAGCTGTCGATCGGTTCGAACACCTGTCCGGAGTATCCGGAAATGTTGGAAGTGCCGACTTTGCTGCCGTTTGTGCCGGTCCAAGTCGCGTTAATCACTGTTCCGAAAGGCAGGTTGCCGCGTTTGGAGTTGACGTAGCCGTCGGTGGGGACGAGGTGGAAGAGGTCGGTGTACATGGGAGCCACACTGCCGCCGAACCAGCTTTTGGGCACCGAGTGTTCGCGGTTGTAGCAGTCGCCCTCGCCGGAATAGTTCCCGCATTGGTCGCTGCCGAAGGTGAAGTAGTAGGCAGGGGTGCCGCCGGGCCGGTCGGAGTACATGTCCCAAACCTTGCCGTTGTCAGGACGCCTGTCGGTGGTGTAGAACGCCTGCCATAAATCGTTGTATGACAATGAACTGTGTGATTTTATAATGTTGTATAAAGACGTTCGCAGCGCTTCTCCGCTCTTGTTTTCGGCGGCGTTGTAATAACCAAAGGGTGCCTGGGCGCGGGAGAAAAAGACGGTGAACAGGCAGAGGAACATGAATACCGTTTGCAGAGACGCGCGGCCATGCGTCTCTACGGGGGAAAACCGTATGTTTTTCATTTTACACATGGGTAATCTTGTAAATCATCTCTTTCAGCAGTTCGGCGTCGTCGTTGCTGGCGTCCACGCCCTTGCATTTCAAATCGTATTCCCGCAGGATGGAAATAATCTTGGTCAGCTGGGGCAGCGAATGGTTGTTGGCGTAACCGATATTGCGGGAAATCATCATAGGCACGCCAGTTCCGAAAATGACGCGCAAGGCATCGTTGCTTTTGTCGGGGGCGAGGTGGTAGCGCAACATCTTGTGGTAAAAGGTGTAGAGCATGGAGATGGTCTTGATGTTGGGGTTTTCCTTCGGGTGCAGGGTGAAATTGAGCATAATATTGTAGGCTTTACCCAAATTCCTGCTACCGAGGGCCTCCTGAAGCTCAAAAATGTTGTATTCCTTGCTGATACCGATGTACTTTTCGACAATATTCGGGGTGATTTCGCTGTTGGCCGGCAGCACGACCTGCAGTTTCTGGAATTCGGTGTAGATGCGCGACAGGTCGTTGCCGATATGTTCGCCTAAGACGGCAGCGGTTTGCGGACTGAGCCGATAGTTGAACGTCTGTTCCGCTAGATTTTGGATCCAGGCGTTGAGGTTCCAATCCTTCACCCCTTCCGATACAAATACCACACCGTGCGCGTTGTAGGCTTTCGGATTTCGGAGTTTGCCATATTTGTGGCACACGATAAAGATGGTCTGCGGACTGGGATTTTGCACGTAAGCATCCAGCAATTCAATGTTTTTCAGCTCTTTAGCCTCTTTGAGAATCACCACGCGGTAGGGACTGCCGAAGGGGAACTGGCGGGCGTTTGCGAGCACCATGTCCGCTGAGGTGTCCTTACCGTAGAGCACCACCTGGTTGAAATCGCGCTCGTCCGGTTCCAGAATGCTTTCCTCGAACATCTTGCAGAGCCGGTCGATGAAAAACGGTTCCTCGCCATGCAACAGGTACACCGGCGCGAACTGTTTCTCCCGAATTTGTCGCACGATTGCGTCAAATGTCACGGATTTGGTGGAACTTTCTTTTTTTGCCATAGTCTAAAAATAGTGCTCGGCTACCTGAAAGATGGCCTTCTCGTCGGGCTCGTACAGACCGCGGGCGTTGGTGAGGATGAAGTCGGCGATGCTGTGCCGGCGGTATCCTTCGGGGATTTTGTTCGGGCTGTCGAGGATGATGTCGAAGGTTTCGGGATGGATGCCCACCTCAAGGTCTGTGGCGTAGCTGGTGAAGTGGTGCAGGAAATGGTCCACTTTGTCCACCAAGGCGTTGCCGAGGGCGGCAGCCGTTTCAATTTTCTGTTCGTTCATACTGTTTCAGTTTTGAGCTTCTGAATAACTACTGTTATTTAGGTCGTTCGCGGCAAGAATGCCGCTTCTCCTAAGAGGCCGCAAAGATACAATTTTTACTTTGACCTTTGACCTTTGACCTTTGGACGCGCCATGGCACGTCTCTACCTGTTGGTCGGGTTTTCTTTATTCTCGCGTTCCTCCAACAGTTTGTCGATTTTCCGTTCGAGTTCGTCGAGTTTGTCTTTCACGTCATCGTTGTTGTCGGCGGCCATGGCATCGACGAAGATGGAGTTGATGAACGACATGCCGATGATGCCGCCGCCGATGAGCAGGAGGCAGAAATAGAGGCGCACGATTCTTCCGACAGTGGGCGTGGTGGCCGCCGCGATGGCATCGGGGATGTCGTACCAGCCTTCCACGGTGCAGATGCGGAAGACGGAATAGATGGAATCGAGCGGGGTGGCGAAATAGGCCGGCGCGATGTCATGGAAGAGGTTGCAGTTGATAATGCCGAACACGATAATCAAGATGAGGAAGCAGAACATGACGGCCCACGACTCGTGTACGGCGAGCTTGAAACCCGCGATAATCTGGCTGATGTTAGGGAAAAAGTGCAGCACCCGCAGGAAGCGGAACATCCGCAGCACCCGCAACACCATCAGGAACGAGAGGTCCATCAGATGCGAGGGGATGAACAGTGCGATGACAGAAGGAATGGAAATGATGACCAGAATGCCGTCCAGACGGTTCCACGATGACGACCAGTAGCCTTTCAATCCGTATTCGGCATGTTTCACGCCCATTTCGATCATAAAGAGCAGCGTGCAGGCCACGTCGATAATCTCCATCCATTTATTGCCGATGTCGCAAACTTGCAGGAAAATGACAATGGCGTTCAGCAGGATGATGCCAAGAATGAATTTGTCATTGAGAAAGAGGTTTTTGATACGGTCCACTGGTTACAAGGTTTTGAAAATGCAAACATACAAAATTTACGGATATGCACAAAAAAAACGCCGCGACCTTTCGGTTACGGCGCTTAATCATGAACCTTTGTTGAAGGTTACCCGATGGCGATGGTGCGGGCGAGTTTGGGTTCCTCTTTCTGCACTCTCGGCAGGGTGATGGTGAGGATTCCGTGCTCCACTTTGGCTTCGATGTGGTCCTTGTCCACGTCCTCGGGCAGTGTGTAGTTCTGCTCGTAGTTCGTGTAGGAGAACTCGCGGCGCAGATAGTGGTGCTTTTTCTCCTCTTCCTTGTGTTCCATCTTGTTCTCGATGGCGACGCAGAGGTTGCCTTCGTCGTTGATGCTCACGCGGCAGAATTCCTTCTTGATGCCGGGGGCGGCCACTTCCATCGTGTAGGCCTTTTCG
>JAFPVR010000007.1 GCA_017395245.1 Bacteroidales bacterium | reverse complement strand
GTCTCAAGTCTTAAGTCTCAAGTCTTAAGTCTCAAGTCTTAAGTCTCAAGTCTTAAGTCTCAAGTCTTAAGTCTCAAGTCTTAAGTCTCAAGTCTTAAGTCTCAAGTCTTAAGTCTCAAGTCTTAAGTCTCAAGTCTCAGAACTTGCATCCGATGGTGGCCACCACGCTGTGGGTCTTGGCCGCGTAGTTGCAGGGGGTGCCGTAGGCATCGTACAACCAGTAGGAATCCTTGCACATGCGCAGTACGTAGGCGAGGTCGAAGAACATGACTTTGCCTTTGAAGCCCAGACCGGCGGAGATGAAGTGCGTGGTGTTGTTGTAGGGACTTTCCGTCAGCTTGTAGGGTGAAGTTCTCAACCGATAGCCTGCGCGGAGGGCGAATCCTTGCGTGATGTTGACTTCAGCGCCCACACGCATGCTGTGCGCTGCCCCGTATTTGTCTTTAATCGCCTCATTTTCTACAACATAGTCGTAATTGTCGGCATACATCGAGGCCATTCCGTAGTTTTGGAACTCATACTCGGCGGCAATGAACGCGCGCTTGGCGATGAGGAACGATGCATCCACGTTGAACTTCAGCGGGGTGGTCAGGGAGAAAACGTTGGAGTTTTCATAGCTGTAGTTCAAACTCGTGGCGCCGTTGTCGAGCGGATAGGCGAATCTTGTGTCGAGTTCGCGGGAGAAGTAGTCACGAATTTTCCAGTAATAGGTCGGGGTGTGGAAAGATGCGCCAATACGCACGAAATCAGCAGGTTGATAGATAACGCCGAGTTTCAGGTTGACACCGGTACCGGAATTCCGTTGGGTAGAATAGAGCGTGTAGCTTTTAACGTTGAAGAGGTCGTCTGCGTCGGCAGGAGTCTCTTGGTAGGTTGTGTTCTCCTTAAAGTCGAGGAACGAGAAGCCGAGAGTCGCGCCGATATAGAGTTTGTCGTTGTAGTTGCCGCCGACGGCGAATTGCATCTCGTTGATGCCGCCGCTCCGCACCACAAGGGCCGACTGGTTAATGTTATACCCGCGATAAAAGCCTTGGTAGTGGCTTTGGTCACCCGCCAAGGTGTCGATGAGCCAACCGTACCAAGCCAGAGAGGCATCGCCGGTAAGGTTTCCGTAGTAGGTGCCGTCGGCGTGAGCCGCAATAGCGTCACCTATGGTGCTGTTAATCTCCGTGTTGGCGCGAAGTGTCTGGTTGAAGTCCATGATGCGGTTGTAGCCGAATCCGAACTGCCACTTTTTCCAGCCGTTGTTGCGGTTGATGTCGTGCGCCATCACGATACCGGCCTGCGGAACGGTGTATTTGAACTTTTGCGCGGAGCTCTTGTCGCCGTTGTACCAGGTGTCGGTGTAGCCGAAGTTGAGCTGCATCGGAGAGACCGTCGTTTCATAGCGTTTGTAGAGGCCAATGGAGGCCGGGTTGGTGCTCAGCGCAGAGAAGTCGCCGCCGGTGGCACCGAATGCGCCGCCCGCACCCATGAAGCGCGCAGTGCCCCAATAGTCGGCCTGCGAGAAGGTGAGCGCCTCGTAGTCGCCCTGGGCGCGCACCGCACCGCACAGGGCCATAATCACGATGATGATTGTTGCGATTCTTTTCATTTTCTTTGTTTTATAGACTTGAGACGTAAGACTTTAGACTTTTTTGGGGTCATACGCCAAGTCTTGATAATTTGTCAAGGATTTCGTTGTTTTATTATTATTCTCAGAATTCAGGATTCAAGATTCAAGATTCAGGATTCAAGTCTTAAGTCTTAAGTCTTAAGTCTTAAGTCTATCGACGGCCACCGCTGTGACCACCACCGGAATGTCCACCACCGCCGGAAAAACCGCCGCCGCTGCGACCGCCGCCGCTGTAAGAGCTTGAGCTGCTGCGGGATGAACCGCTGCTATAGCTGGAACGGCTGATGCTGGAAGAGGAGGAACGGCTGCTGGACGGGCTGCTGTAGCTGGAGCGGCTACTGCTGGACGAGGAGGTGGAGGGACGGTTGTTGGATGAGGGCGAACTGTAGCTGGGACGGCTGCTCGGCGTGCTGGAAGAGGACGGACGGTTGTAGGAACCGCTGTTGCTTGTGGGGGAGCTGCTCGGGCGGGCCGTGCTTGACGAGCTGGGACGAGAATTGTAATTTCCTGAAGGATAAGATGTTGATGAAGACGGGCGAGTGGTACTTGTGGGACGGTTGCCGGAGTTGTTGGTCGGACGTGTGTTCACGTTGGAGGGTCGCACCACAGTGCGCGTAACCGTTCCGGTGGATTGCGAGGAGGCGGATGCGGCAGGTCTGGTCGTGGTGCTGGTAGCTGCCGGACGAGTGACCGTAGTGGTGGTATTTGCGCTGGGAGTGGAAGATTGGGCATCCGTTCTGGGGGCAGTCACTGTGGAAGAAGCCGGTCTGCTGACCGAAGAGGCATTCGTGGGGCTGGTGCTTGTGCCTGTGTGGACGGGTTGTGGGTTTACTTGCGCAGGTCTCTGATTGTCAGGTTTTTTGATGGCCTCGGAGCGTGCACTCGTGACGGTTCTGCCACCATTGCTGGAGGGATTGTTGCCGCTGTTGCCGCTGCCACCCGCACTACCTGTGCCCGTGGTTCCGGCAACGATATTGTCGTAGCGTTGGTTGAAGGCCACCGGCGAGGAAGTCACCGAGTAGTGGTTGTTGGTCTCGCCGTTGCCGTGGCCGCCCGCCAAAGGTCTGTTTGTGTTGTCGCCGCTTCTGTCCGGACGATCTCCTCTGTCACCATTGCCCACTGACGGGCCGATGTTGTTGCGGTGGCCGTAGTAGTAGGCGTGGTTCGGGTCGTGGTGGTTATGGTAGTAGTCGATGGGCTCGGGGCCGTGATGATGGTGCGGGTGATACCAGGGACCGCAGCACGCGTAATGCGGACCGTACCAGCCCCAACCGTAGCGGAAACCGTAGTCATACCAGTAGGGAGAATAGTAGTAGGGACGGTAGTAGTAGCCCGGCCACCACCAGTTGTAACCCAGGTAAATGCTTAAGCCCCAGCTGGCGGGAGCATAGTCGTACCAGTACATGTTTGTGAAGTAGGGGTCGTAGTAACCAAACCCCAGAGAAACACCGGTGTGAAATCTGCGGAGTCGGGAACTGTAACTATAATCGTAGTAGTCATCGGGATTGTAGCCGTAACTGCCGGCGGCCGCTCCAGCCGTCGAATCGGCTACCTCCGTATAGTTCGTGATGACCGGCTCCGAACTGCCCGGATAGTAGGTCAGCGTGCGCAGCAGGTTGCCGTTCTCGTCGGTCTCGTAGATGATGGAGTCGGCCACCAAGGTTGTGCCGTCTGCAGCGGTTGCGGCAGACGTTTGCGCGGCGCTTGGGGCCGCCTTCTGGACGGCTTTTTCGCCCGTGGACGTGTATATATCATCGTAATAGGCGAAATTTGCAGTGGAACAGGCTGCTAATAAGCCTGTTATGACGCTTAAAACGATTAAAATTTGTTTCTTCATAATGTCCTCCTTATCTCTTATTTTTTTATTTTTGCACCTTAATTTTCAAATAGACGGCAAAAGTACTAAAAAGTTAATTTATATCAGTTTTTATGGCAAAAAATTTTTGTTCAAGAGCAGAGAATTATTCGCAGTGGTACAACGACATTGTGAAGAAAGCGGACTTGGCGGAGAACTCCTCCGTGCGCGGATGTATGGTGATTAAGCCTTACGGCTACGCGATTTGGGAGAAAATGCAGCGCCAGTTGGACCAAATGTTTAAAGATACAGGCCATTCCAACGCCTATTTCCCGATTTTTATCCCGAAATCATTCTTCAGCCGCGAAGCCAGTCATGTGGAAGGTTTCGCCAAGGAGTGCGCAGTGGTCACCCACTATCGTCTGAAGAACGATCCAAACGGCGGCGGTGTCGTTGTCGATCCCGACGCGAAACTTGAAGAAGAGCTCATCGTGCGCCCCACGTCCGAGACCATCATCTGGGATACCTACAAAAACTGGATTCAATCCTATCGCGACCTGCCCATCCTTTGCAACCAGTGGGCTAACGTAGTTCGTTGGGAGATGCGCACCCGCCTCTTCCTCCGCACTGCCGAGTTCCTCTGGCAGGAAGGTCATACCGCCCACGCCACCCGTGAGGAAGCTCTCGAAGAGACCGACAAGATGATTCACGTGTATGCCGATTTCGCGGAGAAACACATGGCCATCCCCGTCATTATGGGTGTGAAATCCCCGAACGAACGTTTCGGCGGCGCCCTCGACACCTACTGCATCGAGGCATTGATGCAGGACGGCAAGGCTTTGCAGGCCGGCACCTCCCACTTCCTCGGACAGAATTTCGCCAAGGCTTTCGACGTGAAGTTCCTCAACCAACAGAACGAACTCGAATATGTGTGGGCCACCTCCTGGGGCGTCTCCACCCGACTCATCGGTGCCCTCATTATGACCCACTCCGATGACAACGGTCTCGTTCTTCCGCCTGTGCTCGCCCCCATCCAAGTGGTCATCGTGCCGATCTACAAGAGCGACGAACAACGTCAACAGATTGCAGCAAAGGCAGATACACTTGTGCAGCAACTCAAGGCCCTCGGCATCTCCGTGAAGTTCGACAACGACGACACCAAGCGTTCCGGTTGGAAGTTCAACGAGTACGAACTCAAGGGCGTGCCCGTGCGCGTGGCCATCGGACCGAAAGATTTGGAGAACAACGAAGCTGAGGTTGCCCGCCGCGATACGATGGAGAAATACAATATTTCCTTCGACTCGCTCGTTGAGCATATTCAGAAACTCCTCGACGAAATCCAGCAGAACCTCTTCAACAAAGCCCTGAAATTCAGGGAGGAACATACCTACAAAGCCGACACCTGGGATGAATTCGTCGATCTGCTCGACAACAAGCCCGGTTTCGTCTATGCCCACTGGGACGGCACCCCCGAAACCGAGGAGAAGATCAAGGATCTCTGCAAGGCGACCATCCGCTGCATCCCCTTCAACAATCCGAAGGAAGAAGGCAAGTGCATCCTCACCGGCAAACCCTCGCACGAGAGAGTGTTGTTCGCCCGCGCGTATTAATACGATGAATGTTGAATAATACGGGATGTAGAGACGCAAAATTTTGCGTCTCTACGAAGACCGCGTTCGAAACGAATAATCACAAATGAACAAAACCGACAAATACACCGAATCCCTCGCCGCCTTCCGTCACCTCCTGGAGGTGATGGATGAGCTGCGCGAGAAGTGCCCGTGGGACCGCGCGCAGACCTTCGAGACGCTGCGCAATCTCACCGTGGAGGAGACCTTCGAGCTCGCCGACGCCATCATGGACAAGGACTATCCGGATATGTGCAAAGAGCTCGGCGACCTCCAGCTGCACATCGTCTTCTACGCCAAAGTAGCCTCCGAAATGGGACTCTTCAATATTACGGATGTTCTCAACAAGTTGTGTGATAAGCTGATACGCCGTCACCCGCATATCTATGGCGAGGTGAAGGCCGACTCCGCCGAGCAGGTGCACGACAATTGGGAGAAGATCAAGCTGCAGACCGAGGGCAACCGCTCCGTGTTGGGCGGCATCCCCTCCGGTATGCCCGCCATCACCAAAGCCTACCGTATCCAGGACAAGTGTGCCGGTGTCGGTTTCGACTGGGACAACCGCGACCAGGTTTGGGACAAAGTGCAGGAGGAACTTGAGGAGCTTCAAGTCGAAGTCCTCAACGACAATCAAGCGGCGATGGAGGATGAGTTCGGCGATGTGCTCTTCGCCCTCGTCAACTACGCCCGTTTCCTCAACATCCACCCCGAAGACGCCCTCGAAAAGGCCAACCGCAAATTCATGCGCCGCTTCCAACTCCTCGAACAGATGGTAAAGGAAGACGGCCGCCGCCTCACCGAAATGTCTCTTCCGGAAATGGACGAGTATTGGGAAAAAGCGAAAAGACTTTAGATTTGAGACTTTAGACTTAAGACTTGAGACTTAAGACTTAAGACTTAAGACTTAAGACTTAAGACTTAAGACTTGAGACTTAAGACTTGGAACTTGAAACCTGAAACCTGAAACCTGAATCCTGAAACCTGAATCCTGAATCCTGAATCCTGAAACCCCACTCCGATGTCCCATAAAATAACAATAGTATATATAATATTAATGTGCGTCATCGCTCCGATGATTACCACCGCCCAGAAACCCTCCAAGGCCGCCGCGCTGTGCGAGAAGGCCGGGCAGGCGATGAACAATCAGGACTTTGACAAGGCGATGGGCTATCTCAACCAGGCGCAGGCCAAAGATCCCAACTACGCGGACCTCTACATCATGAAGGGCGACATCTACAACTTCCGCCTCCAGTCCGACTCGGCGATGCGCTGCTACCAGCGTGCCATCGACCTGATCGGCGAGCCGGATCCGATGCTCTACTTCATTGTCGGCAATGAGGGCGCGAAGTGCGGTGCTTACGAGTACGCGCTGAAGACCCTGCAGCTTTTCCTGCAAAAGGGACTGCAGTATTCCGACGTGCTCCCTGAGGCGCAGCGGACCATCGCCAACTGCCAGTTCGCCATAGAGGCGGTGAAGCATCCGCGCAGTTTCGAGCTGGTGAACCTCGGCGGCGGCATTAACTCCGAGTGGGACGAGTACTTGGCGGCCATCACCGCCGATGACGAGCAGATTGTGTTCACCGTCAAGCGGCCGCGCGACAACGGTACCGTCTGTGCCTTCTGCCTCAACGAGGAAGATTTGTACGCGAGTCGCAAGGTCGGCGGTGATTGGCAACCCCGCGAGCCGCTCGGCGCACCTGTGAAGACTGGCTACAACGAAGGGGCGCAATGTCTCTCGCCCGACGGCAAGTATCTTCTCTACACCATGTGCGATGCCGACTACGGTATGGGCAGCTGCGACCTCTACTGGGCCAAGCGCATGGGCGAGCGTTGGTCGCGGCCCCGCAATTTCGGAGCACCCGTGAACACACAGGCTTGGGAAAGCCAGCCTACCATGGGCACCGACGGCATGACCGTCTATTTCGCCTCCAACCGTCCCGGCGGATTCGGGGGCATGGACATCTGGAAGACCACGATGACTGCCGAGGGCGAGTTCTCCATTCCCGAGAACCTCGGCTCTGCGGTCAACACCCCGGGCGACGATGCGGCGCCGTTTATTCATAGTGACGGCCGCACCCTCTACTTCGCCTCCAATGGCCGCACCGGCATGGGCGGTTACGACCTCTACTACACGACCTTGCAGGCTGACGGCAGCTGGAGTGAGCCGCAGAACATGGGCTATCCCATCAACTCGCCCGCCGATGAAATCAACATCTTCATCAACGCGGCCGGTACGATGGCTTACATCTCCTCCGACAAGGATGGCGGATACGGCGGCCTCGACCTCTACAGCTTCGTCCTCGATGACGGCTTGCGTCCTAACCCCGTCACCTACATCAAGGGTCATGTGCGCGACGCCTTCTCCGGCGATCCGCTGTCGGCGCGCATCGAGATGATCGACCTCCACACCAAGCAACTGCTTACCGCCACCACCTCCGATCCGCAAACCGGAGGCTACTTGGCCTGCATCCACACCGGCGGCAACGTGCTGCTTAACGTCTCCCATCCCGACTACCCCTTCTACTCCGAGAACTTCCAGGTGGAACGTTCTTATACCGAGTTGGAACCCTACCTCAAGGACATTAACTTGCAGCCCACCGACGTGGGTACGGTCGTCACCTTGCGCAACGTCTTCTTCGACTTCGACAAGGCGGAGCTGAAGCCCGAGTCGTTTGTGGAGCTCGACAAGTTGGCCGCCTACCTGCGCACGAACACTATCCGCATTGAGATCGGCGGCCACACCGATGACCAGGGCAGCGACGACTACAACGACCGTCTCTCCGAGAACCGGGCCAAGGCCGTCTATGACTACCTCGTCTCGAAAGGCATCCCCGCCGACCGTCTCCAGTACAAGGGTTACGGCAAGCGCGTGCCCGTGGCCAGCAACGACACCGACGACGGCCGCGCCGCCAACCGCCGCACGGAATTCAAGATTGTGCGGTGAGGTGAGAGACGTAAGACTTGAGACTTGAGACTTTTTGGCCTGAGGGAAACCTCGGGCTTTTCTTATGTATAATATATACAACAGTTATATTGTAACAAGTTCCAGGATTCGAGTTTCAGTTTTCAGGTTCCAGGTTCCAAGATTCAAGATTCAGGATTCAAGTCTTAAGTCCCAAGTCTCAAGTCTCAAGTCTCAAGTCCCAAGTCTCAAGTCCCAAGTCTCAAGTCTCCACTCGTGTAACCATTCTACCCCTGAATCGTATAACAGATTAGCGGTAAAAGCCCAAAAAGAGAGGAACTCGCGAGGTTGGCAGTGCTGTTAATACCGTGTTGATAAATATTGATAACTAAACATAATAATGTAATTTACTGAATATAAGTGTGTTAGATAATTTTTCAAAAAAATAGAAAAAAAATACCGCGAAAAGACAAACAATGAAAAAAAAATGTATTTTTGCAGGTTAAAAATTATGTATAATGTAAAGTAATGTATAGTGTTGACTTAAAGGCAGAAAAACGAATTCAAAGAGAGAAAAATAAATAATATAAATTACAAATTAAACAAAAACGGTATGAAAAAACTATTATCAATTTGCTTTTTAAGCATTCTGCTGGGGCTCTTGAGCTTCAGCACGCAGGCGCAAAGCAACACTGGTAGCAGCTGTGCAAGCGGGTTCTGGATCGAGAACCTGCAACCGACCACAATCCACGAGATTGCGAACTTGCCGGCTGACATGCCCAACACGGGCGATCTGCCATTGACCCATACCCTGGGTCAGCTTTGGTATGGCTCTACCGGCCAGTATCTGGGCAACGCCCATCCTGGTCAGACGGAGTTGTACGAGCTCCATTTCTGCAACACGTGCGGATTGGACCCCAAGACAAAGGTGTCTATCGACTGGTTGGTTATCCGCGATGGTGACACCATCAACGACAACCTGTCTGATTACATGGAGTTCAGCATCTACACGTTTTACAACCAGCTGAACCAGTATGGCGCATGCCAGTCCATCGGTTGGTTGGGCGGCCAGGTGAACGACGGATTCGGTTACTGCGAACCGGTGAATCCGAGCGGCTACACCCTGTACGACTCCATCCACGGTTTGAACACGGGATGCCATGTCCCGACGAACTACCCCGGCGCACTGCAAGTGCAGCAGGGTTACCCCGTTAGCGTTTTGACCCAGCTGAACGAGGTTGTCCCCGCCATGGGCCTCAACCACATTTACACCGAAGCTCTTGACTATTTCTACCTCGATTTCTTTATGCAGACCCGTAACATTGTCCAAATCAAATGGAAACAGGTCGGTGACTACAAACTCGTCATGCGCATTCGTGAGCGCGTTGGCGGTACTCCCTACATGAACCTTAACTGGAATCAGAATGAGACTACCGACTTCATAGGCGGTCATCAGTCCTGCTGCGGCAATGTCATCGCAGAGGATGTGATCAACTTCCCCTCCTTCGGCGAAACTTGCATGGAAGTTTGTGAGAACGAAACTTTCACTACCGGACGTCCTGCCTACACCTTCACCCAAACCACTCCCGACACCAATGTCGTGTTCGGTCAATATGTGTTCGATGGTACGAACTGCAAATACTTCCAGGCTGACAGCATTTACAAATTCCATTTCTATGAGAGACACACCCCGCAAGTGGTGGTTAACAAAGCTGTTGATACCTTCTGCCGCTGCGAGTCCTTCACGACTGCTCAGTTGGCTCAGATGATTTCTTTTGACCAACAAGATCTGCAATATGCCTCTGACCACTATTTCTTGTGGAATCATGGCACTGCATCAAATCCGGATTGGAGACGTGAATTCCCCACACTGAACAACAACCTTGGTACGCATACCTATCAGGTGCTGCAACAGAACGTGTACAGCATTTGCGGTGTTGACACCCTTTGCACGGGCAATCCTGTGACCCTCACCATCACTTTCGTGGAGATGCAGGTCCCGACCATCGCGGCTCCGAATGTCGAGTTCTGCTTGGATTGGATTGCGGCTGACAATACACTCCAGTTCACCGCCACCTCCACGCCAGACCCGAGATGCGCTACCACGACCCGTTGGTATAGAAAGATGAATGCTGCCGATGGTTCTTCCTGGTATCAATGGATTCCGAATTTTCCGAACTATCGCAAGCTGGCCAACCTTGACACCAACACCAGAATTCCGGGTCAGGGCAATAACCTTGCGGTGAATTTGGCGGACTTTGTTCCTTCCACGAACAAGGACACCGTACTCTACTTCTTCGCCACGTCATACGATCCCGTGTTGGATTGCGAGTCTCCCAACTTCAGCTTCATCACGGTGAAGTTGTATCAGACCCCGGTCTTGGCTCCGAGTATTTCCAAGACGGTCTATTGCCCGGGTTCCGAAGTGGAGATGCAGGTGACGATTAACAACGGCACCAGCTACAGCGCTCCCGATTACACATACCGTTGGGGTGGTGATGTGACGGAAGTCAAACTTGATGGTACAAGAGTTCCCGCTACTGCGATGCAGGTGAAGACTGTTGGAACTGGTACATATAACAGTTCGTATCTTCCTTTGAATTCTTATAACAAAAGAACGTACAGCCAGCAGATTTTCACTCCTGCGGAAGTCGGTACTGGCATCATTTCGAAGATTGCTTTCCAGAATGCAACAACAGGTACGCTTGCCAATTATGTGAGAGATGTAAAAATCTATCTCGCCCTTTCTGATGATGAAACTTTCAGCACTAATTCAACTTATGGAAAAGAGTGGTGTACTGAGGGTATGCAACTGGTTTATCAAGGTCAGCTTGATTGCAGAAAGAGCACTGAGGAGTGGCTTGAAGTTCCGTTCACTACACCTTATCAATACGATGGATCTAAGAACCTTGTCGTTGTTGTTCACGATCAAACAAACGGTTATGCAAGTGGAGTCAAATTTCTGGCAACTGCAAAGAGTCAGGCAGCCATGTATGCTACGGCTGATGGTTTAGCTCCTAATCCTGCTGACATTGCAAAAGGAAGCAGAAATGTTTACGGTTATCGTAACAACATTAAGTTCTATGTTGAGAGCGAAGGTTTCACCACGAGCGCGAAGAACCAGTATGCTTACTATCAGATGGATCCCACTGACAGCTGTAAAACGGCCTACACCACCACCGCTTACGTGATTGACGGTCACGGCTGTAAGTCCGCTCCTGTTTCCTTCAACTACATCGCCAACGATACCGTTAATCCTACGGTGAGCGTGGCTACTGTGACGACGAACGTTAATGCTTGTCATCTTAATACGACCAATGCTCCTATTTACACGACGGTTGCCGAGCTTGAGGCTGGTGCCAATGTCACGTTCAGCGACAATTGCGACCATCAGTTCCTCCACATAGATGGCGTGACCAGCGTTGTGAACAGCATTTCTGACACGACCTGCCACGAGGTTGTCACCAGAACCTATACGATTAA
The DNA here is from genome assembly GCA_017395245.1 of Bacteroidales bacterium. Classification (GTDB taxonomy): domain Bacteria; phylum Bacteroidota; class Bacteroidia; order Bacteroidales; family WCHB1-69; genus F23-D06. The sequence continues at coordinate 16,436 of JAFPVR010000007.1, read as the reverse complement.
GGATCACTGCGGTAACCCTGTCACCTTCACCCATGTGTTCATGACCCAGGATAACGAGAAACCTCAATTCGTTGCCGCTAACGGTACCTTCCCGTATGTGCGTTTGATGCCCGTCGAGGGTGGCAACTGCACGTTTAACTCTCCCGACAGCATGGACTTCGTCAATGCCGTTGCTCCGTTTGTCTATGACAACTGCACCGACAGCGCTTACCTGATGAGCACGCTGAAGTTCAACTGGGAGAACACCAACGAGTCTCCGATTGGCAAGACCAATATCTTCTTGGAGAGAAACCACCTCACTGTTGAAGCTACGATTACCGACAGATGCGGTAACAGCAAAAAACAACTGGTTATCTACATTGACCGTCCTGACAAAATCCAAATTTTGCCCAACGGTATCACTGCGAATGCCAATATCTGCTTCAACGACACGGTGCACATGACCTTCGATCCTAGCTTTATTAAGGACGATACCATTATGGGTCCGTTCGTGCCTTACACCTACAAGTGGAGCGAAAAGAACGGCAAGACCGGTGTCCACTTCAGCGATGACGCCGCTCTTACAACAAACATTACCTTCGATGCCCCTGGCGACTATGTGTTCGTGATGACTGTCACTGACCGCAACGGCTGCTCTGCCGAGTCTGAACCCATTAATGTCAATGTCCGCGCCCTCCCGAATGTGGTCATCAACCACATCGTGCTGAATGGCCAGACTGAGCCTTACTGCCCGACCTACGGTAACCTTACCGTGAGAGCTGAGATCGTCAACCCGGTTGCGGGTCAGACTGTTGCTGCCAACGCATATCAATGGGTTGGTGAGAGTGTGAACATCCACTCTGATTCTGCCCGTACTTGGGTGACTATCACTCCTGAATATTGCGATACTATTTATCCTTACTATGTGGTTGTCACGGATGACCGTCAGTGCGTTGGCATTGCTCACGACACCATTGACGTTGCCACTGCTGGCCCGCAATTCATCGGCACTATTGCTGACACCACGGTTGAGAAGCAGGCTGGTTGCGTCTTCAGAATCCCCGACTTCAAGGATCTCGTTGATGCCGCCCTCGTTCAGGATGAGTGCTACACCTTCTCTCAGATTAAGTATTCCGACGCTTTCGGTACGATTGAGCGCTCCGACTGGTACTCTCAGTCTCCTGCTAAGAATACACTGCTGACTGAAAATTCTCAGGTTGTCACCATCACCGTTAAGAACCCCTGCGGTAAGACTGCCACTCTCAACGTGAATGTCCTCAAACCCACGGATGTTCTGGCTGTCACGATTACCCCGACCATCGATTCTCTCTGCCAGGAGGAAATTCTCACTACGGGCGTTGACTATACTGCCACTGTTGTGAATGAGCTTCCTGCCGGTTCTGAGACCTACAATTGGGAACTCATTGTGAAGCCCACCGGCTCCACCGCTACGATTCCGACCGTCCATAACGCTGCCACGCTCACCGTGCAGCAAGCTCTTGAGGCTGGTGTGTATCAATACAAGGTGAATGTTGTTGACGGCCTTGGTTGTACTGCTTCTGCCACCGCTGACCTCTATGTGAAGTTCCAGGGTGCTGATCCGATCGTCCGCACTTGGCCGAACACTCTCTGCGAGCGTTACAATGGTGCTTTGGCTGTTGACACTACACCGAACGCATACGTTTACATTCTCGAGCCTCTTGATCACGCTTCTCCGGCTATCACAAAGATCTCTGACGTCCCGGTGCACCAGACGACTCCTTGGAACACCATCGTGTTCGATTCTTTGCGTCCGACTTCGTATCAGTTGACGGTTATCACGGATGAAGGCTGTGAGAGAGTTCACCAGCCCTACATTATCCCCGATGCAAGACAAGGTCTTGAGCCCACTGTTTTCACTAAGACTGATGTGTCTGTTTGCACGAACGATAATGGTACCATCACCATTACTCCTCGCGCCAATTATGCCTATTCACTCTATTATACTGCCAATGATTCACTTGTTGGTACAGGTGTCAGCTATAGCGGCCTCTCCGTTGGTCAATATAGAATCCATTCTGTGAATACGGTTACGCATTGCGTTAAAGATACTATTTTCAATCTTACTGACATTGCTACGAGACCTGAAGTGGCAGCGACTCCGTCTGCTAACACGAACTGTGTTAACACTTCTTATAACAATAACCCTGAAAATGTCTTTAACGGTCAGATCAATATAACCTCAAGTGCTAATTGGCATTACACGGTTTATACTATCGCTAATGACACGATTCTTAATGATACGCTCAATTCTTCGAACAACCCCATTAAGAACCTCGCTCCTACTACGTATAAGATTGTTGCTTACAATCCTGCTACTGGTTGCAGCACTCTTACTCCTAAGACCGTTTCGGTCGGTACTAACACCACCACTCCTACTATCAATCATTCCATGACTCCGAACCATTACTGTTCAATTGATACCGCCGACGGTTCAATTACAGTGACCAACTCTTCTAACTTCCGTCAGCTCTCATTGCTTAAGAAGATCGGTACGTTCTCATACGATACGATTGATTATAGATCTACCGCTCATTCTTGGAGTCCTTTGTATGATGCTACCTATTTTATTGAGGGTATTGGCAACAACTATTGCCGTGCAACTAAGACAGTTGATGTCACGAAAGTCACTACCAATCCCACTATTACGGCCACTTCCACTATGAATCCTTCATGTGTTGCGGATCTTGGTACGATTACTGCTAAGAATACGAAGACCTCCGTTACGATGGCTTCTTACCAGATTACAAGCGGTTCCTTCACTAAGGATACCCTTACCTCCAGCAACACGGTTGTCTTCAACGGTATGGCAAGTGGTGACTATACAGTGAAGGGTGTTACCACATACGGTTGCTCCGCCACTGATACGGTTACGGTTCAACAGTATCAAGCTCCTGCTATGCAGCTGACGATGACCCCGAACCACATGTGTGAGCCCACGTTCGAGAAACCCGGCGATGGTACGATCAAGATTGTCGCCCCGCACGAGACGGCTGCTCATCCGTATGTGTACAAGTTCTACGATGCCGCTGGCAACGAGATGACTGTTCCTTACGACCTCCCGCTGACCCACACCAAGTACTGGTTGGCTGCTGGTGCCTATCACGTGGTTGCGCTTGACACCCTTACGGGATGTACTACCGCTGCTGACATAACCGTCACGAATGACTACTACACGGTTGATTTCGACTACACGACAACGGCTAACTATATCTGCGGTACCTCTACTGTTGGTAACGGTTCCATCACGGTTGTCAACCCGACCAGCACGAACCCGGATGCCGTGTTCGCTTACAGCTTGGACGGTATTACCTATCAAACCAGCCCGACCTTTACCGCTTTGAAGGATGGTACTTATAATGTCTATGTGAAAGACACCACGATGCAGTGTTTGTTGAGCAAGCCCGTTGCGGTGAGCGCCACCGACAGCTGCGCCCCGGTTCTCACAATCTGTGACAACAATGGCGTTTGTGGTGACCAATTCGACTACTGCTACGATGCCGCCGGTATCCAACTCTGCGGTACTGTCAATGACACCTGCAACCCGTCCAACATTTACACATACGGCTGGTATGCTCCTTGCGCCAATCCTCACGCCTCTAACACGGCTTGCATTGATGTCCAGACCAACCACTATGTTGTGAACGGTTGCGACTATATCTTCACGGCTACCAATACCGCTACCGGCTGCACCTACAGCAAGACGGTGAATGTGGCTATCCACCCGAATCCGCAGCTCAAGTTCACAATCAACGGTGTTGATGCTGCTACGGATCACACTAACGCTTACTGCGAGAATGAGGAGCTGCATATTGCTGTTCATGCTCTTAACTCTACAGAGGTTGTGCTCGATACTACTTCCATTGAGTGGACTCTGCCCGCGTTCATTGCCGGCACTGGTTTCGCCGATTTCTATATCAAGGGTGACACCATTACTCCCGACAACATCACCTTCTGTGTCCGTGCGAACAGCAAGTTCGGTTGTCCTTCCATTATCTACTCTCTGCCTGTGTCCTTCAAGCGTATCGCTCATGTGACGGTTGATCTGACCGATCAGTGTGTCAGCTGCACGCTGCCTTACGGTGAGGTGATTACGAAACCTACAACTGCAACGTATCCGTACTCAACCACTCGCGTGCATACTTACACCAGCGTTCTCACAGGTTGCGACAGTATTGTGACTTACAACATCACCCTGATTGCTGCTCCTGAGTTCACCGGTACCCCGACCGTTGCTGCGTTCTGCGAAGATGAGCATAAACATCTTTCTGACTTCGCAGGCTACACTGTGGAATGGAATGGTCAAACGGGTACTGAGAAGTGGTATGCCGCTGTTGGTACTGGTACTTATACTAAGGTTACCGCAGTTGCTGATATTACTGAGGGCAATTATGTTATTACTAATGCTAATGGTGATCGTGTGATGCTCAATACAACTGTTTCTTCTGGTGTTGCACTTCAAGCTGGTACAACGGTTGAATTGTCCAATCCTCCTGCTTCTAACATTTGGACTCTTGTTAAGAATTCTGATAATACCTATTCGTTCTACAATGCTGCTATTGGTAAGTATATTGCTGGTGTTGGCGGTTCTGCTAATGAGGTTGAATTGGTCAATACCAATACTGCTGACAGAGCTAAGTGGAATATTACTATTACTGGTGCAAATACTAGAGTTGAGAATGTTGCCTATTCTGGAAGATACCTTATGTATAATGAAAGTTCTCCGAGATTCGCTACATACTCTGGCACTCAGAAATGGTTATCCCTCTACAAGGGTTCCAGTCCTTATGCCGAGGTTACTACCGATCCTGAGCTCACCTACGACTATGTGACCACTCACACGATTAAGCGTGTTGCCGAGAACAGCTGTGGTACTGATGAGGAGATTCTCGATCTGCATGACAAAGTTTACAAGAAACCCTCTATCAACACGTTCAATGTGAGCAACCCGTATTGTGCTTCCAAGACCTATGATTTCACGGCTAATGTTTCCTCTTACGGTACGCAAGCCACGGCTAAGCTGTACATTGAGGGTAACACCACTCCGTTGGCCACCACGACCTTCAACGGTTTGAACCAGACAATTACCTTCTCTGGCATTGTCACTCCGTGGTCTTACGACAATAAGACTCTTACGCTTGAAGTTGTGAACACCAATGGTTTCTGTGATGCTGTTACTTCTACTAATACGCTCAATGTGGATACCGCTATGATTACGGGTCTTGCCAACAACCATACCTACTGCGTGAACGATCAGATGACCCTTGCTGATTTCACGGGTATTACTCCTGCCAACTACAGCACGCTGACATGGTATCATATGCTTGGTGCTAATCCTGCTCCGTCATCTGATGATGCCATCACGCTTTCTTACACGTTTATTAACAGATCTATGAATGGCGAAAAAGTGTATGTTGTGGCTAGCAACACCTGCTACACGCAGATCATCTCCAATCCTGTGACGATTCATGTGAACGCTAAGCCCGTTGTGACGGCTCATACTGACATTAATCAGTGTTCTTCCGCCTTCACAACAATGCCCGCTATGACGATCACTTGGAATGAACCTTACGATGCTACTACTTGTGATTCCGGTTGGGTGTTGAGAGGTACTTCTGGCGCATACGCTGCTGCTACGTTTAATGAGATCAAGGCGGCTGCTATTTGCCCGAACGTTGCACACGTCGGTTACTTCGCTCATGGCTTCTGCGGTAATGATACAACGTTCTTTGACATCACGCTTGCCACGGATCCGACTGTTTCTCTCGCAATTGGTACGCAGTGCCCGAGTTCTTATGTTTGGAATACTCTGACCACCAATACTATGAGCTACAATTGCAGTCCTGCTGCATCGAATTCTGAAACTTGGACTTTCACCAAAGCTGATGCTTCTACGACTATGACATGGACTAATCCTAGCAGCTCCACTATTACCTTTAATGATCTCGTAACCTTAGGTTATGATGGAGGTACTTTGACGCATTCTGTTACGAATTGTTGTGGTACTACTACGGCTTCCGTGACCATCAATGTGTTGACGAATACTTTCACTGCTCCTACTTATCAAGCTTCTTGTAAGGGTGACACCTTAGGTGCCTTCGTTGCCACTGCTCCTTCTTGGACTGGAACGGCTACTGTTACCAGCGAAGGTTGGGAAGTGTTGAATGGTTCTACCTGGACCCCTGCTACTCTTGCTACTGTGATTAACACTATTGGTCAAAAAGTCAGATATCATTATGCGACGAATTGTGGTGATGATTTCTATTCTACTCCTACTGGCTACACTTTGACTGTCAACGATAAGCCTGAACTTACGGTCAAGACTTCAATCCCGGCTATCTGCGAAGGCTTAACCATCGATCCTAAGTCTGCTATCAATACTGTCACCTATCATGGTAATGAAGATAAGTATGATACGACTTACACGGTCAATGGTGCTACGGTTGATGCTTCCACTATTTACAGCTATGCTGACAATAACAAGTGGCTTGTTGTGACGATCACTGACAATGGTCAGGCTTGCGGTTCCGTGAAGGATTCTGTCCAGATCAAGGTCAACCCGCGTCCGAACCCGACCATCACTGGTCCTGCTGAGGCTTGCGCTGATGCGCCGCTGACGACTCCGTTTACTGCTTCCACGGGTTATATCAACTATGTCTTCAATGTTGTGGGTGATGCTACTCCGAGTATTACTGTTCCTACGACTCCTTCTACTTCCAACACCTTCGATCCTACCTTCTCTCTCAGCACTTCGCCGAGCAGCGCTCACGATACTGTTTATGTGACCGTTGAGGATCCCACGACGCACTGTGTTGGTACTTCTTCTACTCCTGCCATTATTCGTATCACCAATGCTCCGTCCTTCATCTTCTCTGACATGAGCGGTACGAAGACTCACAGTTTCACGTTGGCTGACACGGGTATGGCTCTCCAGTACAAGTGGGCTATTGGCACGAAGTGCTACACGCCGAATCCGCTGGTTTATGTTGAGTATGATATCTACCACAATGATACGTTGATTTCCAATGTCACGGTTGGTAAATACCTCAGCACCAAGACTGCTCCTACCGCTATGGGTGTCCCGGGCAAACCGTATGTCACTTCCAATGAGTTGAGCTGGTGCGCTAACTACGGTGCTCCTCGTACTGAGACCATCTACTACAACTACGCTGTTGCTAATCCTACTGCTGCTGATAACGGTAACCACTTCCCGTATTCAACGCTTAACGAGGGTTCTGGTCACGACTACTTCGATGACTTCTATCTTAAGTTCCTTGCTGAGCGTCCGGATTCCGCAGTCACGGCTACTGTTGTCCCGTTCCGTGTCAGTGGTGAGTATAAGATTGTCTATCGCTTGATGGCTACCAGTCATGAAGAAACCTACAACTACTACTACTCCCCGAGCTGTGGTACTGGTGACCTTCTGAAGATTGGCGGTAAGAAAGCTTTGACTGGCACTGTTACGTTGCTTGCTATCGACTCTATCAATATCACTGTTGGCGGTACTGCCACATCAGTTTCTGCTGATCCTATCGATGATGAGGTTGTTGCTCCTGAAATGGCTCCTGTTATCAGCGATGTTGAGCAAGTCGCTCCCGACATGGAAGTTTGGCCGAACCCGGCTCCTGCCGTCGAGACCACACTTAAGGCTCGCGTCCACAACATGAGCGGTAACGCCACTGTTACCTTGACCAGCCTCACTGGTAAGCAAGTCTACAATGGTAAGATCTTCATCGACAACGACAACTACTACTTCGAGTTCAATGTCAACAGCCTGTCCGTCGGTTCCTACATTATGACTGTCCGTACAGACACCGATGTCATCACGAAGAAAGTGATTGTCTCCCGCCTTGCGAAGTAATCAATCCAAACTATGATACGAAGGAGTTGTGCGCACAACGCGTGCAACTCCTTTTTTTTAATCAGTGATTTGTGATTTGTGATTTGTGATTTGGGAATTTGGACGAATGCTTGGTAATTCAATGTCAAAAACATCTTTTTTTAAGCGATATTCCGGTAGGTTGGCCGTTGTGTTCCTGCTGAATGTAGTGTATGTTTTGCTGACGGTCTTCGTCTTCGTGATGATCGAGCCGTTCGTGAAGCTGCTGTTCAGGGGGACGTTGGAAGGGTTGAGCCCGGTGTCGGCGTTTGTGATGGAAAAGGTAGGTGCGGTTGTGCCGTTGGATAGCCTGTCTCGTTCGATGGTGGTGGTGATTGTCTGTGCGGCGTTGCTGTTCTTCCTCCGAAACCTCGCCGCCTATGGATCGCAGTGGGTGATGGCACACGTGCGCAGCGATTTCCTCTATCGCCTTCGCAACCGCCTTTATGACAAGATGATTTCGCTCCCGTTAGGCTATTTCACCAAGCAGAGTCGCGGCGATGCGGTGACACGTGCAGTGAATGATACGCAGGAGGTGGAGTATACTGTATTGACCTCTATACAGAAATTCCTCACCGACCCTGTGGCGTTGCTTTGCTATCTCTCTTTCCTCTTCTACATTGACTACCAGCTTTCCCTTTGGGCGGTTCTGTTGATGCCGGCTGCTTTCCTCATCATCGGTTTCCTGTCTCATTTGCTGAAACGTTCCTCGAAAACCTATCGGGAACGTTTGGGTGTCTTGCTCTCCCATGTTGAAGAGACCTTGTCTGGCCTTCGGGTGATATACGGTTTCAACGCGCAGGAACGGGCCTATCAGATGTTCAGCCGCCTCAACAAGGAGTTCCATGTCAACCAGAAGAAAGTGTATCGCCAAAGCTATTTAGCTAACCCCTTAAGTGAATTTCTTGGGGTAGCTTCTGTGATGGTGGTGCTGGTTATCGGCGGCACGTTAGTACTTTCGGAACGTTCTTCGTTGACGGCGGAGCTGTTCATCACCTACATTGCGCTTTTCACGCAGATTATCACCCCGGTCTCGAACTTGTCGTCTGCCGTCGCTGACTATCGTCGCGGCGAGGCAGCGTTGGACCGTATTCAGGAGTTTCTTGCCATTGCGGATACGGTAGAAGATAAGGCGGACGCTCAACCGGTGAACCGTTTCGAGAATGAGATTCGGTTCGAGGATGTTTCGTTCTCGTATGCAGATACGGATACTGACGTGCTGCGCCATATTACGCTGACCATCCCGAAAGGGAAGACGGTGGCGTTTGTAGGACAGTCTGGGGCGGGAAAGACCACCCTTGCCGACCTCCTGATGCGTTTCTATGATGTCACGGGCGGGCAAATCCTTATGGACGGTGTGCCGGTGAACGAATACAAGGTTACGGATTACCGTCGGTTGTTCGCGCTCGTTTCGCAGGATGTGATGCTCTTCCACGATACGATCTTCCACAATATCACCTTGGGCTGCGAGGCCACGATGGCGGAAGTGGAGGCGGCTGCGAAAGCTGCCAACATCTATGACTTTGTAATGTCGCTGCCAGATGGTTTCAACCACGTGGTGGGCGACCGAGGCGTGGCTTTGTCGGGAGGACAACGTCAGCGGGTGAGCATTGCGCGGGCGGTCTTGCGCAAAGCCCCGATTCTGGTTTTGGACGAGGCTACCTCGGCGATGGACACGGAATCGGAGCGGTTGCTGCAGGAGGCCGTGGAGGCGTTGTCGAAACAGTGCACGGTGGTCGTTATCGCTCACCGACTCTCTACCATCCGCCACGCCGATTGCATCTGCGTCCTCGACAGCGGCCGCCTGGTGGAGATGGGCACCCACGAGGAACTGATGAAAAACAACGGAACATATCACCAATTGGTGGTTAGCAGTTAGGTGTAGAGACGCAAAATTTTGCGTCTCTAGCCTGACGGTACGGCTGACCCAGTTCCCCTTCTATTTTAGAAGGGGTGCCCGTAGGGCGGGGTAGTAATATAGGCATCAGAATGCATTATTAATAATCTGAAAGAACACGAAGAGAGTATGTCAAAACATAAATTAGAGCGGTTCGCGGAGAACGCGACATTTAGGAATCTTTTCCAGCATACGGAATACGACAGGGTAGGGAAGGAGTTCCCCTTGCGTGGGCGTTGGCGGGAGGATTACTTCCACAACGACCGGCCCATCGTGTTGGAGTTGGGCTGCGGCAAGGGCGAGTACACCGTAGCAATGGCGAGGCGGTCGCCGGAGCGCAACTATATCGGCATAGACCGGAAGGGGGCGCGGTTGTGGCGCGGCTGCAAGGATGCGATAGAGCAGGGCTTGGCGAACGTGGCCTTCCTGCGCATCACCATCGACCACATCGGCTGGTATTTTGCGCCGGGCGAGGTGGACGAGATCTGGGTCACCTTCCCGGACCCGCAGGAGAAGAAGGAACGCAAACGCCTGGTCGGTCCGCACTTCGTCAACGACTGGTACCGTCCGATTTTTCCCGAGCAAGGCGGTATCCTGCACCTGAAGTCCGACAGTGACTTCCTGTACGAGTATTTGTTGGAGACGGCAAAGGAGCAGGACTGGGAAATTTTGGAGAACATCCCCGACGTTTACGCCGGTAACGCGGACCCCTTGTTGACCGAGGTGCAGACGTTTTACGAGAAGATGTGGTTAGCGGAGGGGAAGACGATACATTATGTGAGACTTAAGATTTGAGACTTTTTAGACTTAAGATTTTAGACTTAAGACTTGGGACTTAAGACTTAAGACTTAAGACTTGGGACTTGAGACTTGGGACTTAAGACTTAAGACTTGGGACTGTTTGGTGGGAGCAGTTTAATCTTTTGGTACCGTATCCCTTTCAGCAGTTTATAGACTTCTTCTATTTTCTCTTTGCAGAGTTTAAGTTGCTCTATGTTGATGTAGTTTAAATCGTACGCTAATGTCAATTGGCAATAGACTTCCATCAGCGATCCGAGGGCAATCTCAATGAAATGTATCTGTTCTTTTATGGAATACCGGGCATTCCCTTCAACAAAATTTGAAGACACGGAAACAACAGCTCTCCTCAACTGGTCTCCCAAACCATATTTTTCAAATGAAGGGAAAGAGGTTTGAATACGGTAAACAAATAGTACAAGTTCTCTGGATTTTTTCCAAACTTCAAGGTTTTCAAAGGAATAAGTTTTCATAATATAAAATATTTTGTTAGATAATACTTTTCGCAAAAGTACTATTTTTTTCAATACAACAATCATTTCGGAAAAAAGTCTTAAGTCTTAAGTCTTAAGTCTCATGATCCTATCATATCAATTATTTTTGTACTTTTGCGCTCTCAAAAAGTTATTACAATTAAATCCAAACCAATATGAAAGAAACCGTTTACAGAGCGAAACATGAGGCGTTGGGCGCCAAAATGGAAGAATTTGCTGGCTTTTACATGCCGATTCAGTACGACAGTATCACTAACGAGCACCTGCAGGTGCGCAACAAGGTGGGTGTGTTTGATGTGTCGCACATGGGTGAATTTACCGTGAAGGGTCCCAAGGCTCTGGCTCTCCTCCAACACATCACCACGAACGACGTAGCCGCGCTGTTCCCGGGCAAGGTGCAATACAGCTGCTTCCCGAACGGCAAGGGCGGTATTGTGGACGACCTTTTGGTCTATAACCTCCACGACGAGGATTACCTGTTGGTGGTGAACGCCGCCAACATCGACAAAGACTGGGCATGGGTTGTCGAGCAGAACAAAGCTTTCGGTGCTGACATCGAGAACATCTCCGACAGTATCTCCCAATTGGCTGTTCAAGGTCCTTTGGCCCTCAAAGCCATGCAGAAACTGACCGACGCCAATGTGGTTGATATGGAGTACTACACCAACCAAATCATCACCTTCGCCGGTATTGACAACATCTTGTTCTCCACCACGGGTTACACCGGCAGCGGCGGATGCGAGATTTACTTCAAGAACGAGGATGCGATGAAGATTTGGGACGCCGTCTTCGAGGCTGGCAAGGAATATGACATCAAACCCATCGGTCTGGGCGCGCGTGACACGCTCCGTCTCGAGATGGGCTTCTGCCTGTACGGTCACGAGATTGACGACACGATTTCCCCGATTGAGGCTGGCTTAGGTTGGATCACCAAGTTCGTGGATGGCAAGGACTTCATCGACCGCAAGTTCATGGAAGACCTGAAGGCCAACGGCGTGACCCGCAGAATCGCCGGTTTCGAGCTCATCGACCGTGGTATTCCGAGAAACGGCTACGAGGTGTGTGACGCTGAGGGCAATGTCATCGGCGAAGTGCGTTCCGGTACATTCGGACCGTCCGTGAACAAGGGCATCGGCACCGCGCTCATCAAGAAGGAGTTCGCGAAAGCCGGCACGGAAATCTTCATCAAGGTGAGAAACCGCCTGCTGAAGGCCGTCACCGTCAAAATGCCGTTCTACAAACCCGAATAATTATTGCGGAAATATTCGCGGAAAATGCGGAAAGGCGCGGAAACCCACTTGGTGTCCGCGCCTTTTTTATGTAGAGACGTCACAATGTGGCGTCTCTACAATATATGCGATACGCCCTATCTCGGGTACTTCCTCCACACATTCTCCGCGAGGAACTGCGCCACCTGGTCGGTGGTGAAGCCCGAGACATTGATGACCATGTCGTAGTTGCGGGCATCGTAGCGAGAGGTGTCGGCGAAGGCCTTGGTGTAGTTCTCGCGGGCCTTGTCGGTGCGTTCCATGATTTCGCGGGCCTCTTTCTCATCCACGCCCTGTTTCTCCATCAGCCGTTTCACGCGGCATTCGGGTTTGGCGATGAGGAGCAGCCGCATGGCGTCGGGGTTGTCCTTGAAGATGTGGAAGCCGGTGCGTCCTACGATGATGCAGGATTCCTGTTCGGCAAGCTCTTTCAGGATCTTCGCCTCCTCATAGTAGAGTTGTCTCGAATTAACCTCGAAGGATTCGTAGGCGATGGCGGCCGTGGTTCCGAACTGCTTGTAGAACCGGCAGAAGTCGGCCCACCAGCCCGGTTTCGTGGCCTTGATTTTCTCGACCTCCTCTTCGGAGAGCTCAAATTTTTCACGGATGGAGGCGAGGATTTCCTTGCCATAGACTTTCACGCCAAGCAGTTCGCCCAGCTTGGTGGCGATTTCCTTGCCGCCGGATCCCGACTCGCGGTTAATGGTGATGACGAATTTCTGGTCTGCCATATCGTTTGTTTTTTATTATTTCTAAATGAGACGGCAAAAATACGATTTTCCTGATTGGTAGAGACGCAAAATTTTGTGTATTTTTGCACCCCGAAATAAAAGTCTCAAGTCTCAAGTCTTAAGTCTCAAATCTATGGAAAATTACGGCAAACTCTACCTCATCCCCACCCCCATCGCCGAGGGCGCGTTCGGCACCTTTTTCCCGTCCGTGAACGCGGACATCATCAATGAAACGGACTACTACATCGTGGAGGCGTTGCGGACGGCGCGGCGGTTCCTGCGGTATGCGGGCATCAAAAAGCCCATCGACGAGCTCACTTTCTTCGAGCTGAACGAACACACGCAGGGCGTAGAGCTCAACGACTATCTGCAGCCCTGTTTGGAAGGCAAAAACGTAGGGGTGATGTCGGAGGCGGGGGTGCCGTGCGTGGCCGACCCCGGACACAAGGCGGTGGAGAAGGCCCACCAGTTGGGCATTGAAGTGGTGCCGCTCATCGGTCCGAGCTCGCTGATTCTCGCATTGATGGGTAGCGGCATGAACGGACAGAGCTTCGTGTTCCACGGGTATCTGCCTGCGGAACAGTATGACAGGGAGAAAAAGTTAGTAGAGATAGAGTCGGTGGCGGTGAAGACCGGCCAAACGCAAATGTTCATCGAGACACCCTACCGTAACAACCGGATGACAGCCTCCATCTGCAAGGTGCTGCAACCGGCCACGCGGATTTGCATCGCCGCCAACCTGACGGCCGAAAATGCGCTGTTGAAGACACAATCGGTGTCAAAATGGCGCAAATATTTCGAGAAAGAGGCGAATCAGTTGGGTAAAGTTCCATGCATATATCTGATTAACAGGTAAATAAAAATTTTTGCAAAACGTGTCGGCGATAACGAAAAAAGTGTATTTTTGCGCCGTCATTTTCGGATGACACGTTCATTGGAAAATGTGCTGCCATGGTGGTGGAATGGTAGACACGAGGGACTTAAAATCCCTTGCCCGCAAGGGCGTGTGGGTTCAAGTCCCACCCGTGGTACGACAAGCGGAAGTAGCTCAGTTGGTAGAGCACGACCTTGCCAAGGTCGGGGTCGCGAGTTCGAGTCTCGTTTTCCGCTCAAAGTCTTACAAAACAATAAAAATCAGCAAATTACAGACGTAGTTTGCTGATTTTTGCGTTAAAACTGAGACAGAATTGAGACAAACCGATTTTTTGGTATTCGCAGCCGAAAACCAAAAAAAAATGTCAGAAACTTCGAACAGGTTAGCCGTATCTTCGGCGTATGCAGCGGCAAACTATCTGCCGGCAACATTGAAAACCAACAAGTCAGGATGGCTTATTGAGTATTATGTGGAGAATCCACAGACCCAGCAGCTTGCAAGGAAAAAGATCCGCCTTGCTCGGCTGATGAACCGCTATTCGTCAAAGACGGAGGCGCGGAAGCACATCAACAACATCATCGTGGCACTGAACATGAAGCTGTCCACGGGCTGGAACCCCTATTTTCAGGGCGAAGACTCCCGCATGTACACCCCTATACAGGAGGTGCTGGAGCAGTACCGCGAGGAGGTGGCGCGGGAACATCGGGAATCCACCGCCGAATCCTATATCTCGTTCTCCAAGATTTTTGGGGATTGGATAAAGCGGAACTCCCCGAACATCTATTCCTCTATGATTTCCCACAGCATGATAGTCCGCTTCATGGACGATGTGCAGAAGGAGCGTGGCGGGCGCAGGGGCGGCGAAATCTCCCCCCGCACATACAATAATTATATAAAGAACGGCGGCGCGTTCTTCTCGTGGATGATCAGCAAGTGCTACTGCAAGGAGAACCATTTCCAAAAAATCAAGACCAAGAAAGTGACGGAGAAGAAGCGCGTGCTCATTCCCAGCGAAAAGCGTGTGCAGATACAACAATATCTTGTGGAGAAGAATCCGGGTTACCTCGCATTCCTCGAACTGATATACGGTGCGCTGCTCCGCCCGAGGGAAATTCTGAAGCTGAAGGTCGGGGACTTGTCATTTAAGGAGAAGACCATCACCGTGAGGCCGGAAGTCTCCAAGAACGGCAAGCAGCGTGTCGTGCCGATGACAAAGGAGATAGAACATATATTGTTCAGAATGAACCCTTACGAATACCCGTCCGAGTTCTTCCTATTCAGCAAGGAGCAGCGGCCGGGCAGGGAGCAGATGGTGCCCAAATATTACAGGAAGTTCTGGGATAAGCTGCGCAAGGAGTTCAACTTGCCGCTGGAGATGCAGCAGTATTCGCTGCGCGATACGGGCATCACGGAAATGCTCAAGAACGGACTCGACCCGCTCTCCGTCAAGCAGCTGGCCGACCACTACTCCCTCTCAATGACCACCATCTATTCCAACCATGCCGACCCGCACCTCAAGGAGCTGATTCGGGAGAAGGCACCTGGGTTCACGTCGGACAAGGTGCGGAGCTAAAGCACCACCCTCCGTTTCGCGGCCTCCACTTCGGCGGTGACGGATTCGCCGCCTTCGGTGAACTGGAAGGTGATTTTGACGGGCAGGCTCTTCACTCCGGCGACCAGCAGCCAGCGGGTGTGGC
This sequence comes from Bacteroidales bacterium, assembly GCA_017395245.1. Lineage (GTDB taxonomy): Bacteria > Bacteroidota > Bacteroidia > Bacteroidales > WCHB1-69 > F23-D06. Next base: position 780 of record JAFPVR010000007.1, on the reverse strand, counting down.
TCTGCGCCCGCCCGTCCTGCGGCTTGAGCAGCCGCCAAAGGTTGAGGAACTCCGACAGCGGCAGCAAGAAGCGGTAGCGCACTTTCTCGTAGTTGGCGAGGAAGTCCAGCCACGGACTCACCCACAGCTGCCCAACGGAGTTTTCCCCTTGGACGGTCAGCGAAACGCCGTCAAGGGGGTCGCCGTAGCGGGAATGCCGTGTCGGCTGCGCCACCTCTATGAACGGGTTGCCCGCCTGCGGGATTTCAAGTCTCCGGCTTCCGAGATAAGTTTCCAGCACCATCGGGAAGTCCGTGTTCCCCGTGTCGAATACCGGGCTGCAGCCCGCCTGCTCGATGCGCATGACAAACTCGGGGTGTTCGGACTTCGCGTCCGTGATCTCCATCACGGGAATTTTAAGCGTGGGTGTTATGCTCTCCTCGTCACCCTCCCCCGCTTCAAGGGTCTGGTCGGCACCGCCCAGCGGATTCCATCGGAACACCCAGTTGGCGATGCTGTCGCCCTCCCGCTCCGCCCTGCGGTAGCGGTTCTCGTTCTCCACAAAACATACCTTGCCGTAGTTTGCCGAAGCGTCGGGAAGCTGGTCGGCGGTCGGCACTGGCGGCAGCAGCTTGGTGCTGTCGTTCTCGTCCGTGGTTACGCCCTCCAGCTTGAACACGTACTTCCGCTCATCGGTCTTCTCTATGGCGGTCTCGCCGTCCACGGCGTATGCCGTGAGGTCGAGGCACTTGGATTTCTCCAAGATGTCGCGGACGAAGGCGAACTCCGCTCTCCTGGTCG
>JAFPVR010000129.1 GCA_017395245.1 Bacteroidales bacterium | reverse complement strand
TTGGTGAAGCCGAGCATCGCGGAGGTGTTCAGCCCCTTGGTGGTGAATCGCGGACTCTTGATCATCGCGTAGTACGCTCTGAAAATCAAGCCCATAGCATCTATCAGGAGGATTTTTTTCGTCATTGCCTTTGGTGTTTTTAAGAAAGGCAAAAGTACAAAAAATTGGGACGTGAGACGTGGGACTTGTGATTTGTGACTTGTGATTTGTGATTTGTGATTTGAGAATTGAGACTTGAGACTTTGGAGGGGAATAGAGGGACAATGGGGTCTCATTTTTCGTGGCATTCGAAAGAAATATACATCTGAATGCCATATTCCGGTAAATATTGCCCAACGGTATCTCGTGAACTCCAATAGGAACAGTCCATGGCGGATTCCCTTTCGTAAAGAAAAGAATTTTCATAGATAGGGTAAGGAACACTGTCATACAATGCCGTATCGATAATGTCATAATAAGAACTATCACTACAATAGCACGTGCGAATTTTCCCGCATCCCGCTGCCAGCAACGCCATCACTACCAATATTGCCAATTTTGTTTTTTTCATTGTCCTATTCATTATTCTTCATTCTACATTCTACATTATGCATTAAAAAGCGTATCCGATTCCTCCCGACACAATCCCCTTGATGCCGAATCCGGTTTCAAACGTGCCGAAGAGCCGTTCGCCGCCAGCGCGGATGCCGAAGGCGGTAAGCTGGAAGGTGGGGAAGGTAGAGAGTTTCCACCATTGGCCGTCATATATTTCCCATGAGGGGTTCTCATGACCTACGAACAAGGTGACACCTGTGGCCACGGCGGAGTAGAGTGTCACGTGCGGACGGTTGAAGTAGGAGAAACGCAGTTCCGGCATTAGCGTTATGCAATGCATCCACCGCGTATTAAAAATTTGGTAGGTGTAATCGGTATGGTCTTTATAATAGGCGTAGTTCACCATCGCGCCTGCCCAAAGCCATTTCGTGAGGCGATAGTGGTAATTGAGCGAAAAGAACGGGGTGGCACGGAATGCGTGGATGGCAGTGGTGGGCGGGATGACACCGTCATGAAGCAAGTCAGAATAGTGCCTGCTTTCCATACGACCCACTATTTCACGGATGCCAAACGGGTCACTGACCTCGAAGCGGATTTCGTGGCGGCAGTGCATCCCGACTTCTGTGCTCCAATGCGGTTGAGCCTGCATAATCTTGCGTTGTTTGTTGAAACTCTGGATGTAGGCCACTTGGAAATAGAGGAGGTTGTTACGGTGGGAGGATTTGATACGTCCTCCTGTGGGAGCTACCCACCATTCTGTTCCTTGCATAAAATTAGAGGTAGCCGCATTCAAACCGACGGCAAAGCGCAGAAAATCTTCATGAGGAAGCCGATAATAGAGTCCGGCATCCAACAAAATATCGGCATAAAACAGATTCCTGTTATAAACACAATAGCTGCTCAATTCACTGTTGCTCTGAGTCTCAATGTCTCCTTCTGTAGCGGAAAAACCATACACAAAAGCATTGGAAGGTGTCCGTATCCTGGCACCTGCGCTAACGGTGAACAGGAGATTGTCACGTATTGGGTAATGGAATTCGAATTTCAATGGCACAGACAAGCCATATTTTGCTTTATACAGCCTTGTATATGAAGGCTGTGTTCCATTATGGAGAGAAGGCGTTATGGTTTCATAGAAGCCAGTGGTGCCGATGTTCAGTGCGGCTGACACTCCGAAATAGTCCGCGAAATGGTAAGAAAATTCTACTCCTGCGTGAAACCCAGGTAGAAGAGGGGAACGAGAGCGAGGGCGTTCACCAAATCCTTCTTCATTCACTTCTTGATAAACAATGGGTTCTATCAAATTGTACTGGATGGTGTAACCAAGATGGAAACCGTTCATCGGATTATCGAGGAGATGGATTTTCTTTTGTTTCGGGTTATGCGGATTGCCCACTGCGGTGCCGTCGGTCTGCGCCGGCGACATCGCGTTCAGCCCTAAGATGATCAGTCCGGCCAATCCGTATTTCTTGATGCTGTCCATACTTGAAAATGTTTGCTGTTCATCTTTAAAGACGCGGCTTTCCCAAAAAGTTACGGTCTGTTGTAGCAGCTTTTCCTTCAAAGAGTCCGTAAGCGACAGATTGTCAACATATTCCGAACTGTAGAAGAGCCGCTCGAACTCTTCGCTGCGGAGGTAGTCGGCGATGTTCAGGGTGTCGTGGACGCGCACGGTGTCATACAAAGTGACAGTGTCGTAGGTCACGGTCTCGCGTTCCACATACACGGTGTCGCGGTGCTGGGCCGAGAGTGTCCCTATGAGGACGAAAAACAGGAAGGTGAAGAAAAGGTCTCTAATCATGGGTCTGCATCAGGAAAATGGTGTCGGTAACGGTGATGGTGTCGTGCAGGACAACGGTGCGGGTGACGGGAATCTCGCGGGTAATGACCACCGGAGCGGACGCTTCCAGCGTCTGGTGTGGAGACGTGGCATGCCGTGTCTCCACGGGTACGGAGACATTTTTCGCAACCGTGGTATCCGAAATCGGGGTTGGTTTCGCTTTCTCCGGTTGTGGAGACGTAAAATGTTGCGTTTCTATACCGGGGGGTATCGTATTGTCCTTCGGTGTATTCCGCACCATCTGCCACACGCACACCCCTCCCGCGACGGTGGCGGCAGCGGCTATGAGGGCGGCGGTCTTGTGGGTGGCGACGGCTATTCCCGCGCTGGCGGGCGAGGCGGCGACGGCGGAGCGGATTTCCGATTCCGACAGTCGGTGTGCGGGCGGCATCCGCAGCTGCGACAGCTCGGACCGGTAGAGCCGTTCAAGCTGGTGTGCGGAGGCGTGTTTCTTCAAGAATAAAAGTATGATCATAAACAGTCCTTTCTTTCGGGATTCTTTTTCGCGGGTTTTGGCGGCGAGCAGTTGTTGCAGGCGCAGGCGTGCGCGGAGGAACAGTTGTTTGGAGTTGGTGACGGAGATATCCATCAGGTCGGCAATTTGCTGGTGCGAAACGCGGTCGATGGCGTGGAGGTTGAAGACAATGCGTTGTCGTTCAGAGAGTTGCTGGATGGTATCCAACAGTTCCTCCTTTGTGAAGTTGGGTCGTTCGACAAACTCCTCCTCATTGTCGGGCAGGTCGGCGGTCAGTTCCTCTTCCAACGGCACGGTTTCCGGTCGTGTGCGCAGGTAGGAGACGCATCGGTTGACCGTGATGCGGGTTAGCCAGGCGTCGAAGGGACCGGTAGCACGGTAGGTATCAGCCCGCTCGATAGCCTTCAAGAAGGCCTCGTGCGCGAGATCCTCCGCCGTCTGCCGCTCCCCGACATACCGGTAGCATATCGCCACCAGCCGGTCGATGTTGCCCTCGTATTTCCGTGACCAAAATTTCACTTTGTCCATTTTACTGCCTATTGCCTGTTATTCTCCCATATCTCCCCACACTACGGCTATCGCCTTGTATGGGGTTATTAGCGCTTCGCGTGTTTTGCCTCTTCGAGGCTGCTTAAGGAAGTATTATTATAAAAAAAACTACTTCCTTGGCTCTTATTTATGATGACGCAAAAATACAAAAAGGTTACGGTGTGGTGAGTGTCTTTGTGTTGTTTTTTTGTAAATATCTTTGGTATAGGTCATTACTTCTTTTCAAGTTACAAGACTTAAGACGTAAGACTTAAGACTTTGGGGTATTCCGAAGCAGTTTCTTCTACCCCAAAAAGTCTTAAGTCTTAAGTCTCAAGTCTCCGTTTGGCCCTTTTTCGTATTTTTGCGTCTTCATAATAAAACAGCGAAAATGCAGGCGAAACAGTTTTGGACGAAGGCGTATCAGCGGAACATCGGGAAGATGGTCGGGGTTTGCTGCCGCTATGTGGGCGACCGCGCGGTGGCCGAGGACCTTGCGCACGAGGCGTTCCTCAAGGCCATCGAGAAGTCCGGAACCTACCGCCGCCTCGGCAGCTTCGACGGCTGGCTGATGCGCATCAACCTCAACACGACATTGGATTACCTGCGGCGGCAACCGGAATTTTTGTCGATTGAGGATGACGGATATATCGCATCCAATGTATCTGACCCCGTGGTTGTAGAGACGCAAAATTTTGCGTCTCTACAGACCGACACCAATGAAACCCATATTTCCGCCTCCGACCTCACCGAATCCGAAATCCTTGATGCCATCTGTGCCCTGCCCGACAAACAACGGACCGTTTTCAACCTGTATGTTTTTGAGAACCAATCTCATGCGAAAATCGCGGAGTCATTGCAAATCGGGGTGCGCAGTTCCAAACGCTACCTGTCGGAGGCGCGGGCGCAGCTGCAAAATACCCTGAACAACCTTGTCCGCCACAAAAAATCTGGACTTATGATACTGCTCCCCTTTCTCCCCTGGAAAATGCACGCCATCGACCGTCTCTGCCGTGCGAAACTGAAACATCTGGCGTTATCGCCCGCCGCACCGTCGCCCTTGTCCGCCGTCAACTGGACCGCCGCGCCCAAGCCAGGTGTCTGGATGGCCGTCACCGCCGCGAAAGCCCCCGCCATCGTCACGGGCGTGGTCGCCACCGCCGTGACCGGTTTCGTGGTCGCGTGGCAGGTGCAACCCGCACAGACACCCGCCACCCCGACCCCTCAGGAGACGGTGGTAACCACGTGTGTTACAACGGATACCGCAACCGTTGATGCCGATACGGCCGTTGCAATCGTTAATACCGACCCCGCCGTTGTAGAGACGCAAATTTTTGCGTCTCTACAGACCGAAATCAACGAACATCCTACAATAGAAAAAGATCCTGAACAGCAAGTAAAAGGAACCGAATCATCTGTTTCACCATTGCCCGCAACGTCCCCAACGTCTGCGCTGACTTTACATCATGGCCTGATAAAATTCGAGCGCAACGGCTACTATGGTCTCAAGGACGCACACGAGAACGTAGTCGTATATCCGAAATATTCGGAGATACAGCCGTTTGACGAATACCGGACCGGCTGGGCAATGGTGGAGATATTCGGGTTCCAGGGGTTTGTGGATAACGCCGGCAAAGAAGTCGTGCATCCGCAGTACGACGACATCGGGAAGTTCGGGCGATACCGCGACGGCTGTGCGTTAGTACACAAGGGCAAATTTTATGGTTTCATCGACTCCACCGGCAAGGAGGTGGTGCCGGTGACCCATAAAATGACCGACCTTATCCCATAATCTTAAGCCATAAATCATAAGCCATAAATCATAAGCCATAAATCATAAGCCATAAATCATAAGCCATAAATCATAAGCCATAAATCATAAATCATACGTCACACGTCATACGTCTCACATCTTAAACCCAAATAACAATGAAAAAATCAGCATTCACCATCGTAATCTTATTGTCAGTCAGTGCGTTGTTTGCGCAAATGAACGTCACCGCAAGCGGGGATGTCATCACGAAGGAATACAACCAACAACCCTTCACCGCCGTGGACATCCGGTTCGTGGGGGATGTGGTGATCCATCAAGGACCCGTTCACAAAACCACGGTGACAGCGAACGAAAATGTGATACAATATGTCCATTTCCGCGTGGAAAACGGGAAATTGTTTGTCTATACGGATGATAATTTGTCTTTCTTTAAGGTAAAAACCTTTCTCGTGGAGATTTATACACCCAAGATGGAGGAATTGTCCGTATGTGGTGCCAAAAATACAAGAATAGAAAAGAAAATAGGGAAAAATACTTACACACGCGGCGCGGGTGACGTGACGGTGGAAGGGAGAGACGAGTCACAACTGACTGTCATGAACATAGGAAGTGCCAACTGCACTTTGAAATGCATGAAGATTGAAAAATCTTTGGAACTGCACAACAAAGGCGCGGGCGACATCATCGTTCCCTCCGCCGGTGTCATCAGCACTCAGACGTTGCTCATCAATAACACGGGTTCCGGAGATGTCATCATCCAATCATGTTCTGTAAGTCATTCGTTGGTGGTCAACAACAAAGGTGCCGGCGACATTACGATGGATCTGTTGGACATCCCCACGGAAGAACTCATCCTCCAGAACAAAGGCGCAGGCGACCTCCTTTTTCGTAATGTCTGGGCGAAAAATGTGATTATGCGGAATCACGGGGCGGGTGATGTGCAGCTGATGGGCAAGACAGAAGAGGTGACGTTGGAAAGTATCGGTGCAGGCGATGCCAGTCTTAAGCAGTTGAAATCGGAAACCGCACACATCACCCACAGCGGCGTCGGCGATGTCACCGCCTATGTGAAAGGCACCGCCTACCTCACCAACAATTCCAGAATCGGGAAAGTGTATATCACCGGCGGCGGGAAAATTGTCTCGGAATGATGCCCCGTCATGACCAATGGATAACAAAATGTGCATCTGTGTGAGATATGCATTTTGTTTGTTTTCAATGTTTTAGGCAAACAAATCAACCAAGATTACCTGTTGGTTGATATCCTTTGAATGCTCGTTTGGGACAATGCCGTTTGTTGTTATCATCACGAGTTGGATGGAGTGAGTTTTTGTATGCTGCCTGCTGGCGAGAAACGCCTCGATTTTGTTAGCCAAAACACTTTCATAGTGCTTGTCAATGACGAATTCATGCTGCAAAAGTACGAATTTATTTCAATGACACAAAAAAAATCAGCCGTTTCTTAAAAAAAAATCGAAAACGGCTGATTTTTATGAAATCAAATAGCGTGTCATGTTAAATAGAGACGATGTGCACATCGTCTCTACTATTGCCTACTTCTTCTTCCCTGTCAGCAGCCCCTGTATCTCGTTCAACTTCATTAACGCCTCCACGGGCGTGAGACTGTTGATGTCCAAACCAACGATGGTCTCCTTGACTTCGAGGAGCAGCGGGTCGTCCAAGTTGATGAAACTCAGTTGGTAACCGTCGTCCTTGGGTTTCTCGATATGCACCTCCTCGCCTTTCTCCTCGCGGCGGGCGCGGGACTCTTCGAGCTGCTTGAGGATCTCCTCGGCGCGGCGCAGCACGGCGGGGGGCATACCGGCCATGCGGGCCACGTGGATGCCGAAGCTGTGCTCGCTGCCGCCCTCCTCCAACTTGCGCAGGAAATAGACCTTGTTGTCGAGCTCCTTCACCGACACGTGATAGTTCTTGATGCGGGGGAACTGCGCGGCCATGTCGTTGAGCTCGTGGTAGTGCGTGGCGAACAGCACCTTGGCGTGGTGGAGCGGGTTTTCGTGCAGGTACTCGGCGATGGACCACGCGATGGAGATACCGTCGTAAGTACTTGTGCCCCTGCCGATTTCGTCCAAAAGCACGAGACTTCGGTTGGTGACGTTATTGAGGATGTTGGCGGTCTCGTTCATCTCGACCATGAAAGTGGATTCGCCGGTGGAGATGTTGTCGGAGGCACCCACGCGGGTGAAGATCTTATCGACGATGCCGATGGTGCACTCGCGGGCGGGCACGTAGCAGCCCATCTGCGCCATCAGCGTGATGAGGGCGGTCTGCCGCAGTAACGCCGACTTACCCGACATGTTCGGACCGGTAATCACGATAATCTGCTGTTTGTCCGTGTCCAAGTGGATGTCGTTGGCGATGTAGGGCTCCTCGGGCGGGAGCTGCCGCTCGATCACCGGGTGACGGCCGTCCTTGATGTCGATGCTTTGGAAGTTGCTGATGGCCGGCTTGGTGTATTGGTACTGCACGGCGCAGTAGGCGAAGGCGTTGAGCACATCGAGGCGGGCGGCGAGACGGGCGTTGTTCTGGATGATAGGGATGTAGTCGGCGAGACTGACCACCAACTCGTTATAGAGCCGAACCTCGATTTCGAGAATCTTCTCTTGGGCGGTCAATATTTTGGTTTCCAGCTCCTTAAGTTCCTCGGTGATATAGCGTTCGCTGCCGGTGAGGGTCTGCTTGCGGGTCCACTCCGCCGGCACCTTCGACTTGTAAGTGTTCGTCACCTCAAGGTAATAGCCGAAGACGTTGTTGAAGCCGATTTTCAGCGAGTTGATGCCGGTTTTCTCGGCTTCGCGCTGCTGGATGTCGGCGAGGATGCCGCGACTGTTAGTGGCCAGGTCGGTGAGTTCATCGAGTTCTGCATTGACACCGCGCTGGAAGATGCCGCCCTTGCTCGGCACCACCGGCGGGTCTTCGCGAATCTCCTTCTCGATGCGCTTGCAGACGTTCACGCAGGGGTTGAGCTTGTCGGCAATTTCTTTCAGGATAGGCGATTGCGCTTTCTCGCAGAGGGCTTTCAGCTGTTCGGCGGCGCGCAGGGAGGTGGCCAACTGCAATGCCTCGCGCGGGTTGATCTTGCCCGTGGCGATCTTCGAGACCATACGCTCCAAGTCGCCCATCTGCTTGAGAATGTCGGTTAACTGGCAGGTAAAATCCTGATTGTTAATAAGATACTCTACCACGGAAAGACGCTTGTCGATGAGCGACTTCTCCTTCAGCGGCATAAGAATCCATTTGCGCAGCATACGGGAACCCATCGGGGTTTGGGTCTCGTCGAGCACGTCGAGCAGGGTGACGGCGTTCTCGTTGGACGAGTGGATCAGTTCGAGGTTTCGGATGGTAAACTTGTCGAGCCAAACGTAGAGATCCTCTTGAATGCGACTTATCTTGGTGATATGCTGTATTTTATGGTTCTGCGTTTCGTAGATGTAATGGAGGGCGGCGCCAGCAGCGATGATGCCGAGCGGCAGGTCTTCCACGCCGAAACCCTTGAGCGATTTGGTGTGGAAGTGCTTGGTCAGCAGTTCGCGGGTGTAGTCGGTTTTGAAAACCCAGTCGTCGAGCTGGGTGAGCAGCATCTTCTCTCCGAAATTCTGCTTGAAGGCCTGCGTTTTGCCCTTCTGGATGACCAACTCCATGGGTTTGAAGTTCTGGAAGAGCTTGTCGAGGTATTCGTAGTTGCCTTCGGCGATGTAAAACTCGCCGGTGGAGATGTCGAGGAAGGCGATGCCGCTCTGTTTGTCGGTAAGATGGATGGCGGCGAGGAAGTTGTTCTCGCGCTGTTCGAGCACCTTGTCGTTGATGGAGACGCCGGGCGTAACTAACTCAATGATACCGCGTTTCACGAGGGTTTTGGTGAGTTTGGGATCTTCGAGTTGTTCGCAGATGGCCACGCGGTAGCCGGCGCGCACGAGCCGCGGCAGGTACGTGTCGAGGGCGTGGTGGGGAAATCCCGCCAGCTCGGTCTGTGACGCGCCTTTCCCGTGACGGGTTAGCGTGATACCTAAAATCTTGGACGATTTGATGGCGTCTTCGCCGTAAGTCTCGTAAAAATCCCCCACCCGGAACAGTAAAATGGCATCGGGATGTTTGGCCTTGAATTGGTTATACTGCCTCATCAGAGGGGTCTCAGCACACTTTTCCATCTTCTCAATTTTAAGACGGCAAAGGTACGATTTTCTTTGGAATTTTGACCACTATCTCCCCATTATCTTCCGTTTTAATGCATTATTATCTTTTCTTAACACATTTTGTGCAGAAAAGGGGTGTTTTTTGTATGGAGGCATTTGCGTCCTCGCATATGTAGAGACGTGCCATGGCGCGTCTCTACGGGAAAACAATCAAAACAACTCGTTCAACTGACGGGTGGCGTTTCCCCAATCGTACCGTTCGTGCACGAAGTCGTGGCCTTTTTGCGCAAGATTCTGGTAATACTCCTCGTCCGTAAGCAGACGGTCGAGCGTGTCCACGTATTGGCGGGTGGTGCTGCAGGCGATGACGGCCCCTTCCTTGGTGGCGGGGTCCAGCGGCTTGGCGGCCAACGGCGAGGTGACGCACGGCAATTTCATAGCCATAGCCTCCAACAGCTTGTTTTGCAGACCAGTACCCAACCGCATCGGGGCGATGAAGATGCGCGATTGGGCGTAGCAGTCGGTCATGGAGGGCACCCAACCCGTGACGGTGACGTGGTCGTTCTGCAGGGTGCGGACCTTCTTGGCGGGGTCGGCGCCGGCGAGCATCAGCCGCACCTCCGGATGCTTTTTCCGCAGCTCGGGCAGAATCTCCTTAACTAAATAGACGGCTGCATCCACGTTGGGCGGGTAGTTCATGTTGCCCGAGAAGATGAGGTCGTGGGTTTTCGGCACTGCGTCGTGACTGAATTTAGCGAAATCCACCCCGTTGGGAACCACCACAATTTCCTCTTTCATAGGGTGTTGTATGCAATCACGGTCCAAGGCGGTGATCATGGTCTTGCCCTCGAAATCGTCGAAGATATCGGTTTCATAGTGGGCGATGCGGTGGCCTTCCATCCGCATCACAGACCGGAACAGCGGGAATGCCTTCTGCGCCCGCCGCTCCATCCCCATGGAGAAAGCATCTTGATAATCAAGTACTTTTGGGATTCTGCAGTGACGCACGTACTCCGCCATCCGGAAGAGTTGGCAGTAAATCCGGTCGGGCTGCACCTCTTGGATGATCTTGTCGATCCGCTTGTGGTTTCGATGGCTATAGAAATAGCCGCACTGCAGGGGGAGTCCCACGAAAAGGGAGGCCGCCATGTTGAGGGCGCTACGCAGGGGGGACTGCCGCAGAAAGTGGATCTCGCGACAATACGGGGTCAGTTCGCGCATCGCCTCTTCGGGCACACTACGGCTGTAGAGAGCCACCAGATAGAGGTCGTGCCATTTCGACAGTTCCCGGATCTGGTAGTAGGCTCTCAGCTTGTCGCCCTTCTCCAGAGGGAAGGGGATGCGGGAAAGGACCACTAATATCTTCATTTCGACAATATTACAACTTAAAAAGCCGAACGTTTTGTTCGGACGGCAAAGATACAATTTTAATGGTTATAGGTTATGGGTTATTGGTTATTGAAGCTGGGTTGCGGATTATATCCCGCCGAAGTCGCTATCCACCAGTACCCATCTTTCTTCTGTTTTCGAGTAGATATATTTGCAGGTAACCCAATCGCTTACGGCAATACACCAACGCATTCTTCCGTGGAGTTTTTCCCAGCTTAAGTATTGAGAACCGACAGTGACGGAAACGGTGTCGTGAAGAAATTCCACGCGTGGGCGCCCTAAAATGTTCATTTTCTTATCTAACTTGATTTTTTTCGATATCTTCCACATCTGATCACTATCGTTTTGGTAGGTATAAATCGTCACATAACCGTTTTTTTCGGTGGAAACAGCGTTGAGTTTGTGGATCATATATTTGACGGTCTCATTAGAAAAGCCGCTACCCGTTTGGATGTACATTGCAGTATCATATAAATGACCGAATTTCACATCTTTGGATCTGATATGGTTAAACGAATACATTGAGTCAACAAGCGCATCGGCGGTGCTGGCAATGAGCATGTCCAACGGCTGTCCATCCTGCGCCTGGAGCTTGACCGGACAAAGGATGACCAACATGCAAATGCTATAGAGCAGGCGTTTCATGAAATCGGTTTTTGATAACATCGGCAAAGATACATTTTTTTCAATTCTAAAAAATCTCTCCCGAATGTGCCGTGCTGAAAGCACGAAATCTCAATAACCCCACACGAAACGAAGTGCCGTGTGGGGTGGCAGACGCGGCACGAAGGTTGCGTGCTGTAAGCACGCTACTACTTGATTTTATAGTTGCGTGTTTTCAACACGCTTGTTTCGCGGGTGGTCGCCATACCCCACACTGCGCTTCACTTCGTTACGCTTGTGTGGGGTTACTAAGATATCGTGCCTCTGGCACGCTTATTGGAACTCGTTGTTTACAGCATTAATCCGCTATAACACATTAATCAATGACAATTGTATCCGAACCTCGTGATTGTAGTCATAGATAGCCTCCACAAGCCCTAACCGTTCGTTATATCGGTAAGTGACAGAGAATGAACCTCTTTTTGACTTTGCAAAACCGCTTTGTTCGCAAATCTCTACAAGTCGGTTCTGGTATTTCCATTGGGAATAAGACAAATATTGCATTTTGTACCGCAAGAGCAAGGTGCATTGGCATAGGGGATCATTGAATGAAAGGAAGGAACGCTTGTATTTTTTCCCGATTTTAACGGGATAGCGTATTTCAGGAAAAGGATAATATTGGAGAAGACCAAAACCGTGCGTTCTCGGGGGATGAATCCACAAAAGTTTGCTGTTTTCCAAAATCTCCGTAGTCTCAATGAAACCGTTTTGGTCAATCAAAGAGGTCGAATCCAATGCTGCGGGATCATCAGGCAGGGAGTCGTAATAATCATACGTGATCACCCCTTGATGGTACATTTCCTTGTCCAAAACACGCATGACAATATAACAGGAATGCTGCGTGTTCTTGGAAACAGAGTCCACTTTTACTTCAAATATAAAGATGTTTCCAGGTTTGTATATGGTGTCATGAACTTCAACAGCAATGGCAGAAGCCGAAACTTCTATGGGAATAAAGAAGAGAATTATTGTGAAAAAAATGCTATAGAAAAGGCGCTTCATAAATCGGTTTTTAAGAATAGCGGCAAGTGTACATAAATTACGAATATACGTAGACAGAAAAAAACTTAAACAAAGCTGTATGTCTTTGAGGCAGTGCTCGTCCGAACCAGATATGATGATTCCGTAAGAAAATGCTATTGTTTCACAAACTTTTTGACCATTACTCCTTTCTTCGCGGATGGAGTTTGAGAGGTGTCAGGTTGGATAACCGACAGGTCATACCCCCCGGCTTTAATCATAAAATCATACAAATCACGCCGGGAATTAAACAGGGTGTCATTCAAACCTGCGAACTTACCCTCCGAGACGTACAATTTTGTTCCCTCGTCATAGAAAACAAAAGGATATAGGTATTGATATTGTGTTAAAGTGTCATATCGAGTGCCATTTGTCTTGGGATATGTGGATGTTTTGAAGAACATTACACAATCTGTCCGAAAGTGATCGAGAATATGATGAACGTTTTTCGATCGTGCTATTACGGGAGCTACATATAAGACATCTTCAATAATATGAATTCCCGCTTCATTAACATATCCGTGGGTATCATCGTATGGAGAAGCTATTGCTCCTCCTAATGACTCCCCCTCTCTTGTCACATATATGGTGTCACCAGATTTGGCATTGCCTTTGAAGACACGGTAGGCAATAACGGGGCAAATGCCGTAATAATGCTCCTTGCCGTCAGCATCTTTCACCGCGTAGGCGTGCAAGGGCTTCAAAAAACGCCCCTCCACCACCAATTCTGCCTCCTTGAAAAACGACATGTTGTCCTTGTCCAAATGATAGTCACGCTCCTGACATAAAAGAGTTTGGCAGGAATAGAACAAATAGATTGCTAATAAAAAGAGTTTACGCATAGAATGAATATTAAAGTTTACAAAAATACATTTTTCATGGAATAGTGAGAAGTAAATAGAAAAACGCCGCTGTGAATCCGCGCCAAAGCGCATTTCCACAGCGGCATTTTTTATTTTAACGGTTCTGCAGAGACGCGCCATGGCGCGTCTCTACAAATGTCTCTACTATCCGATCACCTTCTCCGTCTTCTTCATCAGGCGGCGTTCGATTTGGTCGGCCTTGACCACGTAGTCGTGCGCCTTGTTGATCATCATCTCGGCCCACTCCTTGTCTTTCAGCGAGGAGGCGTTGATTTTGACGTTGAGGTAGGCGCCGTGAACGGCCGCGCGGGCGCAGAGCACGCCGACACCGGCGTCAGAGACGCTGGCGGGGTTGCCCTTGTTGATCATCGCCTCGCAGATCTCGAACACCTTGAAGGAGGTCTCGATGGTGCGCATCGGCACTTCGGTGGCGTATTTGGTGGCGTCCTGGATGGCCTGCGAACGGGCTTCCTTCTCTTCGGGCGTACCCTTCGGCATTCCGAACGCGTTCATAATCACGTTGAAGGCGTTGGTGTCCTCATCCACGAGGGCGAGCAGCTGGTCTTTCACCAACTGACCCTTTTCGGCCCATTCAGAAAACCAAGC
>JAFPVR010000128.1 GCA_017395245.1 Bacteroidales bacterium | reverse complement strand
TGAGACTTGAGACTCGAGACTCGAGACTTAAGACTTAAGACTTAAGACTTGAACCTTGAAACATGAAACTTGAATCGTGAATCTGGAATCGTGAATCTTGAATCTTGTAGAGACGGGGCGTGCCCCGTATCTACAGCGGCTGCCCTCGCCTGTCAAAGCACCGCCATCGAAATCAGCCGCACAAGGAAAGCGGCAAGCCACGCCACGGCGGTGGTGTAGACGGCGGTGAAGGCCATCCATTTGCCGCCGGACTCGCGGTGTATGGCCGAAAGCGCGGCCACGCAGGGGAAGTAAAGCAGGATGAACAGCATGAACCCGAAGGCCACCCACGGCGTGAAGACCGGCTGGCCCTTGTCCGGCCCGGATGACCAGACATGGTTGCGCAGACTGCTCTGCAACGCCGAGGAGTTCTCGTCGGCCTCCGCGTCGCTGTGGTAGAGCACCCCCATGGAGGCCACCACAATCTCTTTCGCGGCAAAGCCCGTGATGATGGAGACGCCCATCTGCCAGTCGAAACCTAACGGACGGAACACCGGCGCGATGAACTTGCCGAACTGCCCGATGTAGGAACCCTCGATCTGGCACGCCGAACGGTCGAGCTCCAACTGCGCAATGGTCTCCGCCTTCACGCTTTCGTCCAACGTCTCATCAGCCTCCACCTGCTCAATCTGCGCGGTGTAGGCATCAATAGCCGGACTGTGCTGCGGGAAATACTCCAACGCCCAGATGATGACCGTGGCCACGAGAATCACCGTGCCCATCTTCTTGAGGTACTGCACGCTCTTGTCCCACATGTGGATCACGGCGTTGCGGAAGGTCGGGATACGGTAGGGCGGCAGCTCCATCACGAACTGGTCGCGCTCCTTCTTGAACGCCACCTTCTTGATCAACAGCGAGGTGATGATGGCCATCAGAATGCCATAAAGGTAGATGGCGGTGAGCGTCAAGGCTTTATATTTGACAAAGAAGGCCGAAATGATGAGCATGTAGAGCGGCAACCGCGCCGAACACGACATAAACGGCACCGTGATGATGGTGAGGATGCGGTCCTTGCGGTTCTCCAGCGTGCGCGTGGCCATCACCGCCGGCACACTGCAGCCGAACCCGATGATGTAGGGGATGAACGACTTGCCGTGCAGCCCCATGCGGTGCATCAGTTTGTCCATGATGAAGGCTGCGCGCGCCATATAGCCCGTGTCCTCCAATATCGAGATAAAGAAGAAAAGTATCAGAATGTTAGGTAGGAAGGAACAGACACCGCCCACGCCCGCGATGACCCCGTCGACCAGCAAATCCTGGAGGATACCCTCGGGCAGGATGCGGGTGGTGACATGCCCGAGCCAGCCGAAGAAACTCTCCAACCACGCCTGAGGGTAAGCCCCAAGCGTGAAGGTCATCCAGAACATAAAGAAGAGGAAGAACAGGAGGATGGGAAATCCCAACCACTTGTTAGTCAGAATCCTATCAACGGAATAGGCGGGCTGCTTGCTGCGGTCCTCCCCCTGCTGGAAAGTCTCCAACAGGGCGCCGCGCACGAAGCCGTACTTCGCACCAGAAACGATGGTGGCGGCATCCTCGTTGTAACGTTTCTCAATGATGGCGCGCTGCTCGTCGGCCACTTTGGCCACACTGCCGTCATCATCGTATTTGCCCACCATCTCGCTAATCACCTTGTCACCGGCAAGCATCTCAATGGCTAAGTAACGGGTGGAATAGGCACCCGAAAGGTCCAGATGCGTCCGCATCTCCTCCTTGATGATTTCGATGGACTTCTCCAAATCGGCGCCATAATTGATATGGATGTGCTTGGTGTGCTGCTCCAAATTCTCGTAGAGATCGACAATCCGGGCCATCACTTCATCGATGCCGGTGCCGCGCGAGGAGACCGTCGGAACAATCGGGAAGCCGAAAAGTTCGCTGAGCGTGTCAATGTCCAGCTTGTCACCGTTCTTCTCCAGTTCGTCATACATGTTGAGGGCCATCACCATGGGCACGTTCATGTCGATGAGCTGGGTGGTGAGGAAGAGGTTGCGTTCGAGGTTGGAGGCATCAACGACATCAAGCACGATGTCGGGGCGTTGCTCCATGATGTACTCGCGCACGTAGCGTTCCTCGGGAGTGTATTCAGTGAGAGAGTAGGTGCCGGGGAGGTCGGCAATCACTATAGTGTAGTCCTTGTAGTGGTAATATCCGAGTTTGGAATCGACAGTGACGCCGCTGTAGTTGCCCACCTTCTCGCGCATGCCGGTAGCGTGGTTGAAGAAGGAGGTCTTGCCGCAGTTGGGGTTGCCGACGAGGGCGACGTTGATGGTCTTGCCCTCATGGCCGAGGATGCGTTCGGTCTCCTCGGTGACGGTACCGTGGAAGAGGTAGTTGTTGGCGACCTCCTCGGTGACGGGCACAACCTCCACGCGCTGTGCCTCCACGCGGCGCAGCGACACGTGTCCGCCCATGATCTCGTATTCGATGGGGTCACGCAGGGGGGCGTTGCGGATGACCTTCACCTTCTCGCCTCTCACGAATCCCATCTCCATGAGCCGGTGACGGAAGCTCCCGTGGCCCGTGATGCGCACAATCACACCGTACTCGCCTGTCTGCACATCGGCGAGCGTCAGCACTTTCCCAGTATTTTCGTCGTTTTCCATAACACACGTTTATTGAGTAGAAACGCAAATCCCGCGTCCTTACAAATCACGTGGCAAAAGTGCAAATTCACACGGAACTGCGCATCCCCATTTTTGGGGATTTTGGCAATGAAAAAAAAATGTATTTTTGCCGCCTGACAATTTTGTCAGTAATTATACTCATACCAAGACCAAATGTCTAATAACCAAAGTGATAACAAAAAGGAGGAGATCCTGAATGCGGCAGAAAAAGAGTTCATACTGCACGGATACGCGGGGGCGAGAACCGTCGCCATCGCCAAACGGGCCGGAGTGGGGCACCCCCTACTGCACTACCACTTCAAGACGAAAAAAGACCTTTTCAAATTCGTGGTGCTCCGGAAGATCGACCTGCTGCGCCAATCCGTCCTGATGTCCTGGGACGAATCGGAAAGGAGCTTCCCCGAAAAGCTCTCTGCCACCATCGGGAAGCACTTCGACTTCGTGAGGGACAACGCGGACTACCTGCGGTTCCAACTCCAGGAGATGGAGCAATACCCGGAGCTTTTCACCGACATCCGGACGAAGGCGGCCGAAGAGATGAACCCGTTTCTCGAAAAGCTGCAGGCCGAGATCGACCGCGCCGCCGGGAGAGGCGAAATCCGACCCATCGACGCCCGCCTGCTCTTTGAGGACATCATCTCCCTGAACCTGCTCATCCTCACCACCGGTCCCATCGTACAACTATTGAACCCGACCGAATGCGACGAACAGTTCTACGAACGCCGCAAATCCGAAAACATCCTTCTCGTCACCCACCGCCTCACCAAATAACCCAACACATAAACCATAACCCACAAACCATAACCCCTAAATCTTAAACCTTAAACCTTAAACAAAAAAATCGTATCTTCGCGCGCTCAAATTTTTTATGGATAAAACGCTCAACATCGGAATAGACATCGGCTCCACGACCGTGAAAGTGGTGGTGCTGAATGCTGACAACCAAATCGTTTACGCCGACTACCGCCGGCACAACATGAACGTCCGGGAAACGGTCCAAGCCATCCTAGGAGGCGACGCTTCCAGCGTCGCGCTGTTTCCCGACGCTGGAAGCGCCGGCTCCTGCCGCATAGCCGTCACCGGATCGGTGGGCATGGGCTACGCCGAGCTCTGGGGATTCCCCTTCGTGCAGGAGGTCATCTCCGCCGCCACGCTGGTCAAGGAGTCCTTCCCGACCACCCGCACCTTCATCGACATCGGCGGCGAGGACAGCAAGATGATTTTCTTCGACGAGGGCCGCATGCCCGACATCCGCATGAACGGCAACTGCGCGGGCGGCACCGGCGCCTTTATCGACCAGACCGCCAGCCTGCTGAATGTGGATACGTCTGAGCTCAACCAGCTGGCCGAGGAGGCCGAGCACGTCTACCCTATCGCGTCGCGCTGCGGTGTCTTCTCCAAGACCGACATCCAGAACCTGCTGGCCCGCAACGTCAGCAAGGCCGACGTCGCTCTCTCCGTTTTCCACGCCGTGTGCCTGCAAGTGTTGGGCACACTCTCCCGAGGTGTCGATGTGGAAGCGCCCGTCTTCTTCTGCGGCGGTCCCTTCGCCTTCCTGCCCAAGCTGCGGAAGGTCTTCCTCGAAAACCTGAATCTAACGGAGGACGACTGTGTGGCCGTTCCCGACGCACGTGTGGTCCCCGCTCACGGCGCCGCGCTCATGGCCCGCACCTCCTGCCCCGAACCCATCCCCCTCACCGACTTCATCCAGACCATCAACAGCCAGGCCATGGGCGACGAATCCCGCCTGCTGTCCAACCGTCTCGACCCGCTATTCACGGACAACCAACACTTTGAGAAATGGAAAACGGAGAAACAGAACTTCTTCGTGAACCGCGTCAACTGGGACGAACTCAAAAGCAACGAAGTCTTTGTCGGGGTTGATTCCGGCTCCACAACCACGAAGTTAGTGGTGCTGGATGCGGAGGGCCGGCTCCTTTTCTCCGACTACAGCTCCAACAACGGGAACAGCTTCAACGCCTTCCACGAGGCCCTGAAACGGTTCGCGCAGGCCTGCAAAGACCACGACTTCGAACCGAACATCCTCAACAGTGCGGTCACCGGCTACGGTGAAAATCTGTTAAAAACGGCTTTCGGGCTGCACCACGGCGTGGTGGAGACCATGGCGCACTACTTGGGTGCGAAGAAGGTATCCCCGGAAGTCTCCTTCATTCTCGACATCGGCGGCCAGGACATGAAAGCCATCTTCGTTGAGAACCAAACGATTAGACGTTTGGAAATCAACGAAGCCTGCTCGTCCGGCTGCGGTTCCTTCATCGAGACGTTCGCCAAGATGTTGGGCTACACGGTGGCCGACTTCGCCCGTATCGCCTGCGAGGCGAAACACCCTTACGACCTCGGCACCCGTTGCACCGTCTTCATGAACTCCAAAGTGAAACAGGCCATGCGCGAGGGCACCTCCGCTGAGGATATCTCCGCCGGATTCGCCTACTCGGTCATCAAGAACTGCCTGTTCAAAGTGTTAAAATTACGAAAAATCGAGGAGCTCGGCGACCACCTCGTGGTCCAAGGCGGCACATTCAAGAACCTCGCGGTGGTGCGCGCTCTGGAGTTGCTCACCGGCAAGGATGTCCGTTTCGCCGACATTCCCGAATTGATGGGCGCCTACGGCTGCGCCCTCTTCGCCCGCGAGCAGGCCGTCACCAAGGTACTGACCCTCGACGAGCTGCTTTCGATCCAGCAATTTGAGAACAAACAGCAGGTTTGCCCCGGCTGTCCCAACCACTGCACCGTGCTGGAGTACCATTTCTCCAACGGACAGACTTTCTACGCCGGCAACAACTGCGAAAAAATCTATACCAACCACACGGAAGTCCAGCAGAAGGGATTCAACCAGCATCACCGGCGACTGAAAATGCTCTACCGGCGGCCGATGTTGAACGAGGCGGGCGGCAAGCCGGTCATCGGCATCCCGCGCGCGCTCGGCATGTTCGAGCTCTACCCCTTCTGGCACACACTCTTCCGCACCTGCGGCATCCGCACCGTGCTCTCCTCCCCTTCCACCGTGAAGCAGTACGAGAAAGGCATCCACACGGTGATGAGTGAGAACATCTGTTTCCCCGCCAAGCTGATGCACGGCCACATCTATGACCTCGCGCGCCAGAAAGTGGACCGCATCTTCTACCCCTACATCGTGATGGAAGCTCCGTCGGACAGCGCGGCCCGCAACAGCTACAACTGTCCCATCGTGGCCGGTTACTCCGACGTCATCCGTAACGCCATCGACACGGAAGAGCGTTTCGGCATCCCCACCGACGCGCCCATCATCTCCATGAACAACGAGGACTTCCTGCGAAAAGGCTGCCGCAAGTATCTGAAAACCTTGGGCATAGACAAGAAAACGGCGAACCAGGCCATTGACAAGGCCCTCATCGCACAGCAAGAATACATCGAAGAGTTGCACACGGAGGCCACCGAAATCGTGGCCAAAGCGAAACAAGAGGGCCGTATGGTGGTGGTCCTTGCAGGCCGTCCCTACCATTCCGACCCGCTCATCCAACACAAAATCTCCGACTGCATCGCCGACATGGGCATTGACGTGGTGACAGAGTTTGTGGCGGGCGAGGCCGACAAAGATGTCTACCGCGAACTGATGGCCGTCACCCAGTGGACTTACCCCAACCGCGTCTTCAAAGCGGCGCACTATGTGGCCAACAGCCCCGACAACGTGCATTTTATGATGATCACCTCCTTCGGTTGCGGCCCCGATGCATTCATCATCGACGAAACACACGACATCCTCGACCGGAAGGGCAAGAGTTTCACGCTGCTGAAGGTCGATGACGTCAACAACATCGGGTCGCTGCACCTGCGCGTGCGCTCGATGGTCGAGAGCCTCAAGTTCAGCCACCAGCAGAAAGTCGACAAACCCTTCGTCACTACCCCACCCTTCACGGTCGCCGACCGCCGCAGGACTATCCTCGCCCCTTATTTCGCAGGCGGCTACTCGGAGTTTGTCCCGACAGTCTTCAAAATGGCCGGCTACAACATGATTACAATGCCGCTCGACGACAAGGAAAGCGTTGAATTGGGTTTACAGTACGCCAACAACGAGGTCTGCTATCCTGCCACCATCGTGGTGGGCAGTCTGCTGAAGGCTCTGAAGAGCGGCAAATACAACTTGGACGACACCGCCGTCATTATCACGCAGACGGGTGGCCAATGCCGCGCCACCAACTACATCATGCTGATTAAGAAGGCCCTGGTCGCAGCTGGATTTGAAAATGTGCCCGTACTTTCGCTCGCGTTGGGCAACACCTTGGCCAATGAGCAACCCGGTTTCACGTTCAGTGCGAAAGACCTGGCATTGCCCGCCGTCAACGGCATGCTCTACGCCGACTGCCTGTCGCGGATATACTATGCCTCGCGTCCGCGCGAGAAACAGCCCGGCATCGCCAAAACGCTGCATCAGAAATACATTGACAAGTGCCTGCCGCTCATTGAGGCCCGGGACTATCGCGGGATGAAGCGGCTGTTGAAAGAGGCCGTACAGGAGTTCACCGCCAACATCGACTCCGAAAGGATTCTCCCGCGCGTCGGCGTGGTGGGCGAAATCTACATCAAGTACAACGCCTTCGGGCACCTCAACGTCCTCGACTGGCTCGCTGAACAAGGTGTGGAGGTCGTGGCCCCGTCGATTTACAATTTCTTCGTGAACAGCTTCGTGAACCGCCACATCAACAAGGAAAACCACATCAAGCCTGTGGATTTGCCCTTGTTCCTGACCGACGCGGTTTACAAAATCCTCTTCCGTTACGCCAAATCGTACGACACCATCTGCAAGGATTTCCCGTTCTACCGCCCCTTCGCAGACATGTTCCACGAGGCGAAATTAGCCTCACGCATTGTCAGCATGGCGGCCAACTTCGGCGAAGGCTGGCTAATTCCGGCGGAGATGTCCTCGCTGGCCGAGGAGGGTGTGAAGAACATCATCAGCCTCCAGCCGTTCGCCTGCATCTCCAACCACATCATCTCCAAAGGCATCGAAAAGAAGATGCGGAAGCTCTACCCCGACGTGAGCCTTCTCTTCCTCGACTTCGACGGCGGCACCTCGGAGGCGAACGTCTTCAACCGACTGCATTTCCTGATAGCGAACGAGTAGCATCGGATGGCCTATCGGCCAATCGCCCATATTACTACCCCGCCCTGCGGGCACCCCTCCTTCAAAAGGAGGGGAGTTTTGCCGTTGTCTGCTATCACCATCGTAAATCGGCAAAGAAACGGTCCTCGAACAGCTCCCCTTCCCTTGGGAAGGGGTGGCCGAAGGCCGGGGTAGGGTTAAACAGATTGGCCGATAGGCCATCTTTATAAAACAGTGGCCGCAGGCCGGGATAAAAAGCTCAAACAAAAAGGGAACCCTCCCGGATTCCCTAAAAGTCTTAAGTCTTAAGTCTCAAGTCTTAAGTCTTAACGAACAATCGTAATCGACCCGTTGAATGTAATCGTCTTCGCTTTTCCTTTGTATTGGAAAGAGTAGTAGTAGACACCGTCGGTGAGGCCGCTGCCGTCAAAAACCTGCAAACCCGGATAAATCGTGCCGTCCTTGGCGTAAGTGTCGTAGTTCTTCGCATCGTACACTTTTTTACCCCAGCGGTCGAAGATTTGCAGACGGTTGTTGCGATAGCCGTCGGGGTCCTCAGGATTGATGTTGGTGTTCA
>JAFPVR010000127.1 GCA_017395245.1 Bacteroidales bacterium | reverse complement strand
GATTGATTCATAGGGTGCATTGTGCATGATGGGTTCGTGATACTCATCAGCAAACCCTGCACCATTTCCATGGTTGTATCTTTGCCGTCGAAATCAGTTCGCGAACTGTTTCGGACGTTCTTTGACATGTTGGAAGTTTCAGGATTCAAGTTTCAGGATTCAAGTTTCAAGTTTAAAGTTTTAATTAACCTTTTTTATTAACCTTAAATTTTTAACATTATGGGAAAAACAGATTTTAATGGTCTCAGTCAATGGACCGGCCGCATTGGCGGTTTAGTTTTCAAAGTTGTGAACGGCAAGCAAGTTATCATGCCGTACAAAAAAGAAGTGTTCAACCCCCGCACCGAGGCGCAGATGTCGAACCGTGCCAAATTCGCCCTGGCGAGCATGATCAACAAGATCGTGCCCAAGGAGGTGCTGGTGGGCATGAGCCCTGATCACCGGAGCCGCCGTCCGCTCTTCACCAGCAATATCATCCGCCATGCGAATGTGAGCATTGCCAGTGGGGAGATCAAGGCTACACTCAATGCCAACGACTTGGTGTTCTCGCAAGGTGTGGCTGCACCGGTCACGGTGAACGGGATGGCCGTCACGGACGGCTTGGTAGGCGGAACGTTGGGTGCCCTTCCTGATAAAGTGGACGCCGTGATGATGATCGCGGTGGTTTACGACAATACGGCGGGTCTCTACACGCGCACTGTTTACGAGGTGGTGCCTGCCGGGGAGACCGCCATCAGCCTCGACACGCAGACAACCGAGAGCGGCAATGTGGCGCACATCTACGCCGTGCCCATGTCGCTCACGTCAACGGGACTCAGCCTTACCGGCGGTTCCGATGGGGCGGAACGCTCGTCTGACGACGATTTCACGTACACGATGATGATGCGTTCGGATGAAGGGAGTTACCGGTACGGTCGGTCGCAATATCTGACCACGCTCGAACTCGGTTAAGGTCTACGTTAATGTAGAGACGCACGGCCGTGCGTCTCTATGACGTGAACGATTCCTTTCAAGACAGGTGGAGACGCGGCGCGCCGCGTCTCTACCTTATATTTAATCCGATCCTTGCCACCCGAAAAGAATCCATAATGGTCACCTTGTCTGGCGGGATAGGGCTGCCGTATTGAAAAAAAACATATTTTTGCCACCGATATGCCGAGGCATATTCGGAACTGAGCCACAAGGCGATAGCGGCCGTGTGGGACGACTTATAATAGTACCAAAATGGAAAGAGACAACCACGAAATGAACCTCAAGGAGCTGGTCGGGCGTTTTGTCAGCCAGTCGGGGAAGCAGCACCTGATGGACAGGCAGATGCTTTTCGAGCGCTGGCCGGAGTACGTCGGGCCGATGTGCGCCCAGTTCTCCAAATGCGTGGACCTGCGCAACGGCATCCTCTACGTGCAGGTGCAGAACGCCGCCCTCAAATTCGAACTCTTCGGGCACAAATTGCAGATTCTGAAGAAGATAGAGGCGGATTTCGGGCCGATGGTCAAGGACATTATGTTCCGAACGTAAGACAATGAAGAATGCAGAATGTAGAATGTAGAATAAAGAATATACCTTAAACAGCCTCGAAGAGGCAAAACGCGCGAAGCGCAATTAACTCCACATAAGGCGAAGCCGCAATGTGGGGCGTCAATAACCAATAACCCATAACCTAAAAGATATGAGAATCGGAATGACAGAAATCATTATCATCGCCTTGGTGGTGCTGCTGCTGTTCGGCGGGAAGAAGATCCCCGAACTGATGAGCGGGCTCGGCAAGGGCGTGCGCTCCTTCAAGGACGGCATGAACGGCAAGGACGGATCCCCGGACGCCAAGGACGAGCCGGAAACGAAAGGGACGGAAAACAAGCCTGAATAGCCAATGTCCGAGACGGCGGAAACCAAGTCTTTTTGGGATCACCTGGAGGATTTGCGGGGCAGCCTGATCCGGATTCTGGTGGCCGCGCTGCTTTTCTCCGTGTTGGCCTTTTGCTTCAAAGACCTGCTGTTCAAGGTGATGCTGGCCCCGAAGGACTCCACGTTCTTCATGTACCGGCTGTTCGGCGGCGGCGACTTTTCCATCCAACTGATGAACACCGGCCTCACGGAACAGTTCATGATTCACTTGAAGACGGCTGTCGCGGTGGGCTTCCTGTTAGCCTCGCCCTACATTCTCTACGTGTTGTTCGCCTTCGTGCGACCGGCGCTGTACGAGAACGAGCGAAAGCACTCGGTGAGCCTTGTGCTGGCCGCCTACCTGATGTTCCTCATTGGCGTGGCGGTGAACTACCTGGTCGTTTTCCCACTGACGGTGCGTTTCCTCGGTACCTACCAGGTGAGCGGTGAAGTTCGCAATATGCTGACCTTGCAGTCGTACATGGACACGCTGCTGCTGATGAGTCTTGTATTCGGCATTATCTTTGAGATACCCGTAATCAGTTGGTTGTTGGCGCGTTTCGGGCTGCTGAAGGCGGAATGGATGACCCAGTACCGGCGGCACGCCATCGTGGCCATCCTTGTTCTCGCGGCCATCGTCACTCCCACCGCCGATGCCTTCACCCTGCTCATCGTATCGTTGCCGATATGGCTGTTGTACGAATTGAGCGTCGTGGTGGTCCGGCGCACATGTAAAAATCGGATTGCGCAGGGGTAGAGACGCAAAATTTTGCGTCTCTACAACACCCCGCAACCCCATAACCTCATAATCTTGTAACCCTAAAACCCATGTTAAAAGGAAAGAAAATCGTAGTTGTGATGCCGGCCTACAATGCCGCGCAGACCTTGGAAAAAACCTATCGGGAGATTCCCGCCGAGATTGTGGATGAGGTCATTTTGGTGGATGACTGTTCGTCGGACGACACCGTGGAGGTGGCCCGTTCGTTGGGCATCCAGCATGTGTTGCGCCATGATGTCAACAAGGGTTATGGCGGCAATCAGAAAACCTGTTACGGCAAGGCCCTGCAGCTTGGCGCCGACATCGTCATCATGCTGCATCCCGACTACCAATACACCCCGCAGCTCATCGAGTCCATCGCGTACATGATGGCTAACGGGCTTTATCCCGTGGTGCTGGCTTCGCGTATTCTCGGCAACGGGGCGCTCAAGGGCGGAATGCCGCGTTACAAGTACATTTTCAACCGCTGTCTGACCTGGTTCCAGAACGTGATGACCGGCCAGAAGCTCTCGGAGTATCATACGGGCTACCGCGCCTTCACCCGCGAAGTGCTCGAAACCGTGCCGTTCATGCGCAACTCCGACGATTTCGTGTTCGACAACCAGATGCTGGCGCAGATTATCTACGCCGACTACGACATCGGGGAGATCACCTGCCCGACGAAATATTTCCCGGAGGCCTCCTCCATCAACTTCCGGCGCAGCTGCCGCTACGGGTTCGGCGTGCTGCGAACCTCCTTGCAGTTCCGGCTCCAGAAATGGCACCTCGGCCGGTTTGACATTTTCGACCTGTAGAGACGCACGGACGTGCGTCTCCGTGGCGTGTTATTACGGTGGTCGGCAAGGATGCCGACCCTCCTAATGTGTCGTGTTATTATGGTGGTCGGCAGGAATGCCGACCCTCCTATTATGTCGCGTTTTACTGCGGTCGGCAAGGATGCCGACCCTCCTAGTAAGTCGCGTTTACTGCGGTCGGCAAGGATGCCGACCCTCCTAATATGTCGTGTTTTACGGCGGTCGGCAAGGATGCCGACCCTCCTAATATGTCGTGTTTTACGGCGGTCGGCAAGGATGCCGACCCTCCTAGTATGTCGCGTTTTACGGCGGTCGGCAAGGATGCCGACCCTCCTAGTATGTCGCGTTTTACTGCGGTCGGCAAGGATGCCGACCCTCCTAATATGTCGTGTTTTACGGCGGTCGGCAAGGATGCCGACCCTCCTATTATGTCGTGTTTTACGGCGGTCGGCAGGAATGCCGACCCTCCTATGCCGACCCTCCTAATTTATTCATTGCCTTTCCCCAAAAAAAGTGTATTTTTGCACCCTTTTTTGGCCTTTTTATATAGTAGAATATTATAAATTAAAAACAATGAATAAATCTATGATTTTCAAGCAGTTAAGAGTTGTTGTAATCGCGATGCTCCTCTCCGTTTGCGGGAAGGTGGCTGCGCAAAACAACGACTATCCGACCGATACGGTTTACCATTCGGTGTTTGGGTGCGACAGCTTCCTGCTGACCGCGAACAATACTGTTTACCACAGTGACACGACGGTGGAGATCCCCAACCTTGTGCCGGTCGGGGGCATGATTGTGACGGATGTGTTGGACATCTACACCATCACCATTGGCCGGAGCTATGACGTGAAAGACACGGTGGCGGCGCGGGTATGCCGCAACAACCTGCCTTACGTCTTCAGCCAGAACTTCTATTACGAGACGGGCGACTATTGGATTCCCGCCAAAACGGTGACGGGTTGCGACAGCGCGATGACGCTTTTGAAATTGCAGGTGCTTGAGGGTCAGCGGGATACCGTTAACCTGAGCCTCTGCTACAACCAGTCTTCGGTGACGTATGACGGCATCCCGTTCACGACTGCCGGTACGTACAACCGCCCCCAGGGGGTGGACGCGGACGGCTGCCCGATTGTGAAAACATACGTGGTGACGCAATATCCGCTGCAAATTGACACGGTTTACGAGGAGGTTTGCCAGAACGAGCTGCCGTTCAGCTTTATGGGCAACAGCTATTCGACGGCGGGCACTTACAGTGTAATCTATACGGCACCATCCGGATGCAGCGCCGTCAAGGTGCTGGTGCTGACGGTGCGCCCTTCGTCTAATCAGACCGACACGGTCAACGCCGTTGTCTGCCGCACGGACCTGCCTTACGAATATGAGAACAGGACCTACAATACAGCGGGAACTTACAACATCCAGAAATACAACGCCTACGGTTGCGACAGTCTGCTTGTGACACTGAATCTTACGGTCACAAACCCGTATACGGACACGATGACCGTGACCCTCTGTCCCGACTCTTTCCCCTACATCTACGATTCGCTGCACACATTCGCGGCCCCCGGCATCTATTACATCGACAACGAACCGGATACGGCCTGCAGCGACTATACCATGCTGGTACTCAATGCGTATGCAGCGGTTCGGGATACAGTGAACATCTGCACGGCAGACAGCTCCTACACTTACGGGGATACCACATTCACGGCTTCTACGGTGTACACGTACACCCAGCCGAACGGCAGCGGCTGTCTGGACTATCACACCTTGCGCGTGATGCTCAACGTGCAGCCTGCCAATGACACGGTGGATGTGACCATTTGCGAGCTGCAGCGGCCGTATGAGTTTTATGGCATAGCCTGTTACGCTTCAGGTTATTACACCAAAATGCTGAAGAACCAATATGGCTGTGACAGCGTGAATCTTACCCTGCATTTGACCATTACACAGAATGTGCACGTCACGAAGACGGTTACGGTGACCCGCAACGAACTTCCGTATGTCTATCGGGGTGAGTCTTATACACAAAGTGGTGTTTATCAGCAAATTGCGCAAGCTGCCACCCAAGAGGAGTGCGATACCATCCATACGCTGTACCTAACGGTGATTCAAGTCTATAACACGGTTTTAGACACGACGGTCTGCGCCAACACGACGGTGGTCTTCCTTGGCGACAGCATCACGACTGCCGGTGCGCATTCGTATACCTATCACCTGAACGGCTACGACAGCGTGGTTACGCTGAATGTATATCATAACCCGACGTATGTGGCCGAGACCGTTTACGCCGAGGTAGGCGAATACGACCTGCCTTACACTTTTGTGGACAGTTCCTATACTACGCCCGGTTATCATGAGCAGACGCTTGCCACGGTGAACGGTTGCGACAGCGTGGTTTCAGTCTTTTTGACCATCGTACCTGCCGTTGTCAACAGTGATACCATCAACCGAGAGGTCTGTTCCAACGAGCTGCCGCTGACATTGTTCGACAGCGTGCTGACGCAGTCCGGTGTTTACCTCTACCGGGTGCACACGGATGCAGGATACGATTCCATTTTCTACGTGAATTTAACGGTGAAGGAGTCTCCCACACTGGTCTTGCCAGAGGTGGCATATCTGTGTGCGGGCAGCACGGTGACATTGACCGCGCAGTCCACCGGAAGTGTCTATTTGTGGAACAACGGTGCTACGGAGTCTTCGATTACGGTCAGCCTGACCGGTTTCTACTCAGTGACGGTTTCCAACGCTTTCGGGTGTTCCGCTTCGGACACGGTGCGTGTGGATCCGGCGGCCCTGCCCGACGTAGAGATTGTGGGTTACGACCATGTCTGTTATGGCAACAGCGTCTTTTTGCAGGCTATCGGCGGTTCGGATTTTGTGTGGGAGGATGGTACAACCACCAACGCCCGCACGGTCGCCCCGACGGAAACGACCACTTACACGGTGACGGTAACAACCCTGTATGGCTGTTCCAAAGCGAAGAGCATCACCGTGACGGTGAACGCCCTGCCTGAGATTACGATTACAGGCAACAACAGCATCTGCCAGGGGGCGTCCACCACGTTTATCGCCTTCGGTGCCACAAGTTACAGATGGACCACGGGTTCCCGCACGGATCGCATCACGGTCAACACCCAAGGTACGTATACGGTGACAGGTACGGACGGTAACGGCTGTACGAATACGGCTTCCGTTGAGCTGTCTGTGCATGAGCTGCCCAACGTCAAGATAAACGGCAGAACGACGTTCTGTCAGGGCGGCAACACCACCATCACCGCTACAGGAGCCTCCACCTACGAGTGGAGTTCCGGAGAGGTTGCCCAATCGGTGACGGCTTCATACGCAGGTACTTATACGGTGACAGGAACGGACCAGTACGGCTGTTCGGCCACCAAGAGCGTGAGCATCTCGCAGGCGACGGTGAATGCCACCATCGTCGGCAACCGCTATTTCTGCCATGGGCAGAGCACTACGCTCTCCGTGGAAGGCGATGCCACGAACACATATCGTTGGTTCGACGGCAGTACGTCGAGCGAGGTCACCATCTCCTCGCCGGGCCAGTATACCGTGACGGCAACGAACACCAGCGGCTGCCAGAGCACGTTGACGGCCGTGGTGAGCGAGTATGCCATGAGTACGCCGGCCATCAGCGGCAACCTGACCATCTGCGAGGGACAAACTACCACGCTTCGCGCCACCGGCGGCACCAGCTATGAATGGGACGACGGAAGTGCCTCCGCCATGATTACGGTGAATGCTACGGGTACGTATACGGTGACGGCCACTAACACCTACGGTTGTACGGCTACAGCCTCTGCCACGGTTTTGGTGAACCCCGCCCCTGTGGTCAATATTTTGGGACAGAATGCCATCTGCCGGGGTGAGGATGTCACGTTGACAGCCATCACAACGGCCAATACCTTCCATTGGAATTCCGGACAGAACACGTCCGTGATTACCGTGTCGCCTGCCGTGACATCCAATTACACGGTGTTGGTGACCGACGAGAACGGCTGTACAGCCACGGCCTCCACCCAGATTACAGTGAACCAGCTGCCTTCTGCTTACGTCAGCGGCCCCACCTCCATCTGCCAAGGCGACACGACTGTGCTTACGGCTACCGGAGGTGCGGCGTATCACTGGAGTACCGGTCAATATGATGATCATATAACCGTCACTTCGTCAGGAAATTATATTGTGACTGTGACGGGTGCCAACGCTTGTGAAGTCGTGGTGCAAAAGACTGTGTCGGTGAATGCGCTGCCGGTGGCCACGGTGACGGAATCGGCGGACATCTGCCGCGGCCAGCAGGCGCTGCTTACTACCGATGCTCCTGCGGGATGCACATACCTGTGGTCCACGGGAAGTCACCAGAGCCGCGTGAGCGTGAGCGAGGCGGGCAGCTACCAGGTGACGATTACCAACGCCAATCTCTGTTCGCAAGTCTATCACGCCACGGTGGTGGTGCATGAGCTGCCGCAAGTCAGCATTGTCGGTAACAGCGAGATTTGCGACGGGCAGTCCACCGCATTGACGGCTCAGGGTGAAGACATTGTCCAATACGCTTGGAGCAATGGCGACCACAACCCGAGCACGTCAGTCAACGCGGCCGGACAGTATTTCGTGACGATGACAAGCAACTATGGTTGTGTCTCCACCGCCTCCCGCGGCGTGGTTGTCCATGACCTTCCCACACCGCAGATCAGCGGCAACTTGACCATTTGTAAGGGCAAGAGCACGACGCTGTCGGCTACCGGCGGTGTGTCTTATATCTGGAACACTGGCAACACGGGCTCGAATATTGCCGTGGCCCCGTCGGCCAGTCAGTCCTACACGGTGACAGCCAGCAACGCTTACGGTTGTATGGCCAGTACTTCCGCGACGGTCACGGTGAATGAATTGCCCGTTGTCACATTCAGCGGTGCCACGACCATCTGCGCGGGCGAGTCCACTAACGTCACCGCCTCGGGTGCGAACACGTATGCGTGGTCCACCAGCGCCCAGACCGCTACCGTTACCCTCAGCAATGCCGGTACCTATACGGTCACGGCTACTGACTTGCAGAACTGCAGCAATACCGCCACGGTGACGATTACCGTGAATACGAATCCCAATGTCCAGATTTCTGGTCCCGACTACGTCTGTGTCGGCAATGTGGCCAACCTGACGGCTTCGGGTGCGGAGACTTACGTTTGGAATACCGACGAGACCACAACGAGCATCTCCGTCTCGCCGCTCACCACCTCCACCTATTCCGTGACGGGTTACGACACGAACGGCTGCCACACCACCTCTTCCAAGGTCGTGAATGTGGAAAGTCTTCCTGTAATCAGCGTTTCCGGAGCCAAGACCATCTGTGCCGGCCAGTCCACGACACTGACGGCTACGGGCGGTGTCTCCTACCAATGGAGTAACGGCGAGACTGGCAGCGCCATCACGGTGACTCCCGCCGCGTCGCATACGTATGTGGTGACGGTGACCAACGCTCTCGGCTGTGTTGCATCGAAGGAGACGTTGGTGACGGTGAACGCCTTGCCAGTGATTACCTTCAGCGGCGACACGGCGATGTGCGACGGTAGCAGCGTGACCATCACCGCTGGTGGCGGTACGGGTTACACTTGGTCCACGGGTGCGCACACGCCCGCCATTACCGTCGGTACGGCCGGCTACTATAAAGTGACTGTTTCCAATGAGAACAACTGTGCGTCTACAGATTCTATATATATAAATGTAAACCCGAATCCGGAGGTTCAGGTTACGGGGCCTGCCTATATCTGCAACGGCAATGTGGCCACGCTGATTGCTTCCGGTGCGAGCACCTATCAGTGGAACACGGGCGAATCGTCTTCTACCATCTCGGTTGCGCCGACGGCCACCACGACCTACACGGTGACGGGTTATGACGCAAAAGGTTGTCATACGACGATTTCCAAAACGCTGAATGTCGAGGCTTTGCCGACGATTACCGTTTCCGGTGTCAAGACCCTCTGCGCTGGACAGTCCACCACCTTGACCGCTTCGGGCGGTACCTCCTATCTGTGGGAGAACGGTCAAACCGGCAACAGCATTACGGTGACGCCTGCCGCGACGCAGTCGTATGTGGTGACGGTGACCAACGCGATGGGTTGCTCATCCAGTTTGGTGACCAATGTGACGGTCAACCCGCTGCCTGAGATATCCTTCTCCGGCAACAACACCGTCTGTGCCGGTACGACGGCCACGGTGACAGCTTCCGGTGCCAGCTCCTACGAGTGGTCCAACGGCAGCCACACGGCGGCCATCAGCGTGACGGTTCCGGGTTACTACACAGTGACGGCCACGAATACCTTGAATTGCTCCGCCAAGGATTCCATCTATGTGACGGTGAATGCCAACCCGCAGGTGCTTATTACGGGCAATACGTATGTCTGTACCGGCGGTATCGCCACCTTGACTGCTTCGGGTGCCGCTACGTATCTTTGGAACACAGAGGAGGTTACCCCCACTATATCGGTCACGCCTGTCACAGCCACCACCTATTCGGTCACGGGTTATGACACAAATGGTTGCAGTGCCACGGTCAGTCGTGTGGTGAATGTGGAGGCTTTGCCGGTGATTCAAATTCTCGGTACGAGGACCCTCTGCGCCGGCCAGTCCACAACACTAACCGCCACAGGTGGTACAACGTATCACTGGAACACAGGCGACACCATCAGTAGTATTGTGGTGTCTCCCGCAACCAGCCAGTCATACGTGGTGACGGTGACCAATGCCTTCGGCTGTATGGCCAGCTCCGCTGTCAGCGTCACGGTCAATGCGCTGCCGAATGTCGTCTTCAACGGCAATACCACGATTTGTGCCGGCAGTACGACGACTATAACCGCTGTTGGTGCCAGCTCCTACAGTTGGAGCACCGGTGCACAGACGGCCAATGTCAATATTTCCAACACGGGCACCTACTATGTGACGGCCACCAATGTTCAGAACTGTTCAAGGGTCGATTCTGTCTATGTTCAGGTGAATCCAAGACCTGTCGTTACGATTGCCGGAAGCAACCACGTCTGCGCCGGCACTGCCGCCACACTGACTGCCTCGGGTGCCAACAGCTATTCCTGGAACACCGGCGAGGTTTCTGCGGAGATCTCCATTGCCCCGGTGTCCAACACCACGTACACCGTCACAGGTTTCGATACCAATGGTTGTTATACCACGGTGCAAAAGGTGGTGAATGTGGAGGACCTTCCGGTGGTGCAGATTCTCGGCGAACGCACGATCTGTCAGGGTCAGTCCACCGTGCTGACCGCTATCGGCGGTTCCTCGTATATGTGGAGTAATGGCAGCAACACGCAGGATATCGCAGTCTTCCCCAATATGAGTTCTTCCTATACGGTGACGGCTTACAACGACTTTGGATGTTCCAACATTTCCACGGCGGTGGTTACGGTCAATGTGCTGCCGGCCATTATTTTCAACGGCAGCACCAACATCTGTCAGGGACAGAGCTCGACTATCTCGGTAACAGGTGGTACCAGCTATGTTTGGAGCACGGGGGCCACCGGCAACTCCATCACGGTTTCTACGCCGGGTGTTTACAAGGTGAATGCCACAAACTCGCTGAACTGTATGCGCACGGATTCTGTCACTGTTGTGGTTTGGG
Organism: Bacteroidales bacterium; assembly: GCA_017395245.1. Lineage (GTDB taxonomy): Bacteria > Bacteroidota > Bacteroidia > Bacteroidales > WCHB1-69 > F23-D06. Next base: position 29,099 of record JAFPVR010000127.1, on the reverse strand, counting down.
ACAACCCGATTGTCAGCGTGACCGGTGAGGGCCTGATTTGTCAGGGTTCGACGGCGGTTTTGACAGCTGCCGGTGCCAACTCCTACGTCTGGAGCACGGGCGAGGGCGGCACAAGCATTCTGGTGATGCCGTCGGAGACCACAACCTACAGCGTCATCGGCTACGACGAGCACGGCTGCAGTTCCACCGTCAACAAGGTGGTGAACGTGGAGGCGGCCCCGGATGTTTACATCTCAGGCAACCTCTCTATCTGTCACGGCGAATCCACAACACTGACTGCCTCCGAAGCGTCTGCATACGTGTGGAGCACGGGCGATACCACGGCTTCCATCACGGTTTCTGCGCAGGGTGCCTACACCGTCACCGCCAGTTCGGTGAACGGTTGCCAGGGCCTCGCTTCCGTGACCGTTGTTGACAACCCGGTGCCCTATTTCACCTTGAACGCTGTCAGCTCGATTTGCGAAAACACCACCGAGGTGCTTTCCGTGACGGGCGATAACAGCTATGTCTGGAGCACTGGCGATACCATCGCGCAGACGACTATCTCCGAGGGTGGTATCTACTCGGTGACCGCCACCAACAGTTACGGTTGCCAGCAGTCGTCCAGCGTCTATGTGGAGCAGCTTGCCGCCCCGACGCTCGACATCATTGGCGTGGCGGAACTCTGCCAGGGTGACACCACGATATTGGTTGCATCCTCCGATGCCGTCGAATTTTTGTGGAGCACCGGCGAGACCACACAGTCGGTGGAGGTGGTTCCGGCCAATACGACCTACGGTGTCACGGTCACGGGTGCCAACGGCTGTTCGTCCTCTGCAGATCACCATGTCACCACGCTGCCTGCTTACAACCAGACTGTCACGGGTACGATTTGCGAGGGTCAGCCGTTCACGCAGTACGGCTTCGACATTGCTCCGTTGGATACTTTCGGTGTCTTCACGTACACGCGCGAACTGCAGACCGTCTCCGGTTGCGACAGCATCATCAACCTGTTGCTGACCGTGAACCCGCTGCCGCGTCTCGACACCATCAATGGTAACCCGCACATCACCCAGCATGGCAACGTCTATTTCTCCATCAATAACCCGCTGTATGTCAGCAGTTATGAGTGGCTTATCTCCAATACGAACTGGACACTCTCCAATTCCACGTTCAGCAATGTGACGTTGTATGTGCCGGTTAACGGTTACGGCACGCTCACCGCCCGCGGCATCAACAACTGCGGCTATACGGAGACTTCGTTGGAGCTTTACTGTAACGTCGGAATTGAGGATTACGAGACGCAGGCCACGGTCACGCTCTATCCGAACCCCGTGCATCAGTCGCTCTACATCAATATTGAGAATGCCCCCGAGGTGAACGCTGTCCGTCTCTATGACGAGGCCGGCCGCTTGGTCTACCAGACCCGTTGCGACGACACGCACCTCGAAATCAACTGCACCCAGTTTGCCAATGGCCACTACACCGTGCAGTTCCTCGACGAGAAGGGACGCAAGGTGGAAACGCGGAAGATTGTGGTGAATAATAGGTAAGACTTGAGACTTGAGACTTAAGACTTGAGACTTGGGACTCGAAATTAAGATAAATAAAGAAATTAAGAAACATAGAAGCTACCTGATAAGTAATCAGGACTTGACGTAAGACCACAAAGTCTTAAGTCTTACGTCTTAAGTCTAAAAATAACAAACCAAAATGGAATACAATTTCAGAGAAATCGAAAAGAAATGGCAGGCAAAGTGGAAAGAAACCGGCCTGTATAAAACGGAGATTGTTAACGACAGACCGAAATTCTACGTGCTGGACATGTTCCCTTACCCGTCGGGCGCGGGCCTGCATGTGGGGCATCCGCTGGGCTATATCGCCTCCGACATTTACGCCCGCTACAAACGGCAGAAGGGCTTCAACGTGCTGCACCCGATGGGCTACGACGCCTTCGGATTGCCGGCGGAGCAGTATGCCATCCAGACGGGCCAGCACCCGGCGGTGACCACCGAGAAGAACGTCAACCGCTATCGTGAGCAGCTCGACAAACTCGGTTTCTCGTTCGACTGGGACCGCTCGTTCAAGACCTGCGACCCCGACTACTACAAGTGGACGCAATGGACGTTCATCCAGCTCTTTAACAGCTACTACTGCAACCAAGCCAACCAAGCCCGCCCGATTTCCGAGCTGATGGAGGCATTTGCGGCCAACGGCACGGAGGGGTTGGATGTGGCGCAGACCAAGCCGATAGAGTTCACCGCTGAAGAGTGGAATGCCGCTTCCGAGAAGGAGCAGCAGGAAATCCTGATGAACTATCGGCTGGCCTATCTCGCCGACACATGGGTGAACTGGTGCCCGAAACTCGGCACCGTGCTTGCCAACGATGAGGTGGTGAACGGTCTTTCCGTGCGTGGCGGTTTCCCTGTGGAGCGCAAGCAGATGAAACAGTGGATTTTGCGCGTATCCGCGTATGCCGAACGCCTGCTTCAGGGGCTTGAAAAGGTCGAATGGACCGACTCGCTGAAGGAAATCCAGCGCAACTGGATTGGTCGCAGCGAAGGTGCCGCCGTTTGGTTCCCGTTGGCCAAGGAAGGCCAGCTGGATTGGAAGAAGATTTACATGGGCGGCAATGTCGATGGTGTGGAGAGTGAGACTGCTTTCGAGATTTTCACCACTCGCCCTGACACGATTTTCGGTGTCACCTTCATGGTCTTGTGTCCTGAACATGAGATGATTGAGAGCATCACCACGCCCGAGCAAAAGGCTGAGGTGGAAGCCTACGTCACCTGGGCCAAGAACCGTTCCGAGCGCGAGCGGCAGGCTGAGGTCAAGAAGGTGAGCGGCGTTTTCACCGGCGCATTCGCCATCAACCCCATCACCGAGGAGCGTATTCCCATCTGGATTAGTGACTACGTGCTGAGTGACTACGGCACCGGCGCCATCATGGCCGTGCCCGCCCACGACAGCCGCGACTTCGCTTTTGCAAGACACTTCAACCTGCCGATTCGTCAGGTGGTTGCGCCCGCTATTGATGAGACCAGCAACCCCGACACCTGGGAGGAATCCATGGACAGCAAGACCGGTGTCTGCGTCAACTCCGGCTTCATCACCGGAATGCCTGTCAAAGAGGCTGGCAAGGCGGTGATTGCGAAAATCAACGACATGGGCATTGGTTACGGCACGGTGAACTACCGCTTGCGCGACGCCATCTTCAGCCGCCAGCGCTACTGGGGCGAGCCCTTTCCTATATATTATAAGGATGGTATGCCCTATACGGTTCCCGAAAATGAGTTGCCCGTTGTGTTGCCCGAAGTCGACCAGTTCCTCCCCACCGAAACCGGTGAGCCGCCGTTGGCTCGTGCCAAGGATTGGACGTGGAACGGTTATCCGCGTGAATACAGCACCATGCCCGGATTCGCCGGTTCCAGTGCCTACTACCTCCGCTATATGGACCCGAAGAATGATGAGGCGCTGGTCTCCAAGGAGGCTGACGAGTACTGGCGGAACGTCGATCTTTACGTCGGCGGTGCGGAACACGGCACCGGCCACCTCATCTACGCCCGCTTCTGGAACAAATTCCTCTTCGACACTGGCGTGAGTTGCGAGGACGAACCTTTCCAGAAACTCATCAACCAGGGCATGATTCAGGGCCGCTCCAACTTCGTCTATCGTATTGTCGGCACTAACAAGTTCGTGTCGTTCAACTTGCGCAAAGAGTACGAGACCACTCGTATCCATGTGGATGTCAACATCGTGCGCAACGACATTCTCGACATCGAGGCCTTCCGCAACTGGATGCCCGACTTCAAGGATGCGGAGTTCATTCTGGAGGATGGGCAGTACGTCTGCGGTTGGGAAATCGAGAAGATGTCGAAATCGAAATACAACGTACAGAACCCCGACGACTTGGTGGAGAAGTACGGTGCGGATACGCTGCGTATGTATGAGATGTTCCTGGGTCCGGTGGAGATGGCCAAGCCTTGGGACACGAACGGCATCGAGGGCGTATCCCGTTTCATCCGCAAGTTCTGGAAGCTCTACTTTGACGCGGAGGGTAACTTCCGTGTCACCGACGAGGAGCCGACCAAGGGCGAGTGGAAGTCGTTGCACAAGACCATCAAGAAAATCGAGGAGGACAACGAGCGTTTCTCATTCAACACGGCCGTCAGTGCGTTCATGATTTGCGTCAACGAGTTGGGCGATGCCAAGTGTGCCAAGCGCGCCGTTCTGGAACCGCTCTGCATCTTGATGTCAGCCTATGCACCGCACATTACTGAGGAGCTTTGGTCGCTGCTCGGTCACGAGGAATCTGTTTTGAAAGCTACCTATCCGGTTTATAATGAGCAATATATGGTGGAGGATGAGTACCTCTACCCAGTCTCCTTCAACGGCAAGATGCGGTTGAAGATGTCGTTCCCGGCCAATTACACGCCCAAGGACATTGAGCCGTTGATTCTCGGCAACCCCGATGTGCAGAAGTGGCTCGACGGCAAAACGCCGAAGAAACTCATTATCGTTCCGAAGAAGATTGTGAATATTGTTTTTTAGTGATCAGTGAACAGTGATCAGTGAACAGTGATCAGTGAACAGTGATCAGTGAACAGTGATCAGTGAACAGTGATCAGTGAACAGTGATGTACATGGTTAATTGTACATCGTACATTGTAAATTGTACGTAGTTTTGAGACAAAAGGATTTCGTATTCAACCTCTGCCTTCTCATCTTTCTGAACCTCTTGGTCAAGCCGTTTTGGATGCTTGGCATCGATGTGGGGGTGCAGAACAGTGTGGGTGCGGCGAGTTACGGAATCTACTTTTCCATCTTCAACTTCACCATGCTGTTCAGTATGGTGTTGGACATGGGCACCACCAATTTCAACAACCGGACTATTGCACGAAACAACAATCTGTTAGATAAGCACTTGTCTGGTTATATCGCCTTGCGTTTATTGCTTGCGGTGGCCTATTTTGTGGTAATTTTTGCCGCAGCGCTGCTCATCGGCTATAGGGGGTTCCAACTCGAGCTCCTCTTTTGGATAGGCCTCAACCAGTTCCTGAATGCGTTCCTGCTTTACGTGCGATCCAACATCTCTGCGCTACTGATGTTCAAAACAGACAGCGTTATCTCCGTGACAGACAAGCTGTTGATGATTCTGTTTTGCGGTATGCTGCTATGGGGCAACGTTACCGATGAACCGTTCCGGATTGAGTGGTTTGTATGGTGCCAGACGTTGGCGTATCTCATCACCATTGCGGTGGCGCTCACCATCGTGTTGCGTAAAGCGAAGTTGCGTCGGCTGATGTGGGATGGGCCGTTCTTTTGGCTCATTATCAAGAAAAGTTTCCCTTACGCGCTCATCACGCTGTTGATGGCCAGTTATTACCGCATTGATTCGGTGTTGTTGGAACGCTTGCTACCCCGCGACATTGCGGCGACCCAGGCCGGCATTTACGCCACCGCCTTCCGTCTTTTAGATACGCTGGTCATGATTGCCTACCTCTTCTCGGTCATCCTGTTGCCGCTTTTCTCCAAGATGCTGAAACAGAAAGAGAACGTGGTTCCGGTCGTACGCACCAGTTTTTCGCTCCTGTTCCTGTATTCGGTTTCTGCTGTCGTAATTCTGTATGTCTATCGCGAGCCTTTGATACAGTTCTTCTATCCGGAGACCATGGAGAGCAGTGTGGCGGTCTTCCGTCTCATCCTTTTCGGGCTGATTCCAATCTCCATGAACTATCTTTTCGGCACGCTCCTCACGGCCAACGGCAGCATGAAGGTGCTGAACATCACGGCGGCGGTGGGTATCGTCATCAATGTGGTTGTCAATCTGTTGCTGATTCCGAGGATGCAGGCATGCGGATCCGCCGTGGCCAGTTTCTGCACGCAGTTCACCGTTTCCGTGCTGCAGTTTGTGCTTGCGATGCGCATCATCGGTATTCCGCTGCGGTCGTTGCCGTGGCTGCAGTGCGCGCTTTTCCTCTTGGTGCTGGTTCCTGTCGCGTGGTTTGCCCCGAGTATCCTGCATATCAATATGTTGTGGCAGCTGGCCATTCTGACGGTTTTCGCCGTCGCGCTCGCGTTCGCCACGGGGCTGCTGCGGGTGCGGGAGATGAAAGACATCCGTATGTAGAACGGGGTGTTGCTCCGTCGCCATACGGGCGGTGTTTTTATGTCCGGGAAACGGTTCAAAAAAAATTATTCACATCAGGATGTTGGAATTAGAAAAAAGTGTATTTTTGCAGCCGCAAAATTTTAGAGCAAAAAAGACTAATAATCAATTAAAAAGGAGAAAGAATTTATGCCTACCATTCAACAATTAGTAAGGAAGGGAAGAAAGAAACTTACCGCTCAGAGCAAGTCGAAGGCGCTGGATTCATGTCCGCAGAGACGCGGCGTCTGCCTGAGAGTTTACACCACCACGCCGAAAAAGCCGAACTCCGCCATGCGTAAGGTGGCCAGAGTCAGGATGACCAACGGCAAGGAAGTGAACGCCTACATCCCCGGTGAAGGCCACAACCTTCAGGAACACAGCATCGTGCTGGTTCGCGGAGGCCGTGTCAAGGACCTCCCCGGTGTCAGATACCACATCGTCCGCGGTGCGCTTGACTCCGCCGGCGTTGACGGTCGTCTGCAGGGCCGTTCCAAATATGGTGCCAAACGTCCCAAAAAAGCTACGGGTAAGTAATCTTAATTCCCGAGAAAATGTAAATTGAACGCCGCGATTGGCGATTCAAGAGTAAATAACCAAATTATTGAAGATACAATGAGAAATTCACATGCAAAGAAGAGGATCATCCTTCCGGATCCGAAGTACAATGACGAACAGGTAACGAAATTCGTCAATAACATCATGTTGAAAGGCAAAAAGAACCTTGCTTTCGAAATCTTCTACGGTGCTATCGACATCGTGAGCGAGAAGACCAAGGAGAACGGTCTTGAAGTGTGGAAGAAGGCCTTGGAAAACGTCACCCCGAGCGTGGAGGTGAAGAGCCGCCGCGTGGGTGGTACCACCCTCCCCGTCCCTGAGGAGATCAAGCCCGGCAGAAAGCAATCCGTCGGTATGAAGAACCTGATCGCCTTCGCGCGCAAACGCCACGAGAAAACGATGGCCGACAAGCTCGCCCAGGAGATCATGGCCGCATACAAGAGCGAGGGTGCCGCTTTCAAGAAGAAAGAGGAAATTCACCGTATGGCCGAGGCCAACAAGGCTTTCGCCCATATGCGTATGTAGTCGCGCACCCGCGCAATCCCTAATACGTCTAACCTTACAGTATCCGGCATCATGGCAGAGGAGTTGAAACAGATACGCAATATAGGCATTATGGCCCATATTGACGCCGGCAAGACCACCACCACGGAGCGGATTCTGTACTACACCGGTAAAAGCTACAAGATCGGCGAGGTGGATGAGGGAACCGCCACGATGGACTGGATGGTGCAGGAGCAGGAACGCGGAATCACCATCACCAGCGCGGCAACCACAGTGATGTGGAAATACAACGGCCAAGACTATAAAATCAACATCATTGACACTCCGGGTCACGTTGATTTTACCGTCGAAGTCGAACGTTCTTTGAGAATATTGGATGGAGCTGTAGCCATATTCTGCGCCGTCGGAGGCGTGGAGGCACAGTCGGAAACCGTCTGGAGACAGGCCAACAAGTACAACGTGGCGCGTATATGCTACGTTAACAAGATGGACCGCTCCGGCGCCAACTTCTACGCTGTCGTGAACCAGATTCGCGAAAAGCTGAAAGCCTCCCCGCTGGTCCTCCAACTGCCCATCGGCAGCGAAGACAGTTTCACAGGCATCGTTGACCTCCTCGAAATGAAGGCTTACGAATGGGAAGAGGAAGACCTCGGAAGCACTTATCACGAAGTGCCCATTCCCGCCGACATGAAAGAGGATGTCGCGGAATATCGCGAAAAACTCCTCGAGACCCTCTCGGAGCTGAACGAGACCATCATGGAGAAATACTTTGAGGATCCCGACAGCATTACCATGGAGGAGATGGAGGAGACCATTCGCGAGGCCACCCTTGCCCGCAAGATAGAACCCGTACTTTGCGGTTCCTCTTTCAAGAACAAGGGCGTGCAGCGTGTCATCGACGCCATCGTGAAGTACCTTCCCTCACCGCTCGACATTCCCGCCATCGAAGGCGTGAACCCGAAAAGTGAGGAAAAGGAGACTCGCAAGGCCGACATCAATGAGCCCTTTGCGGCGTTAGCCTTCAAAATCGCTACCGACCCGTATATCGGGAAGCTGACCTTCATCAAGGTTTATTCCGGCGAACTCAAGGCTGGCGAGAGTGTCTATAACGTCACCTCCGGCAAAAAGGAACGCGCAGCCAAAATCCTGCAGATGCACTCCAACAAGCAACAGCCGTTGGATAGTGCCACCGCAGGCAATATCGTCGCTCTGGTCGGTATGAAGGATATTCACACCGGCGACAGCCTGACGGACGATCGGCATCCCGTGATTTTGGAGAACATCGTGTTCCCCGAACCGGTGATCCAAATCGCCATCGAGCCCAAAACCAAGGATGACGAGGAAAAGCTGATGACGGCACTCAACAAGCTGGCCGACGAAGACCCCACCTTCCAAGTGAAGGAGGATTCCGAATCCGGACAGACGCTGATCAGCGGCATGGGCGAGTTGCATTTGGAAATCCTACTGGACCGCCTGAAACGCGAGTTCAACGTCGATTGCAACCACGGCAAACCGAGAGTGGCCTACAAGGAGGCAGTTCTTGTGCCGGTGCAGCATCATGAGGCCTACAAGCGCCAGAATGGCGGCCGCGGTTCTTTCGCGGTGATGGACTTCCGCATCGACCCGCTGCCGTTGGATGCCAAAGGTCTGCAGTTCAGCAGCGAGATCAAGGGCGACGCTGTGCCGAAGAACTACATCCTCGGTGCGGAAAAGGGATTCCAGATTGCCATGATGAACGGCAAGTACGGGTTCCCGCTTGAAGCCCTCAAGGTAACCGTCACCGACGGCGAGTCTCACCCGACCGATTCCGATGCCCTCTCCTTCGAGGTCTGTGCGAAGATCGGTTTCCGCGAGGCGCTGAAGGAGATCGACACCGCCATTCTCGAACCGATTATGAAGGTGGAAATCACCACCCCGGACGAGTTCATCGGCAACGTCACCGGCGACCTTAACCGCAGACGCTCCGTGCTGGAAGGCATCGATGCGAAAGTCGGTTTCCAGATTATCACGGCGCAAGTGCCCTTGGCTGAAATGTTCGGCTATGTGACTACGTTACGCTCCATCACCTCAGGACGCGCGACCTTCAGTATGGAATTCCTGAAATACGCGGAGGTTACCCCTGAGATCAAAGACTACATCATGAACGTCGGACGGTTTATTTTATAGACGTAAGACGTGAGACTTAAGACTTTAGAAATTCAGATCACTGGTCGCTGATCACTGATCACAAAGAAAAAAAAACAATAAACAATAAACGATAATGGCTCATAGAATTAGAATCAAACTGAAATCGTTCGACCACACGCTGGTTGACAAGTCTGCCGAGAAAATCGTCAAGACGGTGAACAGCGTGAAGGACGACAAGGTGGTGCTCGTAGGCCCCATTCCGCTTCCGACCCACAAGAAAATCTTCACCGTAAACCGCTCCACCTTCGTCAACAAGAAGTCAAGAGAGCAGTTCCAACTCTCTACTTACAAGAGAATTCTGGACATTTACGGTACCACCACCCAGACCATCGATGCGCTGATGAAACTGGAACTTCCCAGCGGCGTTGATGTTGAAATCAAAGTCTGAAGTGGACACACAGCCTGACAATCAGGCTTATTTTGGGGCGTTAGCTCAGTTGGCTAGAGCGTTTGACTGGCAGTCAAGAGGTCGTGAGTTCGATTCTCATACGCTCCACTCACGGATTGCGTTTTCTGCAGTCCGTTTTTTTCGTATTTATTGCGGAAATTGATGCGGAAAATGCAGAAAATTGCGGAAATTTATTAAACAACTCGATTTATTCGCTTCAATAACCCATAACCAATAACCTATAACCATTAATGGTCCGACTTCTTGTCATCTTATTACTGATACTGGCCAACGGCTTTTTCTCGATGAGCGAGATCGCGATTGTCTCGTTCAAGAAAATCCGTATCGACAAGTATGCAGGCAAGCATCCGAAAGCCGTCCGCAAGGCCCTCTTTCTGCAGGACCATCAGGAGGAATTCTTGGCCGCCATCCAGGTCAGCATCACGCTCATCAGCCTGCTGACGGGTTTCATCGGTGGTGCGTCGCTCTCACCCTATCTCGAGCCTCTGTTTCTGTGGATGGGAGCCTCTGCCGGCCTCGCGACCTCTATCGCGCTGCTCATCAGCTTTACCGTTGTCACTTTCGTGACCATCGTGATTGGAGAGCTGGTTCCCAAGACCATCGCGCTTTCCAAACCGGAACGCGTGGCCGTGGCCGTCGCCCCTGCCATGAACTTCTTCCGCCTGCTCTTCAAACCCGCCGTCGCCGCCCTCTCCGGCACCACATCGCTGATCGACAAGATGTTGGGAGTCAAGGAGAACCCCGACCATCTTACGGAAGATGAGCTGCTCGACATCATCAAGGAGGCCGGCGAGACGGATGTCATCGAGGAGGAACAGAGCGAACTGCACGAGAACATCTTCTCCTTCTCCGACAAACGCGCCATTCATATCATGATCCACCGTTCCGAAATCGAATGGATCGACATCAACCTGACGCAGGAGGAGTTCATCAACCAGCTCTACGGCTTCTCGTTCAGCCGCATTCTGGTGTGCGACAAGCATGTGGACAAGTATCTCGGCGTGCTCAACGTCAAGGACTTTTTCATGGAACTGCGCAAGAACGGCCAGGTGGATGTCCGCTCCATGCTGGACGAGCCGTTGGTCTTCACCGAAAACACGGATGCGCAGGACATTCTGACGGAGTTTCGCAAGTCGCAGTACTACTTCGGCATCGTGGTCGATGAGTTCGGCGACCTGGCAGGCATCGTCACCCTGCACGACATTCTTGAAAGCATCGTGGGCGAAGTTCCTGAGGAAGAGGAGGTTGTGGAGCCCGATGTGACGGAGTGCGAGGACCATTCCTTCTTGGTGAAGGGCGATGCCCCCATCGACGTGCTCACCGATGTGATTGACGGCTACGAGGTGGATTACGACGAAATCGACTACTCCACGGTGGCCGGCTTCGTGTTCGAGCAGTTTGAGACCATCCCCAAGGAGGGCGACACTTTCGAGTTCATGGGCCACCGTGTTGAGATAGTGCGTATGGACCACAACCGCATCGACGAGGTGCGGGTGGTCAAGCTGTAGTTTTTACCGAAAAGTTGTTATTTCCGGACGATGACGCTTCCGCTGCCCTGATGGGTGGCGAGGATGAGCACCTCGGCAATTTGCACGTGGGCGGGGGCGTTGGCGGCATAGACGGCAACATCGGCGATATCGTCGCCGGTCAACGGGGTGATGCCTTTGTAGACGTTGGCCGCGCGTTCGTTATCGCCGTGAAAACGCACATTGCTGAAGTTTGTCTCCACGAGGCCGGGCTTGAGGTTCGTCACGCGGACGGCAGAGCTGGCCACGTCGAGGCGCAGTCCGTCGGAGAGGGTTTTCACCGCCGACTTGGTGGCGCAATAGACGTTGCCGTTGGGGTAGGCGGCGTCACCGGCCACCGAGCCGATGTTGATGACATGGCCGCGGTCGCGTGCCACCATGCCGGGCACGATGAGGCGCGTCATGGTCAGCAGTCCCTTGATGTTGGTGTCTATCATCGTCTCCCAGTCTTCCCAGCTGCCCTCATATTCGGGTTCCAGACCGAGTGCCAGACCGGCGTTGTTCACCAGCACATCGATTTCGCGCCACTCTTCGGGCAAGGAATTGACACATCGTGCGGCTGCTTCACGGTCGCGCACGTCGAAGGCTAAGGTCAGCACTTGCGTTCCCTTGCCGGCCAGTTCGCTGCGGATTTCTTCGAGACGCTGCTCATTGCGCCCTGTCAGTATCAGTCTGTCGCCATTCTCGGCGAATTTCCTCGCGCATCCGAGCCCGATACCGCTCGTCGCGCCTGTGATCATTACGGTTTTGTTCATTGTATGATTTTTTATTCGTTTGTTCGTCGGTTAGTCCCAGGGCTACGCTACGCTTCACCCTTTGTTCGTTTGCAAGCTCCCAGGGCTACGCTACGCTTCACCCTGGGTTGACACGTTTCGGGCTTGCAGCCCTCTTTGGAAGTGTTGTTATTGCCTATTACCTATTCCCTGTTGCCTATTCTTTGTTGCCTTGCTGCAGTTCCTTGCGGTTTTTCCCGATGTAGAGGAAGTAGAGGAACAGGTCGGTGGATACCAGCAGGGCGTTGAACATGTAAAGGAAGATGACAACATCCCGGCTGTACAGCACTTTGTGGATGATGCCGAAGATGTAGCCGAGGATGACCAGCGACATGAAGAGCGGGCTTTTGCCGATGACAACCTTGGTGCGGAGCGACTTGGCGATGGATACCGGCCAGCTCACCGCAAAGCAGAGCAGAAATAACACTTCCCAAATGCTGAAAGATTCTATCATAGAGTCTGATTTTTTTACCCGCAAAAATACGTTTTTTACGGAATGAATGGTAGGCGTTTTCGATAATTTGTGTATTTTTGCATTTTGAAAGATGTCAGGTATGAAACGGTTGCTCATCTTGGTTTTTTTGTTGTCAATGTTGTCCGTGCGGGCGCAGGAACTTACCTTTTGGCAAAAGGTCAACAGGGGGTTGACCACGTATAAAAATATTGACACGTCGTACGTTTACCAGCCCAAGCAAGGGTTCACACTCGGTACTTTCACCACTGTGCAGCGTGCGGGTGTCGATGTGAATATCCTGTTCGATCTTAACTCAAGCGCGGATAAGCCGATGTCCGGTCTCTCAAAGTACACATTGAAAGGGGGGATAAGCACGAAACTCGGTTTTGAGTTGGGCTACGGAAAGCTTGTGTTTGACTACGGTTTTGAGATAGGGCCCAAGAAAGCGTACAAAAAACGCTCTTTGGCGCTGAATATCCTGGGGAAAGCTTGGGGTGCCCATTTCAACTTTTTCAAGATTACCAATCCCTTTCACGCAATAGTCTCGGTAGGGGAGGAGGGAGATTCCGATTATTGGTGCGATGAAGTGGTCGCCTCCGAACCTTCCGTGCTGAGAAAACTCTCCATTGATGGCTATTACGTCTTCAACCACAAGCGTTTCGCCTATCCGGCTGTGTACAAGGCCGGGTTGGTGCAGCGTCGCACGGCCGGTTCTTGGATGGTTGTCGCGCGGTACATGCAGGGGGACCTCAACAATTCCCCGAAATCGTCATACGATGCCTACAACCTCTTGGACGGCTTTTCCACCATGCAGGTCGCCATCGGCGGCGGTTACTCGGCCAATATCGTGTGCTGGCATCGTGATCCGGTGGAGCTTCGCGACAAAGGCCTCCGCAACGTCACCCTCAACCTGACGGCAATGCCGGTTATTTCGGCCTTCAACTATCTGAAAACCATTTCATTCGAATATAACAATGCCGGTGAATGTGTAGGAAAGAAAGTTTCCAAAGTGTATTGCTACCCCATGCCTAGTTTCATCGGGAGCGCCGCTGTTGGGACGACCTTGGACCGCTTTTTCCTTTCCGCCCAATTTACCTACAATCTGTTTTATTTTTACACTCCCCGCGCTGTCAAAGCCGAGCAATTGCTCATTCCGGGCTTCGAGGGAAATTCCAAATTTTACGGCTCTTTCCACGACTGGAAGGTGAAGGTCATGTTTACGTACAAGTTTTGACCTGGTTCCCTCATTTTTTCGAATCTCCCAGCACGCACCACCGCACAAACGGTATCCGCCTGACGGTTTCGTAAATCAGTGGCGACAGGGTGAAAACCGCTACCGTCAGAATAAGGTACATGGCCATTGGCGGTAACGGAGTATAGACTTTCATCATATAGCCGAGACTGACAATCACCAGGCCGAGAACTTGCCTTTTGCATCCAATTTCCGAACCAGCAGCAGAATCAGCGAGAACAACCACAAATCCTGGATGAACCACAATGGTCCTGTGCCACTGATCACCCAAAGGAAATACAGAGCAGGCTGCTTTAGGGAAGCCAGCACATCTTGTCGGGCTACAAGGGTGTTGAAATAGCCCGTCATCCATTGGAATACAAACAGACCTATCGTACTGGGCACCAGCAGTTTCAGGGTGCGGGACTTGAACCACTCCTTGCCGGAATGCCTGTCTAACGCGTACTTTGCGCTGATGCCTGCCAGAATGAACAGCAGCGGCATAAACCAAGGATAGAGGATGTACATCAGCACATCCTGGTATTGCGGGCCGTCGCCGAAACCGCCCACGCCGCCGAAGACACCCTTGTTGTTGTAAAAGTAGATGACATGGTACAACAGCACTAACAGCACGGTGACCCAACGCAGATTGTCAATCCAATGTTTTCTCATAAGGCACCTTTTTCAGGCGGCAAAAGTACGCAAAATGCGGGGATGCGTTTTCATTTCGCGGAAAATAATAATCTCCACGTATCACGCAAATCTTCACGTATTTCAAACAACTTTTGTCAATTTCTTCACATAAATACGCGTAGATACGAGCGATACGTGGAGATAAAATTCCTTTAAATGAAAATCACGTTTCATGGACATTTGTATTTTTGCACCCGAATTTAATACCCAAAGCAATGAGAAAACTGATTTTAGTAGCATTAGCGTTTATATTCGTAGAGACGCAATGCATTACGTCTCTACAGGCGCAGGATCTTGCGCATTACAAACAGATTGTGAAGGAGCTGAGTTCTGCGAAGTACCAGGGTCGCGGCTATGCCTACGGCGGGGCCAACAAGGCGGGGAAATACCTGCTGAAAGAATACAAGAAGGCGGGCGTCGACGAGGTTATCTGCCAGCCGTTCACCATCAATATCAACACGTTTCCAAGCAAAATGGAAATGTCTGTGGATGGTCGCAAACTGACCCCGGGCGTCGATTTCTCCATGCGCGAGTACTCGCCGGGCGTGCGCGGCACCTACAAACTCTACTATGTTGACACGAACAATTACAACGCCGAGAAGATGTTCGCCGACCTCGCAAAGCCCGAGTACAAGGACTGCTTCGTGGTCTGCGACTTCTGGTTTTCCTATCGTCATTACCAAGATTTCCAGAAAATTTGGGGCAAAGAGGGTTGCACCAACGCCGGCATGATCCAGACGTGGGAACCGCTGCTGAAGTTCTACAAGGCATACGGAGAGAAAGTGATGGGCAAGCCCGTCATCTGGGCCACCTCCGACTTCCCGAAGGACGCCAAAACCATCACGGTCGATATCGAGAACAAGTTTCTGAAGGATTACGAGCTCTTCAACGTCATCGCCAAGGTGGAGGGCAGGCGGCACGACAGCTGCTTCGTCTTCACGGCGCATTACGACCACCTCGGCAACCTTGGCAAGAAGGTGTTCTATGCGGGAGCCAACGACAACGCCTCCGGCACTGCCGCCATAGTCACGCTGGCCGCCTACTACGCGAAAAACCGTCCCGAGTACGACATGTACTTCATCGCCTTCTCCGGCGAGGATGCTAACCTCCGTGGTTCGGAGTGGTATGTGGATCACCCCGTCGTGCCGTTGTCGCAGATCAAGTTCCTCTTCAATATCGACATGATTGGCGACAACAACCCGGTGCAATACGTTGAAACCAACTCCGACCGTGGTTTCGCAATGTTCGACAAAATCAACGAACAGCAGCACTACTTTAAAGGGCTGAACCGCGGCGAGTTGGCTGGCAACAGCGACCACTATCCCTTCACCGAAAAAGGCGTGCCGAGCATCCTCTTCGAAAACGAGAGCGGCGACGCGTTCCAGTACTACCACACCGTCAACGACGACTGGGCACATGCGGTGTTCGACACGTACGAGCCGCTGTTCAAATTGGTGAGGGATTTTGTCGAAAAGTATTGATTGACGGTATCGTAGAGACGTGCCATGGCGCGTCTCTACATGAGGCGGGATCTTCGTTTGTTTGTGGTTATCTGTAACGAACCGTCAGACCAAACAAACACGGTGCAATTCTTCGGAGAATCGGATAATCCCCTCTTGTATTTTCCGTACAGTTTTGCCGGATGGACGGCTTTTGCCAGTGGCGTAGTGACTGAGCTGGTGACGGTTAATGCCAGTGATGGTCTGCAAGTCAGCAAGGTTTAGTTTCCCGTTGATGTACTGTAAAAAGCTGGCGGTGTCAAACTTGTACTCAAAGATCATTTCTGGTAATGAAGGGAGCATCTCCTTGGCTTCATTGTATGAATTCTGAAGATCCGTCATCGTTTCCTCCACTGTTTTCCCCATCCCTATGAATCCGATTTTATGCTTGTGTTGCGGAACGGCGGTGAAAGTTCCATCGTTGTTTCTCTCTATAATAACGGTGATATTTTCCATTTTTTTGTTGGTTTTCTGCGGATTACTTGAATTTAACTCCCGATTGTTCTTTTACATATTTCATCAATTTGTCACCCACATCTGCTGTCATGTGGCGTGGAATTTGGAACTTCTGCTCCGTTATCGGACTCCACCACCATTCGTGGTTTTTTCCATCGCTAACGTAGTAACATCCAGCCAGTTTTAATTTCTTTTTTAGTTCAGTAATCTTCATAGTTCTTTTACTTGATCCGACATTGCAAAAATACACAAATGTATATTATGATAAATATACGGATGGATATTTTTATTAACAGATTTATGAACAGAAAGAGGTGTCACCCTTTTGTGTGAGATCATCCCGCAGAACTCGCAGAATGACGCAGAATATTTATGTGCTATTTTTTTACTATTACAACTTCACATTGACGAACGTCCAATCCACTTCAGTGAAGTCCGAAGTGTCGTCTTTGTAGTTAGGGTCGGGCATATACCACCATTGAGATTCGAAGAAGCGGCGCAATTCCGCATCCCGAAACACGTGCCCGCGATGGGCGAATGGCAGGTTGCGTGCCACATGCTGACGGAAAGCCTTGTCGGAAGGTTCGATTTTGTCTACCGAATCATCGTACCACAGACTGATATCAAGAGTACGGTCGTAGGTGGTTCCGAAATGAAAGACATTGTTTTCATAGTCATGGCAGTCATATACACCGACGGCCCTCATGTTCAACTCTGACTGGGGTTTGAAATTGTTCAGATGGAGAGCAATAGCTCCATTGCGAAGCGAACATTCGAAAACAGGCGTATGGTAGTCTTTGCTATGGCGTACTTTTCCGGCACCCTCCAACACAGTGAATTCTGCCCCAGGAAAGGGTTCTTCGGAAAGAAAGAAATGTTTAGCCGTACTATCAACACGGATGACGAGCGTAAAATCGTCAATCTGCTTGTTCGCCCAACGTGTAGCAGGAGTAAGTTTGTAATCCAGCACGTATGGGATTCCCACCACAACAGACATTCGATAGGTATAGGTGTGGTGAATGCGGTTAAGCCCTGGTTGAAAGTCGGCGTAGAAGTAATAGACATATGCGAATGAGAGGCCCTTGTCAACACCAGAATAATCCTCATACTCAGGTCCGCTGCCTATCTCGTAAAGTTCGTTGTTGTCGAAAATATAGTGGTGCTTGTTGGTGTCAATAGGATTGATGGGCACCACACCAGCCAGACAAGGGGCATTCTGGTAACTAATAGTACGGCCGTTCATTTCAACGGTGAAGTTGTGGATGTTTGGATGCACTCCGTCAGGGTGAAATTTGTAGTCATCATTGTAGGAAGGGTCCGCCTCAAAACCCATCAAAAGTCGCTTCGTTTCATTTCTCGGATTCCAAAACTCGTAATAGACATCCACTCGGGCATAACCGTTGTCCATCAGACTGATAGTAAGCACTTCCTTTTGCACACTGATGTCGGTCTCCATCAGCGGTACCAATTGATTCCCTTTCGTATAATAGGTGCCGTCGTTAGCATTTGCGGTCTTGACAGCAAACGACAGGAGTATCATTGCCGTAAACGACAGGAGAGCAACACTATGATTATGCTTGATTGCCATTGTTTTTCAATCTTTTACGAACAAAAAATGTTGTCGCAAAAGTACGATTATTTTAAAAATAACTCTCCCGCAAAACGCGCAGATTAACGCAGATCTTTTTTCTGCGCAAGTCTGCGGGAAATTATTCCCTAAATAACTCCGTGTGACTTCTCAGTCTGACGAGTTATTGATATTATTCATCAAACAAATCGTCCACACTATCATAAACTTTATTTTGGTTACGACCTGACATGGCTTCAGCGATAGCCGCTTTAGTCACATCGTTTGGTTCATCATAAACCACGTCAAGCAGAACGCTCTCCACATAGTTGTTGAGTGTTCTGTTCACCTTGGCGGCATTTTGTTTCAGCCGTTCCAACAGGTCTGTCCTTAAACGGAACGAAGTGTTCTTTCTTACAATAGTTTCCATTTGTAATACAATTAAATATTTTCGGCTGCAAAGATAATACTTTTTTCGAATACAAACACTATTGCCTGTTGCCTTCTGCCTATTGCCTAAAAAATTATATTTTTGCCCCCAAAAACGAACCACTATGATTTTATACTTTTCGGGTTGCGGGAACAGCCGGTTTGTCGCCGAAAGCATCGCTAAGGCATTGGATGAAAGACTGTTGTTTGTTCCGGAGGAGGAACGCAACGGCAAGTTTGACTATGAGCTGGGCGACGGGGAACGCCTCGGTTTCGTCTTCCCCATTTACTCCTGGTGCCCGCCGCAGTTGATGCTGGATTACGTGAAAAAGCTGCACTTCGACCGGCAGCCCTCCTACGTGTGGATGGCGGTGACCTGCGGCGACAACGGCGGTTATGCCGACCGCGTGTTCCGGAAGCAGTTGGAGGAAATCGGTCTGCCGATGCACGCCGACTTCTGCTTCCAGATGCCGAACACCTATGTCAATATGGCGGGCATGAGCATCGACAATCCCGAGAAGGCGGCCCGCAAAATCGAGAATGCCAAAGCGCACCTTCCTGCTGTCATCCAGAGCATTACCGAACGGAAAAGTGCCTCAGAGATGCGGCGCGGCATCTTCCCGAGGTTCAAGACCAACGTCATCGGGAAGAGCTTCCACAAGTGGGTCTCCGACGAGCCATTCTTCACCACTGATGCCTGCATTTCCTGCGGCAAGTGCGTGAAAGTCTGCCCGTTGCAGAACATCACGTTAGAGGACGGTCGCCCGAAATGGCACGGCCACTGCACCACCTGCGACGCCTGCTACCACCACTGCCCGAAACATGCCATCCAGTACGGGAAGGCCACGAAGGGGAAGGGGCAGTACCGTTTCCCGAATGAAGAATGTAGAATTATGAATTATGAATTATGAATAAATCATTGTAGGGACGTATTGCATACGTCCGTATTTCAGCATTTTATGAAATATTTTTGAACAAACTGCAACCATTTGTTTTTTTTGCATCATAATATTAAATAATGAAAAAACGACTCACTATGTCAAAGAGAATCTTCAGCATTCTGTTGGTGGTGCTGTCGGCAATGCTCACCCTGACCGCCTGCAAAGATGGGGGGAAGATGACGGCTGTCACGATGGAGGAGCTTCGGGACACGGATCTCTCGCGGGTGATTATGCCGGACACCATCCTGATTGAGCCCGACTACGATTCCCAAACGGAGGAGTATGTTTTCAACGAAAAGGCCTTTGAGCCGCGCTGGTTCGAGCCGTTTGGGTATCGGGGCGGCGACTTCCAGCGGTTCTACATCCATTACGACAGCGTCCGTTTCAAGGGCAACGGTGTCTATGACGTGTATGGACGCACCCGCTACCGCGACACCATCCGGCTTTTCTCCGGAATGATCACGTTAGACTCCATGCGTTTGTACCAAGCGGAACACCAGCCGTCAACGGGTGAATTCGGGAGTCTGTACGGACATTACCAGTTTGACGAGGATGAGTTTTCCGGCGGCGGGGTCCTGAGTGGCAAAATGTCTGTCGAATTCGCGAAGATTAACGGACGGTTCTATTACGATGCCGTTATGCTTGAGTGTGCCGACGGCTACGACAACCGTCAGTACGAGGGTGTATGGACCTCGAAGGATCTCACCCGCATGGAAAAATGCAACTGGGGCGATTTCCGGATACCCGATTCACGAGGATTGGACATTGGCGTTGGCGAGTTCAGCCCAGTAGATGAGTACTCGGATCGCGGATGGCAAGTATATACTTATGGCTGGTCGGACTATGATTCTCTACGAGCTCTATATCAAGCTGACGAACAATGGTTTACGCATGAGGAGGACTATCTCATCCCTTATTCTGGACGGTTGCAGCGGTATCTGAAAGAATATGGTCACAAAGATTGCCACCCTGCAGCCAAAGTTGTGTTGGATGTCATTCCATCAACGGAAGAGGAATTGTGGATGTGGTATAGCATTGACTCACCTGCTGAGTCTCAACTGAACTATCTTTGGCCACGGATGAGCGACTATGCGCACGCCGACAGCGCGGGCATCATGTTTGCCTACATGCGCATGGGCGAGTTTTCCGACGGAGAATTATCAGAGGGGCTTTTTGACGATTATATTGATTTGAAGAAAGAACATCCTGCCCTTTTTGCCAAATACCGCAAACTGTTGTCGAAAGAATGGAATCAATCGTTTGATTGGTGGAAGAAAGAGATGTACAAGGAGTAGAGACGCAAAATTTTGCGTCTCTACAACGTACATTACCCTAAATATTTCACGAACGCCTCCGCCTGGGTCTTCAGCGCGGCGCGCTGCTCGTCGGTGAGGATCATGCGGCCCTCTGTCAAGGCTTCCGCGTTGAGGACGACACCCGTCTGCGGCTCGGCCATCACGTCGGCTTTGATGAAGGTGAGCAGTTCGGTGAGCTTCTCGCGGCACTTGCCCGTGGCCATCTGTCCGCCGGCACCGCTCAACGCCACCTTCTTGCCGTTCATGACCGTCGGTGTGGCGAAATCGTATGCCACCACGGGGCGGGATAGCCAGTCAATCACGTTTTTCAGATGTCCGGGATAGCTGAAGTTGTACTCGGGGGTGAAGATCCAGAGGCCGTCGGCATTGGCCACCGTTTCCCGCAGTTTGGCCACCGCTGCGGGCGCGGGATATTCGATGTCCTGGTTGATAAACGGCACGTCCGTGTAGTCTAAATAGGAGACTTCGGCAATGCCTGCCAGATTCTTTTCCGCCTCTTGGGCGAGCTGCCGGTTGAAGGAGTCTTTTCTCAGCGAACCGACGATGAAAAGGATGTTTTTCATATTGATGGGGTTAATTGATTTCCAAAGACATTATGTTTACGCCACTATGCCCGTTTGCCATCCCGGAACTCCGTCGGCGACATGCCGTATTTCCGACGGAAGGCGGTGCAGAAGTGGCTCTGGTATTCGTAACCCAAGAGCAGTCCGACCTCGGCGATGGGCCATGAGGTTTCCAGCAAATACTTGGTGGCCAAAGACATGCGGTGGTCGAAAAGACACTGGAAGACGGTCTCGCCGAACTCCTGCTTGAAGGCAGACTTGAGCGTGCATTCGTTGGTGCCCACCATCAAAGCCAGCGCGTGCAATGACGGCGGATCTTGATACTGCGTCGTCATAATGTCGCGGGCGGCGTGCACCTTTTCAGACAATGCCAGATTGACGGGCGTGTGCTGCTCGTCCGATTCGCTGGCGCGGTTGATCATCATCGACAGCGTGTCCAAAATCATGGTGTCCAAATACTTGGCTGCGTAGTTGCCCATTTCGTTGCACTCTTCCACAGCGCGGAAGAGGTTCAGCAGCTTGCGGTCGGCCTGCGTGCCTTCGGGCGTGTAGGCGATGGACTCGTTGCGCTCGAAATCGCGACAGAAAACATTCAACGCATCGGGATGCCGTTCGGCTAACTGCCGCACCACCGGCTCGGTCAGCACGATGTTGAAGAGCTCAAACGATCCGTCGCACACACAGTGATTCACCACGGAGTCTTCCTCGGGAAAGAGCGAGAGGCAGACGTCG
Organism: Bacteroidales bacterium; assembly: GCA_017395245.1. Classification (GTDB taxonomy): domain Bacteria; phylum Bacteroidota; class Bacteroidia; order Bacteroidales; family WCHB1-69; genus F23-D06. The sequence goes on along the minus strand of JAFPVR010000127.1, from coordinate 7,134 downwards.
CCGGTGCGCCAAGATAGACATTTTTCAGAAACCGGTGAACGGCTACTCTGAAATCAGCGAAATCTACGGGATATAATTACCGTATTACCTTTGTAAACACCGGTGCGGCACCATTCGCCACGGTCACATACACCTGCATTTCGCCGGCGGGCGGCATCTTCGGGTTGTCCTCGCGGGGAAGGTCAACGGCGGTGAAGAGGTACTCTGTGCCGTCGGGAATCGTACGCACCGCGACGGTCTTGGCCTTGGCGTGAATCATCGGGTAACCATCGACAGCTGCATCGAAGATAGCCGCTTCGTCTGCATTCACCTCATGTTGCTCGGGAAATTTCGCTAACTTCGTGTATTCGCCTTCGAGGAAGCCGCTGGTCTTCAAGAAATTGTCCACCTCCTTGGGCATTGCCTCCAGGCGGGCGGCACGGACTCCGTAACCGGGAAGCACCTCCGCATGGGGCTCTGCCGCCACCAAGTCCTTCACGCTGGATTCCAGTCCGCCGCTGCCAAACGTGCAGAACGGCACAATCTTCTTGCCGCTGAGGTCGGCATCTTTGAGGAACGTGATTACGGGCGGCGCGTAGGTGCCGAACCACACAGGGTAGCCGAGGAAAATCACGTCATAGTTGGCGAGGTCGGCCTTCACCGGATTGATGGTCGGAAGGATTTCCTGTTCCCGCTCTTTCATGCAGCGGTTGATGGTCGCCTGGAAATCGGGGTCGTAGGGATCCACCATCGTGATTTCCTCGATATCGGCACCGAGCTCGTTGGCGATTTCCTCCGCCACGGCCTTGGTGTTGCCGGTTTGGGAGTAATAGAGGACGAGCATCTTGGGGGCTTCCTCTTTCGGGGTTTCTTTTTTCGAACCGCAGGAGACGGCGGTTAGCGTCACGGCCGCGAGGACCAGCAAAAGGTTGATGTTTCTCATTTTATTACGTTTTTAGATAAAAATCATTGCTTTTCTTTGAGCGGCAAAGATACAATTTATCAGAATGCCTGCTTTTTTCAAAAATTGCCATTCGAATGTTTCAACCACAAATAGTTGGCCACCTGCAAGAGAAAATGTGCGTTGTCGAAGCATTCCTTGCCGTAAAATTTCCCGGGCAGACAGTCCGACACCCAGCGTGATAGCGCAATGCTGTAACAACGGAACGGCATCCCGTTGTATTCCACCAGCCACGGGAGGTACCATGCATATTCGTGATCAATGTTGTAATGGCTGAATAGGAGCGTATCGCTGTTGCTGTTCATAACCTGAATCGTGAACCAGTGGGCGCCACCGGAACAATGCCAGTTTTCGTGTTTGTATAGAATTTTACGTAATGTGTTGGCACTCAGTGTGTCTATTCGGTCCGGCATCGTTCGGTAGAAATCCTCCATATAATCGAAATCGTAGAAACGTGACATGGGGTTTATCTTAACTCCCAGATTCATAAAGTTGGTTTTCTCCAACAGTTTATAGTAATTTTGTACGTCTTTTTCGGTGATTTGCAGTTCGGAAACCGTTGGAATTCTGGAATAATTCCGATTAATGTCGCTGAGAATGCTGTCTAATTCCTGTCGACAGGCCTCATGCCGGAATTTCACTTTCTTTCGCGTGATTTCAACAGGACATTCCCTGCAATAATGGTCTTTCTTAATGTGAGTCAGCGTGGCAAACGATGTATGCAGCTCCTCGTCAGAGTTGATTAGGTAACGGATGGTATCTTCGCGGAAGTCCGTGTGTCCGCCGCAAAGAACAACTTCGGTGACAGGAGCGGTCAGAAAATCCTGTAACGGGGAAGTCAATACGTAGTCGCGCAGTTGCTTGTCGGCGAGGGAGTAGGTGTAATGCCGTTGGCCGTCCCAAAACAGGGCCGTGCTGTCATTTAAGAGCTGGAACGTTTTGACATCCAACGGCATTTGTTGACAACGATACCATCTGCCGTCCGATTTGTCGGCGAGGTAAAGCACGTTTCGGAAGTCGATACCCCAAAGCTGCTGTTCGCCTTCTCTTACCAAGTAGGGTGTTTTGATTTGTTCTTCAGTGGTGTAAAAATGTGAAGCAGAAATCACCCCGCGTTCATCCGCTTTGCAAAGGATTTGACCTACTGCCCACGCATACAGAGTCCCGTGATACATGATAGCCGTTGCTGGTTTTGCAGGCAGCGGTTCGGGGGTGAACGGACGATAATTCGTCGGAGAGGTGAAAACCATCACTTCGTTGTTGTCGGTGATGGCAATCAGACTGCCATTTTCCCGATCGGGATAAAAATCCATCACTTTTATAGGAAAATGCTGCCACTGCAGATTTTGAGAGGAGGTATAAAACACCTCGTTACCTTGTCTAATCACCCATAAATCTTTCCATAACAGCACTTTATCGATTTCCTTGCCGTTTCCTAATGGCGTGGGAATCTGCTTTGAAGTGTGCCAGTTGTCTTCTGTCAGCAGAAGATGGAAAGTATCCAATTTGATGTTCAATCCAGCCAGTCCGTATTGACCGTCGCGCATGTCCAGCGCGGTGACTTTCGCCCAATCAGGGGTGTCGACAGGCAATTGTAACGGAGAAAATGTTTTGCCTTTGTCGTCGGAATAAAAGAGAATATGGTTATATCCGGACCCTGCCAGCCATGTATGCCCTTGAGCATCCATGCAAATCTGTTCTAATGTAAGTCGTTCACCTATTGGATGTTGAGACCAGCTTTTGCCTCGATTCTCAGAGTAGTAGCAATAGCTCTGCTTATCCCAATGGTCGTACGCAATCGCAATGGCAGTGGTCGAATCAAGAAAAGATAACTGATTGACATCTATCCACGCTGGTAATGAGTCACGATGATTATCCGTATGGAAAAACGGAGCAGCGCAATGCCAGTCGGACTGAATGTTTTCTGTATAATAAACATGTCCACTCCCTGAGGTCAACCAGCAGGTCCCATCCGGTGCGAGTGTGAAGACCGGAAAACCTCCTAAGAGGTTCAGTTCGTTACGGTAGTCCCGATCATACTGCTGCTGTCCCATACATGTTAACGTGCACGATAGGCAGAGTAGCGCTATGATAAGGTTGAGCTTTTTCATATTGATATGTTTTTTTATACCCAGGGCTCACTTCGCTCACCCTGGGTTGACATAGGTCGGGCTATGTAGAGACGCAAAATTTTGCGTCTCTACGACGGCGCAAAAATACAATTTTCCGCATCATTCCGCATTTTCCGTGAATATTTCTGCAATAGCGATTATCCGCTTCGCCACCTCCTCCGGATGGTCCACCAACATTTGCCCGTGGTTCATCCTCGGGAAGATTTCCACGTGCGCATCGGGGCAGAGCGTGAGCAGATGCTTGGCCTGCGGTTTGGCGACGAAGGCCTCCTTGGTTCCGTACCAGTAGTGGATGTCGGCACCGTGGATGGATTCTAACTTGCTGGTATATACAGATTTGTAGCCGTCTAATACAGCGCGGGTCTTTCCCGACGGATAGACCTTCTTGACTTCGTCTAACAGCGTGTCGAAGTAGTGGGAGTGGAACAACCACCGCCAGAAGCCGGTCCAGTGATAGCAGGTCCACACGTTGAGGGCTTGGTAGTAGCGCAGCGGTCCCACGCTCCATTTCGGCAGCGGCAGCAGTGGGGCGGCGTCCATAATCGCATGGTCGATGGTGATTTCGTCGCGCTCCAGCATCCGCGAGAGGATTTTCCCGCCTAACGACAGTCCGTAGGCGACATCCAACCGTCCGCCATGGTTTTCGCGCACATAGCGGATAGCCTGCACCGCTTGATCATCCACTGAGGTGAATTGCGATGCTTTGCCGAGCAGGAAGCCGTCGTTGTCCGCCGCGATGATATAAAAGTCTCCCCTCAGCAGTTCTACCAAGGGGAGAAAAATCTCATGTGACACCCCCAAGCCGGGTAAGAGCAGGAGGGTGGGGGAGTTGGAATCGCCGTAAATGTGGAAGTCCATAAAATGACGTTTTATTACGGCGGCAAAAGTACACAATTTCTCTTAGCGCGGTCTAACCATCGAACCGCCGGAACAGGGGCAGTTGACCACAGGATGGCAGTCGTCGTTAATGGTGCCGTAAGTGAGCGTACTGCCGCCGCTGAGCTCCACATTCAGGCTGGAGCAGCAAGTGACATCAGCAAAACTTCCACCGCTCATATTCCCAAACACCATTGGGGTTTCGAGATTGGCTGCGTGCAGTTGGCTGGCGCCGCTGAGGTCAATCTCCATATAGGTGTTGCTGTTGCCTTCAACCGTGACGGTGGAAGCCCCCGAGAGGTTGAACTCGAGCTTTTCAGTTTCGACAGATCCTGTAAAACTGGAAGCACCGGAGAGATCGAAATCAATGTCAGCGGATGAGACATTGCCCTTGAAGCTAGACGCACCGGAGAGGTCGATTTCCACATTATAACCTTCTAAGTTCCCCGTGAACGATGAGGCACCGCTGAGGTCGAGATTGTAAAGGAGAGTGGCGGGGATGACTGCGGTAGCCACGCCGTTGTAGCCGTTAAACGACATAGGCTTGAAACCGATGTGCAACTTGCCGTTAACAACCTTCACCTCAACATTTTTATGGGCAAGGTCGCCCACCGTGACCACGACATCCGTCACTTGGTCGCTCACCGTGACTTGGAAAGCGTCACTCACCTCAAGGCCGGTGTAGACGGCGTTGACGGGATAGTTTCGGGTGGTTGGTGCACCCCAATCCTTTGTGCATCCGAAGAATAAAGCACACAAAGACAGCATAATCAATGTCTTTTTCATATCTGAATTTGTTTAAAATTTTCCGGCGGCAAAAGTAGTAAAAATGCGGAAAGGTGTTTTCACTTGGCGGAATAATCAATGCCGAGCTCGATAAAATTCCCACGTGTCGGAGTGGCCGTCGGGGTAGGTGTAGCTCCAAATCAACACTTTGTCTGTCAGTTCGTCAAGATGGAATTTGGTCTCCCGACCGATGCTGCCGCGCACGCTCCTGAGGATGCGTTCTCCCAGGTCGGTAGTCTGCGACTCGTCGCAGTCGTCGAGGATCGTTTCCAAAAACTCCATCCGGAAGGTCTTCTCCTCGCCAGCGAAATAGAAGTCCTCACCCTCCACGCGCCACTTGCTGGGGCTGACATAGTTGAACACCCACGTCACCGTTCCGCCGTCATTCAATATCACTTTGTAGACCTGTCGGGCGGAATCGAGGGCGGTGCCGTCTTTATAGAAATCCATGGTGCCAGTCTCATGCACATCGATGTGTCCCTCCGCGACATCATAGTTCCACCCGTGCTGGTAGGTGTAGTGTCCCGCTACCTGCGGGGAGGTGTTCCGTGTGGTGCGACATGAAGCTGCGACAAGCAGAAGCGCCGCGAACACGAAAGTTGCTGTAAATAATCGTTTTAACATATTTGTGTGTTTGTTTCTATGACTATATGTGATTTATAATCGTTTGTTGTAACGCCTCCAGGAACCGTGCTGCATCCCCGCCGTCCATCTGAACATGGTGGAACTGGAACGAGACCGGCAGCGTGGTTTTGAACCACTGTTTGCGATACTTGCCCCACATTACCATCGGATTGAGGAACTTGTCGGTGTACTGGTTGACGATGCAGTCGAGTTCGGTCTGGATCATGGCCGACGTGCCTACAATCATGTAACCGTCAAGAAAGCTGCTCTGGCATTCTTCGGCCACTCTGGTGGTCAGTTCCATGTATTCACGATTGAACTGCTGCAGATCCTCGGAATAGGGAATGTCGCAGGAGTTGATGCCACCCTTGCAATTTCGCACCACCACGTTGACGGCAATCTGGTCATATTGGTACAGTTTTCCGTTTTCCGGCAGCAGATGGAGTTCCTTCGTCTCGTTGGCGGTCTTGCCGATGCACCAACATATCAGCGTGTTGAACTTGATGTTGTGCTTTCGGCTAAGTTTCAGCAAGTGGTTGACGTTCATAGTCTTCACCAGCGTCACCATGGGCATGGGGGCGCTCATCCACATCTCGAATGCGAAGGCCCGGTTGGTCTCTTTGTGGTTGATTTCCTGTTTCATTTTACATTTTAAGATTGGGACGGCAAAAATACGCAAAAAGTTGGGGGGTCGTATAAAGTCATAATTCCAGTCGCAAGACGCGAATCGGTCTGCCCGCACCCTGGTACTGCGTCTCGTCGGTGCAGGTTTCGCCGGTGGGCACAAAGCCGCATTTCTCCATCACGCGGCCCGAGGCGGGGTTATCGATAAAGTGGCCGCTGACGAGGGATTTGATCTCCGTGGTCTTGCGGATGTGGTCCAGCATCAGCCGCAACGCTTCGGTGCAGATGCCCTGATTCCAGTAGGGCTTGGCCACCCAGTATCCGCAGATGGGTTCGTTCTCGCGGGCGGGCAGTTTACAGTCGCAAGAAGGACCGTAGCCCATCGCGCCGATGGCCTCGCCGGTCTCCTTTAACTCAATGGCCCACGTGTTCAGTACATCGTTAAATACAGTGCGGATAATCTCCAGGCTCTTCTCCACGCTTTGGTGTGGAGCCCATCCCGCACGCGGACCCACGTCGGGGTCGGAGGCGTACTTGAAAAGCGACTCCGCATCGCTATCGCGCCAGGGACGCAGGAGGATTCGTTCAGTTTCCATCATTGTTTAGCATTCTTTTTTATACTATAAACCGCCGCCGCGACCTCCACTAAACCGAGCACGAAATAGAGGTTGCTGATGGCGTTGAAGCCCCAGACCCACCATTCGAGGACAATCCAGAGCATCAGGATGATGCCGCAGACGAGGACCGCCTTCTGTGCGAGCGGGTGTTTCTTGAAGAGCAGATACGCTGCCACCAATTGGGTAATACCGTTCAGGAGCAGCAGCACGAAGCCCGAGGGGATGAAGTTCCGGAAGAAGACGTCCGGCCAGGGCATTTTCGCACGCAGCAGCTCTAACAGTGGCTCGCCGCCCCACGTTACGCCCGTAGGGTCAATCCACATCATCACGGCACCGCCAATTGCGCCGATGCCGATGAAAAGGGTCAGGATTTTTTCGAGTTTAATCATATTATCTTAAATGATTATCCGCATTCACCCCCAGCCCCATACCTGCGGTGGGTGAACGTTGGCTTGTATGAAATAGAGGCAAGCATTAACCTGTCAAACAGCCTGTCTCCGAAATACATTCGGTTGAACTTGTAGCAAAACTCGTT
>JAFPVR010000126.1 GCA_017395245.1 Bacteroidales bacterium | reverse complement strand
TAGTGGTGCTTTTTCTCCTCTTCCTTGTGTTCCATCTTGTTCTCGATGGCGACGCAGAGGTTGCCTTCGTCGTTGATGCTCACGCGGCAGAATTCCTTCTTGATGCCGGGGGCGGCCACTTCCATCGTGTAGGCCTTTTCGTCTTCTCTAACATTCACGGCCGGAGCTGTGGTGTTGTTGCGCGGCATGATGTCGCTGTTCAAGAAATCTTCAAACATGGTCGGAAACCAACTGTTTTTAAACATAACGGGTAGCATAATGAACTCCTTTCTTTTATTTGTTTAACTTTTATTGTTTTTCTTTTCCTGTCCGCCTCCGCTCTCGCATCAGCGAACGCCCTTCATAATGCAAACCGCGTGCCAACAAATATTTTTCAATTATTTTTATCTTTTCTGACAAATTGTCTGTTTTCTGGCGACAAAATGGCGGGATGTCTGACAAAATTTCTACCGGGCGATGACCCCTGCTGGGGTCTGTTGGCAACCGAACCCGCACTGCTCTACCGAGCTATGACCCCTGCTGGGGTCTGTTGGCTACAAAAAATGCGCTGTTTAACCTATCTGTTGTCCCTATCGGGACATAACGGTATATATTACGGACAGGTGGTTTTCGGCATAATCTTATAAACAGCCCCGGTAGGGGCGTGAGCTCGGTAGGTCCGGATGCCATTGCGTGTTCTCCACGTCCCGATAGGGACGACACCTATGCCCCGGTAGGGGCGTGAGCTCGGTAAAAACGGATACCCTTGTGGGCTTCATTCGTCCCGGCAGGGACGACATCACTTCTCGTTTATCGCCAAAAATGCGGTGGCGTTCTCCAATAGTTTCTTGTCAGAGGGATATTCCGTTTTTGACAACGTTTCCATATTGTTTCTGATTAGCATACACGCTGTATCATACAGATCTTTGTGCTCTTTCCAAAAGTCAGGGCTTATTTCCAAAACGGCATCAAGCAGGTCACCTTCGTAAAAACCGCCGTCCGCCTTGATGTTGTAATCAAGGATTTCGAACACTTTGGGAATGATGATTGGGAAGATGGTCCCCAATGCGGCCTCCTGGTAGAGCAGACTGCGGTAATCCTCCACCGTCCATCGTCTGGCTTGCGTGTGGTGCAGGTAATACATGTGTTGGACGACAGAAGAATCATCGTAAGGGATTTCGTAGCGCCATTCCTCATGAAGCATGTCGGAAAGCGTTTGGGAGAAAAAGTTGTGGTCCTCTTTCAAAATATTCTGAACGTATTCGATGTCGGCATCAGTCACCTCGGAACGTCCAATGGGAACAGGCGATTTGGTTCGCTCGGCGTAAACCTCTTCCGTGACGTATCGAGGTGTCTTCTTTAGCTTTTTCATATTTTTGTAGGATTTTTTGTATCTGTTAGAATATTCAATGCTATACATGGTTATTCGTTTATTTTCTTCAGATAGTCGTCAAAATCTTTGCATTTTGTTGTGTTGCCAGTCTTGTAGTCTGCAATAGCTTCACTGAGAGATCCTTTTTTTGGTGTTTCCACGATAATCCCAAGACCTTTCAAAAACAGTAGCAGCTGTTTCCCGAAAGTTGTTCTTTCATTGATGTTGATAGTATAAGTTGCCATAATTGTTACTTTCTTTTATTAATGCGGCAAAGATATTCTTTTTCCTTTGTTTACCGACCCACAACTTTTCGCACCACCGTTCCCTCCTTCATGTCACAGACAAGGAGGTAAACACCGTTGGCTGGCAGAGTCAGCTCAATAGACTCACGGGTTGGGATAATCTCCTGCACCAGAGTGCCTTCAATCGTGAAAAGCCGGACTACACTGGGTGTTTCGCGTTCAAACTGCACAGTGCACTGCCCTTGGGCGGGGTTGGGGTAAATCAGCAGATTGTCGTCAGCGGCAGTGCGGATTCCGGTGTGGATCAGCGTGTCGGTGTGGAACGTCATCATGGCCCATTCACCGTGGAGGTCTTCGTCACACACACAACGCACGTAAAGGTCGTACCAGGTGTCAGGTTGCAGGTTCGACAGGTGCAGGAAGCTTTCGGTGGTGCCGACCACAGTGCCGTTGCCTTGTGCGAATCCTTGCGGGCCGTATTCCGCCTCAAAGTGGTCGGGTTCGCCTTCAAAGCCCCAGCCAATGGTGGCATGCGTAGTGTCCACATTGATGAGGTGCAGGTCGAGAACCGCGCTGCAAGTATCTATCGGTTCATGTCCCCAGAGCTGCAGATTGTCGAGATAGAGGGCGGAACCTTGTTGCGGGCTGGTGTTTGCGGAGGAGAACAGGAAGATGATCAGCGAATCGGCATCAACGTTGGCTGAGGAGGGCAATATGTCGGAAAGGGAGGCGTAAGTTACCTCAAAGGGGGTGTATTCGGACGTGTCCGTCAGCGCTATGGTAAAACCGGCACCCACCACTCTGCGCTGGTGCGTAGTTGGGTTATACTTGGTTCCAATCATCAGGATGCCGCCGTTGTCCCCGCTGTCTGCGGAAGTGTACTTGTAGTGGCCAGTCAGGCGGGTGGGGACCATGCTGTCCAAGGGAATGCCGCCGTCAATGATATTGCTCAGGTTCAAGGTATCCAAGACGGACACCAGTTGGGTCATATCGTCGAAATCGTCGGCCAGGTCAAACACCAGGGGCAGAAATTGTTCTAAATTCACATTGCCCGTGGACAGGATGGTGGGGAAGGCGGTGGAGGTCAGCGTGGGGTCTAACGAGGACTGGATGAGGCCGTAAATGACGGATCCAAGAATGTCAGAGAGCAAGAAACTCTGCATTTTCAGCGCATGGGACCCTTCATATACACTGCTGGTTTCGTCGGAAACTTTCAGCAGCGGAATGTCGGTGTTTATGTTCAAATTCACGCCGCTGTACGAAAATGTCTCGTTAACGGGATAGGCTGGGTAGTTCCATCCGGTGGGATAGGTGTAGCTGCTATACACTGTCAGCGGGAAAATGAGTGCGGTAACGCTGTAGCCGTTGCCATTCGACCATTGCTCGAAGTTGCCGTTGGGCGTGGCGATGGTGGTGTCCGGGACCTGTGCATTCAACCTCGGTGCGGCGAGGAGGCACAGCAACAATAGCAAAGTAGAAATCTGTTTCATTCTTGTATGATTTTGAAAGTGCAAAAGTAAAAAAAATCCTCACTACTTCATCCACCGCTCGTAAATGTTCCAAGCCGCGTCGAATGAGGAGTACGGGATGTTCAGCAGGGTGGTTAGCATTGTGCGGAATGCGGCCAAAAACACCCTGAAAAACCTCGTTTACACCCTGAACAGCTATAAGCAGGTTCTGCGATATAGTATTTTTCAAGTATAAACTAAAATGATTATCCGCATTCACCCCCAGCCCCATACCTGCGGTGGGTGAACGTTGGCTTGTATGAAATAGAGGCAAGCATTAACCTGTCAAACAGCCTGTCTCCGAAATACATTCGGTTGAACTTGTAGCAAAACTCGTTT
>JAFPVR010000021.1 GCA_017395245.1 Bacteroidales bacterium | reverse complement strand
GTCGGCCGCAAACGCATCCACTGTCCAATTTCGCAAAAGGTCAAACATAGTACAATATATTATATTTACAACATTTATATTACATATCCATCCAAAAGCCCCACACCACCTGCAAATCTCAAAACACACCCGCTTTTGCGGGAGGCTGCAAAAATACAAAATTTTTATTCACCCCCCCCTTTTTCAGAGACAAAATTTCAGATATTTTTCTCAATTTCTCATACGGGAGGGAACAGGCGACAGGCGATAGGAAGCCGGTCGTCAAGGTCAAGCTGGATTGTTCAGCGCCGGAAGAAGAAGAAAGGACAGGCATGACCTGCCTTCCACGCAAAAGGCCGCCAACGTGAATGTTGACGGCCTTTTTCTTTCGTAAATACGCATTGTAGAGCTGCCATATTATGACGGATAGAGCCGCCATATTATTACGAATAGAGCCGCCATAATATGGCGGCTCTACAGGACATCAAAACGTTTCTACCTCTTCACGAACGTCTTCGTCACCATTCCCTCACCCGTGGTCACGCGCACGAAATACATGCCGTCGGCCAGACTGGAGACGTTGATGCGGGTCGGATTATCGACCACGACAACGTTGTTGACCAATTTGCCGTAGACATCGTACACCTCCATCGCGGTCACGTTCACATCGCCGTCAATGCGGACGTCCACGTATTCCTTGGCGGGGTTCGGGTAGAGCGCGACACTGCCCGCCAACCAGCTCTCAATGCCGACATTCGTGGTCGTGACGAACAAGGAACCGCTCCAATCACTGAAGTTGCCGCCGCCGCAGTTGGCCTGCACCTGGATCTCGTAGGTCGTGTTAGCCGTGAGCCCCGTGATAGGATAGGTGTTGGATGTAGCGGTCACGGTGGTCCATTCGCCGTTCTGCGGACGATAACGGAGATTCCAGTCATAGACTTCCGCCATGTCCCAAGTGATGCCTATGGTCTCGTTGAGCACAACTGTGGTGTCGAGGCCTGTGGGCAGATCGCACGGTTCCGGTGTGTCTTCCGGCAGCGTGCAGAAACTCATCGTATCGCCGTAGACGGTGCCGACCGGTGTGGTGGCGTAGGCACGGTAGTTGACACAGGTGTTGGGAGCCAGTCCCGCCAGCGTGTAGGTCATCGTGTTGCCCGTCATCGTGACCACCTGCGTGTAGTCGTTGTCTCCGGGAAGCTTGTACTCGAAACCGCGCAGGACGATGGTCTGGTTGCCCTCGTCGGTGATGGTGCCGTTCATCGTGCCGGAAGTCTGCGTGATGTCTGTGGCGGCGTAGGTCACCACCGTGGGCTGAACCACTGGCAGCGGAGTCGTGAAGAAGTCGTAGGGCGTTGTCCAGCCGCTCTCCTCACCATTGCCGCAATCGGACTTCACACGCACCTGATAGACCGTTTCGGCAACCAGGCCGGTGATGTCATACGAGGGGGTGGAGACGCTGATCTCGCTGCCCCAATCCGAAGCGGTGGCCGCCTTGTACTGCAGCTTCCATGCGGTCTCGTCGCCGCCGGCCGTCCAGGTGGCCGTGGCGGAGGTCTGCGTGATGTTGGTCACGGTCAGACCCGTGGGCATCACACAGTTGAGCGGGGCGATCTCCACCGTGAAATCATCCAGGTTCCAGGATTCCCATGAGCTGCTGTTGCTGTAACGGAGGGCAATCCGGCCGTTCGTGGCTAAAACGTTAGCAAAATCGAACGGGCCCATGTAGTTGCCGTCAGCGGTAGTGTCCGTGCCGCGCGGTCCGGGAACGCCGCAAGTGCCCACCAGTTCGAAGGTGGTCGGGTCGTTGAAGTCGGACATCACACCCACCTCCAGGGTGCCGGTGATGGGATTCGTGGAGGTGGCCCAGAAGGAGAGGCGCAGCTCGTGCACGTCGTTACTGAACACCGGCAGCACCAGCATCGCATCGGAACCCTTCATCTCGGCGGAGTTCGCACCGGAATGGCAGGAAGGAGCGTGGCCGCAATAGACGAACGGGGAGCTGTAGGTGTTATCCACCACAGGCCGCGCCCAGCACTGGAACGGCTGGTTGCCGCCGCCCGTGTAGCTCTCGAAATCCTCCGTCCACGGGTTGGCCGCCGTGATGGTGAGGGCGTCGCAGGTGGTAGTGAGCGTGATAGCCGGGCACAGCAGCGAGGAATCCGCACCGCAGAGAGAGCGCACCTGGAAGGTGTAGTACGCGTTGCTGCTCAGACCGCTGATAACGATAGAGCTGTCCGAGGTGGTGTAATAGCCCGCGGAGGTACCCGTCATAATGACGGCATACTGGTCGGAATTGCCGGTCCAAGAGAGGGTAATCTCATTGTTCGTGACATTCGAGGCGGCGAGGTTGGACGGAGGCGTACAAGCGGCGCAGGAGACATTCAGCATGAAACCGGCACCCGTGTAATAACCCGAAGTGAAATGCACCGTGATGGGGCCGGAAGCGGCCACCGCGATGTTGCTGTCCACGCCCGTGATATTGGCAATCAGCGCACCAGACGTGCCCACACCGTCATGGAAGTAGATATGGGACTCGCCATAGCCGTACATACCCAAACTCAGGTCGCAGGTACCCGTGATTTGCAGACCGCTGCCTGACGTTTCGGGATAAATCACCAGTATGGCATCGCAATAGGTGGCGTAATCGCCGGCAAAACCGCCGTTGTCGCAGATAATGGCATCGCAGGTAATCAATGAATCGTAGCCTAACGTGCCCATGTTATAGACACCCGTGGCAACGGACAACGGACCGACCCATTCGCTCTGCGTGCCACCGCAATTGGAACGCAGGTAGAAGTCGTAAGCGGTATGGTTGTTCAACCCGCCGATGGCCGCCGGATTAGTGTTCACAATCGTCGGAATATCGTCATTGCTGGGGGTGAAGCCTGTCGGACCGTAGAGGATGTCCCACATAGTGGCCTCGCCCATCTCCGTCCACGACAGCGTCACACTGTCCGTGCCGACACTCACGACGGCAAAATCGTTCGGATACATACAGGCGGGACGCTGCTCCAACACGAGGTCGTCGATGTAGAAGCCGCAGCCGCTGCTGTTGGAGGCGCGGAAGGCGATATATTTACCGTTGCCGGTATAGCCCACGGTAGAGACCATCTGCTCCACATACGTATAAGAGGATGCGGCAGACAAGTCGATGGTGTCAACGGGCACAAACGTGGAAGCACTGTCCTTGTTGGTCATCACACCCACTTCCAACGTGCCGAGAGTGGCATAGCCGTAATTGGTGTGGCAGGCGTAGAAGTTGATTAACAGCTCGTTGGCGTTAATATTCGCAGCCAGCTCGGGCATAACAGCGATGACATAGCAGTTCGGGGTGTAGTGGAAGTCCATGAAATGGTCGCCGCTATGGGCATTGTAGGAAGCACTGCCGATGTAGGCGTAGTGTTCCGGATCGGAACCGAGACGGCTCCAACAGGCGATGTAGGCATCCGGCGTGGTGCTATAGACGCCGGTCTCGAAATCTTCGGAATAGGGAAGCTGGCTGATCTGGCCGCAGTCGGTGCGGAAGGTGGCCGTGACGGACGGCGCCGATTGCTCGTTACCGCAGTCTGCCACCACATAGTATTCGTATTCGGTATTGGTCGTCAACCCAGTAAGGGTGTAGAAGGTGTCGCTGACCACAATCTCATTGTCCATCGTGTCGCCCAAGGCATGGTAATGGAGCACCCAAGAGGTGGCCGAGCCGACCTCGTTCCAACTCACGGTGGCATCCGTCTGAGTGATGCCCGAGGCCGACAGGTTGTTAGGCTGCGCACAGGCAAGTCCGCTCACGGAGATGTTGTCCACGGCGGCGGAGAAGTGGTAATCACCGTAAAGATTCCAGCCGTTGTTGTACCAGTAGAAGACAATCTGCTTGGCCGTGCCGGCGACATTATTCAGAATCATGTCAAAGTGAGTCCAGTCGGTGACATTGGCAACCTCTTCCAGATTATGCAGCAATGCCACGCCGGAAGGAGCACCGGTAGCCGGTATCGTGGCACTGGCGTCCAACATGTAAACTTTCATGTAATCAAATTCCATATACGCGCTGGCCTCACCCTCAACCTTGTAGTCGAAAGCGAGGTGGTATTCGAGGTCGCTGCTCGGGAAAATCACATTGAATACGGCGTAAGCGTCGGAAATATTGCCGTTCGCAAGGTAGGTACAGGTCGCGCCGCTATCGGGAGAGATGTAGATGGCATGGGCGAGGTCGCCGGGCTGGGCATCGGCGGCGGGCAGTGCGGCAGCCGTACCGTACACCCACTGGTTCGCACCCGTGCCGGAGAAGGTGAACGGGCTCAGCGCGATGGCCGGATCGCCTTCAAAGTCATCAAAAAACGGAAAATCAATGGCTTGTGAAATAGTAGAGAAATCAACGGAATCGGCCACGCTCTCCTGGTTGTCGAGACAAATGGCTGCCACGTAGGCGCGGTAGTCGGTGGAAAAATCCAGATTATTGAACGTGTAGAACGTGTCAACCGTAGTGTTAAAGAGTTCCTGCTGACCGGTCGTCAGGTTTTCTAACGTCACCGTGTAGGCGCTGGTACCGCCCAGTTGGTTGGGCCGCCAATTGATGGTCACATCCGTACCGGCATTGCTCACTACGGCCAGATTCTGCACTGGTGAACAAAGGGCCGCCTGCGAAAGGGTGATGTCGTCAATAAAGCCCTCGCCGTACACCGCAGCACCGGGTACACCTTGGGTGTTCGCAATCTTGATGGCGATATACGAACCCGTTCCCGAATAATTCGAAAAATAGGCCGTGAACTTCTGATATTCGTCGGCCAAAAGGAACGTAAACGTTTCCACCGCCGTGAACGTGGACATATCCTCAGGATCGTCCATCACACCTACCACGAAAGCGATGGTAGGATAGAAGGCGCTTCGACCCCAAAACTCCAGCACCATGTTACTCATGCTGAACTGGCTGTCCAATTCGGGGAAGATGAGGGTCGGCACCTGCGCGGAGGTGTCCGGATAGCAATTGTTAAAACCGCGCAAGGCATGGCTGCCCGTATGGGCCTGATACGATCCCACGAAAGGCAGCTGGGAACCATTGAGCGGGTGCAAGCCTAACAGGTTGCGGGTGAAGCAGGGGGGCAGGCCTGTGCTCACGCTCTCAAAATCCTCCGTGAAGGGCAGCGTGGTGATGGTGCAGTTGCCCTGCGCCTGCGCCCGAGGCACGAAGCCGAATGCCATGACAAGGCATAACAGACTGAAAATGAAAAACTTCTTCATGTTATAACAAATTTGTTTGAACGAAAATATTGTCAAATACAAACGGTTGCAAAGGTACATTTTTTTTACATCTTTTTTTCGCAATGCGCAAAAAGGGAGACCCTCGCGGATCTCCCATAAAATGCCCCTCGACCTACGCTCATCCCCATTCCCCTCCTTTGGAGGGGTGTCCGAAGGGCGGGGTGGTAATTACCGTTTCACAAACGTTTTGGTTACAGAACCGGCCCCCGTGCTCACACGCGCGAAATACATGCCGTTGGCAAGGCCTGAAACATTGATACGGGTGGTCTGTAGAGACGTTGCGCGCAACGTCTCTACATCACGGACAACCTTGCCGTAGACATCGTAAACCTCAATGGCCTTGACGTTCACGTCGCCGTCAACACGAACGTCAATGTATTCGCGGGCTGGGTTCGGGTAGAGGGTGACTTGGCTGTCAAGGTACTCAGAAACGGCCGGTGTAAGCGTATATCCCAACACCGTCGCCGACCAATCGCTGGTGTTTCCGTCACCACAATCAGCCTGCACTTGGATTTCATACGTAACCATAACAGAGAGATTCGTAAGCATAATGGAGTTCGTGCTTGTGGTGGCATAACTCCACGAAGTAGTGCCTTGCTGACGGTATCTGACGTTCCAACCGGTGACGCTGGCGTTAGCATCCCAGCCGACGGAAAGGCTCTCATCCTGTGTCTCAAGGATAGCGACATTGGTTGGCACATCGCACGGCTCAGGATCGACAGTCGTCGTGTCCAACACACCGTCGATGGTGATGTCGTCCAAGACAATGCCGTAGCCATGGACAGCCTCGCCCGAGAAGGCAATCTGATAGGTGGCCGTCAGGGAAGGCAACGCGACGGAATCCATTGTCCAGCTGCCGACAGAAGTGCCGTGCGGCTGCAGAATCTGCCAGTCGGAAGTGGGTGAGGTGCGGTACATGATCGTCAAGTAATCCTGATTGCCACCCCACTTGTTCTGGGCATACCAATACGTCAGGTAAGCATCCGACATGCTGGAGAGGTCGAGGACCGGCGACACCAAACGGGTGGTGTTACCTGCACCACTGTTCACATAGAAGTAGGCGTTATAAGAGCCCCCGTGTGCCTCGTTGATGCTGTCGTTGTGATGGTCGCCCGCCTGGAAAGTCCAATCCGCCAATCCGATGACATGCTCCTGAGACCAGCAGTCGGGCATCGTTCCGCCCTCGAATCCCTCCGTGAAGGGGAAGGTGGCAATGGCGTCGCAAGGCGTGAAGAACTCGGTGGAGACCCACAAGGAGTTGTCGTCAACACCGCAGTTGGCGCGCACCCGCAGCTGATAGGCGGTGCCGATCGTCAGTCCGGTGAGGTCACAGGACTGGCTTCCGCTCACAGAAACAGGAGTCCAAGTGGAAGCTCCGGCCTCCTTGTACTCCACCGTCCAGGAATTCTCGTTGCCATTGGAGGTCCACGAAACGTGTGCAGCGGTGGAAGTAACGCTGGAGACAGTCAGACCCGAAGGAGCCGGACAGGAGAGTTCCTCAACCGAGACGTTGTAGATGATAGCGCCGGGTGACGTGCCGCCACCTTGGTCATTCTTCCATAAGAAAACCAGCTTGGCAGTGGAGGTGGCCGTCGGAGTGGCGTTCGGATTGGGCATGACCACCGACACTTGAACGGTGTTGTCGCCCGTCAGATTATACTTGTAAGGATAGGAAGGATAATCCGAATATTGCATGTAGTCAGTGAAATCGACAGCGTTTATGCTATACCCCATGTTGGAATATTCAGGGTAAGCAGCCCCCACATTGGTGGCCGGATAGCTCACATCGGAGGGGGCGAAGAAGACTTTCAGGTAGTCGAAGTCGGCCTCGCCGCCAATCTT
This sequence comes from Bacteroidales bacterium, assembly GCA_017395245.1. Lineage (GTDB taxonomy): Bacteria > Bacteroidota > Bacteroidia > Bacteroidales > WCHB1-69 > F23-D06. Next base: position 23,070 of record JAFPVR010000021.1, on the reverse strand, counting down.
GACGTCGAAGCTGATGGCTAACTCAGCCGCGTCACCCACCGTGAAGAGTTTCTCGGCAGAGACCACCCCGCGCGGCGTCGTGTTGTATCCGGGGGTAGCACCGTCAGTGGTGATGAACAGCGCGCTCGCGTTGCCGCCAGCGTTTCCTATCATCCAGTAGTTGGTGCAACTGCCATTGTCCAACAGCCAGTTTTGGTCGCTGCCTGCACTGAAGTCCGTGGAGTACGGAATCGCCGTGGGCACCATCGTGGTGGTGAAGGTAACCGATGCGGCGAGGGAGTGCTCTCCAGAGCAATTGGTGTAAACATTCACCATATAGGTCGTGCTTGGCGAAAGTCCGAATATGTTGAAGACCGTGTCGAGAGCCGTTGCATGAGTCCATGCCGTGTCTCCAACAGCTTTGTAATCAATAAAGTATGCGCTCGCCAAGCCGCTCCAGGCGAGATGAGCGGAGTTCGGGCCCACATTGTCGACGGTCAGGTCAACAGGAGGTGTACAGGAGGAGCAAAACGTGTTCAGGGCGAAACCACCGTATTCTAAACCATTGTCAGAATAGAAACGAATGGTCAGCGGGCCATTGGTGGCCACCAAGACCGGGACCGTACCCGTTCCCGAGAACTGACCCAGCAACGTGCCGTTGATGCCGACACCGTCGTAGATGAAGAGGATGTCGTCGTTGGCCTCCGTATGGTAAGAACCCATAACGCCCACCGACTCGCCGGGGTTTCCGGGATAGAGCACCAAGGTGTAGTTGCATCCGGAGCTGTAATTGCCGGCGACACCACCATCGTCACAAATCATCATGGTGCAGGTGGTCAGCGTGTCGGTACCGGTAGTTCCCATGGTGTAAACACTAGGCGTGGCACTGACGACATTGGACCAGTAGCTCACTTCGTTTCCGCAGTCAGCTTCCACGTAAAAGTCGTATGCGTTAGGAGCCAAGTTATTGAGGGTAAACGGGTTGGTATTCACGGACAAGAGGGTCGCATCGGCGGAACCGTGCTGGAAACCCGTAGGACCATACTCGATTTTCCAAGCCGTGGCATTTCCGTTCTCCGTCCAAGACAAGGTCACGGAGTTGTCGGTGACATTTTGCACGGCCAAGTTGGTCGGTTTTGCACAATTGGTGGCGAAATTCACCATCACATTGTCAAGATGCAGGTCGTTGTCGCCGTTGCCCGAAATAGTCGATTCCGCGTAGAAGGCGATCATCACCGTATCATTGACATAATTGGCCAAGGAGATGGTGACTTCCTGGCCGGCGGCGGAAATCTGGTTGAAAACATAGTTGCCGTTGCCGTCGTTACTCCAAACCGTGGCATTGGCGGCACTCCAGGTGTGGCCGAAGTCGGTGGAGACAATCACCATGAATTTGTCATCCGCTTGCGCTGTGGGATCGGTAATGGGAGAAGCCGTATTGTAGGCAGTGAGGGCGAGATCGAAGACCAGCACCGGATTCGCCAGACCGTTCAGATCGATGGCCGGGGTCACCAACCAACGGTTGCAGGAGGTGCCAAAAATGTTCACTCTCGCGTGGTTGGCACCGAAAACATACGTATTCATATTGAAATTCCAGCCACTATTCGTGGGGACGAGCTCTTCTCCGGCGAAAATCTCACTAGCCCAGCCGTTATAGCGTTTCCAACAGGCCGGCACGCTGGTGCTGGCGTCGAAATCCTCCACGAACGGAATACTATAGGGGCTGCAGGGCGTGGTGAATGTGGAGATGGCCAAGCTGGCAACGGTGCTGTCGCCGTCACAAACGCTGGCGACGTACCACTCGTAATCCGTGGAGGAGAGCAAGTTCGGGATGGTGTAACCGAGCGGGTCAAAACTCACGTTCGAGATTTCCTCCCACGTGCTATCGGATGTCGGCCTATAATAAATATTATAGAAATTGGTGTTGCCGGTCCAATTGACCGAGGCGGTCGAGCTGGTCACCGAGTTGACGGTCAGATTGTATGGCGGAGCACAGTCGGGAATCTCCTCCACCACCACATCGTCCAAGTACCAGTTGGAATTATCGGTGGAGAAATATTGGAAAGCGATATAGTAGCTTTGGCTGAGGTCGAGGGCGGCGTTTTCAAAACTCACCAAGAAGGGATGGAATTCCGTGGGGCTGGTTTGTGAAGGAATTGTGGTCCATACGGGCACAAAGGTGCTGCCATCGTTGGGATCCGTCAGATAGCCCACGCTGAAGGTTCCAGTAGCGTAGCTTGGGTGCATCGAGGTGAAAGAGACCTGTAAATTGTTAAGAAAATCGGGCATAAGCGGCAGCACGGCCAAAACGGGCTGGTCATGGATATAGTCGGATTCAAACTTCAACACCATGTTACCGGCAGTGATGCTGTTGGTGGCCATGGGGGAACCGTCTGACGGGTTGATGCGTGACCAGCAGTTGGGAAGATCGTATTCCAAAAGGTCGTTGAAATCCACCGAGTAAGGCAACGTGATCAAGCCGCAGTCAATGCTGCTGCCGAGGAGGGTGACGTAGGTGGAAACGGTCCCGTTCGTGAGCGTCAAGACGACACTGTCCGAGCCCTCCATGTAGGGCGAATAGCGTACATACAACGGCTGTCCCGACGGGACGAAGGAGACACTGTCAGAGAAGACGGTATCGTTGATGGAGACCTCGAACGGGGACGCCACGGTAGCCGTAATGGCGGAACCGCCGGTATTGTAAGCCTCGACCGTCACCTGCTGGGACGCGGAGTTTTGTCCCATCGGAACGTTCGGGAACTGAAGCACATTGGGGTTGGCTGCGATGATGGGCCCGGACACATTACTCGTCAGCACGACATCATCAATGGCAACACCAATCAGGTTCGTGTTGTTGTAATGCCGGAACGCAATATAGACCGTGCTGCCAGTGTAAGCGGACAAATCGACCGTGCGCTCATGCCATGCGTAGGTTGACGAGACCGGCGTCTCCTCAAACAGCTGGGTGAATGCCGATGGGTCGGTGGCCGACGTGGTCGAAATATAGACACCGTAGTGACAGTAGTTGAAGAACGCGACCATTCTCCAGAAGGAGAGCGTGGTGTTCCCGATCAACGTCACAGGCGGACTCACCAACCAGTCGTCCGGGGAGAGCGCAACACCGTCAAGTTTAGCGAGGGAGACTGCGGCACCGGAACCCGAATGGGTTTGGTAGAAGGTGTTATGCGCGCTGTTGTGCTCCCATACATGCCCGTCGCCGTCGGCATCGATGGTTGTCCACCCAAACGGGAGGGTGTTCCCCTCGAAGTCTTCGTTCAACAAGGTCACCTGTGCTTGCGCGCCGAAAAACAACCCTGTCCAAAAGGCTAAAGTTAATAGAATCTGTTTCATTTTGTCATTATTTTGGTGAATCGAAATCATATAGGAGTGTCGCCATTCCTGGCGACCTTTTTGCGGCAGGAATGCCGCAGCTCCTAAGACGCCGCAAAAGTAGCAAAAATTTCGTTGAAGGGTGGTTGTAGAGACGCAAAATTTTGCGTCTCACACAAAAAAAGGAGGACCCTTTCGGATCCCCTTGATTATCATGGCCTACGGCCACCACTATTCCCCTCCTTTGGAGGGGTGCCCGCAGGGCGGGGTGGTGATTACCGTTTCAAGAACGTCTTCGTCACCACTCCCCTATCCGTACTCACGCGCACGAAATACATGCCGTCGGCAAGACCGGAGACATTGATGCGGGTCTGTAGAGACGTGGTGCACCGCGTCTCTACATCACGGACAACCTTGCCATACACATCCAAAACCTCGACGGTCGCACCATCCCATTGTACATTGTTCATTGTACATTGTACATTGACAACCTCTTTCGCCGGGTTCGGGTAGAGGCTCACGCTGCTCTCCAACCAGCTGTCAATACCGACGTTGGTGGTGGTGGCCGTGACGGAGCCGCTCCACTCGCTGAGGTTGTCGTCGCCGCAGTCGGACTGCACCTGGATCTCGTAGGTCGTCAGAGCCACAAGACCCGAGATGGTGCAGCTGTTGGCGGTGGAGGAGACAGTAGCCCAAGTTCCATTCACAGGGCGGTAGCGGATATACCAGATGTCCACATCATCATTGGCATCCCAAGCGACAGAAATGGACTCGTTCTCGACATTCGTGACATGCAGGCCCGTCGGGACATCACATGGATCAGGGATGGGTGCTCCGGTCGCCAAAACCTCGATGTCATCAATACAGCAGGAATAGTAACTCTCCGAGCAGCTCCATCGGAAACAGATGTCGCCGGCGGCAGGGATGTCCGCCCCTACAAAGCTGACCGTGAAGGTGGTCGCTCTGGACGGCGAGATTGCCGGAACCGTATCTACCGGCACGAAAGTGGCGCCGATGAGGGAAAGGTCGGTGACATAGCCCACTGTCAACGTCCCGTGGTAAGCGGACTCCATCGCATACCAGAAGGTGAGTACCAGGGTGTTGAGATCGTCCGAGAAGGTGGGAAGAGCGGCGTAGGATTCACTGCCGGCACTGCCGCTGGTGAACACCATACTGTTGCTACCACTGTTGGCATAGTGATAGTCGCCGCCTGAGGTGATGTGCGGTGCACCATAGACGGTGTTGGTCCCGAAGGTGGTCCAGCAAGTCGGTGCTATGCCATGATTATCCGTGTAGGTGGTTCCCTGGTAGAATTCGAAATCCTCCGAGTATGGCAAATCCGTAGTACCGCAGTCGGTCGCACCAGAAGTGGAATGGCTCCAGGCGCTGGTCTCCGAAGGCGAGCACACGGCGCGCACATAGAACTGGTACGTGGTGGACGACGACAGGCCGGTCACCTCGAAAGGATTGCTGGTGGCCGTGACCACTTGAGTGGTGGTGTTGGGGTTGAATCCAAAGTTACCATATGCAATTTCCCATTCCGCCTGTCCGGGGGCGGCCACCCATGACAAGGTCACGGAGTTCGACGTGGAAGCCGTAGCGGTCAGATTCTGCGGACGTGCGCAGGGAGGAGCCACGTCAACCGTCACATCATCCAAATAGAAAGAAGCAGTCACATCCGACGGGGTTACGTTTCGGAAGGCAATATAGCAGCCATTGCCCGTATAGGTGTAGAACAGCACTTCGTAGGGCTCGACAGGATAGGCCAAATCGAGGGAGAAAGTCTGCACGGGGGTGAAGGTGGACGCATCCGTGGGATTGGTCATCACACCCACCTCCAACATCGCCGGCGGGGAGAATGTGGCTTTGGCATAGAAAGTCAGGATGGCATCTTGGACACTCAGCACGGTTTCGTCAAGTTCAGGCAAAGTGCCATACGCCCCGCCATACATGTTGTAGATGGTGAGATAATGCGTTCCGCTGTGCGCATTGTTAAGGTTGCTGGCCACATACGGATACCGGGCGTTGGGGCATACCCCAATGCGCGACCAGCAGAGCGGCAGTGGATAGGAGGTGGTTCCTCCGTAGAGATTGCTTTCGAAATCCCAAGTCACCGGGAACTGGGAGATAGCGTGACATTGGGTGACAAAATACTGGGTGTTGAAGGCAGGCGCGACGGTCCCGTCACCGCATAGAGAAGCCACATACCATTCGTAACGGGTGCCGGGAGCAAGACCGTCCAACGTATACACACCGTTGGTGAGCACAACATCCGTCACTGTCGTATAGGATTGGTCGGAAGCAGACTTGTAATGGAGGTTTACCATACCGTCGGTGACCATCATCCAGCTCAATTCTGCGGAGGCGGCGGTGATATTGTCCGCATTCAGCGCGATAGGCGGCATACAAGCTGGAGGATTGGTCAAATTATACACTATCACGTTGTCCAAAGAGCACCCATCGGCATCGTCGACCATGCCCGTTGCCGCGAATTTCAACTGGATGAGGGACAAGCCCGAGGGGAGCAGCAAGGAGTCGGTCCTGAAGTTGCTCGTGACATCCGTATAAGCGCCCAACAGCACCCAAGCCGAGGTGTCGTATTCATCTAAAGTGCGGAAATAGACCTGCAACTGGTCCCCTACCCCACTGTTCCCGTAATCCGGACGCCGCTCGTCGAACTTGACGCATGGATAAGTCACAGCGGTGACATCGAGCACCGGAGAGATGACATCGGAGGAATAATTCCCGTAAGGATGACGGATAAAACCTGGAGCGTTATACTGCCAACTGTCGCTGCTTGTCGCCAAGTTCTAACAGCTCGGGTAGCTCGTAAAGGTTTCCGTCCACGGGAAACTGTTGGTAACCACAGCGGTGCCGCATGTGGTGGAAAAGGTGGAACCAGTGCTTACGGCGGAAGTGTCCGTACCGCAAATCTGGGCAATCCAGGCGATGTATGCGGTGTTCATCTGCAGGTTCTCCAACGTAATGCTGGAGCCCATGAACGTGGTGTCCATCATGGTGGAGGTGCCGGATATGCGGTATTCCAGGAAATACGTGCCGTCTGCGGGACCGTCGTGGGTGATGACGACGGTTTGGGCACCCGGTTCGAAGGTCATGGTCGGGGTGACACAGCCGGCAGTATAGATGTGGATGTTATCTACAGCGGCCGGCACGGCGCGAGCTTCGGGGAAGCTGTACCCCCATGTGAAAAACTGCAGTTTCTTGTAGCCCGAAACCTCGGTCAGCTGCACCGTGACGTGAGTCCAGTCGTTGAGCAGCGCGCCGACAGTCAGACCTTCATTCATGTATGTCGGAAATTCCGTTGTTTCCGCCACGTCGGCATCAAGCAAGAACACCGCAACTCCACCATAGAGGGAGCTGCCTTGGGCATAGCCGGAGCACTTCCAGTCGAAAGAGAGCTCGTAGGTGCCGGGGGTCTCGCCGAAGTCCAAAACGCGCTCGGCAAAGAGGTAACTACCGAGCAGAGAATCGGCGGCGTAGGTGCCCGCCACGTCGTCACTCACATACAGGGCCATGTCGGTCCCGTCATTGCCGTACGAGGTGCCCGTGCCGATGGCCCTATGGTTGTAGTCGGAGGAGGTGAGCTACCACATCGCATTCTCGGCGGGATTGCTGAAATCGCAATTGTAGGGCAAGGTGGCCGCCACCTGCAGGGTGGTGAACGAAAGGTCCACCCAGGTGCTGGTCGTGTCGCCGCAATCCGTCCGCACCCGGAAGTCGTAAGCGGTGGAAGGGGCGAGGTTGGTGAACGTGACCGATGTGTCGTAGGTGCCTCCCATAGTGGCGGAGCTCCACAGGTCGCCCGCCGCCTTCAACTGATAGTCATAGTAGTAACCGTTCTCGTTAGCGAGCCATGAAACTGTACATCCTTCGTCGGTAAACCCAGCGGCCTGCACGCCCAACGGCTGGATGCAATCCGAATTCCCGAACAGAAGCTTCACATTGGGCCTTCTGTTGGAGGTCGTTCCCGTGGCGGATCCAGGATGCTGCGAGAAAGCGATATTGTTGTCCTGCCGCCGGTAAAGACAACGATAATAGCTGCCCGACTCAGTGTAGTAGTATTTCAGTGCAGACAGGTAAGATGTGGCATGTTTGGAGAAAACCACCACCAAATTGTCGGTGCCGTTGTATTCGAATGGGGTTTGGAACTGGTATTCCTCCCAGCCGTCAATCGAACCGATTGTTGTCGAGGTGGCGGAATAGACCAGCGTGAGGTCCGACGCGGGCGTAAAGCTGGTCGTGTTATTGTAGTTATCCGCAACGCGATGCCCCATATAGATGTTAACCTCCTCACACTGGAAGGCATGGCCGTTCGCATGCAGCGAAATCGACAATATGCTTCCCGATGCATTTAATTCAGATGCAAGGAAGGTACATTCGCACCACGAATCAGTATAATTCGCAAAAAAAGGCCATCGAAGAAACCACGGAGGTGCCGTCCCCGATAGTGATTTCCTGCGCCCGCATCCCGAGCGCCATCACCACCATTACTGACAAAAATAAGAGTCTTTTCATAAACGTTGTATTGGGTTAGAGTTTCATTGTTTGACGCTGCGAAGATACGAAATTTTGGGAGCCGACACATTACTGTACGTCGAAAACGCAAAAAAGGGAGACCCTTTCGAGTCTCCCTTACGTATCAAACCTTAAGTCTTAAGTCTCAAGTCTTACTTCTTGATGAACGTCTTGGTCACCATGCCGGCCTCCGTGCTCACGCGCACGAAATACATGCCGTTGGCAAGGCTGCTGACGTTGATGCGGGTCGGATTCTCCGTGACCATCACCGTGTTGATCAGTTTGCCGTAGACATCGTAAACCTCCATCATCTTGACGTTGAGGTCGCCGTCCACGCGGATGTCAACATACTCCTTGGCGGGGTTCGGATAGAGGCTCACACTGTTCTCCAACCAGCTATCGATACCGCTGTTGGTAGCGGTGGCGAGAAGGATGGGTGTCCACTCGCTGACAACTCCGTCGCCGCAGACCGCCTGCACACGCACTTCGTATTGCGCACCATTCTCCAGTCCGTTAATAGCGTATTCAGGCATTCCTGTGACCACCACTGTTGTCCAGTCACCGTTAAGCGGGCGGTATTGGAGATTCCATTGTGAGACACCAGCATTATCCACCCAAGTGAGATGGATGCTACCAACCTCCTTGGTAATGACTACCTGGGCAAGATAGGTCGGGGTTTCGCAAGGCTCACCAGCGTTAGCCTCGAAATAAGCCGTAATGCTTAATGTCACACCGGCCATCATCGGGACAACAGTCAAATTAACAGTATCGACATAAAGCGTGTCATACTCTACCATACCGGCAATTGCAAATTCTTCAATCCAGTAGAGGTTGTGGTAACCAGGATTGGGAATAGCGGCAAGGAAGGATTCGGAACCCACTGCATAGTGATAAGTGCCAGGAGCCGGGTTAGTAGTACCCATGGTAGCATCGGCAGTATTGACGATGACGGTAATACTGTCAGGAGCACTGGAGCCATCGTTGAACATGGCCACGATGGTCATCTCGCCGAAAGTAATATTATTCTGGTTGACGGGGAGAGTGAAGGGATTAATCGGGACCGTGGCTAACGTCTGACCGCCGATCATCATTTTCCAACCATCGAAGTTGACACCTGGATTCGGTGTGGCAGTGAGCACCAAAGAGTCGTTCAAGGCCACATGGTAAATGCCAGGAAGAGGATCAATGGTTCCAAGAGCAGGATTGTTGATAGAGAGATTGATGGTCAGCGCGTCGGTTACCGGAGTGCTGTCAGCCTCGAAGAGAGCCGTCATCGTAACGGTGCCGTAAGACATCATAGCGCCGTTAACGATGAAATAGACGGAAACATAGTTCGCAGCCAAGGTGTCAGATTGACCACCTGCGCTCATCACCCAGTTGGTGAAGTGATAGCCGGTATTGGCTTGGGGATGGAACGCGACGGTGTCGCCCATGAGATATTGGTAGGTACCGGGAGCGGGAACCGTGGTACCCATGGTGGCATCGTTCACAGCGAAGACAACGGTCAAAGAATCCGGTGCCGGCGGGATGTAGGCACCCTGATACAGCGCGATGTCATCAATGAGGAGGTAATTCTCATCGTAATCAACATGATGGAAAGCGATATAGACGCTCTGACCGGCGTACGGAGTCAGGTCAACAGTCTGCATCGTCCAAGTGCCAGCTGCGGTATCGTAAGGACGCAGAACGGTGGTGAAGGCCGCCGTGTCATTGGTAGTGGTTGAAAGCACCACGCTGTAGCTGTCATGATAGTTAGGATTGGTAATCTCCCACCAAGAGAAGCTGAGGCTGTCGGTCGCGTTCGGAAGGACGAACTTCGGAGAAATCAACCAAGCATTGGCATGCATCGCACTGCTGCTCCAGCTCCAGGAGGAGGCAACGTAAGCACCACCATGAGGATTGACATTGGAGAGGCCGGAGCAGTTGTTGACAGTCCAGGGTTGGCCGTCGGAGCTGGCGTTGATGGTCATCCAGCAGCCAAGACCGTTCTCAAAGCCCTCGTTGTAAGGCAGAGTGGTGACATCCGGACAGGAAGTGCTGGCCTCAACAGTGACCATGCTGGCCGAATCGGTGACCGAGCAGATAGCCTGTACGCCGAGGGTGTAGGCCGTGGTAGCGGCGAGTCCGTTGAAGGTATAGGTGGTGGTGGTGACGTTGGCCACGAAGACACCGTCCTTGTACACATCATAGCTGGCAGCAGAACCAGTCCAGCTGATGGCAATGCTGTTCTCGGTGGTATTGTCAACGTTCAAATCCGTGACGGGCATACAGCTCGGGCAGGGTTCTGCAAGGGTGAAGAACACCTCACCGTCGTTCAAATCACTGCCGGAACCCGAATATGCGGCGAAGCTGCCGTTAATGAGGATATCAAAGCTGGTCTCACCAGGATAAGAGCCGAGCACCCAGCTGAAAGACACAGGATAGCTGCTACAGACAGAGTAGGTCTCCGTATTGCTGCTACCGGAAGCGATGGTGAAAGTGCCGATGGTGACACCATTTTGAATCACGTTGATGGCATTGCCATTCCAGCCGTCGCCCCAAGAATCGACACCCACGATGGAAATCTGGCAGTTGCCGCCAAGACATTCGGTAGTGGCATCGACGGTAACAAAGCCGGAAGCGTCGGTAGCTGAGCAGTTGGTCACCACGCCGAAGGTGTAGCTGGTGCTGGCAGCAAGACCGGTGACATCATAGTTCGTGGTGCTAATGCCAGAAGCCACGACAGAGCTGTCGGCCATATTGTAAACCGTGTAAGTGGCACCGGTGTTGTTCTCATCGGTCCAAGTGAGAGAAACCACAGAAGAGGTGACATCGCTGACGGTCAGGTTCGTGACAGGCAGACAGCTGGGCGCTGCGCCAACGGTGAGGGTGTAGTCCTCGGCCACGCCCCAAGTGTAGGAAGCGCAAGGATTGGCGTTGGCAGCAGCAGCGAGGGAACCGGTGTAGTTGTCGAAATAGCTGTCGGCACCCAGGATACGCATACGGTAACTGCCCATCGGTGTGGTGGCAGGAACGTCAAACGTGGCAACAAGCGTTGTCGGGTTGGTGCTTTCGGATTCACCCGCATAGACCACTTCGTCGCCCTCGAAACTCAAGCTATTGTTCCAGTCAACCCAGATGATGGTACCGTAGGTATAACCCGTGGCGTAGGTAATTTCAACAGTGGCCGGAAGACCAGCAGAAACGGTGCCGCTCATGGACGTGTAATCAGCAAAGCCAGGAGAGGTTGGGTGCGTGGTGTTCGTCATACCGCCGAAAGCGACACTGGCGATACCGCTGCCGTCAACAGAAGTGGGGTTGGGCGTACAGTAACCAATATGGATGCTCAACGGGTTGGACCATTGACCGTAGTCGCTGCCGCAAATGGAGCGAACCTCAACTTGATAGTCGTTGTCAACCGTCAAGCCGGAGATCACAGCCGTAGTGTCGGTCACAGACACGGTGGCATCGGTCACAACCACGCCGTTCTGAGTCACTTGGACTTCATAACCGGCGGCGCCGTTGCCATTCCAATGGATATCGGCCGTAGAGGCAGTCGTGCCATCGAGGGTCACGCCCGTGACACTCGGGCAGCTGGGAACTTCGGTCACGGCAATATTGTCAATGTGGAAGTTGTTGTCTCCACCAGTGACAGTAGACTCACCATAGAAGGCAATCTTAATGGTGTTGCCTAGGTATTGGTCAAGGTTGATGACGTAGTTGCCATAATGGTCGTAGGGGATGTCCTCGAAAGCGTAGTTGGCATTGCTGTCGGCTCTCATCCAAACGGTGGCATTGCTTTCAAGCCAAGTGTTGCCGCCATCAGCAGAGACGATGACCATAAACTTTTGGCCGCCGGTATAAGTAGCGGGCTGCTGCATGGTGCCGCTATAAGCGGTCAGAGCCATGTCGAAGCTGAGCTGAGCCGTGGTGGCGGTGGTGAGGTCGATGGCAGGGGTAATCATCCAAGACTTACGGCTTGTACCATATATATTACAGTAGTAGTGCCCATCGTTGAAGCCGTTTTGAGAAGAGGAGTAATTCCAGTAGCCTGCAGAAATACCGCTGAGGGTAAGGGTAGCACCGTTGAAGACTTCAGCAGCAGTGGTACCCGTCGCACCGGTCCAACAAGGATCACTGGAGAGAGAGGCATCGAAGGTTTCACTGAAAGGCAAGGCCTCCGGGCTGCAGCTGGTGCGCTCGCTGATCGTCATGATAGCAGCATCGCCGGAAGTGCAGTTGGTCTGCACACCGAAAGTGTACACCGTGTTGGAGTTGAGGTTGTCAACAGTATAGGTGGTGCCGCTGGTAGTGCCAGCAACAGAAGAGTCGGCCATATTATAGATGGTGTAGCTTGCACCGGCATTGACGGCGTCTGTCCAACTAAGAGTGACGCTACTTGAGGTGACACCCGTCACAGCGAGGTTAGTGACCTCCACGCAAGAAGGCATTTCTTCGAAGGTAACATCGTCGATGTACATCGTACCCGTTCCCTTGAGAACCATGAGGGCCACGTAAGGAGCGGTTTCAGAAGCGGTGGTCAACGGGACGGAGAAGAGTGTGTAGGTGTTGCCGCTCACAATAACCGAATCAACCAATGAGAAAGTGGTCATATCGGTGGGATTGGTCATGGTACCCACATAAACGTTCTTGCTGTTCGAAGCAGCGCCCATTCTGGCCCAGAAGGTCACACGGTTGCCGCTCATCGGGTAATTGGTCACGTCGATTTCAGGCAGGATGATGGCCATCGTGTCAGGATAGGCTGAGCCTGTGGTGCCGAAGAAATAGAGGCTGCGACTGCCCGTATGAGCGTTGGTGTTGTAGCTGTAGGGATAAGTAGTGCCGGAAGTGGCAGCAGGAGAGACATAACGTTCGCTACACCAAGGCAAAGCCGTGGCGGCGGTGGTGCTCACGATTTCATTCTCTTCGAAACCGCAAGTCCAAGGCAGACTTGTAGGACCGCAAGCGGAGTGGATGCTGACATTGGCAGCATTGGATGCATTGTCACCGGAGCAATTGGCAATCACATAGAAAACATACGAAGCATTGGCGGAGAGACCCGTCACGTCGTAGGTGTAGCCCGTGATGCCGCTGGCAAGCAGCGTCTCGCCATTGTAAACGGAATAGGTGGCACCGGTATTGTTCGTGTCGGCCCAAGTAAGCGTAGCACCCGTAGCGGTGATGTTGCTGGCGGTAAGTCCCGTGACAGGATAGCAGGCATTCGGATCCGGGGTGATGGTGTAGTAACGACCGGGAGCAGGCCATGTGCCGGAAGCGTTGTTGGTAGAGGTACCGGAAGTGTAAGTGGACATGGTGTTGTTCGCCACATTGAAAAGCACAATGTCGCTGGCGCTGGTACAAGCACCAAGCTGATAGGTAACGGCGGGGCCAGCGGCAGGAGCTGTGGGCGAGTAGATTAATGTCACGCTGTTGTCCACTTCAGCCAATTGAATCTGGAAGGTGTAGTGGTTGTTGCGGGTGGCATCGGAGTATGTACCTGTCGAGATTTCGATGACAAGCACATGGTCGCCATCAGAACCGAAGACCTGGTAAGCGATGTAGTCAGCAGGGGAATCAGCCGTGGCAGATACCATATAACCGTCGCAACCAAGACCGCAAATCTTCGGGGTGTTGTTGTTAGCATTGGTGGCGCTGAACGGAGTGGTGTAATACCCCGTTCCGATCACGGTGGAGCCCAAACGGACAGTACCATCGCTGTTGGCGGAGAACTGAGTGTAGTCCACGCCGGCAAAGTTGAACGTGAAGCCGATGTCGGTCACTGGCGTGGCATAGCTGTCGTTGTTCGAACCAACCTTCAGCACCGTGCTGTCGGAAGTCAGCGTGTACCACTGCGTGTTGTCAATGCCAGTCGAGAACTGATAGATAGCACTCAACTGCGCATTCACTGCGAACGGCAAGAATAATGCCGCAAGCATAAATAAGCGTTGTAACTTCTTCATTTTGTTGAAATTTGGTGAATAAAAAAAATGGTGTTCAAATTCTATTTTAAAACGGCGCAAATATACGATTATTTCGAGATGTTCCATCCTAAGAGAATAAAAAAAGGGAGCCCCTTACGAGACTCCCATATTCATCATTCTTCATTCTACATTCTTCATTTTTTAACGAACGCCTTCGTCACCGCACCCTGTTCCGTGGTCACACGCACGAAATACATGCCGTCCGCAAGGCCGCTGACGTTGAGGGTGGTGATTTCGGAGGTCATCTCGACGGTTTGCAACAATTTGCCATACACATCCAAAACCTCGACGGTCGCGCCATCCCATTGTACATTGTTCATTGTACATTGTACATTGAGAGCCTCCTTCGCCGGATTCGGGTAGAGATTCACGCTGTTCTCTAACCAGCTGTCAATGCCCACATCCGTGGTGGTCACGAACAGGGAGGCACTCCACTCGCTCAGATCGCCATCGCCGCAGTCGGCCTGCACCTGGAACTCGTAAGTCGTATTGACCGTAAGGCCCGCAATCGTGAAATTGTTGTTGGTGGTGTTCATATAGATCCAACTACCGTCCTGAACACGATAACGGATAGTCCATGAACTCACATCGTCGTTGTCGGCCCAGGAGAGCGTGACCATCTGGTTGCCCACTGAGAGGGTGTCCAAACCGTAAGGAATCGGGCACGGGGGCGTCAGCGTAGTGAAGGTCAGCGTCTCGCCGTAATAGGTCGCGTTAGCCGTGGAGATGAACGCCTTGAACGAGTAGGTCGTGCCGGGGTCGAGTGCCACGATGTTCCGGTAGAACGAGGTGCCCGAAAGCGTGCCAGGAACCATATTGGACGCGCCTGCCTCAGGCCACCATTCGAAGCCCATCGACTCGATCGGCACATTGTCCGGATTCACAATATCCGCATTCAACCTGGCCGTAGTCTCCGTGATATTGGAGGCGGCCACCGTTACCACAACGGGCGGGACACCAGGAGTGGCCGTGGTGAACGTAACCGTATCCGACCAGTCGCTCTCATTTCCTTCGCCGCAGAGCGCCTTGACGCGCAGCTGGTAGGTGGTCGAAGGTGTAAGTCCTGTCAAATCGAAGATGTTGGTGTCTGCCGGCACATCAGGGCTCCAAGTACTCGTACCGTCAATGCGATACTGCACCACCCAGCTCAAAGAATTGCCGGACATCATCCAGTACGTCGTTGCGGAAGTGTCGGTGATGCCGCTGACACTCAACGCGAAAGGCGCATCGCACGGAGGCATAGCATTGCAATCCGTGACAAACGTATAGAGATTGGTGCCCGCTGCCTGGCTCAAGTCCGGAGAGACGTAAATCTGCGCACCATTGGGATCGGACATATAGAAGGCACATTCGCCGTCATACAAGCCACCGGTCCAGGACAGCGTTATCGACGCACCGTCACACAAGAGCACGTTCTCCATTTTGGCAACGCCAGCTGTCAAGGTCAGCGATGCTACTGTAAGACCATCCTGGCGGACGTTCAGCACGGCGCCGTTCCAACCGTCACCGTAAGAGTCCGTCAGGTAGAACGTGTAACTGCACTGATCGTTGAGATCGCAATATTGGGTTTGGAACGAACCCGTTGTCCATGCGGAGACCTCGCCGGAGCCGCAATCGGACTGCACCCGGATATCGTAGGCCGTAACCGACGAAAGACCGCTAAGGTGATAGCTGTTCGTGGTGACCGGGATCGTGATCCAGGCCGTATCGCTCGCCTCTTTATACTCCAAATTCCAGGCTGTCTCATTCTGTGCCACATTCCAGGCGACATCCACCGAGGTGGAGCCGATATTGGAAACGGCAAGTTGCGTGGGTTTCGGACAGTTCGCCACCGACAGGGAGAGGTTGGAGATAATAGCACCGGGCTGGGTGCCGTCATACCCGTCGTTGACCCAGACAAACACTAACTTGGCCACGGAAGAGTTCGTCGGATTGGGATTCGGGTTCGGCATCGCAACATCCACATGGATTGTATTTCCATTCGTCAGCGCGATAGAATAAGGTACGGGGGAACTGCTCGTCTGCGGCAGGTATTCGCTAAAGTCACAGGCATACGTCGCGTAATCCGCAGCTGCCCACTCCGTGGTACCGCTCGTGCCTTCCTCAAACATCTCGGTGGCTGGGGCAAAGAAGACCTTCAGGAAATCAATATCATATCCGCCGTAAGTTTCCCCACCCACACGGAGGTCAAAGGAGAGCAGAATTTCAGCGTTCGTTCCAACCGTGAAAACCTTTTCCGCGGTGAGAATGGCATCCATATAGGTGTTTTCATGATAGCCGGGAGTAGTGCCATTAGCCGTCACAAACAGGGCGTTGTGGTTCGTGCCCGTCAAGGGGCCGATCATCCACTGGCTCGAATAGACACCGTTGTTGATGGTCCACTCATTGGGCTGTGAGAAATCCGTCGAAAATGGAATGGCCGTCGAAAGCTCAATGGTCGTGAACTGATTGGTGTAAGTGGCGTCACTACCGGGAACAGTACCGCAGACGGTGGTCACATACACCTCGTACGTGGTGTTGGCGTTCAGGTTTTGCAGGGTATAGGTCTGTGACGGGCCGGCAATCGCTGTCTGCCAAGTCTGGTCGCCAACAATCCGGTAGTGCACCTCCCATGACGAGTGATACTGATCGTTGTCCACCCAGCTTACAGTGGCCTCATCGACGGTGACATTCGAGAATGTGACGCTGTTTTTCACCGGCGACGCGCACTCGGGAATCAAGGAAACCTCAAAGTCGTCGAAGTTCCAAGGATTCTCCTCGTATAATGTATTGGTATAGCGGAAGGCAATCCTTGCGCCATCCGGTGCCACGACATTGTGGAAGTCAAACGGACCGATGCGATCCATGTTCGGAGAGTCGTGACCTACACGTCCAAGGGCGGTGGGCACAATCGTATCAAAGATTATGAACGAGGCAGGGTTGTTGACATCGGTGATAATACCGAGTTCCATGGTGCCCGCATACAACAACGAGGTAGAAGACGTGCTCCCCCACAAGGCGAGACGCAGGGTGTTGATGTCGTTGGTGAATTCCGGCAATGCCACCATACAGCTACTACCTCTGATTTCCATTGACTTGTCGCCTGAATGCGTCAGGGAGTTGTCGTTGTACACCGTCGGGTAATGTGTACCATAGTAGTTCGTGTACGGAACGGGGATTGCCCAACAAGGCGACAACGTGATATGGTTACTGGTACCCTCATAGTTCTCAAAGGTTTCCGTCCAGGGCTGATCGGCTGTCACGGTGATGGCACCGCACATCGTTTGGAAATGCACGGGACCGTTAATAGACGACGACTCCGTTTCGCACACAGCCTGCACCCAGATGCCGTAAGTACTACTCGGTTCAAGATTGGTCAACGTAATCGAATTGGTGGTCGAGTGGAACGTACCCATAGTCGGACCCTGAACAAAAATGTTGAAGTTTTCCGCATCGCTCGACCAAGAAATCGTTGCACTGTTCTGGGTAATATTCGTGATGGTGACGTCCGTAACCGGGAAACAACTCGGCATATAGTCCAGCGTCAGGTTGTCGATAACGGTCGAATTGTTGCCGCCGTTGTTCATCTTGAAGGCAAGGTACTGCCCCACCCCGGTGTACGTATTGAAAAAGACTGTATATTCCTCCCAGCTACCAGAAGAGGAGAGTGTCACGGTGTCCACGGGCACAAACGTGCTGGCATCCGAAGGATTGGTCATCACGCCCACCTCAAAGGTTCCCTGGTTCACATATTGACGACGGACATCGAAAGTCAACATGACATCGGTGACTGGAATGGAGGCGTTAAGCAACGGCATTACCGCCATCGTATAGCAAATCGGCGTGTAATGGAAGTCCAGACAGTTGGATGAGAAGTCGGCAATGTTCACGTACGGGGTATGATTGGGATCGGAAGACAACCGCGACCAGCAGGGAGCGTAACGGTCGAACGGAGAACTTCCCAGAGTCTCATACTCGCTGAACGTTTCAATATACGGCAGTTCGGTGATACCGTTCGAACCGCAAGGGGTACGGAACGCAAGGACGGGCGATGCACTGGAGATTTCATCGTCCTCGCAAATGGACGTCACGAAACAGTGGTAGTCCGTGTTGGACGACAGCCCGTACAAGGTCAGGGTCGGGGTGCCGTAAACCGTATCCGTAGCAAGAGGATAGGAAGCGGGGGCATTCGAGGGCTTGTAATACACTATCCAAGAGGTGGATGTGCCGTTCTCCTGCCAGCTCAAGGTCACCTGGCCGTCCTGAATATTAGTTACCGTCACATCGGTAGGACGGGGACAACCTTCAGCCGTAATGGAAATGTTGTCGACGGCAGCGGGCGGGTTGACGAAATAGTAGCCGTCATTGACCCAATAGAAGACAATGCGCTTGGTGGTTCCCGCCACATTCGGAAGGATTCTTGAAATATGTTCCCATGTATTGGAACCGGTGAGACCACTGACCAGTTCCACTCCGTTGGGTTCCCATACAGAAGGAACGTCATCACCGGTTTCCATCAGATAAACTGACAAATAGTCCCAACCGGGCTCACCTTGCACCTTGCAGTCGAACTCAAGGTGGTACTCCAACATGTCCGCAGGGAATTGGACGTTCATATACGCGTAAGCGTGGGAATAGTTGCTACCGCTGTATAAGTTGCTAAGGCCTTGGTTGTTCGAGATGTACAGGGAATGCGGAGTGCCGGGGTTATCAGGATCGGGCTTGCCGGTGGCGGTGCCTACATACCACTGGTTCATGCCGTTGCCCGACATCTCAAACTCGGCATAATTGGCAGAGTCACCCTCGAACGTTTGCAGATAGGGGAACGACACCGGTGCAATCGTGGTGGTGAAATGTGCGTTAGTCAAAGCAGTGGAATGCGAACCGTCGTCACAGTTCGTGCGAGCCGTCCACGAGTATGCGGTCGTGGCTTGCAAACTGTCCACCGTAAAGGGCAGGTCGGCGGCTGTCACATTATTATAATAAGTGGTATCCTGTGCGCCGCTCGGCCAAATCAGAATATCGTACGTGTAATCGCCACTCGTGACCCAGGACAAATCGGCCGACGTGGCAGAGATGTTCGTCGAGGTAAGCTGCATGGGCTCCGTACAATCGGGAATCAGACTCACGGTTATATCATCCAGATTCCAAGAGGTGCTATAGGCGTTGGGCGTGAAACGGATGGCCATACGGGCCGTGTCCGGAGCGTTGAGGAAGTAATACGGTCCGTACGGCGCAGTGGAGACCCGGTTGAAGCTCTCGCTCTTGGGGACGAGCAACTCCACAAGCGTGAACGTGGAGGGGTCGTCAACATCCGTAACATAACCGATTTCAAACGTGCCCGCCGTGTTCGCGGAGCCGGCGGTGGTGTTGGCGAAGAAGCTCATACGCAACAAACTGAGAGCATTGGTAAACGCCGGGAACACCAACATGTTCTCCTCTCCGTTGTTTCCCCTGAGTTCCAAAGAATTGCCTCCTGAATGCGCGACAACCGGTAGCCCGCAGAAGAGTGCCGGAGTTTGGTACGTGGGCGACATCACCGGGGTTGGCCAGCAATTGTAAAGCGGCACCGACCCTACCCCGACAGCCACCTCGAAATCATCCATCCAAACATTGTCGTTCGTAACGGTGTGAGGGAGACAGGGGGTGTTGATCATCGTCTCCTCGGTCCATACACTCGACAGGGAGTCGCCGCATTCGGCCCGCACGCGGATGTCAAAGTACCATGCCGACCAGACGCCCGTGACGGTGAAAAACGTATCCGTGGTGGTATAGGAGACGGGGTTCACCCAGCCGCTCTGGGCCTCCTGCCACTGCACCGTGTAGAGCGGGGCGGGTGTGAGCGGCGACCACGACACGGTGATGGTGGTGTCACCAATATCCAACACGGTCAAATCGACCGGCGGCAGGCAGTCCGGCACATCGCCCACGAAGACTTCGTCGATATGGATTCCCGTGCCATATTCATCCTCCACATGGAAGGCAAGATAGACATTCTGGCCGCTATACTCCTGCAAATCGACCACCACATTCTGAAATACGAAATCATAAGCGTACGTTCCCGGGAAGGTTACGGTCTGCAGCACCGTGAAATCTGACGGCGCGTTACCCGTGGTGGAGATTTCCACCGTGAACGTGGTGTACTGAGCCGCATCATTGAAATCGGCCGCACACCAAAACGACATGACTTTATGCCCCGACAGGGAGAGTTGCGGGGTGATCAGATAGCTGGTGTGCGCCGGGTAGGCATACTCCACAAAGGCGGAATAATCGCCCGAATATGCAGTCGTGGCGGCCGTCCAACCGAACCAGCTGTCCGGTGAACATTCCGCGCACACGGCCGAGGCAGTCCATCCTGTAGGCGGGACGCCATCTTCAAATCCCTCTTCTAAAAGAGTCTGGCTATGGCCCATTGCTACTAGCATGAAGGCCAACACTGCGGTGAATACTATCTTTTTCATAAGGTATGGTTTTTGTCTATTTTACAACGATAACATTTGAATGGCAAAAATACTAAAATTTCATACGGTTAACACACCACATGCAGTTTTCTTACACAAATCTGATTTTTTTGCATTTTTTAACATTTCTTAATCCGTAGCGATGTTTCTTAAATGGTTCAAAATCAGGTCATATTTACTCTTTCTCCTTGATACAACGGATGCTGTATCCCATGCCCGCCTGCGCGTCAATTGTCTGCATCTCATCGCAAGAATAACTGGCTATCACGGCGATGATGCTGACTGCGCCATGTTCGACAGACACCGACCAGAAGCGGCCCTCAGTGAGCAGGCCCTCGTATCGGCCGAGGGCACCGTTGTATATACCTGCCGGCAACCAGGTGAAGCCAGAGCTGTTGATGCCGCCGCCGTTCACCCAGTAGTCGGGCGTCTTCAGGGCATAGCCGCCAAGTGCATAGAGGGATTCGTACTGTTCAGGTGTGGGCAGATACCATCCGTCGGGGCAGATACCCTGGATGTGGCCATGCGAGTTCACCGTACTGTCGCGGACCGCCGCCTCGAAGCAGTATAGTCGTCCGAAGGTCGCGACATTGCCCGCCACATCCGGATGCAAGGGCGAGGAATACTCGTACACGCACGGAATTGAATCGGTACAACCTGCGCCGTAGATAAGGGATTCAAGGTTGCGTTGCGTCCAGCATTCGCTGCCGATACGCACGCCGGCATAGACATTGCCCTCGCAGTCCACCGCGTTGGGACATTTGGGGAATATCACCAGAACGTGCTGCGTACACGTCCAGGACTTGTCAGCGCAAACAGTATCCACAACCAACCAATTCACCACATTGTCGCCTTCCTCAAACTTATATCCTGGGGGTATGTTATCGTAATACACCAGGCGGGTGGGATCCCAGTTCAGGATGGTCGGCTTGTCCAGCGTGGCAGGGTTAAGGGTGACGTAGGTCTCGCCGAAGTTCAGAGTATCAACAATATCCGGCGGACAAATCAGCGTGTGCGGAGGTCCTGGCGTAATGAGGACCTGCTTCACAGTAAAGCAGCCATTTCCGTCACGGACAATAATCACTTTCATACCCGGTGCCTCCAAGCTGTCGTACACATAAGTGCCAACATCATTACTATCCTTCCAATAGACTGTACCCGAATTATTGACACCAAAATAGAATGGCGGGAACGTCATGTGATCCGTACGGTCTGTCCGAATATCTGAGACCTCAATCTTTGCATCCTTATTGCTGCAAAGCGGAGGAACGGCTATGGCAGTATAATCAATATTGTAATCACATTTCGGAACTACAATATAATTGTACGTACTGTCACAATCGGCTCCATGATCCACCACATAGGTATAGATACCGCCATGCGTGATATGTATGCCATGCCAATAGAAACCATTATTAATAGAATCGACCGACAACGTGTCATAAATATAGACAGTAGTTGAGCCGTGGGTGATATCCAAGTTCAGATTGACAATGCTGTCGCAACCATTCTGGCCGTTGTAAACTTTTGTATAGTAACCGGAAACGTCAAGTGTATCGCCGTCCCACACATAGAAATCGCAAGTAATGAACTGAATATCCGTCACCGTAGGCATCCCGAAGGTCAGGTGCAGCGTATCCACCTGCAAACAACCGTTAGCATCATAATGGGGATAAGTATAATCTCCATCATGGTCGTAGGTCACGCCGTTAATCCACGTGTACGTCGGTTCGCAAGAGTAGTGCGTATAAGCCTGATGATGCGGCTCGCCGATGGTCAGGTGCAGCGTGACAACGGAGTCACAACCCGCCGCGTTCGTCAGGGTCCACGTCGGGGTATTCGTACTTGCCGTATAGGTAATGCCGTCAATCCACGTGTAGCTGTAGCAGGCCTTATGTACGTCAATGCCCGTGCTACTGTGGTTGATCGTCAAGTGCAGGGTCACGACACTGTCGCAGCCGTTGGCCGCCGTAAACGTATGCGTCGGGGCCACCAACGGGGTCGAGGTATAATCGGTGCCATACCAGGTGAAATGTTCGCACGCCACAGCAATAGTGTCGCCTGTAGCGATGGGATTCACCGTCAGGGTCATCGTCACCACGGAGTCGCAACCGTTAGAAGCTGGCAGCGTCACTGTCTGCGTACCCGCGGCGGTGAAGGTCTTGCCATTCCATGTCAAAGGCAGCGCGTTCGGGCAAACCGTCTTGCTGTCCGTCACCGCGTAGGCGTCCTTGACAATCAGCGTCATCGTCACCACGCTGTCGCAACCGTTCGAGGCCGGCAGCGTCGCCGTCTGTGTACCCGCGGCATTGAAGGTCACGCCGTTCCAATCGTAAGGCAGTGCGTTCTGGCAGACCGTCTTGCTGTCCGTCACCGAGTAAGCGGCTTTCACCGTCAAGGTCATCGTCACCACGGAGTCGCAGCCGTTCGACGCCGGCAGCGTCGCCGTCTGCGTACCCGCGGCATTGAAGGTCACGCCGTTCCAATCGTAAGGCAGTGCGTTCTGGCAGACCGTCTTGCTGTCCGCCACCGAGTAGGCGTCCTTCACCGTCAGCGTCATCGTCACCACGGAGTCGCAACCGTTAGAAGCTGGCAGCGTCACTGTCTGCGTACCCGCGGCATTGAAGGTCACGCCGTTCCAATCGTAAGGCAGTGCGTTCTGACAGACCGTCTTGCTGTCCGTCACCGAGTAAGCGTCCTTCACCGTCAGGGTCATCGTCACCACGCTGTCGCAACCGTTCGAGGCCGGCAGCGTCGCCGTCTGCGTACCCGCGGCATTGAAGGTCACGCCGTTCCAATCGTAAGGCAGTGCGTTCTGACAGACC
>JAFPVR010000125.1 GCA_017395245.1 Bacteroidales bacterium | reverse complement strand
TGCTTGTGGCAGTTACACTTGGATTGACGGCATCACCTACACCGAAAGCAACAACACCGCGACCTATACGCTGACCAATGCGGTGGGCTGCGACAGTGTGGTCACACTCAATCTTACCATTTTCCCCGCAGACTCCGCAGAATTCGCAGAAACGGCGTGCGAGAGCTACCAGTGGAACGGAACCACCTACACGGTCTCCGGCGACTACGAACAGACGTTCACCGCCGCTAACGGTTGCGACTCCATCGTAACCTTGCACCTCACTGTCAACCACGGCACGCACAACGTCGAAACCGAGACCGCCTGCGAGAGCTTCACGTGGCATGGTATCGAGTACACCATCTCGGGCGCGCACACATACGAGTACACGAATGCGAGCGGCTGCGCCAGCGTGGACACACTGTACCTCACCGTCAACCACGGCACCCACAATGTCGAAACCGAGACCGCCTGCGAGAGCTACGAGTGGCATGGCGTGACGTACACCACCTCGGGCACCTACACCTACGAGTACACCAACACCGACGGCTGCGCGAGTGTCGACACATTACACTTGACTATAAATTTCGCACAATCCGCACAATTCGCCGTCACCACTGCCGACTCCTGCTACACCTGGAACGCCGAGACTTACTGCGAGTCCGGCGACTACACGCAGACCCTCACCGCCACAAACGGCTGTGACTCAGTGGTAACATTGCACCTGACCATCACCGTCGGCATCGACGACTACGACGATTTCGCTTTTAACCTCTACCCCAACCCCACGCACGGCATGGTTAATATACAATGTACAATGAATAATGTACAGGTGGAGACGGTGGAATTCCATGTGTTTGACGCGTACGGAAAATTGGTGGCTGTTGTAGAGACGCGGTGCACCTCGTCTCTACAAACGGCACAAATCGACCTGTCCGGTTTTACTGCCGGCGTCTATTTTGTGAAGGCCGTGGCGGACGGAAATGTCGTGGCGGTACGCAAAGTGGTGAAACGGTAATCGCCGCGTATCCATAAAAATCGTACTTTTGCCGAAAATTCATACGTATGGGATTCTTTTCATTTTTCAATAAGGACAAGAAAAAAGAGATTGACGCGGAACAGAAGAAGGAACTGAACGAGGGTTTGCAGAAATCCAAGGAGAACTTCTTCAAAAAGCTGGCGAAATCCATCGCCGGCAAGTCGAAAGTGGATGACGAGGTGCTCGATAACCTGGAAGAGGTGCTCGTCACGTCCGATGTGGGCGTGGAGACCACCCTCAAGATCATCGACCGCATTGAAAAGCGCGTCTCCAAGGACAAATACCTGGGAACCAACCAGGTGAACATGATTCTGAAAGAGGAAATTGCCGGACTGCTTTTAGAGAACGACCTCGAAAAGGTCAACGATTTCGTGATTCCGGAGATGGACACGCCCTACATCATCCTCGTGGTGGGTGTGAACGGCGTGGGCAAAACGACCACCATCGGCAAGCTGGCCTACCAGTACAAGAAACGTGGCTACTCCGTGGTTCTCGGCGCCGCCGACACGTTCCGTGCCGCCGCCATCGACCAGCTCAAGGAGTGGGGTGCCCGCTGCGACGTGCCCGTTGTTTCCCAAAAGATGGGGGCCGACCCCGCCGCCGTGGCCTACGACACCGTCAAGTCGGCCATCGCCAACAACCACCAAGTCGTCATCATCGACACCGCCGGCCGACTCCACAACAAGATCAACCTCATGAACGAGCTGGTGAAGATCAAGAACGTCATCCGCAAGCTCGTGCCCGATGGTCCGCATGAGGTGTTACTCGTCCTCGACGGCTCCACCGGCCAGAACGCCTTCGAGCAGGCCAAGCAGTTCACTGCTGCCACAGAGGTCAACGCGCTGGCCATCACAAAGTTGGATGGCACCGCAAAGGGGGGCGTGGTGCTCGGCATCTCGGACCAATTCCAAGTCCCGATTAAGTACATCGGTGTAGGCGAGAAAATCCACCAGCTGCAGATTTTCAACCGCATTGAATTCGTCGACTCCCTCTTCCCTGACAACTGGTAGCCATGGCCCGCAAGGTCGTCATTGACGAGAACTCCGGATTCTGCTTCGGCGTCATCAACGCTATCCGCACGGCGGAAGAGCATCTTCGCGAACACCCGTTCCTCTACTGTCTTGGCGATATCGTGCACAACAGCGAGGAGGTACTGCGGCTTACATCCATGGGGCTACGCATCATCACGAACGAGCAACTGCGCGACCTGCGCGACACCACCGTGCTCATCCGCGCCCACGGGGAGCCGCCCGAAACCTACCGCCTCGCCGAAGAAAACCGCATCCGCCTCATTGACGCCACCTGTCCGGTCGTGCTGCGCCTCCAAAAGCGCATCCATGACGAATACCGCAACGGCGGCGACAAACAAATCCTCATTTTCGGCAAGAAAGGCCACGCCGAAGTTGTCGGACTGCTCGGACAGACCGACAATACTGGCATTGTCATCTCTTCCTCCGAAGACATCGAGCGCATCGACTTCTCCCGCCCGTCGAAACTCTACTCGCAAACGACGCAGAGTCTGGAACGCTACAACGACCTCATCCGCCTCATCCGCACGCGCTATGAGGCTGCCGGACACGCCGACTGGTTCTCCTTCGAAGACACCATCTGCCGGAAAGTCGCCTCACGCGCCCGGCAGATTGCCGACTTCGCCACCCACCACGACGTCATCCTGTTCGTCTCCGGCGAAAAAAGCTCCAACGGAATGTACCTATATAATATATGTAAGGAGCACAACCCGCGCAGCTTCCTGCTTTCGCGCACAGTGCAACTTGACGAGGTGCCGATAGGCGAAAACGACACCGTGGGGGTCTGCGGTGCTACCTCCACACCCATGTGGCTGATGGAGGAAATTGCGGCCCGATGCGCGAATTAGCGCGAAATCGCCCTTTTCAGCTGTCTCCTCGACGGCGCTTTTTAACATACAATTCTTAATTTTAGTTCTAATTTTAACTAATATTAGTTAAAATTAGCATTATCGCTCTTTTTCATTTTACTGTTTCTCAAAGACTTGAAAAATAATTTTCAGAAAAATAAATAAAAGTCTTGACAAACGGTTAAATGCGTTGTATATTTGCACCGGATTTGGTCATGGATTTGTACAACTTGAAAAGAACGAAATGAAACAGAAAGTTACGCGCATCAAAACAGGTATCCTGGCACTGGCCCTCGTCGGCTGTGTCGCAATCACAAGAGGGCAGGCGGTACTCTACGAAGAGGACTTTGGAACGCCCACCGCAAACACACTCGTTCAGAATTACACCGGCTGGCAGAACACCTCGGTTGTCTACGTGGGCAACGGCACCTGCGACATACGCACGTCGAGCGCCTCTGCGGGCTACGGCGGTGCGTCGGGCGGCGGCAACGTCATGATCAACGACACCGTGAAGTGGTTCCAGATCTCCGGACTGAACACGTCGGCGGCGCAGACGACGGTGAAACTCTACTGCGGCCTCCGCAAGACCAGTGCCGAAAACGGGACCAACTTCGTGGTGGAGTTCTCCACCGACAGCATCGTATGGGTGCGGCTGCCCATGGCTGACACGATGGCATCGGGCACCGGGACTGGCGGCTGGCACCGTGTCTGCTTCCCCAATCTGCCCGCACATCCGCACCTGCACGTCCGCTTCTCCAACCTCGCCAACGTCGATTACCGCCTTGACGACATACGCATTACCGACGGCGACGAAGTGGTGTTGGAAACGGTGGAGACGCCCACCTGCACACCCTCGGGCGGCACCTACTACGAACCTCAGCAGGTAACCCTCGAATGCGCCACCACCGGCGCGACCATCCACTACACACTCGACGGCAGCACCCCGAACACCCAATCACCCGTCTGCGCAGGCATCCTCGACATCAGCAGCAACTGCACTCTGAAGGCTTTCGCCGTGAAAGAGAGCTTCTACAACAGCGAAGTGATGACCGCGCAATTCACCGTCATCGACACCAACGCCGTGGTCGCACTGCCGTTCGACATCTCCCAGAACAGCGACTCCGCCAAAGTGGAGGTCAAGACGATGCCGGGGTTCCGCGCCAACAAACTTGGCAGTTCCTACGCCGACGGTTCGGTGAAGTTCGAGTCGAAGAATGCAGGGCAAGCAACCCTGACGGCGCATCTCGACAGCTCGCCGGAAGAGATCTCCTTCGATTTGAAGGGTGTCAAGGGCGGCTCGCCTTCGGCATACAGCGGTATCACGTTCCTCATCAGCGAGTCTGCCAACGGGCAGCAGTGGACAACCGTGGCCACCCTGAACGAATCGGACATCAGCACAAGCGGGTACAGTCACCATGGGCCGTACGCTTTGGCGCAGGAGACCCGTTACGTGCGGTGGATGCTGGCGACTTCGACACAGGGCAACACCCAGCTCAACAACCTTGTCATCACCAAACGGCAAGGCACGGGTGGTGGCGACAGCACCGGAATTGTCACACCTGTCACACCGGATCCGAACCCCTACCCCAACCCAACGCAGACCTCCTTCCGATGGAATCTCTGCGAGGATGCCCTCACCATACAGCTCTTCAGCCTGGCCGGCGTGCTTGTCCGTCAGTGGGCCAACGTGCCCGACGGCGAAACCCTTGACATCTCCGGGCTGCCTGCCGGCATCTACATGCTCCGCGCAACAACCCCGAACGGGAACATCACAAAGAAGCTGATTATTAAATGACCGTTGACCCTAACGACCTCGGTCGTTAAAGTCAATGGTCAACGGTTAACGGTTAACAATAAGAAAGGAGGTATGGCTATCGTTAAAGTTTGTTTGTGGTTCAATTTTGTTTTATAGGTTTCCATAGTTTTGGTTGAGTAAAACTTTGATTATTCAACACCAACTTTGTAAGGGGGAGCCATCGTATTGGTACTGAACACGATAAAACTCACATTTGTTTTCTAGTTAATTTTGTTTTCATGGTTATATTTTCATAGTCAGACTATCAGTACGAACTCCCCTTTTACGGGTTGGTTTCCGAAATGCAGGAGTGCTTCGGAAAGGGTTCCCCGGAAGGTAAACTCATGAATTTTGGTCAGTTCCTTGGCCACGGCAACGGGGCGGTCGGGGCCCATAATCTCGGCCATCTTCTCCAACGTTTTGAGCAGGCGGTGCGGCGACTCGTAAAAGATGACGGTCTCTTCCATCGCCGCGAAACGTTTCAAAAGGGTCTCCTTGCCCTTCTTGTGAGGCAGGAAGCCGAAGAAGTAGAAACTGCTGCAGGGAAATCCCGACTGCACGAGGGCGGGCACGAAAGCGGTCGCACCGGGCAGACATTCCACCTCAACTTCCTGCTTGAGGGCCTCGCGCACAAGCAAGAAACCGGGATCTGAGATGCCGGGTGTACCGGCGTCGCTCACCAAAGCGGCGGTCTCCACCTGCTGAATCTGCCGGATATAGTTCCCGACTTGTTCATGTTCATTGAAAATATGGTATGCCATGCAACGCTTGCCCTCAATTTCATAATGCTGGAGCAGGTTCTTGGTCGTGCGCGTGTCCTCGCAGAGAATGAGGTCGGCGGACTTGAGTACACGGATGGCGCGGAGGGTAATGTCCTCCAGATTGCCGATGGGGGTCGGGACGATGAAGAGTTTGGCCATAACGTAAGGTTCTAAAACAATGAAAGACGGCCTTTCAACCGTCTTTCCTCGAGTGCCCAGAACAAGAGTCGAACTTGCACATCCGTTCGGATACTACACCCTGAATGTAGCGCGTCTACCATTCCGCCACCTGGGCTAAAATATACCCTCCTTGATGATGTCGTGAATATGAATCACGCCCTTGTACCTCATTTCATCGTCCACCACAAAGATGTTGGTGATTTGATGGTCCTTCATCATCTGTAACGCATCCACGGCGAGGGTTTTCACGTGGATCGTTTTAGGTTTGCGGGTCATGATGTCCGCTGCTGTGAGCGACATGATGTCCGCATGCTTCTGGATGGCGCGGCGAAGGTCACCGTCTGTGATGGCACCCACCACCTTGTCATCCACGACGACTGCCGTCACGCCCAAACGTTTGCCGGAGATTTCCAGAATCACCTCCTGCATGGTCGTTTCCGGCTTCACGGAAGGAACCTCGTTGAGTTTGTAGAGGTCATCTACCGTCAACCGCGTCCGTCTTCCGAGGATTCCGCCCGGATGCAACTTCGCGAAATCTTCCGTCGTGAAGTCGCGCATCTTGATGAGCGTTGAAGCCAAGGCGTCGCCGATTGCCAACTGAGCCATAGCACTACTGGTCGGAGCCAAATTGTTGGGGCTTGCCTCACGCGACACCGTGCAGTTGAGCACAATGTCCGCTTCTTTCGCCAATTGGGACTCCATCTCG
The DNA here is from genome assembly GCA_017395245.1 of Bacteroidales bacterium. Taxonomy (GTDB): domain Bacteria; phylum Bacteroidota; class Bacteroidia; order Bacteroidales; family WCHB1-69; genus F23-D06. Next base: position 3,881 of record JAFPVR010000125.1, on the reverse strand, counting down.
CCGACGACGGCGATGAGGATGTTCCCGCTGGCCTTCAAAAACGGTATCAAGACGGAAATTTCCGGTGTATTCCCGCTTTTGGAGAGGCAGACCACAATGTCATCTTTCTGGACAATGCCCAAATCACCATGAACGGCGTCGGCGGCATGCATGAACACGGCCGGCGTTCCTGTCGAGTTGAACGTCCCGACGATCTTCTGACCGATGATGGCGCTCTTCCCGATGCCTGTCACAATGACGCGACCTTCGCACCTGATTATCTCCCGAACGGCTTTCACAAAATTGTCATCCAAATAACCGGTGAGTTTTGACACTGCATCGGCCTCTTCTTGCATCACTTTCGTGGCATATTGGATAATTTCCTGTGAGTCCATTCTACAAAGATGCTCTTGTTGCCTTTTTGCTTCTATCAAAGAACGAAATCTTGCATACTTCCTTCTCAGAATCGAAGTATCTGAAAAATAACGCTTGAAATCCGTTTCACTCAATGACTCCCAGTCGTTATTTTTGAGAGGCAAAAATAAAGATTTTTTCGATATGTTCGATGGGTTGGAAAACTTTTTTTTATTGCGGGGGCAAACCTCCTGGCAGATGTCACATCCAAAGAGATACTTATTATCCGCCAACTCACTGTAATTCGGTGTTTTATCCTCTGTGTTACGGTACGAAAAGCATCGTCGTGCATCCACCTGAAAAGGAATTTCCAAGGCGTTGGCGGGGCAGCTTCTCACACAAATTTCACACTCCCCACAGTCCGATTTTCGCAAACTTTCGTCATATTTGTCGCAAAACTGATCAAGCAGAAGGACACCCAACACGAAGAATGAGCCATGCTGGTTATGGATCAGCCCGTTCTTCCCCATGCACCCTACCCCGGCCTCCATCGCCCAGCGTTTCTCGGAAATGGCCGAACTATCCACCGTAGCTCTGTAGTGTACTGAAGGACAAACGCTTATGATCTTACCCGCCAACTCCTCCAAAAGTTCCTTCACCAAAATATGGTAATCCTGAATCCACGTGTATCGCGCCGTAAGGTATTTGTCGGAAGCAGGCCGCGCATCCGTCAAGTAGTTGTACGTCACTACCACCACCGACTTGCAATTAGGCAGCAGCGACTCCGGATTGAATCGGTTGTCAATATTCCGCTCCAAATAGTGCATCTCCGCGTGCAGTCCCCCGTCGATGACGTGACGAAAGTCCTCCTCCGCGTCCACGAGCATACGGGCCCGCGCAATGCCGCAGTCCTGGAAGCCAACTTCCGCCGCCCAAGACTTAATCTGCTGCGAACTAAAGATTTCGGAGGCCATCGTTACAGCGTAATGCGCTCAAACTTCTCGGGAATCTTGATATTGGTTGTACCCGGCACATTCAGCCGCACGACCTTGATTCTTCCTCGCACCTCGATAACACGGTTCAACTCCTTGAAAACGAACTCGGTGAAGAAGGAGCTTGCGTCGTCCACCGGCTCGAAAGCCGAATACTCATACGATAGTTTCTGCCCTTGCGGCAACTTCTCCGTTTGACCGTTAAAGAGTGCCTGAACCGTCTGGAAATCAACGGTAAACGGAAGATGGCGGTTGATAGGCGCGTACGTATCTCTATAATACTGGTTCGTCAGCTTATTAACGAAAATGACACTGTCTGGGGTGAAGACAGCACGCATCACCTCAACGCTGTATGCATGGATATTAAGATAAAGGATACTGTCGGTGCGGTTGACCATGTAGAAATTGCAGGTCCGTGTGCCGCCAGTATCGATAATGTCGGCCTTGCCTCGATAGGTGACCCAGTTGTAGCCAGTGGCCATCGGAAGGGCAGACGCATCTGGCTCAACAACCTCTGTATCAACTTTATTCGTTTGTTCCTTGATCTCTGGCCCACTATTACGAACGGCCTCCGCTTGCGCCTGCGGTTCGTCGTCCGTAACCCAGCTGAAAACGACGGGTTCCACGGTGTATCCCTTTTTCCGCAGCAGTGCAATCACGCCCTTGTCGCCTGCGAGGTGTGCGCACCCGACCGCACAGAAGAGCGTCTGCTTCTTGGCAATCTCCACAAACCGTTTCGCCATTTTGACATTGCGATCGTAAAGCAGCACCTTGCTGAATTTCTTGGGCAGCGCGGTGTCCAACGACATTTCCCACATCCGGTCGAGATCGAAATGGAGGTAGGCATCCACAAGCTCCCCCATCTCTTCCACACTTTGGTTCGTCGTATCGCGAATGAATTCTGTCAACATTGCGATCTGGTCCTTCATGCTTACAGCATCTATCGCCTTGATTTGGTCCATATACTGTTCTACGCCATAGCAGCTCTTTCCTTCCGCACGTGCCTTCTGCAACAGATCAAGGTCAAGCGCGTTCTCAGCCCCTTTCGGCAGATCGGCCTGTTGCAGCGCACTCGCAATGAAGAAAGGTTTCATCGAATTCATAAAGATGGCACTCACCCCCAGTTTCACTTTGCAAAGGCTGTCGAGCAGGGCGAAGTCGCTCTTCGACAACAATTCCGACAGCACCTGACCTTTGGGCATCATCATGGTCTGACGCAGCCCGGCCATGTTCAGTTCGTCGAGCAGAATTTCCACAGCGAAGGCGTCGCAGGCCTTGAAAGCATTCGACACGGTGCTGTCGTAGTGGAACACGCGCTCGTCCTGTATGTGGATGGTGCCGTATAGGTAGGAGGGCGACTGGATGTTCTTACCGCTCACCCGCCACAGTATCGACTGTGGAAAGGCGGTTGTAGCGACACATAACAAACAGAATGCCAGTGATATAAGTCTTTTATTCATAGAGGTTTACGGTTAAAGAATCAGAAATTCACCTTCTCGCTGATAATATACTCCGGGCGATCCTTCGCCTCGTCGAAAAGGCTGCCGATATATTCGCCCAAGACGCCGATGGTGAGCAGCTGGATACCTCCGAAGAAGATAATCATGAAAATGGTCGAGGTCCAGCCTGCCACAAACGACTCGGGATGCACAAGCTTGAGAATCAAGATGACAATGGCGTAAATCAAGCCCACCAAAACCGAGAGGACACCCAACCAGACAGCCAACTTCAGCGGCTTCTTGGAGAAGGAAAGCAACCCTGTGGAGGCAAACTTCAGCATCTTCCGCAGCGGATATTTGGTCTCGCCCGCGAACCGTTCCTTGCGTTCGTAATAACACGGCACCTGCTTGTATCCCATCCAACTGATGAGACCGCGAATGTACTTGTTCTTTTCATGCAAACGATTGAACTCATCGATAATCTTGCGGTCGATGAGCCGGAAGTCGCCGGTATCGACGGGAAACTGCACATCCGACAACTTGTTCAGTATCCGGTAGAACCACTTGGCCGTCGTCAGTTTGAACCAACTCTCCCCTTCCCTCGTCTTCCGCACGCCATACACCACGTTGGCCTGCTCGCGACGATAAATCTCCAGCATGTCGAGAATCACCTCGGGAGGATCCTGCAGGTCCGCGTCAATAATCACGGCCAGGTCGCCGTTGCAATGGTTGAGGCCCGCCGTCACCGCACACTGATGCCCGAAATTCCGGGAGAAATTGATGATCTTGACCGCCTTGTCCGCCTGCGCCAACTGCTGCAAAAGCGCATAGGTTTTGTCGCGACTCCCATCGTTGACGAAAACCAGCTCGTAATCCAGGCCGGTCTGCGCCATCACCTCCATCAACCGCCGGTAGGTCTCCTCCACGACGAGTTCTTCATTATAACAGGGAATAATTACACTTAAGAACATTATTTTGACTTTTGACTTTGACCTTGACGTTTGAACAACACTCTAATCACTAATCACCATTCACTAATCACCATTCACTAATCACCATTCACTAATCACCATTCACTAATCACCATTCACTAATCACCATTCACTAATCACCATTC
>JAFPVR010000124.1 GCA_017395245.1 Bacteroidales bacterium | reverse complement strand
GTACACACAATGTCGAAACCGAAACCGCTTGCGAGAGCTTCACCTGGCATGATACGACCTACAACACGTCGGGCACTTATACGTATGCTTACACCAACAATACGGGTTGTCAAAGCGTTGACACGTTGATACTCACCGTCAACTACGGTACGCACAATGTGGAAACTGAAACCGTTTGCGAGAGCTTCACCTGGCATGATACGACTTACACCACATCGGGTACGTACACATACGCTTATACCAACAACACCGGCTGCCAAAGCGTGGACACCTTGAAGCTGACCGTCAACTACGGTACACACAATGTCGAAACCGAGACCGCTTGCGAGAGTTTTGTCTGGCATAATACGACTTTTACCACGTCCGGCACGTACACCCATGCTTACATCAACAGCACGGGCTGTCAAAGTGTTGACACCTTGAAACTGACGGTTAACTACGGCACACACAATGTTGAAACAGAAACCGCCTGTGAATGTTTCACGTGGCATGATACGACCTACACCACGTCGGGTACTTTTACGTATGCCTATACCAACAGCACAGGTTGCCAGAGTGTTGACACCTTAAAACTCACCGTCAACTACGGCACACACAATGTTGAAATTGAAACGGCCTGCGAGAACTTCATGTGGCACGATACGACCTACAACACGTCGGGCACGTACACGTATGCTTACACCAACAACACGGGTTGCCCAAGCGTTGATACCTTGCAGCTCACCGTCAACTACGGTACGCACAATGTCGAAACCGAAACAGCTTGCGAGAGCTTTGTCTGGCACGATACGATTTATACCACGCCGGGCACGTACACGTATGCTTACACCAACAACACAGGCTGCGCAAGCGTGGACACGTTGAAGCTCACCGTTAACTACGGCACACACAATGTCGAAACCGAAACAGCTTGCGAGAGCTTTGTCTGGCACGATACGATTTATACCACGTCGGGTACCTTCACGTATGCCTATACCAACAACACGGGTTGCCTGAGCGTTGATACCTTGAAGCTCACCGTCAACTATGGTACGCACATTATCGAAACCGAAACAGCTTGCGAGAGCTTCACCTGGCATGATACGACTTACACCACATCGGGTACGTATACGTATGCATACACTAACAGCACAGGCTGTCAAAGTGTCGATACGTTGAAGCTCACCGTTAACTACGGTACGCACAATGTAGAAACGGAAACCGCCTGTGAGAGCTTCGTCTGGCACGGCACGGAATACACCACGTCGGGCACTTATACGTACGAGTATAACAACGACAACGGGTGCATTAGTGTCGATACGCTGCACCTGACCGTCAATTATTCTGTGTTTGAGAGTGTAGAAGTCACCACCACGGACTCCTGCTACGAATGGAACTCGGAAGTCTACTGTGAGTCCGGCGACTATACTCAAACGTTCCAAACCGTGAACGGATGTGACTCCGTAGTGACACTGCACCTGACCATCACGGTGGGCATCCCCTCCGCCGAGCTTCCCAGCATTGACGTGTTCCCGATCCCGGCTCATTACATGCTTAACATCAAAGGCGAGAATATGCGACGCATTGACCTCCTCAATGCCGACGGGCGCCTCGTCTACACCATCATGAAACCGACTTCCAATTTGGAGCAGATTGACGTTTCCCGTTTCGCCGCCGGACATTATTTTGTGAAAGTGACGCTTGACAATAAACAAACGGTCACAAAGAAAGTCATTGTAAACCGTAAATAATTTCCACCATACAATATATTATATATTATGGCAACAAAAAAATTTCTCGTATTGGCAACCCTTTGTTTCGGTTGTTTGTTTACCCTGCATGCACAGAAGCAGGTTTCGGCCAAGTTGGATTCTGTCACCGTGTTCTTGCGCGGTGCCACCCTGTACCATTCCGCAAATGCCACACTGAAGAGTGGTTCTCAGGAAATCGTCATTGATGGTCTGAGTCCCGACATTGCCCTAAACAGTTTGAAAGTGCAGGCGAATGGAGTGCTTATTTCCGCCATGGAATTCGAAAAGGACTATATCACCCCGAAAGAGGAAACTGCTAAACTCAAAAAGCTGTCCGACTCTCTCGATTTCTATCAGAAGCAGCTTCAAGAAGCTCGCGACGAGCTTACCGTCCATCAACATCTGCTCAAGATGCTCACCGACGGAACGCTCAACAACATGGAAAAGAAAGATGGTACCGTTACCGTTGCAGAAATAAACGCCAACATGGAGCTTTACACGTCCAAGGCTAAGACACTTCAAAGCAGTATCAATCAGGACAATAAGAAGATTGAAAAGCTGGTGGAAACGGTGAATAGGCTGAAAATGCAAATCAATCAGGACAAACAGGACAGCGACGTGGAAACTGGCGTGGTCTATCTCTCCATCAGCGTGCCGAACAGCGTCACCACGGTGTTCAACATCAGCTATTACACAGAAGATGCAGGATGGCAACCTCACTACGACATCAACATTCCTGGATTGGACAAGCCCATCACCATGCAAGCGAAAGCCGAGGTACAACAAGAGACCGGACTTGACTGGAACAATGTGCGACTCACGCTCTCGAACGCCCGACCCAACCGGACCAATACTGTACCGGTATTCAGAACTTGGTTTCTGCGTTTCGCGCGAAATTACTCAGCAGACATGTCTGATGCACGCAGCAATAGAGCCTCCAATTACGTATCGAACTCAAATGTAAGCGCTGCCTTGTCCAGTTGCGAAGGTGTCACGGCGACGGACGGAACGAGCAAAAAGGTGGTCTCTACCCGAATGGAAGATTACATCAGCATTGACGAGCAAGATGTCCATGTGAACTACAAAATTGCCGTGCCCTACAACATTCCTGGCAATGGCAACGAACAACTCGTTGATTTGGTTAACTATAACCTTGAAGCCGAGTACAATTACTATTGTGCGCCAAAACTCTCCAATGAGACATACCTGATTGCGACGCTCAGCGGTTTGGAAAAATACAATCTGCTTTCGGGATACGCCACCGTCACCTTCAACAACACCTTTGTCGGGGAAACTTACCTGAATCCGAATTCCACGCAAGACAAAGTGACGCTCACCCTCGCCACCGACCCCCGCGTGACTGTTAAACGCGAACTGCAACGCGATTACAGCAGTACGAAGCACGTCGGCAGCACCACCACCGAGACTCGCTCGTACCTGATTACCGTTCGCAACAATCAAAATCGCAACGCGAAGCTGACCTTGAAGGAACAGTACCCGATTTCCAACGACAAAGACATCGAGGTGAAGTTGGTGGAAGTGAAGCCCACCGCCACCTACAACAAGGAAGACATCGGCGTACTCACTTGGGAACTGGACCTAAATTCCGGTGAAACCCGCACCTTCGTGGTGACCTACAGCGTGAAGTACCCCAAGGACCGCACCCTCGCTTGGTAGTCGGCGAACCTTGTCGGCGAATTGGGCGAATCTAACGGATTTTGTCGGCGAATTAGGCAAATTTTGCGAAAGTGCGCTTTAATTTTAACTATTAATTGTTAAGAAGCCGTCACAAAAAGAAACAAAGTACCACAATATCCCACTGTATACCAAACACTTCCAAGGAAAATCACAAAAAAAATAAAAATCGTGATTCTTCCTTGGAAGTTTTATTTATCTTTGCCGCAACTCAATTCTAAACAAAAATATTAACAGTATGATGAACAACAAATTATTATTCGGCAAAGAATCCTACAACATTATTGGTGCGGCAATGGCCGTACACTGCGAGTTAGGATGCGGGTTCTCGGAGCCCATCTATCAAGAAGCGCTCGAACAGGAGTTTCTGTGGAGACAAATTCCTTATGAACGGGAGCGGAACTTCAAAGTCCACTACAGAGGGATTGAGCTCTCCAAGCGTTTCCAGCCCGACTTCGTCTGCTACGGGAAAATCATTGTGGAGCTGAAGGCGGTGTCGGAACTCGTTAGGGAACACGACGCGCAGGTCTACAACTACCTCAAGGCGAGCGGCCTGACCCTGGGCTTGCTAATCAATTTCGGCACAGACGCATTGACACACCGGCGCATCCCCTGCACGCGCAAATTCGGCGTGAAGTCTGTCGGCGAATTAAGCGAATGAGGCAAAGTTGTTGTCGGCGAATTGAGCGAATGAGGCGAAGTTGTTGACGACATATTGGACGAAGAATAGTTGAAACACTTCGCTAAATTCGCCCAATTCGCCGAGACACATTCGCCGACCGACAGGGGTGTGTTGATAACTTCGCGGAAGTGTTGAAAAAAAAATGCGTAAGGTGTTGATTGTATGCAAAAAAAGTCTATTTTTGCCGCCAATTTGAAAAGTTACGCCAAAGAGGTGCTTTTCAAAGTGTTAAATCTTTGAATATTAGACAAATATATAGTTAAAATAGACAGAAAAAACAATGAGTGTGAAACAGAAAAACGCGGCAAACGCGCGTAAAGAAGCAATGAAAACGGTGTACCTGGCCCGATTAGTGGATAATCCGACCTCACCGCGCAAGACCAGAATTATGGCCAACGTGATTCGTGGCAAGAACGTAGATTACGCCATGAACGTGTTGAAGTACTCCCACCGGGAGTCATCCGAGAAACTCCTCAAGCTGCTGAAGTCGGCCATCGCCAACTGGCAGGTCAAGAACGAGGGCAAGCGCCTGGAAGACGCCGACCTGTACGTGAAGACCATCATGGTGGACGGCGGACGGATGCTCAAGCGCATCCGCACGGCCCCGCAAGGCCGCGCCGCTCGCATCCGCAAGCGCTCCAACCACGTCACCCTCATCCTGGGCGACCGCAACGAGGAGAACATGCCCGCTGAAAATATCGAAGAATCACAAAAATAAACAGTAATTAAGTATGGGTCAAAAAGTTAATCCTATCGGCTTGCGCCTCGGAATCGTAAGAGGCTGGGACTCTAATTGGTACGGCGGCAAAAATTTCGCCGGTAAAATCGTCGAAGATGACAAAATTAGAAAGTATTTAAATGCTAAGTTCTCAAAAGCCGGCATTTCGAAAATCTACATTGAAAGAACTCTCAAGCTCGTCACGGTGACCATCAACGCTGGACGTCCCGGCGTGATCATCGGCAAGGGCGGCGCAGAAGTCGACAGCGTGAAGGAAGAACTCAAGGTGCTCACCGGCAAGGAAATCCAGATCAACATCAACGAAGTGAAACGCCCCGACCTTGACGCTCAGCTCGTCGCGCAGAACATCGCCCGCCAAATCGAGGGCCGCGTGACCTACAAGAAAGCCGTCAAGACCGCCATCGCCGCCACCATGCGCGCACAGGCCGAAGGCATCAAGGTGACCGTCGCCGGTCGTCTCGGTGGTGCCGAAATCGCCCGCGCCGAGCACTTCAAAGATGGACGTATCCCGTTGCACACCCTCCGCGCCGACATCGACTACGCACCCGTCGAGGCTCACACCACCTACGGCTGCATCGGCGTCAAAGTGTGGATTTGCAGAGGCATCGTCTATGGTAAGAAAGACCTCTTCGTCAACGAAGCCGCCAAGGAGCAACGTCCGGGCAACAACGGCAAGAAACCTTTCCGCGGACCTCGCCGCGACGACCGCAGAGGCGGAGAGCGCAGAGGCGAACGCCGCGACAACCGTAACCGCAATTAATCAAACCGACGCCAAGATGCCGGTAAATCAATAATAATTTAAAACATTAAAAGCAATGTTACAACCGAAAAAGACTAGATACAGAAGGCCGCAGAAAGGCAGAATGAAAAAGATCACCAAACGCGGTGCTGAGATTTCATTCGGCTCTTTCGCATTGAAAACGCTGGACCAGTACTGGATCAGCGCCCGCCAGATTGAGGCCGCTCGTCAGGCCATCACCCGTGAGATGAAACGTCAGGGTAAACTCTGGATCCGCATCTTCCCCGACCGCCCCGTGACCGCCAAGGGTTTGGGTGTCCGTATGGGTAAAGGTAAAGGTACCCCCGAGTCTTGGGCAGCACGCGTCAGCCCGGGTCGCATCCTCTTCGAAGCCGACGGCATCCCGTTGGAAGTCGCCCGCGAGGCTATGAGACTCGGTGCCCAGAAGCTCCCCGTCCATACCAAATTCATCGTCAGAAGAGATTATTCAGAAGAAATTTAATAGGAGGAACGCAGTATGAAACAACAGGAAATCAATGAACTGACCACTCCCGAACTGAAGGAGAGACTCGCCACCGCGAAGGACAAACTGGTCACTATGCGCCTCAACCACGCCATCTCCCCCCTGGAGAACCCCCAGCTCATCAAAGCCCAGCGTAGAGACATCGCCCGCATGATGACCGAGGTGCGTAAAAGAGAAATCAACGAGAATAAATAACCCCCATCACCGATAACATTATGGAAAGAAACAATAGAAAAGTGAGAGAAGGCATCGTTGTGAGCGACAAGATGGACAAATCCATCGTCATCAAAGTCGAACGCAAGATGAAACACCCCATCTACGGCAAGTTCCTCAAACGCACCACCAAATTCATGGCGCACGACGAGAAGAATGAGTGCCGCATCGGCGACAGGGTGAGAATTATGGAGACCAGACCTTTGTCCAAGAACAAATGCTGGCGTTTAATCGAAATCGTAGAAAAGGCTAAATAATTATGATACAGCAAGAATCAAGATTAGCAGTAGCAGACAACAGCGGCGCCAAGGAAGTCCTTTGCATCCGCGTCCTCGGCGGCACCAAGAAACGCTACGCCCGTGTGGGTGACAAAATCGTGGTCGCCATCAAGAGTGCCATCCCCTCCGGCCAAGTCAAAGCCGGCACCGTCTCCAAAGCGGTGGTGGTCCGCACCAAACGCCACGTCCGCAGAAACGACGGCTCGTACATCAAGTTCGACGACAACGCCGTGGTGCTGCTGACCGCAGCCGACGAAATGCGCGGCACCCGTATCTTCGGACCCGTGGCCCGCGAACTCCGCGAGAAACAGTTCATGAAGATCGTGTCACTCGCCCCCGAGGTGTTGTAAACCAAGTCAATAAACCGTTCATTATACAATTGACCAAGACCAATTGACGAACATTAAAGCAAAAAAAGAATGAAACTGAAAATTAAGAAAGGCGATAGCGTGAAAGTCATCGCCGGAGAAAGCAAAGACAAGGACGCAGTGCGCAAAGTGCTTGAAGTCTACCCCAAGGAGAACAAGGCCCTGGTGGAAGGCGTCAACATGGTGTCCAAAAGCACCAAGCCGAGCGCCGCAGCTCCCAACGGCGGCATCATCCAAAAAGAAGCCCCGATCCACATCTCCAACCTCATGCTGGTTGACGCTAAAGGAAACGCTACCCGCGTGGGTAGAAGGTTGAACGACAAAGGCAAATTAGTCAGATATTCAAAGAAAACAGGAGAGGAGATCAAGTAATGTACACACCGAGATACAAAGAGAAATATCAGAACGAGGTTCTGCCCGCTCTTAAAGAGCAGTTCGGATTCAAATCCGTCATGCGCGTGCCCAGAATCACCAAGATCTGCCTCAACCAAGGCCTTGGCAAATTCGGCATCGCCGACAAGAAACTCATCGACGCTGGCGTCCAAGAGATGACCCTCATCGCCGGTCAGAAGGCTGTCCCCACCAAGTCCAAGAAGGACATCTCCAACTTCAAGTTGAGAAAGGGTATGCCCATCGGCGTTCGCGTCACCCTCCACGGCGACCGTATGTATGAGTTCCTCGACCGTTTGGTCACCGTCTCCATCCCCCGTATCCGCGACTTCCGCGGTATCAGCGACAAGGGATTTGACGGCCGCGGCAACTATACGCTCGGCATCCCCGAACAAATCATCTTCCCCGAAATCGATATCGACAAGGTTCTGAAAATCAACGGTATGGATATCACCTTCGTCACTACGGCACAGAACGACAAAGAGTGTCTGGCACTGTTGAAAGAATTCGGTTTACCCTTCAAAAATCAAAAATAAGTAATCATGGCTAAAGAATCTTTAAAAGCAAGAGAAATCAAAAGAGCGAAAATGGTCGCTAAATATGCCGCCAAGCGCGCTGAACTGAAGAAAATCATGAAAGGCGATGATTACGAGGCCAAGCGTGCCGCCGATATCGCGCTTCAGAAAATGCCCCCGAACTCGAACCCCATCCGCATGCACAACCGCTGCAAACTCAGCGGCCGCCCGAAAGGCTACATGCGCCAGTTCGGCCTCTCCCGTATCGACTTCAGGGAGCTGGCACTCGCAGGCAAGATTCCCGGAGTGAAAAAAGCAAGTTGGTAACCAAACGAAGAAGATTGAATTATGAATACCGATCCCATTTCAGATTATTTGACTCGTGTGAGAAACGCCATCCGCGCGCATCACGAAGTGGTGGAGATCCCCGCTTCCAACGAGAAGAAGGCTATAACCAAAATCCTGTTCGACAAAGGTTATATCCTCAACTATAAATTCGAGGATGACACGATGCCCAAGACGATCAAAATCGCCCTGAAGTATCATCCCGCAACCAAACAGTCCGCCATCAGCGAGATTAAGCGCGTCAGCCGCCCCGGCCTTCGTAAGTATGTTGGCGTCAGCGAACTGCCCTCCGTGCTCAACGGTCTCGGCATCGCCATCATCTCCACTTCCCACGGCATGATGACCGACAAGGAAGCCCGCGCACAAAACGTCGGCGGTGAAGTTATTTGTTACATCAGCTAAGAAGGAGGAACCGCAATGTCAAGAATAGGAAAATTACAAATCGCCATCCCCGCAGGGGTTGAAGTGAAAAGAGACGAGAAAAGCAACATCGTGACTGTGAAGGGCCCGAAAGGCGAACTGCAACAGTATGTCGATGAGCGCATCACCTTCGATATCGAAGACGGTCACCTCCATGTGAAACGCCCGAGCGACTCCAAACGCGACCGCTCCATGCACGGCCTCTACCGCGCCCTGCTCAACAACATGATCATCGGCGTGTCCCAAGGATTCACCAAGAAGATGGAAGTCATCGGCGTCGGTTACAAGGCCGAAGCCAAGGGCGACCACCAGCTGGACCTCGGACTGGGCTACTCCCACAACATCCTCTTCGATTTCCCGAAGGAGATTACCGTGCAGACCATCAACGAGAAAGGTAAGAGCCCCATCATCATCCTGAACTGCATCGACAAGCAGCTGCTCGGTATGGTGGCCACCAAGATCCGCTCCTACCGTAAACCCGAACCCTACAAAGGCAAAGGTATCCGCTTCGAAGGCGAGTACGTTAGAAAGAAAGCCGGCAAGTCGGCAGAGAAATAATCGTCAAAAACTGATATTATGGCTTACAATAAGAAAGAATATAGAAGAAATAGGATTAAAAACCGCATCCGCAAGATTGTCAGCGGCACTCCCGTTCGCCCGAGAATGTCCGTGTTCAGAAGCAACCGTGACATCTACGTTCAGGTGATTGACGATGAGGCCGGCCGCACGCTCGTGAGCGCGTCGTCCAAACTGCCCGGCATCGCCGAACAGAAGATGACCAAATGCGAGAAGTCGAAACTCGTCGGCAAGGAAATCGCCACCCGCGCCCTCGCCGCCGGCATCACCGAGGTGGTGTTCGACCGCAACGGTTATCTGTATCATGGTAGAGTGAAATCCCTGGCAGACGCTGCCAGAGAAGGTGGTCTTAAATTTTAAAACAACAGTACTATGGCTAACGAAAATATCAAGAAAGTGAAAGCGGCTGACCTGGAGCTCAAGGAGCGCGTGGTCGCCACCAACAGAGTGACCAAAGTTACCAAGGGCGGACGAATCTTCAGCTTCGCAGTGATCGTCGTCGTGGGTAACGAGAACGGCATCGTGGGCTATGGTCTGGGTAAGGCCCGTGAGGTCTCGACCGCCGTCTCCAAAGGTGTCGAAGATGCAAAGAAGAACCTCATCCAGATTCCGATTCTCAAGGGTACGATTCCGCACGCCGCCAACGGCAAGTACAGCGGCGCCAACGTCTTCATGAAACCTGCCGCCCCCGGTACCGGTGTCATCGCCGGCGGTGCCATGCGTGCCGTCTTCGAGAGCGTGGGCGTGAAAAACGTGCTCGCCAAGTCCAAAGGCTCCTCCAACCCCCACAGCGTGGTGAAAGCCACCATCGGCGCCCTCGCCCAGATGCGCGATGCCTACACCGTGGCCCAGGTCCGCGGAGTCAGCCTCGACAAAGTCTTCAACGGCTAAATCGAACAATTCCAACCCGTTATAGCGTAGGACTTCCGAAAGGGAGTCCTTTTTTTTGAACTTTGACTTTGGCTTTGAACTTTCACTAAAAATTGTATTTTTGCCGCAATAAAAACGTTGAAAGAATGAAACGGAAATATTGGATCATCCTGGCCGCAAGCGTGGCAATACTATTGGCCGTCATCTTCTGGCCGAGCAAAGCACCCGACCTCACCAAACAGATTCCCAACAAGGGCGAACTCATCGGAATGCTTCAGGAACAGTCGCAGATTGCCAGCACCGAAGTGACCATCCGCAAAATGGGAGTTTACGACTCCGAGACAAAGATCACCTCGCTCAATCCGACGAAATGGAAACTGGGCAAGCGGCTCTGCGTGATTCCCGTGGACGTGACCATTCGTTACGGCATCGACCTCAACGAGCTGAAAGAAACCGACTTGCAGTTCATCGGCAACGACACGCTGCAAATCCGCCTGCCCAAGCCGAAGATCATCGACAAGTCCTACAACCCCGTCACCAACCCCGACGAGATTGTCACCCTCTCCACCGGTCTCCGCGACAAAGTGGGCGAAACCACCATCCAGCAAATCAAAACGATGGCCTTCGAAGAGGTGGTCAACCAAGACAAGGACCTCCAAACCCAACTCGCCGACGAACTCACCCACAACACCGAAGCCGTCTTCACCTCCCTGCTCGAAGCCATCGGCATCCACGCGGTGTTTGACCATTGACCTTTGACTTTGACTTTGACCTTTGACTATTCACTATATAAATTATTCTTTAAAGCAGCCTCGAAGAGGCAAAACGCGCGAAGCGCAATTAACCCCACATAAGCGGAGCACAATGTGGGGCCAACCAAAAGTAACGAACATGAATAAGTACCTCAAATACGCCATCACAATCATCCTGGCCATCGCCGCAGTAGCCCTCTGGAGCCGTCTCGCCCACCGGCAAGACACCGACGAAATCACCCTGAAAGACACGCCCGCCGTCATCGAGGCCACACGCCCCATCGGCATCCTCTACCTCTACACCACCGTCACGGAGGACTACGCCAAAGATTCCTTCTACGGCAGCGGCATCGGCAGCTCCGTTCTTGGCAAAGACAATGGCCTGTTCAAAAAGAAACACGACTGTGTGCAGATCCTCAAACAGCAGGTAAGCCTCACTATGGATTTGGACAAGGTCAAATACGTACCCCAAGAGAACAGCGACACCGTTCTCGTGTGCCTTCCCGACGTGGAGTTCTCGCAGTCCACCCTATCCTCTTGGTTCAAATCGGACGACGAGGATGAGGAGAGTGCCGTGCAATACAACGCCAAGCCGCTGATCCAACGGGTAGAGAACAAAATCCGCACCCGTTACAACACCCCCGAAAACCGCACGAAGGCTGAGGCAAAGGCCAAAGAGACCATCGCCGATTTCCTCAAACAATGCGGAAAGGTCGCGGTATTCCGGTAAAACAATGGGACGGCTTACGCCGACAATCTTGCGTCACTACCCCGCCCTACGGGCACCCCTTCTAATAGAAGGGGAATTATCGCGTATGATTATTCCTGCTCAATCGTTTTTTTCGGCGGGAATAACACCGACAACAAAACGCTGAGTGTCAGGATAGAGAGGATGACCACGAGAGAGGGAACGATACCGATTTCAATACCGAAGTACGGCAAGAACATCTTCACGCCGATGAACGTCAGCAGCACCGACAAACCGATGCGCAGGTAGGCGAACTTGTCCATAATGCTCTCCAACATGAAGAACATCGACCGCAGACCGAGGATAGCGAAGATGTTGGAGAAGAAGACAATGTGCGGATCCTCCGTCACCGAGAAGATAGCCGGAATGGAGTCGAAGGCGAAAATGATGTCCGAAAACTCGATAATCATCAACACCACGAACAACGGCGTGCAGAGCCAACGACCATCCACTTTGGTGAAAAAGTTGTGCCCGTCGAACGCCGACGTGCTCAAGTTCCGCTTCGCCAAGAACTTTACCACGGGATGATTCTCCACATCAATACTCTCGTTCTTGTTCCGGTCGATGAACATCTTGACACCCGAATAAATCAGGAACGCGCCGAAGACTAACAGCAGCCAGTGGAACTTCTGGATGAGCGCACCCGCCGCGAAGATGAAGATGAAACGCAGCACAATGGCCCCTAAGATGCCGTAAAACAGCACCCGGTGGTAATACTGCTTCTCCACCCCGAACGACAGGAATATCATGATCATCACGAAGACATTGTCAATGGAGAGCGACAACTCAATCAAATAGCCTGTGATATACTCCAACGACAGCTGTTTGTTATAGTTGCCCACGTTCTGCTCCCACGTAAGGTTGTCATCGTAATTGACATGGTGGTCGTAAAGTTCGTTCTGCGCTACAAAATGTTCCTTGTCGTGAACGTTCACCACAACGTCGCCCTGCCAGCGCAAAAACAGGAAAAAGAGCAGCGACAACGTGACCCACACAGCCGTCCAGCCGGCGGATTCTTTGAAGGTCACCACGTGGTCTTTCTTATGCAAAACGCCCAGATCCAGAAACAGCAGCAGGGCGATAACCACGATAAATATCAACATGAAAAGGTTTTCAGTCATTTTTTTAAGGGTTATTGGTTAAGATTCTGCGTAGAGACGCAAAATTTTGCGTCTCCACACCATCCATTATAAAATCCTAATAAATCCGCAAACGCTCCATATACGGTTCTATGTCGTTATACAGCAAATCTTTTTTGATAACACGCTTGTCCTGGTCAAGGAGAAACATGTAGGGGATGGTACGGGTGTCGAAGAGGTTGTTGTCGTCAATGGTCTGGTCGAAGTTCCAACCTTGCACATACTTTGGATTAGCCTCGCTGGATTGGACATAGTTGCTCCAAACCTGCGGGTCGTCCTCGAAATAGACCATCACGACCTTGAGGCGGCCCGACTCTATGGCCCGGTTGAGCTTATCCAAACCTTTCATAATGTTGCGCACCTGATGACAGGTCGGGCAGGTGGGATGCTGCAGGTACAACAGCGTGTATTCACTCTTGACATCATAGAAGGAAGTGGTATCACCATTGGCCAAAACTATGTTGAAATTGGGTACGGTATCACCTTCATGATTCTTGTCTATGAAGCCTAATTCCCTGGTATAACGTCTTTTGCGATCCTCGCTAAGCTTGGGATACTGCAGGGCATCCTTCAACATGGCAATGTAAGTGTGCTCCACCTTGTAGGGCGAGATATTGCGCCCCAGCACATACTCCAGCTCGTCGAACAGGTACTCGTAAGAGGTCTGGTTGACCTTCGCACGGTTGAGCGCGTCCACCACGAACGTGTCCAACTGCGGGCTGTCCAACTGATAAATCATATTGCAATACTCCTTGAGTTTCTGCGCTACTACCACGGTGTTGAAGATACGCGGGTCGTTCCATGCAAAATTGTCGAAGTAGTGCTGGATGTAATACTCGTTGAAGAGGAAGCGGTCGGCCAAGACCTCTTGCGGCGGATCATCGAGATAGGTGGAGGTGGCCACCACGGAACCCATCAGCGTGCCTTTGTGTTTGGCCGCGGTGGTTCTCTGGAAAGCCCGCATCTCGTCGTTGATGTGGCGGGCCTGGGCCGAAAGCGAGTCCACGAAAACCTTCAGCATGTACTGCGGCAGGGTGCGCTGCGCCCGTTGGAACTCGTCGTTGAGGGAGTCCAACTGCTTGTTATACGCGGTGATACCGTTCAAATACTTATAATACGCCGTGTTCTCTTTGGAATTGAGGAACGTAAGTTCCTCGCCGTCGAACTCTAACTGGAATTTCTGGTTTTTCTCATCCGGAATGAGAATCACGGCCAAGAAGGTGCTGTCGCCGAAAATCTCGTACATGCCCGGTTTGAGCGACTCCTTGTCCTGTAATGTCACAGACGGCCCGTACGGCGCACTGAGCGTCTTCTTGGTCTGCAGTTTCGCCTCGCCCTTCACGAAAACCGAGTCGTAGGTCTTGTTGTCCTTGCTCTGCTTGATGTCGATGTGGATGTTCACCTGCGCGGAAGCGGCCAGCGCAAGTGTCAACATCAACACGGTTGTAAAGTTTCTTTTTTTCATATCTTTCTCTTTTTCAGGCCCCACACTGCGGCTTCGCCGGTGTGGAGTTGTTTTCGCTTCGTGCGCCCCACACTGCGGCTATCGCCTTGTGTGGGGTTAATTGCGCTTCGCGCGTTTTGCCTCTTCGAGGCTGTTTAAGGAATATCCTTCTTTATATATTGGGGTTCTTCTATTCTCTATTAACCATTCAGCATTCCTCATTGACAGAATCGCATCGGAAAAGTACTTCGGCAGATCCGAGGCGATGAGGGTGGAGGCGGCGTGTTCGCGGGCGTAGGCATCGGCGGCGGCCCCGTGGAGGTAGACCCCCAACATGGCCGCATGTTCGGGCGCGTAGCCTTGCGCGAGCAACGAAAGCAGCAGGCCAGTGAGCACGTCGCCGCTGCCGGCAGTGGCCAAGCCTTGGTTGCCCGTGGTGTTAAAGTACTGCCGACCGTCGGGAAGCGTCACCACCGTGTGATGGCCCTTGAGGACGAGGACGACAGAATAGCGATTCGCGAACGCTTTGGCCCGCTCCAATCGGTCGAAGTCGTCGGAGGGTTTGCCCACAAGCCGCTCAAACTCAGCGAAATGCGGAGTCAAAATGCTGTAGGGCGGCAGATAAGCCAACCAAGTCTTGTTCTCCGCTAACATGTTCAGCGCATCGGCGTCAATGACGAGCGGAAGTTTCACCGTGTCCAAGATGTCCTTCATCGCCGCGACGGTCTGCTTCGCAGTGCCGAGACCGGGTCCCAACGCCACCGCGCTGATGTTCTCCGGAAGGTGATTCCAATCTATATGGCTGACAATCTGTTCGTTGTCGTCAATATCATGGATGGCTTCCTGCAAAGTTATGGCGAGATTGTTCAGCACAGACTTCACCGTATGAACTGTAAGCTTACCGATGCCGCCGCGCATAGCCGCTGTGGCTGCAAGAATCGCCGCACCGGGCATCCGCTCGCAGCCCGCCACAAGCAGCCCGTGCCCAAACGTGCCTTTGTGCGCGTAAGGGCTGCGGAATCGCAACAGCGAAAGCATTCCCGCACGGGTGAGCAAGAAACGACTCGTATTGTTCAGACTGTCAGGGGCTTCCATACCAATATCCACCACCTCTACATTGCCGTAGTAGCGATAGTTCTCAGGCAACAGAAAGGCCGTTTTCATAAACTGGATGCTCAGGGTCTTGTCGGCAATGACCACCACACTGTCTTCGGGTGTGTGCCGGTCGGCGAACAGTCCCGACGGCGTGTCTATGGCGATGGTATAGGCATCACAACTGTTAATATGGCGGATGACGTCGGCGAAGAAGCCGGTCACAGGTTTGTTGAGCCCGATGCCGAAGAGCGCATCGACAATGAGATCGTCCTTTTTTGGTTCTGGCTGATTATCAGCACCATAGTATATAATTTTAGCGTTATCATGCTGATAGACAAACGATTGCCAACGTTTCAGCTGATATTGCATCTCTTCGCTATAGTGTGCCTCTTCCGGTGCGCAGACCACAACGTTAACCGTGCAGTCCGAGCATTCCTCGGCCAAATGAACGGCAATGACCACGCCGTCGCCGCCGTTATTGCCGGTTCCGACATAGACATAGACATCCTCGTACTCGTCAAACCAGATGCCGGGGGCAATCACCTCGGCGCAAGCGCAACCCGCTCGCTCCATCAGCTCGACGGAGGAGATTTGCTCTTTCTGCATCGTAAACTTCTCACATTCACAAACTTCCGAGACGGTAAAAAGTCTGTCCTCGTTCATTTTTTCCTATTTAAAATAAGGGCGCAAATGTACATTTTTTTACTTTGACTTTGACAAGCGCGTGGACGTTTTATTATGGAAGCACAGTGCAAAATTCAAACTCTATTCTGTTAAAAAAAAATGTTCGAAAGATGCGGCATAGACTAAAAAATTGTATCTTTGCCGCGTGTTTTTCGCATAGAAAGGGATAAAAACAAACATTTATAATTAACCTAATTATTCATCAAAACCAACAAAAAAATGAAAAAGATTTTTACTTTGTTCTTCGCGCTTTTAGCGATTGCTTTTAGCGTAAAAGCGCAGGTTCCGGTTTTCTCGGAGAATTTCGATGCGGGAATGCCTGCCGGTTGGACTCAAATTGATGCCAACAACGACGCCATGGGTTGGGAGCACAGTTCGAACCCTGCTTCCTATTTCGCAGCTGGAACAGACCTCTCCGGCAGCGGTCACAACAGCTCCACTGGCTTTGTCCTTTCCGGTTCTTACAGCAATGTGACAAACCAAGCCATCACGCCGGACAACTGGTTGATCACCCCTCCCATCACCCTCACGGCTAACTCCGACTTGTCATTCTATGTTTGCGCACAGGATGCCAGTTATGCTCTAGAGCACTATGGTGTGTACATCACCACGGGCAGCGGCACGACCACGTCTGAGTTCACCCTCCTTTTCCAAGAGACCATTGACAACAACGGCGGTTCCCGCGTGCAAGGCGCTTGGGGACACAAGACCTACAGTTTGGCCAGCTACACCGGTCAGACGGTTCGCATTGCTTTCCGCCACTTCAACTGCAATGACCAATTCGTCCTCAATTTGGATGACGTGGAGGTTCTCGCCCAACCGACTGACCCCACAATCATTGCCACTCCTACGGCTGTTGATTTCGGCACGGCTCTGCTTGGCAACACCAATAACGCCACTGTGGCTGTTACCGCCTACAACCTCACCGCTGGTGTGACCGCCACCACTTCGGCTCCGTTTGCCGTTTCCGCTGATGGCACTACTTACGGTACTACCGCTACTGTCGCTGCTGCTGGCGGCACCCTCTATCTGCAATACACCCCCACTGCCGTTGGTACTGACAATGGTACTTTGACCCTTTCCTCTACCGGTGCCACCAATGTTACTATTCCCTTGACGGGTGCAGCCATCGAGTGCAACGGCACGATTCCTTACAGCTACGACTTCTCCGATGCCACTGCCAATCAGTGCTGGACAGTCGTTGATGCCAACAACGACGGCTACACTTTTGAGTTTAACACCGATAACGGATGGGCTTCCGTTCGCTATAACACCTCTCTGGATATGGACGACTGGTTGATTTCTCCCTACTTCGCCCTCACCGGCGGACAAACCGGTTCTGTTGACTATCGTTCCGGTAGCTCAAGCTGGTTTGAGAAACTCCAGATCTTTGCTATCGGTGCTACGGACACGGTGGCTCTGACTCCCGTGATCGAGGCTCACAACACGACGTTCGAAACCGTCTATTTCGACCTCTCTTCCCTCACTGGCAACTATCAACTTGCCATCCACGGTATTTCTGATGCTGACCAATTGAGACTGTATGTCACCAATGTCAATATTTACAACGGTGCTCCTACCGCAAATATGACCACGGATGTGACAAGCCTGAGTTTCGGTCAGGTGGCTGTTGGTTCCACCTCCGCTGCCCAAGAAGTGGTGTTGACCACCGTGAACATGAATGAAGCCATCACGTTGGCTACTGCTGCTCCGTTTGAGATTTCTCTCGACGGCACCACCTTCGCTGCCACGCAAACCATTCCGGCCAACTCCACAATGGTTGTTGACGACACCATCTATGTGCGTTTCGCCCCCACGGCTGTCGGCGCTGCCACTCAGAACCTGACCATCACGGCCACCAGCCAAAACGCCACTGTCGCTCTCGATGGTACGGGCTTCACATGCAGCACCATCTCCACTTTCCCGTTCACCGAGACATTCACGGAGGCCTCCACTACGGCTCCTTGCTGGGACATTGTTGACCACAACAATGACGGCAGCACGTTCATCATGAATACAGGAGCCGGTCAAGTTGTCTATCAATACAGCAGCACGAACAATGCTGATGAATATCTGATTTCTCCTGAAATGACACTTACCAGCGGTCTCTATGGTCATGTGGACTATGCTTGCGCTTCTTCCTCTTATCCCGAGAAATTCTCTATCTACGTGATTCCTCAAAACGGAACGATTGAGAACGCCGTCAACATTGTTCCCACTGTGACTGTCACCAATACCTCTTTCGAAACTCAGAACTTCGCACTTGCCGCATACGCCAACCAGACCATCCGTATCGCCATCAAGGCTGAATCCGATGCTGATATGTATTTGCTTGGCTTCGCTAACTTTGTTATCGAGGAAGTTCCCGCCGCTTCCCTCACCGTGGATCCCACTTCCATGGCTTTCTCAGCCATTGCTGGTTCTCCCTCCGCCGCTCAAGCTGCTAATGTCACCGCTTACTCCCTGACCAGCAACATCACCGTGAGCACGACCGCTCCGTTTGAGGTTTCCACCAACGGTACCTCCTTCAACACCACCGCCACCATCCCGGCCGGAGATTTCGTGAACCAAGTGCTCTACGTCCGCTACAACAGTTCTGCTGCCGGTTCCAACAATGGCACTGTGACGCTGACCAGCGGTTCCCTTTCCGCCACCATCAACGTTAGCGGTTCTGCTATGGATTGCTCTCAACCCCAAGCCCTGCCGTTCGTTGAAAACTTTGACGGCGTGATGCCCACTTGCTGGACCATCCTCGATGTTGACGGCGATGGTTACTCTTGGGAGCACAGCTCTGATCCCGTTTCCTACTTCCCTGCAGGTGTTGATCTCTCCGGTTCCGGTAACAACGGTTCTAACGGTTTCATCCTTTCCGGTTCTTTCAGCAATGTTACGGGTGAAGCTCTCACTCCCGACAACTGGTTGATTTCTCCGACTTTGGCTATCCCGAGCCAAGGTGGCAAACTCACCTTCTACGTTGCCGCACAGGATGCCAGCTACGCTGAAGAGCACTATGGTGTGTATGTTTCCACTACCGGTACCAACCCGAACGACTTCACCCTCCTCTATGAGGAAACGATTGACGAAAACGGCGGTCCTCGCGACCAAGGTATTTGGAAACAGAAAACCGCTGAGCTGCCTTACCCGGGTCAGAACATCCACGTCGCTATCCGTCACTTCAACTGCACCGACATGTTCCTGTTGAACCTCGACGATTTCACCGTGACTGTTGGTACGGGCGTTGAAGAACACGGTCTCAAGACTGTCATCTACCCGAACCCCGCAAACAACGTGCTCAACATCAACTCCACCAGCAACATCAACCGTGTTGAGGTTTACAACATGATGGGTCAGATGGTCGGCATGTACGAAGCCAACGACGTGAACACCCAAATCAACACCAGCAGCTTCGCCAACGGTGTCTATACGGTGAAAATCGAGACCGAAAACGGCACGTCAACCAAAAAATTCACGGTCGCCCGTTAACCTTTCGGTTTAATAATACCATCCTACAAAATCCCGAACCGCACGGTCCGGGATTTTTTTTTGTGCTCGTTTGTTGACCATTGACCGTTGGCCATTGACCGTTGGCCATTGACCGTTGGCCATTGACCGTTGGCCATTGACCATGACCGTTGACCATGACCGTTGACCATGACCATTGACCATGACCGTTGACCATGACCATTGATCGTTGAACATTTCGTTCCCAGTTCCCAGGGCTCACTACGTTCACCCTGGGCTGGCATACGTCAGGCCTACGGCCCTTTTTGGAAGAAGTTTTATGTTTTTGTGCGAAATCGGAGGGTGTTTGGGATGTGTTGATTTTATGATTTTTTTCATTGGCGAACAGGTTTTTCTATGTTTTCTGCCGTTCTCAATATGTTTTCTGCATTTTTGGCTATGTTTTTAACATACTAAAAACCAGTAAATTAGCACATACTGATATTGTAATAATGGTTATATTTGCGGCAAAACTCCCCTTCTATTTTAGAAGGGGTGCCCGAAGGGCGGGGTAGTAATATAAACATCAGAATTCCTTGTTGTTATGACGCAGCTAAAGAACTTTATTGTCGCCCCTACCCCGGCCTACGGCCACCCTTTCCAAGGGAAGTGGAGCCGTTCGAGGACCGCTGCATTGCCAGTTTACGATGGTGATGACAAACCACGGCAAAACTCCCCTTCTATTTTAGAAGGGGAGTTCCCCCTGCATCGGTAAAGCGATGCCAAAATCGGAAAATGGCTCATTCGAAAGTTGTACTTTATGTTAACCCACGGTAAGCGACAGCGAACACTATGACAGCGAGATACGACCTACATACCCGACATGCATTACCCCGACATGAGCCTCTGCGAGCCCCGTGTGTTCAAAAAAAATGAAAAAAAACAAAACAACGTATCAGCAAAAAAATATATCTTTGCAGATTCAACCCATTATATACCGTAATTGGGTGGAATACAACGAAAAAGCAAGTAAAAGAGAAGCATACGATGAGTTATATCGCATTCGACAAGGAAAAGTTAGTGAACATCAACTTCGCGAAGGAACGCGAAATCGTGCGTTGCAGCCGCACCGGCTCCTTCGCCACCACCACCCTCTGCGGCCTCAACACCCGCAAATACCACGGCCTCCTCATCACCCCGCAGGACGAGCTCGGCGGCGAACGCCACCTCCTCGTCTCCGGCCTCAACGAGAACATCGTGGTCAACGACATGGACTTCCATCTCGCCGTGCGCCAGTACAAGGGCGGCGTCATCGACCCCAAAGGCAACAAATACCTCCAAAAGTTCTCCGCCGACAGCGTGCCGGTCTATGACTACCGCGTCGGAAAGTTCAACTTCCGCAAGGAACTGCTCTTCCAACACGACGCCGACCGCCTCATCATCAAATACACCTTCTTGGACGACACCGACGAGGTTGCCCTGCAGATTGAGCCGCTGCTCGCCTTCCGCAGCATCCACCAACTCACCCACGCCAACGGCGACGTCCACACCGGCTACCAGACGGTGGACAACGGCGTCGGATTCTGCATGTACGACCACTACACGCCCGTCTTCTTCCAGTTCTCAGAACCGGTGCGCTACGAACACCACCCCGACTGGTACTATAATATAGAATATGAAGAGGAGTTGAAGCGCGGCTACGACGGTCACGAGGATCTCTGGCGGCCCGGCACCCTGACCGTAAAGGTCTCCGGCAAGGAACTTTACCTCTGCATCGGCACCGAACCGATAGATTCAGCCGAAATTGCAGCCTTGTATAAGGCCGAGGAGAAGAAGCACACCCCGCGCTACAACTTCGCCAGCTGTCTGCAGAATGCCGCCGAGCAGTTCATCGTGAAGCGCAATGGCCGCACCGACGTCATCGCCGGTTACCCATGGTTCGGACGCTGGGGTCGCGACACCTTCATCGCGCTGCCCGGCCTCACCCTGCCGCTGAAAAAATATGACCTCTTCGAGGAGGTGGCCGACAGCATGGTCGCCGACCTCAAGGAAGGCCTTTTCCCCAATATCGGCTCCGGAAGCACCGCATCCTACAACTCCGTCGACGCCCCCCTCTGGTTCATCCGCAGCCTGCAGATCTACTTCGACCACGTCAACAAACCCAGAAAACTCTGGACAAAATACGGCGAGGTCGTCAAGCAAATCCTCACCGCCTACCGCGAAGGCACAATGAACAATATCCGGATGCTGGAGAACGGCCTCATCTACGCCGGCGCCCCCGGTCTCGCGCTCACATGGATGGACGCCATCGTGGACGGTCACCCCGTGACCCCGCGCACCGGCTGCCAAGTCGAGATTAACGCCTTGTGGTACAATGCCATCAAGTTCGCGCTGGACCTCGCCCGCTCCAACAGGGACAAGAAATTCCTTGCCGACTGGGAACCCGTCATCGCCGATTTCCCCAACGTCTTCAAAGAGACCTTCTGGTCGAAGGAGATGGGCTATTTGGCTGACTACGTGGACGGCGACTACAAGAACTTCCAAGTGCGCCCCAATATGTTGATTGCGGCCTCCCTGCCCTTCTCACCCATCAGCGAGCGTTTGAAACAGTTGGTTCTGAAGCGTGTCACCGAAGAATTGCTCGTCAGCAAGGGCATCCGCACGCTCTCGCCCAAAGATCCCGAGTACAAAGGCCACTACAAGGGTTCACAGGCCGAGCGCGACGCCGCCTACCATCAGGGCACCGCATGGCCGTGGTTGCTGTTCCCCCTTACCGACTGCATACTGCATGTCTATCCGGACAGTGCTCCCGACGTGCTCAACCGCATCCTCTACCATTTCGACAGCTGCATGAACTCCTACGGACTCTCCACCGTGGCCGAAATCACCGACGGCGACCCGCCCTTCAAGCCCAACGGCTGCATCTCGCAGGCCTGGAGCGTCGCTGCGCTGCTCTACATGAAATGGAAATTGGAACAATTGAAAAAATAAGACCACACTTAACATACTATTATGGCTATCAAAGTATTAATGTTCGGATGGGAGTTCCCGCCACACATCTCCGGCGGTCTCGGAACAGCCTGCTACGGTCTCACCAAGGGCCTTGCGCTCAACGGCGTGGAGGTCACCTTCGTGATGCCCAATGCTTCCGGCGACGAGGACCTCACTTATGTCAAGATCGTCAACGGAAGCGACGTGGAAATAGACCCGCAGAGCGCGGACTTCTTCACCCGTACCGGACAGACCTCCTACATCCAGGTCAACAGCAATCTCATCCCATACGTGGGACTTGATGATTACTACAACGTCATCAACCAGATTGAAAGCGGCGTATTCAAAGGCGGTTCCAACGAGAAGCGCAGATACATCTTCTCCGGCAAATATGGTCCCAACCTGATGCAGGAGGTGAACCAGTACGCAAACATCGCGGCGGAGATCGCCAAGCACGAGGACTTCGACCTCATCCATGCGCACGACTGGCTGACCTACCGCGCCGGTATCGCCGCCAAGCGCGCCTCCGGCAAACCGCTCGTGGTGCATATCCACGCCACCGAGTTTGACCGTAGCGGCGAAAACTACAACGACATCGTCTATGGCATGGAGAAGGAGGGTATGATGGCCGCCGATGCGGTATGCGCCGTCAGCGACCTCACCCGCAACATTGTCATCAACAAATACGGAATCCCCGCCGAAAAGGTCTTCACACTGCACAACGCCGTGGAACCCAACGAGAAAAAGGTGGAACGGCAGAAGTTCGTCTCCGAGAAGATAGTCACTTTCCTCGGCCGCGTCACCTTCCAGAAAGGCCCCGACTATTTCGTGGAAACCGCCAAGCGCGTCTTGGAGAAGGATTCCAACGTGCGTTTTGTGCTGGCCGGCGACGGCGACATGATGCCCCACATCATCGAGCGGGTGGCTGAGTTGGGTATCGCCGACCGCTTCCACTTCACCGGATTCCTGCGCGGCGATGACATCAACAAGATGTTCGGCATGAGCGACGTGTATGTAATGCCTTCGATATCAGAGCCTTTCGGAATTTCCCCGTTGGAGGCCATGCGCGCCCACGTGCCCGTGGTCATCTCCAAGCAGTCGGGTGTTTCCGAGGTGCTCACCCACGCCATCAAGGTCGATTTCTGGGACATCGACGCCACCGCCGACGCCATCTATGGTCTGCTCCACTATCCTGCCCTCTCCAAACTCTTCGCCGAGGAGGGAGCCGCAGAGGTCGACAACCTCAAATGGGAGTATGTGGCCAAGAAATTAGTCAAAATTTACGAAAAAACGTTGCATTATGAATAAGATCTGTTTCCACTTTCAAATCAGTCAGCCGTACCGTCTGCGCACGTACCGCTTTTTCGACATCAACCAAGATCACCACTATTTCGATGACTATCAGAACCAGTATCTGACCAAGCGTCTCGCTGACCGTTGCTATCTGCCGGCCAACCGTATGCTCATGGAGCTCATCCAGCAGCATCCCGACACCTTCCGCGTCAGCTTCAGCATCTCGGGCAGCTCCATCATGCTGTTCAAGAACTACTGTCCGGAGGTCATCGAAAGCTTCAAGGAGTTGATTGCCACGGGCTGCGTGGAAATCACCGGCAGCACCTTCACCCACAGCATTGCCTCGCTCTACAACGAGAGCGCGTTCATGGAGCAGGTGCGGTTGCAGGAAAATCTCTTGATGGAGACTTTCGGCGTGAAACCGATCTCCTTCTGCAACACCGAGATTATCTATTCTGACGAAATCGGTGAGTGGTTAGGTAATGCCGGCTACCGCGTCATCCTCACTGAAGGCGCGCGCCACATTCTCGGCTGGAAGAGTCCCACTTACCTCTACTGCAACCCCTACCAGACCGACGTTCGCCTGCTGCTGCGCTCCTACCAGCTCTGCGACGACATCACGCTTCGCTTCGCCGACCAAGGCTGGGACCAGTATCCGCTGACCGCCGAAAAGTACATGCGTTTCCTCGACAAAATCAACACTGAGAGCGACACGCCGCTCATCAACCTTTTCTGGGACTATGAGACCATCGGCGAGCACTACACCGCCGACACCGGCATCTTCGATTTCTTCAAGGCACTGGTCAACCAACTGTCCGCCCACGAGAACTACGAGTTCATGACCCCGAAGGAGGTTCTTGACCTTGATCTGAGCCCCGCTACCATGCACGCTCCGTGGCCCATCTCCTGCTCCGGCGAGGAAAAGGACACTAACGAATGGATTGGCAACGAACTTCAGCAGGAAGCCTTCCGGCAGCTCTTCAAACTGGAGCCGCTCTACCAGAAGTGCGACAACCCCGAGGCCAAGCTCAGCTGGCTCCGTCTCCAAGCCGCCGACCACTTCAACTTCATGAGTTCCAAATGGTTCAAGCACCGCTTCGTGAAACGTAACTTCGAAGTCTACTCCTCCCCCTACCAGGCCTTCATCAACTACATGAACGTGCTGAACGACGTGAAACTGCAATTGGAGGACAAATAAAACGAACAAATGTAGAGACGCAATGCATTGCGTCTCTACATGAAACAATAACAAAGATTTTTCAATAAGGGCTGCAAGCCCGACACGTGTCAACCCAGGGTGAGCGCCAGCGAGCCCTGGGTATTTAATCACAGAACAAATGTTATTAACCGACCTACAACAATACCAGATCTATCTCGCCTCGAAATCCCCACGGCGGCGCGAGCTCCTCGCGGGCATGGGCGTGAACTTCGAAATCCTCACCACCGATGTGGAGGAAACCTACAATCCCGCATGGACACCCGAGGATATCGTGATGCACCTGTCGCGACTGAAACTGTCACCCATAGACATGGCGGAGTATGACTCCAAGACTATCTTCATCGCGTGCGACACCATCGTGGTGGTCGACGGGAAGATTATCGGCAAGCCGAAGGATGCCGACGATGCCGCACGGATGCTCCACCTGCTTTCGGGTAACACCCACACAGTGTACAGCGGGCTCACGGTGGCTACGCCGCAGAAAACGCTCACCGACTACCGCGCCACGGATGTCGTGTTCGAGAGACTGCCCGATGACATGATACAATATTATATTAATACGTACAAACCGTTCGACAAAGCCGGCTCCTACGGCGTGCAAGAATGGATCGGCTACGTGGGTATCCGCGAAGTGCGGGGCTCCTATTACAACGTCATGGGACTGCCGACACGATTGTTGTGGACGATGTTGGAGGCGGTTTGCAAATAACCGGAAAATGTCTATCTTTGCGCCAAATTTCCAATATGAGGAGACTGTACACAATCCTGTTGCTGTTATTGCCGATCGCGACGCTGTTCGCGCGCAAGCCC
The DNA here is from genome assembly GCA_017395245.1 of Bacteroidales bacterium. Taxonomy (GTDB): domain Bacteria; phylum Bacteroidota; class Bacteroidia; order Bacteroidales; family WCHB1-69; genus F23-D06. The sequence goes on along the minus strand of JAFPVR010000124.1, from coordinate 17,093 downwards.
GCCGACACGCTGACGGCGCGGCATTGGGAGTTCGTACAGAACCTCGGACAATGGGATGCGCAAGTCCGTTTTGCCGCCCGCACCAACAGCGGCAATCTCTTCTTTGAGAACAATGCTCTCACCGTCACGCAGTTGCATCCCCAGCAGCTGCAGAATTTCCACGAAGCGAAGCACGAAGGCAAACCACTTCCCAACACCCTCATTGACGCTGCGGCCTACCGCATTACCTTCGTCAACGCCAACTCCACACCGGAAATCAACGGTCTTGACCCTTACAAGCATTACTACAACTACTTTCTCGGCCGCGACCCGAAGCACTGGGCATCGCATGTATCCGCATACAACACATTGCAATACAGACAATTGTACAACAACATCGACCTTTTCTTTTTAGAGGAGAACGACTATTTCAAATACGAGTTCCACATTGCGCCGGGCGGCGACCCCGGACAAATCCAGCTGCGCTACGACGGGCTGGAAAGTATCACCAAAGCTGGCGAACAACTGCTACTGCATACGGCTGTGGACAGAGTACTGGAATTGGCTCCGTATGCCTATCAGATTAACAACCAAGGAGATACACTGACCGTTTCCTGTTCTTACCGGCTGCGCGGCAATATCGTCTCCTTTGAACTTGGTGACTACTCCCCCACCCTGCCGTTGGTCATCGACCCGACGGTGGTCTTCTCCACCTATTCAGGCTCCACATCCGACAATTGGGGTTACACGGCAACTTACGACTCGCACGGCAACCTCTACGGCGGCGGCATCGTGTTCGGCAACGGCTACCCCGTCACCCTCGGTGCCTACCAACTCGACTTCGCCGGGCAGGTGGATGTCTCCATCTCCAAATTCGACGCCACCGGCAGCTTTCTCCACTATGCTACCTACCTCGGCGGCACCGTGGCCGACATCCCGCACAGCCTGCACGTGAACGACAACGACGAACTCTACATCTTCGGCACCACCGGTTCCACCGACTTCCCCGCCACCTCCGGTGCCTACGACACCACCTTCAACGGCGGTCCCAACACAACACTCTCCACCTCGATGAAGTTTCTCAGCGGCTCGGACATCTTCATCGCCAAGCTAAGTGCAGACGGAGCGCAATTGCCCGCCTCCACCTACATTGGGGGCACGGGTAACGACGGCATCAACACGGCCAACGGACTGCGCATCAACTACGCCGACGACAACCGGGGTGAAATCATCGTGGATGAGAACAGCAATGTCTATGTGGTTTCCTCCACCCATTCCTTGAACTTTCCAACCACGTCAAACATCTATGTGCCAGATAGTTCTGGCAAGCAGAAAGTCTGTGTCTTCAAAATGAGCCAAGATTTGTCCACTCTGGTCTGGAGCGCACTCTACGGCGGTTCGGGGCTCGATGCGGGCTACAGTCTGTATCTCGCAGCCGACAAGAGCGTCTATTTCTGCGGCGGCACCACCTCCCCGAATCTGCCCATAACGGCCAACGCCTTGCAGTCAGCTTACGCCGACAGTGCCAACATTTCCGACGGCTTCGTGGCGCATATCTCCGCCAACGGCAACTACCTGTTGCACAGCACCTACCTCGGCAAAACGAACTACGACCAAGCCTACCTCATCAAAGGCGATGACGAGGATTTCCCACATGTCTTGGGGCAAACGTACGCCGACGGGATGCAGTGGGTGCAGAATGCCGCCTACTACGTGCCGGGCGGCGGACAGTTTTTGACAAAGCTGTCGAAGGATCTCACGAATGTATTGTGGTCCACGGCATTCGGCAGCGGCAACGGCGGTCCCGACATTTCGCCCACCGCGCTAATGGTTGATTATTGCAACAACATCTACCTTTCGGGCTGGGGCTCGCAGCAATTGAACGGCTTCGGCGGCACCAACGGGCTGCCCGTCACGGCCGACGCCTTCCAAACCACCACTGACGGCAGCGACTTCTACTTCATGGCCCTCAGCGATGACGCCGCCAACTTAGTGTACGCCACCTATCTCGGCGGCGCAGCCAGCAGCGCACGGGAGCACGTTGACGGCGGCACAAGCCGTTTCGACAAGCACGGCCGAATCTACCAAGCCGTCTGCGCGGGCTGCGGCGGACAGAGCACCTTCCCGACCACACCGGGAGCCTACTCCAATGTCAACGGCAGCACCAACTGCAACCTAGGCGCCATCAAAATTGACTTTAACATGCCTGTGGTTGTCGCCGACTTCCTCATGCCCAACGTTGTCTGCCTCCCCGACACGGTCTTCTTTGAAAATTACTCGCAACTTATTAGTTCACAGACTGCTATAACATGGAATTTCGGCGATGGCTCAACCTCTACACAGTGGGAGCCCAACCATCTTTATGCAAGCACTGGATACTATGAGGTGACGCTCGTGGTGCAGGACTTGGGCAGCTGCAACATAGCCGACACGCTGCGGAAGCGGATTCTGGTGCTCGCCAACACCACCTCCACACTGCCCACCGTCCCAATGTGCGAGGGCGACTTTGCCGAAATCGGACTCCCGCCGTCTGTCGGTGTTGATTATCTTTGGTCTCCTGCCGAATCATTAAGCAATCCTGGCATCTCCAATCCAATTGCAACTCCAGAGCAATCAACCACTTACACGCTCATCGCCTCCACCTCCGCCTGCGTAGACACGATCACGCAATACGTCGATGTGCATTCGTTGGATGCCACCCTGACCGGTGATTCCATGATTTGTCTCGGCAACACAGCCACGATGACCGTCACCGCCCAAAGTGCCGACATCTACCATATCGAATGGTCGGAGACGGCTGATTTCCAACATATTATAGCCACAGGAACCAATTCAATAACGGTAACGCCGACATCTACGCACACTTACTACGTGCGTGTCACCACCGACGAGTGCACACGCATCTACGCCTTCCCCGTGACCGTCATCCATGTGAGCATTTCCGGAAATCAGGACTACCTTCGCTGCTTTGAAGACTACCTTGAGTTGGGTGTCACCTGCAGCGGCGGAATTTCGCCTTACCAATATACATGGCAGCTCGGCGACGGAAGCACCTACAGCGGCGCAAATCCGCAAGTGACTCCGCAACACTCTACCTCTTACGAAGTTACCGTAACAGATGCCCTTGGTTGTACCGCCACTGCGGGTGGATTCATCACCGTGCGGGAGGGTACTTTTTCGCAGGGTTTGGACGCTTGGTGTGAGCCGTGCTTGGTTGTCGCCTACCACGAAACGACCTTGCACGCAACAGATTACGGCACCGAATACACCTACCAATGGTCGCCCTCAATCGATATGACAACACCAAACCTGCCCAACACCCTTGTAACTCCGGACACGACCATGACGTACACCGTCACCGTCACCGACACGTTCGGCTGCGTCAAAAGCGACACCGTCACCATCACGGTGCAGCCCATCACGTGCAGCACACCGTTCGTCTTCATCCCGAACAGTTTCACGCCCAACGGCGACGGGGTGAACGACGTTCTGTACGTGCGCAGCGACATCTTGGAGGAGTGCTACTTCGTGGTCTACAACCGCTGGGGCGAGAAGCTATTCGAGACGCGGGACAACACCATCGGCTGGGATGGCACCTTCAAGGGCCAGGAGTGCCCCCGCGCCACCTACGACTGGTACTTCAAGGGCACCTGCAAAGACGGCGACGAAACGGAAATAAAGGGCAACGTGACATTAATACGATGATGTCCCGAAAAATCGTACTTTTGCCACCGTGTGAAAGACTTAAGACTTAAGACTTAAGACTTAAGACTTAAGACTTGAGACTTGAGACTTGAGACTTGAGACTTAAGACTTGAGACTTGAGACTTGAAACTTGAAACTTGAAACTAAAACAAATGGCAGACGAACAATTCATCGACTACGTAAAGATCTACGGCCGTTCCGGCAACGGCGGCGCGGGTTCGGCTCACTTGGCGCGGACGGCACACAACCCGAAGGCGGGTCCTGACGGCGGCGACGGCGGCAAGGGCGGCAGCGTCATCGCACGCGGCAACCGCAACCTCTGGACACTCCTGCACCTGCGCTACACCAAGCATGTGTTCGCGGAAAATGGAGGCAACGGCCAGAAGAACCAATGTTTCGGCAAGGACGGCGATAACGCTTACATCGAAGTCCCCCTCGGCACTATCATCCGCCTCGTCGACACCGATGAAATCGTAGGCGAAGTGCTGGAGGACGGACAGGAGTTAGTCGTCATGAAGGGCGGTCGTGGCGGATTGGGCAACGTCCACTTCAAAAACGCCACGCACCAGACCCCGAGGTTCGCGCAACCAGGCGAAGAGGGTACGGAAGGTTGGCTATCGTTAGAGCTCAAAGTATTGGCAGACATCGGGTTAGTAGGATTTCCCAACGCAGGCAAGTCCACGCTCATCACACAGCTGTCGAACGCGCGGCCGAAGATTGCAGACTATCCGTTCACCACGCTCAAACCTAACCTCGGCATGGTAGCCTACCGCGACTTCCAGTCGTTCGTCATCGCCGACATCCCCGGCATCATCGAAGGCGCATCCGAAGGCAGGGGATTGGGACTCCGATTCCTACGCCACATCGAACGCAACGCAGCCCTACTGTACATGATCCCTGCCGCCGATGAGGACGGGAATGTGAAAACCGTGACCCAGATCAAGAAGGAACTCAAAATCCTACAAAACGAGTTGAAGCAATACAACCCCGAGTTGTTGGACAAGAGTTGGATGCTCGCGGTGACGAAATGCGACCTCATTAGTGAGAAGGAAGCAACGGCTTTAGAGACGAAATTAGCGAAAAATGCGCCCGTTTTATGCATTTCCGCCGTCACAAACTGGCGATTGACCGAGCTGAAAGACAAATTATGGGAATTACTGCAGCCTGAAGAATCCGTATAAAATAGTGAATATCAGCAAATTAACAGCTGTTAATAAAAATAATCAAAAAAAATATAGGGCCGGGCTGTTCGATTCAAAAAAAGTGTATTTTTGCGCCGTAAATAATTGAACGAAAAAAATGGCAAAGAAAACGAAGGAAGCGCGCCAGCAAGTGATTCTGGAGTGCACAGAGCAAAAGGCAAGTGGAGTGCCAGGGATGTCAAGATATATTACGACAAAGAACAGAAAAAACACTCCCGACAGACTGGAATTGAAAAAGTACAATCCGTACTTGAAGAAAATGACAATTCACAAAGAAGTAAAATAACCTACTAAAATAGAGAAGAGATGGCAAAGAAAGTTGTTGCATCATTGAAGAGAGAAGGTGGCGTGACCTACACGCGCGTCGTGAAGATGGAGCGTTCACCGAAAACCGGAGCTTACACATTCAAGGAAGCTGTTGTAGAGTCCTCCGCCGTAAAAGACTTTTTGGCTAAAAAGTAATATTTTGTTTTCATGGTTGAAGAAAGGTGGGCGCCTGCCCGCCTTTTTTCGTTTAAAATTTTTCGTTGGGGCGAATAATTATCAACCCTGTTTTTTTTCACCAAACCCCTATCGCGTATAGAGACAGAACAGACTTTTTAACATATTGATGTGTGAGGGCGTGTCAAAAGTCCAAGAAATGGCATTTTTCAGTTTATAACTATTTGATAATCAAACATCGATTTTTGCTAAAACTGACTTTTGACACACCCTCATCATCATTTCTGAAAGCAACCGTTTATATAATCTGAATATTTTATCGTCAACCATTGTCATCAGCTCGATTGTTGATAAATTGTTAATAACTTCTGGCCACTGAGGAAACGACACCCGAAGCGGCCATTTATATATTTGTTACTTTTGCACCGTTGTTCTGTCGCAAGACCGGGCAACGGGATTTTATTGAAAAGAAAGCGAGTTTTCGCTTATCCGTCTTGGTGAACCTAGACAGTTTACAGACATTTGTACGGATAACGAGAATCAAGCTTACCCTATTAGCATGTGTAATTGCCGATACGGTGGGGCTTGTTCTTCAGTGTCTTACAAATGGGGAAGTCTAGGCCCTACCAAGAGGATGCTGTCGAATATAAGCTCCACTTTCTTTTTGTGTGGTTTGGAGAGATTATTCACATAAAAATCGAAAATATGAAAAGGACTGCTACTTCTTTATTGGTCATTGTTTTGACCCTGTTCACTGCTCGCCCATCCGTGCTGGCGCAGACGGGGCCGTTTCATGAAGGATTTGACGACGGGGCACTTCCCGACTGCTGGACCATCATGGATGCTGATGGTGACGGCAATTGCTGGGACGTAATTCTTGAGCCTTCTTTCGCTCACAATGGAGACGGAATGATCATTTCTGGTACTTGGGGAACCCAGACTGACAACTGGTTGGTCACGCCAGCAATCACCATTCCTCAAAATGCTATCCTTAGCTTTTGGGCAATAGTCCTTAACAGTGGCAATGTGATGGACACATACAGTATTTATGTTGCAACAAACAACTCTGATTCCGCTTTTTTAGCCACAACTCCTATGGCGACAGGTGAGACAACCGGGACGTGGGAGCGAAAATTGATCGATTTAAGTCCTTTTGCTGGCCAAACGGTCTATATTGCGTTTCGTCACAATGAGACAAACGACTGGTATTATTTAGGGTTGGATGATATCGAAGTGACCTGTTGCCCACTCGCAGAATCATTAAGTATAGGAAATGTTTCTGGCACAACAGCCACGGTGACGTGGCAACAGAACGGCTTGAATGAACCAGACCACTATGAACTATCCTATAAAGTAGAAAGTGATTCGTCCTGGACAATTGTTTCACCGATACATTCAAATAATTACCTATTGGACAATCTGTCACCTACTACTGGATATTTGGTGCGGCTCCGTGTATTCTGTGATGATACCACTGCTTCAGATTATCTTGAAAACAGTTTTATAACCGATTGTATTTGTTGTCCGCCAAGTTCTTTGGAAGTCAATGATATTTCCGGAACCGCCGCCATGGTGACGTGGGAAAACAACGGTTTGAATGAACCGCACCATTATGAGCTAACATATAAAACCGAAGAAGATTCTACGTGGACCATCATATCACCCATAAATACAAATTTCTACCTGTTGACCAATCTGTCACCTACAACAAAATACAACGTGAAAGTACGACTATTTTGTGATGATACCACTTCTTCCAATTGGCTTGAAAGGACTTTCCGTACCGAATGTTTAGACGGAACTTCGGATTTGGTTATTGGGAAAACTAACACCAGTAATCAAGGAAACTATTTCCCTGTTGGTTTTGATGACAATTATTCATACACTCAACAAATCTACCATAGTGATGAAATTGGAGAGGCACGTCCCATTAACGCAATTGACATACAGTATTTTTATGGTACCCCAGAAAGCAGAACTGTTGATATCTATCTGGGGCACACGCAACAATCCGGATTTACAAGTGGATATGACTGGGTTCCAAACTCTGATTTGACCTTGGTGTATTCTGGCAGCGTTATGTTTGACAATACCGGTGATAACTTTTGGTGTCATATTCCGTTTACTACAACATTTGAATATAACGGAGTAGATAATCTGGTTTTAGCTTTCTACGATAAGACTGGCAGTTCTTATAATTCTTGGTATGAGAGATGCTATACGCACTCTACTCCTATGTCATTCAGTAAGCGGGTTTCATCTTATGGAATCCTTAATGTTGCGAACATAGGTTCTTACTACGGTTATATTCCTTCGTATAGAAACAATATACGTTTTCCGGGAATATGTGTAAACAATGCTTGCGAAAGGCCGCTTGTCTCAGCAGTGAATGTTACGGACAGTTCCGCCCAATTGACAGTATCCTCAGCCAATAGTGCCGATGGTTTTGAATTGGAATACCGTCAAGAGGGAAATGATGTTTATTCAGCCATATCAGCGACTTCAACTTCTATTTTGTTGACAGGTTTACGGCAAAACACCCAATATGATGTACGAGTCCGTTCTATATGTGATGGGAATTACAGTTCCTGGAAGAAAACGACCTTTACAACTGGAGTAGGCAACCATAACCGTCTCTATGTTTCAGCATCAGGAATTGGTGATGGAACAAGCTGGACGGATGCCGCCAATGACCTTCAATGGGCATTGAACACAGCACAAGTAATTAAAAACACATACAGCACAACTCCTGAAATTTGGGTGTCAGCAGGCACGTACTATGGCGACACTTCCGCGACCTCCCAAAACGCATTCACGATGGTGGAGGGCGTAAACGTTTACGGTGGATTTGCAGGCTACGAACCTGCCGATTATGACTTGGCTCAACGCGATTTCACATCAAACACTACGATTTTGGACGGACAAAACGCGAGAAGGGTACTGTATCAGCCATTATCATATTCTCAGTCAACCTTATGGGACGGATTTACGATTCAACATGGTTATGTACCATCAGAATATTCTAATCTTGGGGGCGGGGCTCGACTGCTCAGGAACGGTGGTTTATCCCATTGTGTGGTCAAGAACAATTCCGCATACGAAGGAGGTGGTGTATATGTTTGTTATGCTCCAAGCTTTATCTCGAACTGCCTAATCACAAACAACACAGCAACTTACGGTGGTGGAATAGATGCTTGGTATGCCACCGTAACCAACAACACGATAGTACGAAATACAGCTACTTACGGTGCTGGTATTAGTGGTAATTCTGCAGTTCAATCTGTGAATAATATTGTATGGGGAAATGGTACAAATCCGTCCAACAATGTCAGGGGCGACTTCAGCTGCACTTACTCTGCTATTGAGGGAGGTTGGGATGGCACAGGCAATATTGCGCTGAGTGATTTTAATCCACCGCTTTTCGTCAACCCATCTGCCATTTCCGGCATTTCCAATAGTACAGAAAACGACGACTGGCGTTTGCAAGCAGGTTCCCCATGTATCAACCGAGGTGACAATTCGGCAGCAACCGACAGCTATGATCTTGACGGGACAACACGTATCAAACGCGACACCGTGGACATGGGTTGCTTTGAATCGGATTATTACAGCAGCCCCCTTGTTCAACCCAATTATTCAGGGATAGTGTATGTCACGCAGGAAGGTGCTGGTGCCCAAACCGGTGAGGATTGGGCGAATGCCACCGCATCCATCTCTTTTGCAATATCTATGGCTAAAATATATGATGCCGACGTTTGGGTGGCGGCAGGCACTTACTATGGTGACACTTCCTCGACCTCTCAAAACGCATTCACAATGATGAACGGTGTAAACGTTTATGGCGGTTTTGCGGGCAATGAGCCTGAGGGTTTTGATTTGTCATTGCGCGACTTTGGGGCAAATGCCACTATTTTGGACGGACAGAATGCAAGGCGTGTGTTGCATCAATCATCAAATTTCGACATACAAACCACTTGGGACGGGTTCACTATACAGAATGGCTCGTCAAATGATATTGGTGGCGGAGTTAACATCTTTTTCAACGGGAATATATCCCATTGCATCATAAAAAATAATATTACCGCCTATCAGGGAGGGGGCATATATGCTGGATACCGCTCCACGGTTACCAATTGTGTTATTTCAAACAATTCATCTAATGGGAATGGCGGCGGAGTATACGCCAATGAAACAACAATTTCCAATTGTTTAATATCGAACAACACAGCCAATTCTGCTGGTGGTGGAGTGTATCTAGTATATTATAATTTAGGTAATAGTCCTAATACGATAACCAATTCGACCATTGTAAGAAATATAGCTAATAATGGAGCCGGTGTTTATATCTACGATAATAATGAAGGTGAGGTCAACCAACTCACAAACAGCATTGTCTGGGGAAACGGTTCAACACCTTCCAACAATATCGTGGGCGATTTTGTCTGTACTTACTCTGCCATAGAAGGTGGCTATTCTGGCGAACATAACATCATCTTGGGTGAACAGTTCAATCAACATCCAATGTTTGTGCAGCCCACCCTGACCTCTGGCGCAGATGACACCTCTGTGGGTGACTGGCATCTCCAACAAGGATCCATCTGCATCAATCATGGCAATGATACTGCCGTTGTTGATAGTCTGGACTTGGATGGAACCGCACGCATCAAGCGCGACACGGTGGATTTGGGCTGTTACGAATCCGATTTTTATAGTGTCCCTCTTGTACAACCGGATTATTCCAACATCATCTACGTTACGCAGAACGGTTCCGGAAACCAGACTGGTGAGAATTGGGCCAACGCCACATCCTCCATTGCCGGGGCCATGGAAATGGCACATACCTACAATGCCGATGTCTGGGTGGCAGCAGGAACATACTATGGTGACACAACTGCGGATAATGCTTTCACAATGGTAGAAGGTGTCGATGTTTACGGTGGTTTTGCAGGCGACGAACCGGCAGATTATGATTTGTCATTGAGGGATTTTGATGCTAATGCTACGATATTGGATGGGCAACATGAGAGACGAGTGCTGTTTCAACCGAACTCTTTCAATACAATCACCACGTGGGATGGTTTTACTATACAGAATGGACAGACATTTGGAGGAAGTTCTGAATCAAACAATGGAGGTGGGGTAAAGCTTGCAGGTTATGGAAAATTATCCAATTGCCTTATTCAAAACAATATATCAAGTTCTTTCGGAGGAGGTGTGGAAATGTTATACGGATACCCAAACTATTTGTATAACTGCCGTATATTAAACAACACCGCTCCTTCAACTGGGGGAGTTAATGTTGGTTGGACCTATTCTGATTTACCTGCTTCAACTATCATTAATTGTCAAATCTCAAACAACAATGCAACTTGGCAAGGAGCAGGTGGCGTGAGTATGATGAACGGAAATATTTCTAACTGTCTAATATCAAACAATTTCGGAGGTTCTGTTGGTGGACTTGGCATAAACTCCGGCACGGTCTCCAACACAACAATTGTTCGAAACGAGGTCTTTTCTTGGGGCTTTGTTTCTGGGGTTAGCGGAGGAGAAGAATGCATTTTTACCAACTGTATTATTTGGGGCAACGGTACTGCTGCCAGTGACAACATTTTTGGAAGCCCCACCTGCTCATACTCTGCCATTGAAGGCGGATTCGAAGGTGAGGGCAATATCCCCATTGCCTCTGATAACGACGGAATTGCCCCTGATTCCAACTATGTCCGTTTCGTTAATACCACTAACAATGATTTCCGTCTAGCATACGGCTCTGCATGTATCAACATGGGTACGCTTGACACAAGCGGATTAGGATTGCCTCCTGTCGATTTGTTAGGCTCACCACGCATAATGAGTGAACGCATTGATATGGGGGCATACGAATACAACTCCACTTCTGTACCCGTAGTGGAGATATATGACACCATTTGTAACGGGAATATCGTAACGTTCTTTGGCTCAGAATTCGACTCGACGGGCCGCTATATGCATCACACGAATGTGGAATCCGTGTCAGACACGCTATATGTGTTGTATCTGCAAGTCTATCCTTCTTATTCTGTTGATTCCGTTTTCCAGATGGCCGGAAATGGGTATAACAGAGACGGACAGACCTACACTCAATCCGGCACCTACATATTCAATTACACCAACATTTACGGTTGCGACAGCATCATTCGCATCATGCTTTACGACAGCTTGATTACCCTTTGTGACAATCAACTGCCATTCACATACGGTGAAACATCATTTCCAACAGGTACAGTCAGCGGATTGTATCCTGTTTCGTCCGACGGACAAAACGCATTTGTATATCTTCAAATTAATCCTACATATTCTGTATATGACACCCTTACACATTGTGAAAACCAATGGTGGGTAGATGTATATGTCGGGGACATTCAATTTAACGACTCTCTAACAGGCGATTATACAGTGACTTTGCAAAGTGCTTGCGGCTGTGACAGCATTGTCTATCTACATTACACAGTCAATCCAACTTATTGGTTTGATTTGTATGATACTATACCTCGTGGAACAGAATACTCGGACAACGGATTCCTCATTTCAGCAAATGAGACTCGAAATCACCGTCAATTGGAACGTTACAATTTTCAATATACCGAAACAGGTTGTGACAGCACATTTGTATTGCATCTTACTCTTACAGGCGCTCCTCCCATCCGATATGTTACGCAAGATGGTGTTGGCGATGGCAGTTCATGGGCCAACGCTATGGGAAACCTTCAAGCGGCAATAGATTCTGCTGCTTTGGTGCAAGGAGACGTATGGGTCGCTCAAGGCGTTTACTATGGGGACACTTCTACCTCATCAGAGAATGCCTTTATCATGGCGAATGGTGTAAACGTTTATGGCAGTTTTGCGGGCAACGAGCCTGAAGACTACGACCTATCTTTGAGAGACTTTGAAACCAATACCACGATATTAGATGGTCAGCATCTCAGACGAGTACTATACCAGCCATCTTCATTTAACACAGAAACCATATGGGACGGTTTCACGATACAAAACGGACATTCTTCCTATGATGGTGGTGGGGTATATCTGGGGAATAATGGTAAAGTATCACAATGTGTTATTATTCGAAACAACACTGGAGATGATTATTATAATTATGGTGGTGGAGTATATGCCTACACTGGTTCAACAATTGTCAACTGCCGAATTTTAAGCAACACCGCTTCTAACGGAGGCGGACTGTTTGCTTATAATTCAACCATTGCAAACTGTCTAATAGCTAATAATACATCATCATATAGTGGGGGTGGCATATATATCCAACACTCTACTATATCCAACTCAACCATTGTACGAAACAGCTCGATTTATACTGATATTGCTGGCGTTTATAACGGCTATGGCGGTAGTATTCTAACAAACTGTATCGTTTGGGGCAATGGCTCTACTTCAAGTGATAATATTTCTGGCTCTCTCATCTGCTCTTACTCTGCCATTGAAGGCGGCTATGAAGGAGAAAGGAACATTACACTCGGCAACGTGTTCAATCTGTATCCTTTGTTCGTCAACCCTTCTCTCACTGCTGGAGCATCCGACAGCACTATGAATGTTGACTGGCACTTACAACCGAGTTCACCCTGCATAAACAGGGGTGACAACGATGCTGTAATTGAGATTATCGATTTAGACGGCACGGCACGCATCAAGCGCGATACGGTGGATATGGGATGTTATGAGTCAGACTATTACAGTGTTCCTGTAAATCAACTTGAGTACTCCAATATTATATATGTCACACAAACTGGCTCAGGGACTCAGACAGGTGAGAATTGGGAAAACGCTACCTCGTCTATCGAGATTGCACAAAACATCGCCCGTACAAACAATGCTGTAGTTTGGGTAGCTGCGGGCACCTATTACGGAGACACTTCTGCTACCGCTGAAAATGCATTCACAATGTCGAGTGGTGTAAATGTTTACGGCGGATTTGCCGGCAACGAGCCAGACGATTATGATTTGTCGTTACGAGATTTTGAAACCAATACCACGATATTAGATGGCCAACAAGAGAGACGAGTGCTATTCCAGCCATCCTCATTTAATACAGAAACCATTTGGGACGGTTTCACAATTCAAAATGGACATACTTCCCAAAATGGTGGTGGGGCTTATCTGAGGAGTAATGGTAAGGTATCGCAATGCGTTATTCAAAATAACATTGGGTATTCTGGTGGCGGGGTATATGCATATGCCTTTCCTCACTCGGAAGTCTCTAACTGTCAGATTTCGAATAATATATCTTACTATCAAGGTGGAGGAATTTATACCGTTTATGCAACAATTTCCAACTGTTTGATTTCTCATAACACCACGTACAATCGAGGTGGAGGTGGAATATATGCAGGAGAAGGTGCAGCAGTTCAAAATTGTCTAATTACTAATAATTCAGTTCCTAATCAATACGGAGGCGGAATATATGCCAATTTTAATTCAACCATATCAAATACGACCATTGCACGAAACAGTGCATACAATGGAGATGCTATTTATTGCGTTGGGGACGAGGTAAGCTTTATCAACTGCATTGTGTGGGGCAACGGCATAGCTACGAACAACAGTATAATTGGAGATATCACCTGTTCACACTCAGCTATTGAAGGTGGATATGAGGGTGACAACAACATAGCATTAAGTGACCTGAATCCTCCTCGATTTGTCAATCCCTCCCTAACCGCTGGCACAGCCGACAATACTCCAAACGTAGATTGGCATTTGCAACAAGAATCCGTTTGTATTAACAGAGGCGATAATACAGCAGTAACGGACAGTTTGGACTTAGATGGCACGGCACGCATCAAGCGCGATACGGTGGACATAGGATGCTACGAATCGGATTACTATAGCAGTCCCCTCAACCAGCCTGAGTATTCGAACATTATTTACGTTACCCAAAACGGTTCTGGAACGCAAACCGGCGAAAGTTGGGACAATGCAACCTCTTCCATCGCTTTTGCCTTGAGCATTGCGCAGGCGTATCATGCGGATGTTTGGGTGGCAGCGGGAACATACTACGGTGACACGACAGCTGAAAACGCTTTCACTATGGAGAATGTGAATGTTTTCGGTGGTTTTGCTGGGAATGAGCCGAATGACTATAATCTCTCACTTCGGGATTTTGAAACCAACACCACATCTTTGGATGGTCAGAATGCAAGACGGGTACTGTTCCAACCAAATGAGTTCAACACACAAACAATTTGGGATGGTTTCACGATACAGAACGGACAAACAACCAGTGGAGGAGGTGGAGCTTATCTTAAAAAAAACGGAATGTTACGAAACTGTGTTATACAATACAATCACTCTTTCCAAGGTTCTGTTATCTGTTTATCTGGCTCAAGTGTTATAAATTGCCGCTTTTCAAACAACACAGCCAACTATGGCGGTGGTGTAAACGCATACAATTCGACTGTTTCCGATTGCAGTTTTACAAACAACACCGCTTATGTTGGTGGCGGTATTCGTGCTTCCAACTCAAACATTTCCAATTGCTATATCACAAACAACACCGCTTCAGCCAGCAGCGGCGGTTTGAACGCATCTAATTCAACCGTTACAAATTGTCTTATCTTAAACAATACCGCCAATTATGCTGGTGGCCTATCGGCCTCTAATTCAACCATTTCAAATTGCCTTATTTCAAACAACACGGCTAACTATGGTGACGGTGGAGTGTCCGCTTATGATACAACTGTTATATTGAATACGACCATTGTGAGAAATATCACCACAGCTGCTGCTGAAATTTCGGGAATATCTGGAGATGAAGAATGTACTCTTACAAACTGTATCGTTTGGGGCAATGGTGCCACTGCAAGTGACAACATTTCTGGCTCACTCGCTTGTTCATATTCTGCCATTGAAGGCGGGTACGAAGGAGACAACAATATCACATTGAGTGAGCTGAACCCTCCTCTGTTCGTCAACCAGTCCCTCACTGCCGGTGCATCCGACAGCACAGAGAACGTGGATTGGCACTTGTTGCAAGGTTCGCCCTGCATCAACAGCGGTAACAACGCTGCGGTGACAGACAGTCTGGACTTGGACGGAACAGCACGTATCAAGCACGGCACGGTGGATTTGGGATGCTATGAGTCGGACTATGGCGGTGGCGAGCCTTGTTCGAATGTAGTGTACGAGTTTTCTCATACAGCCTGCAACAGCTATGAATGGAACGGGCAAACCTACGCCCAAAGCGGGGAGTATGTGCAAACGTTCGCATTAGAGAATGGTTGTGACAGTGTGGTGACGTTGCACCTCTCAGTCAACCAGCCCACCACCGACACCGATATGCAGACCGCCTGTGGCAGTTTCACATGGATTGATGGCATTACATACACTGAAAGCAACAGCACAGCCACTTACACGCTGACCAATGCGGTAGGTTGTGATAGTGTCGTCACGCTCAACCTTACCATTTTCCCCGCAGACTCCGCAGATTTCGCAGAAACAGTGTGCGGTAGTTACGAATGGAACGGGGAAACCTTCACCACTTCCGGCGACTACACGCGGACGTTCACGAATGCCAATGGCTGCGACAGCATAGTGACTTTGCACCTCACCGTCAACCAGCCCAACACTGGCGTTGATGTGCAAACCGCTTGCGGCAGCTACACTTGGATTGACGGCATCACCTACACCGAGAGCAACAACACGGCTACTTACACGTTGGCCAATGCGGCGGGCTGCGACAGCGTTGTCACCCTCAACCTCACAATCAACCAACCGACTACTGGCACCGATGCTCAAACTGCTTGCGGCAGCTACACCTGGATTGACGGCATCACCTACACCGAAAGCAACAACACCGCCACTTATACGCTGACCAACGCAGCGGGCTGCGACAGCATTGTCACGCTCAACCTCACCATTTTCCCCGCAGACTCCGCAGACTTCGCAGAAACAGCGTGCGACAGTTTCGAATGGAACGGGGAAACCTTCACCTCTTCCGGCGACTTCACGCGGACGCTCACCAACGCGAGCGGTTGTGACAGTGTCGTAACTTTGCATCTGACAATCCAATTCGCAACATCCGCACAATTCGCCGACACCGCCTGCGGCAGTTACGAGTGGAACGGTCAAACCTACTCGTCCAGTGGTGACTACGAACAGACATTCACCGCCGCTAACGACTGCGACTCCGTCGTAACCTTGCACCTCACCGTCAACCAGCCGTCTACCGGCACCGACGTGCAGACCGCCTGCGGCAGCTACACTTGGATTGACGGTATCACCTACACCGAAAGCAACAGTACCGCCACTTACACGCTGACGAACGCGATTGGCTGCGACAGCATTGTCACGCTAAACCTCACCATTTTCCCCGCAGACTCCGCAGAATTCGCAGAAACAGCATGCGGCAGTTACGAGTGGAACGGGGAAACTTTCACCACTTCTGGTGATTACACGAGGACACTCACGAACATGAACGGTTGTGACAGTGTAGTAACTTTGCATCTGACAATCCATTTCGCAACATCCGCACAATTCGCCGACACCACGTGCGGCAGTTACGAGTGGAACGGCCAAAACTACACGTCCAGTGGCGACTTCGAACAGACGTTCACTGCTGCTAACGGCTGCGACTCCGTCGTAACTCTGCACCTTACCGTCAACCAGCCAACCACCGGCACCGACGTGCAAACTGCTTGTGGCAGTTACACTTGGATTGACGGCATCACCTACACCGAAAGCAACAACACCGCGACCTATACGCTGACCAATGCGGTG
>JAFPVR010000123.1 GCA_017395245.1 Bacteroidales bacterium | reverse complement strand
TCCCCAGCAGTATCAGTAAGGTAATGATGTGTGGAGTCCTCAAACAGGGCTTTGTTGTATCCGAACACCATGGTATGGCAATATGCGTTCAAAGGGGTGGGCGGTTGGCTTTCCGGGGGGTAGTTCAAATAATCCTCCGGCGTATTCGTAAGATAGGTGATGTGGTATTCCCACGTGCTGTCACCGAAGAAGGACATGTACTGGGCTTGCCCGCTGAACATGACGGACAAGAAAACGGAAAAAACGAAAAATCTTTTCATAATGCTTTTACCTTTTTGTTCTGCAAAAATAAGAATTATATCGAATAAAGGGGAAAAATCACCACGGGTAATTAAATGTTGATTGGCTGAGACAAGAGGGGTCAATAATCATTTTGACTTGTGAGGTACCCGAAACTTCAAATCCCGGTCTCATTTCTATGAAATCGGTGGCGTGCAAATAGGTTGTGGTGTCTGTAGGAAAAAGGGTCGATGATCCCATTGAAATCGATTTTTTGACCGCAAAATAATACTGCCTAAAATCAGGGATGTCCGTAACAATCGTCTCATTGTCACAAAGAAGATTGGATACTTTGACATAATCGATGTCATACGCGTATGGTATAGTCGTATTGCTTTTTATAGAGTCTCCAAAATTGCTACTATATGCAGAATTAGCAATAATGATATTCATAGGTAGAAGATTGCTTGGGATAAATACGTCATTATTGATATTGTTATGATAATAATAACATATTTGATTCCCGTCGAAGTAGAAGCGGATAGAGAGAGAATCCCACTTCATCGCGTATGTGTGAAAATCCCCGTCATTTATAGTAAAAACATAATCATCATAGAGCCATTGAGTGTGATAAGTCCACCATGGATAATAATGTCCGTCTCCCGTCAAAGTGTAGTGGTCAGCATCCGCATAATGTATATTACAAGTATATTGATTGGTCTTACCTCGAACTTCATAAATATCTATTTCACTGTATTTTATGTAACCGGCGGTCGCGTCGTGATAGCAGGGGAAAAGCCAAAAAGTGGGACTGAAACCTTCTCCTGTATAAAAGAGATTAGAAAATGGTTCAGGATTGCTTCCTCCGTGTAAGCCCCCACCACCATAACCTGGGCGGAACTGATTTTTAGGGAAACGGCTTCGAATCTCAAAGTATCCGTATTTGAAAGCCGTTTTGGATACCAAATGTCCCGAAGTATATGGCTTTGAATAGTCTACGGGTAAATTGCCCCCTTCCCACATAATACAATTTCCGTTTTGTTCGTATGTCATAAGTTTCAACACCCCATTCTGAAACAAGTGGTTTGCCCCATCGCTTGTTAAGGCGGATTGGTCAGCGCAATCACCCCAACCATATACAGGACTCCATAAGTAATTGTTTAAAGAAGGTCCATTAAACTCATCACTCCATATCTGTACCCAATGCGGGTCATCGGGATCGTTGATGGGCGATTGTGCCAAGACATAGAAACTTGACACCATTAACAATACTATAGCTGTAATTCGTTCCATGAGAGTGCTATTTTGTTAGTATCATTCTTTTCGAGTCCACAATTTGGTTGTCCACTATTAAAGTATAGACATACATACCTGCCATCAGTTCAGATCCTTGGATGACACAGTCCTGCTCCCCTTTTTGCGTAAGACTGTAGTTTGCCAATTCCTGCCCTTGCAAATTATAGATAATAAGGGATGCCTTACTGCTTGTTTCGGGAAGGAAGTAGTGGATTCGGGTCTCTTGAGAAAACGGGTTCGGATTGTTTTGGTAAAGAATAGGACAACCACCCAAATTTTCTTTTGCACTGCGCTGTGATTTCTGATTGTTGGAATTTACCTCGCCATTCATCGTAACCAACAACATTTCCACTTGTTCTCTTAACCAGTTGTTCTCCGCCCGCAATTGTGTAATCTCGGTTTGTAAATCGTTCAAAACTTTGTCCTTTTCTTGGAAACCGCTTATCAGGAAGGGGATTAGCTCCGTATAATTCACGCCCCGGACACCATGTGCTGAATCCACTAAAGACGGAAGGATGTTTTCCAATTCTTGTGCCAGCACTCCATATTCCACCTTTTCCGCATTACCCTTCATCTTATATGAATATGCGTTGATATTGTTTAATACTTCCGAGGCGTTTTGTATGGGGGTGATATTTGTCTTTAACGTGGAATCCGATATGGTTGAATAAGAATGAGCCTTTATCTTGTTCCAACTTGAGGTGGAATGGTAGAAGGAGATAAAAGTCTGATATACACCTTGATTGTCATTACCACCTATCTCCACTCCGGGATTTGATGTTTTAAAGGTCAGCGCTCCGTTGGTCATTTCCGCTGCATAGTTGGACAGGATTTTGAATTGGCCAAATGAATAGTTGACCAATAATGTCAATGTGATTAAAAAAAATGTCTTTTTCATTGTTTTAAAAATTTTAGTGATTTATAATATGTTATTAATCATTTGTATACTCCGGTGTTTCGCTGAAGAACAGCCCCGTGAACGTGAACTGCTGCGTGGCGGTGTCGCGGAAGACTAATTGCGCAGGAATGTTCAAGTAGACACGGTTGTTGTTCTCGTCCGTGTAGCTTAACGAGCGGTCCGGCATATTGAAGAAGTCGTCTGTGGTCAGACCGAACGTGTCCAGTGTTGAAGCATTCAACATACTGTCTGCGTCATACTGCAATGCCGCTCGGGTTGATTTCAAGCAAGCATGGCCTTCTCCCTGGCAGTCGATGTGCATCCGCTTGCCGTTTAGCGTTATGCAGCCAGGACACTTTGAGCCATCATGACCCATGAGGCAAATCATCACATACTGGTTCGCAGTCTTCGTGCCTTCACATATCGGCACTAAATGATTTTCAGACAGAATGACGCGATTTTCTTTTCGACATGAATTAACTGTCAGGAGTGCTGAAAAGGCGATCACTCCGCAGCACAAATACAATAATTTCTTTTTCATACCACTTTAATTTATAGATTTGTCTGGCAAAAATACTCTTTCAAACAACACCTTATTATATCAAAAGCAAGAATATGACGAGTTCGTGACGAGTATTTTACGAAACTACGAAATGACACAATAAAAAGACAAAATGACACAATAAATAATCGCCAAGTGCATTTGATTTTGCAAATAGTCTTGCGAGTTCGAAAATTGTGTATATTTGCAAACTGAAATTTGTGTTCTCCCAAATATGAACTTATCGACTTTTAAATTATAATGAAAAAAAATTTAATCCGAAACATCATCAAATCCGCCTTATTCGTGCTTTTCACAGTTCTTACTGTGTATTTTTTCACCTATTACTCTGTGCTGAGACCTGCCGCCTATGGTGCTTTATATAAAGAATATATTTCAGCATCTCTTGTCATTATTATTTGTTTTCAGAATTATTTTGTGCTCTTTCCTATTTTGTACAGGAAGAGAAAGTTCCTTTTATACGCTGTTCTCACCGTATTGAGTGCCCTTTTTGCTGCAATTGCGGAAGAAGTGCTTGTCTTCCCTCAAGTCAGTGAAATCATTCATCAGATAAACGATATGACCACAAAAGAATATAGCATTATACTTGCCATCTCGCTGTTCACCAGAAATTTATGTTTTGTCGGATTTTTTTTCTTGATCCGATTGTTAGAAGATGTCGCTCAGGAGAACATGGAAATTAACGATTCCTTGAAGCGAATCAACAATCTCGTCATTGCTAAAACCGACAACAGCAAAAACAAAAACGAGATAATTACAATTCCCTTGAATAACATTGTTTATTGCCAACAAAAAGAAAACTACACCTACCTATTCACAACAGACGGAAGCAAATACAACAGGAACTGCTCTTTGTCGAATTTTGCGAACCAGCTTGGCGACCAGCTTGTTGTACGCATATCCCGAAGTGTCATTGTATTCTACAAGCATGTATATTCCTATGACAACAACGACGTATATGTTGAAATCTCTAACCAAGAGGATGTTATTGGATTCAAAATCACGGATGCGTATAGAGGAAATGCCATGAAACTACTGAGAAAGCACACAAAACCAAAACAGAATTCCAAAAGCACTGGGGAAGAATCAAATGAGACTCTATATTTGAAAGAGTCTGTTGAAATCACGAACGAGAATGAAACCTTTTTTACGAAGAATGAGAAAAACACCCAATTCTTACTCGAATATATCAACCTCCACCCCGTATGCAAGGGTTCTGACATTGCTAATCACATCCAAGTCTCCCTATCCACCGTCAACCGCATCCTCGCCCAGCTCAAGGCCGGCGGCCTCATCGAATACGTCGGCAGCAAGAAGACCGGCGGGTACCGGGTAATCCCTCCCCAAAGCCCTGAGACACCACAAACGCCTCCCCCGCCCCGCAACGAATGACAACCGGAAACGTTTGCATAAACGCCTCGCCGTACTCTACTACATTCATTCAGCATTCAGCATTCATCATTCAGCATTCCACATCGCCACGCCATGACGAGCCTACCCGCTTTTCCTGCGAAATGTCACACCGAAAATTAACTATTAATTGTTAATTTTATTCCTCAATATTTCCAACATCTTGATTCTCAGCACTTAAAAAATTTTCAAAAACACTTGACAAAGGCTTTCTTTTGTTGTATCTTTGCCCCGTAAAAAACGCTTGTTATGATGACACCTTGCAAATACTTCAGCCCCGTGACCGACGTCACCTTCAGGAAAGTCTTCGGCGAGCACCTCGACCTGACCGCCAGCCTGCTCAACGCCTTCCTGCCCCTGCCCGACGGACGGGAAATCACGGACATCCGCTATCTCCCGCCAGAACTCATGCCCGAGACCCCCGCCCGCAAGCACAGCATCGTCGATGTGCACTGCATTGATTCCTCCGGCGCATCCTTCCTCGTGGAAATGCAGCTTAACTGGGACACGGACTTCTTCCAACGCGTCTTCTTCAACGCCTCCAAGGCATACGTCAGACAACTGAAGGACGGGGAGGAATACAAACTGCTGAAGCCCGTTTACTCGCTCAACTTCGTCAACGGCGACCTGCACAAGGGGCTCGACGAATGGTACCATCCCTACAAATTCGTCCATATCTACCACACCGAACGCGTTTTCGAGGGGCTCCAGATTGTCTTTGCGGAATTGGAGAAATACGGGAAACAGCCCGTGAAAGGCGACACCAAGATGGACCTTTGGATGCGCTATTTCACAGAAATGACGGGAAGGACGCGGGTGCCCGCACCCGAACTGCTCGCTGACCCCGACATCGCCAAAGCCATCGGGCTGTTAGAGGTCATCAATTACAATGATGCGGAGCTGTATCTCTACGACAAATACTGGGATGCCGTGAGCATTGAGGCCACCTGGAAGGGAATCGGCTGGCGGGATGGTGAGAAAGCCGGAGTGGAAAAAGGACTGCAACAAGGTCTGCAACAAGGTCTGCAACAAGGTCTTGAGGAAGGCCGTGCGGTTGAGAGGCGTCAACTCGCCCGCAACATGCTCGCAGAAGGCCTGGATCCGACAATCGTAACGAAAATCTCCGGATTGACCGAGGAGGAACTCCAGAACCTGACAGGGGAATAACCTTCCCATATTCTGCATTCTACAATAACCAAAAGAAAAAGCACCGCAACCGCGATGCCCTTTCTTTTAGGTTTCAAGATTCAAGTTTCAGGTTTCAGGTTTCAAGCCCTAAGTCCTAAGTCTCAAGTCTTACTTCTGATAGAAGCGCACGCGGTTGTCGAGCACCTTGGTCTGGTTGATGAGGTAGCTCAGCAGCGTGTTCTCGTTGCGCTCGCGGCCGAGGACAGCGTTCTGGAGATAGTTCTTCTCCAACATCAGGTTCTCGGTGGCCTGACCGGGACGGGTCTCCAACACGTTGACCACGTAAGCCATGTTGTTGCCGGTAACGGCAGTAGGCTTGTTGGCCTGCAGACCGAAGATTTGACCAACGGCCTTGTTCTCAACACCACGGTTCATGTAGTAGTCGCCTGCGAAGCTCAACATCACGCTGTCGGTGACGGGCACGGAATACTTCTGCGCCACAGCCTGCATACCGCCGGAAGCGAGGTCCTTGTTAAGCTGCTCAGCCACCAGTTCAACCTTGTTCTGATGCTCCAGCATGGTCTTGATTTCGTCTTTCACCTCTTTGTATTTCTGCTCGCCAACCTCACGCACCTTGGCCACGGAAGCGACGGCGAAGTACATTCTGTCAATATTGAAAACGTCGGAGATGGCATCCGCCTTCACATCGTCGCCGAAGGACCAGCTGACGATATCGCGGCAGTTGGGCAGCTGGCCGATGGTGGCGGCCATGGAAGTGACGGCCTGGCCGTTCACAACTTGGATACCCTGCTTGGCAGCGTTGGCAATCAACTCCTCATTGCTGGAGACGCTGGCGGCAAACTGGTTGGCCTGAGAGCGGAGGGCGCTGACGGTGGCGTCGGAAGCGGTGATGTCATAATCATAGAGCACGAACTGGCGTTTCTCGATGAGCTGGGTGCGGTCGAGCACCTGGAACACAACGTAGCCGCTGGAAGCCTTGTAAACGTAGATACCGCCGTTCGGGGTGGAGAGCAGGTTGTTGTAGAGATCGACCATGGTGCCGCGCTCGGGAAGCCAGAACGTGGTGTCGCCCTGCTCACGACCGTAGAGGTAGTTGGGCTGCTCGGCGAAAATAGTGGTCTGACCGGAAGCGAAAACCTGACGCAGGCTGTCGGCCAGCAGACGGGCCTCTTTCTTGGAATAGGGAGCCTCCTTGTAAGAGGCGGTCTTGAACGGCAGCTCGATGGTGGCCACAAGCACGGAGTCGGGACGGTTGGCGGCGCCGAACACCTTGCCGAAATACCACTTCACATTCTCGTAGGTGAAGGGTTCGATGAAGCTGCCCACCGGGGATTTGAACACGAGGCTGTCGAGCTCGGGCAGGTTGATGTCGCTCTGCTTGAAGTAGGTGCTGTCAACTGCGGCGCTGTTGCCCTTGGCAACGTTGTACGCGGCAATGTCAGAAGTCTGCGCGAAAGCGGCGAAGTCCTTGCGGACACTGTCCTCGATGGCCTTCAGGTCGGCGGGTGTGGGGTTGATGGGGAACACGGCCACGTTGATGTCGCGGTTGCGGTTCTGCACGGTGAAGATGTCGCTCTTGTGCGTCTTGTAGAAGGCTTTCATCTCGCTCTCCTTGACTTCCGGGCTGAGGTTCTGAAATGCGGTGAGCTCTGGGTTGACGGTCATCAGGGAAGCCAACACCATGTTGTTGTCCTTGGCGAGTTGCTTGGCCAACGGATCGGAGAAATAGACGGAGTTCTGCGCGAGGGCGAAATACTGCTGCGACTTCTCCGCGCTGAGGGCGAAACGCACGATTGCCTGGTAGGCGTTGTAAATATCCTTCGCCTGCTCATTGTTGGCGTAAGCCTCGATGTTCGAGAGGACGGCCATGGCGTTCTCAGGACCCACCTGCTGCGCCAGCGCGTTGGCGAACTGCGCGATGAACTGGTTGGGCTGCTGGGTGCTCAGCGAGGCAATCATCTCCTCCTTGAAATCCTCGACCATCTGGTTCGAGTAGGCCATGCCCAACTTCTCCAACTGTTTGTCCAACACCTGCTCCTGCAACATCTGATTCCAGGTCATTTCGTGGAACTGGTACATCTCGCTGTCTTCGAAGGAGCTTTTGCCCTGCAACAGTCTCATGAGGGCGGTGTTCTGCTCATAGCGTTTGCTGTACTCCTGATCCACCTTCTTGCCATCGATCTTGGCCATCGTGTACTTGTCCGAGAAAACGCGGGTCACGTTGGAAAGGTCGCCCAAAATGAATGCGAGAAGGGCCAGACCGATGATTACCAATAAAAGCACACCGTGCTTACGAATTGCGCCAATTGCTGCCATAAATTCTTTTATTTTTTAGTTATACATTATATTTCAAAAATTAGCCTGCAAAAGTAGCATTTTTTTGCTTTATTTGAGCGCATTTCCCATTTTTTATTTTCACAACACAAGATTATGATTATCAATGGAATAAGTAAAAAAACGACAAACTCCAACCTGGAAAACAGCGGTTGGCGTTTACAATATTTATATAATATGGCATCCTGAAAGGCGCAAAACCGAACGCTCACGGGCGCATCACCTGCGCAAGGAACGGGTTGTGCGCCGCCTGCTCCGCATAGTGCCATTCGGGCGGCAGACACTCGGGGCACCAATGGCCGCCCTCGAGGATTAGTTTCGGGGAAGCCTCGAAGGTGTGCCCGTCGTGACAGCGCCAAGTCAGCTTCTTGGCCGGGTTGCCGTCGTAGGCTTCCGAGAGCAGCTGCCCGCCCCGGAATTCCGCCGCATGCTGCAAGTCACTGACGGTCAGCTTCTCCAACGACACTGTCTCATGGTATCCGTGATCGATATGGATGGCCTTCTCGCGGCCGGGCGGCTCCGAGAGGTCGAAGTCCTTCCAGTCGGGAATGGCGCGGTAGGCCTCCATGCTGCCGTAATAGGCGCGTATGTGATCCGCGTCATGATGTCTGATCCAGTACTGCGTGCCGTAGGTTTTCTTGTTTGCCAGGCTCCGAAGCACCGCCTTCATCACGCAGGCTGGCACAATTTTCGCGAATTTGAAGTAGCCCGGCAGCGCATCGCTCAGCTGCTGGAAATAGTCGTCAACCGGGACGTTGGCGCGAAAGTGGAGGTAGTTCTCCAACACGTCGGCATCCAAGAAGTATTGTCCATGGAAATTCTTGAGTACAAACCAGTTGGCATTGAAAATTTTCTCCGGCGGCGGACAGTGCGTGGCCTTCAGCAGGCGGCATTCAAACTCGTAGTTCGTCATCCGGTAGTCCGGTCCGCTGCTGATGTTGTAAAAGCGGTTCCAGAAGGCGTCGGGCACGTCGTCGCGGCAAATCCGTTCGAGCAGCCGGCCGGAATCCTCCACGGTGGCCCATTCCAACACGCCCTTGATGGGCACGTGGAACATGATGGGGTCGAAATTCTTGAGGATGCCGGGATAGAGGATGCCCGACTGCCGGAGGCTGACCCAGTGTTTGAGCCCCGAATCGGCGAAAACGCGCTCGGAAACAATTTTGCTGACCCCATAAAAGTCGAACTCGCTCGGGCAGATAGGGTCGCCGGTGCGTCCCCAGTGGATGGGAACGGGACGGTCGGAGGTTTGCGCCACCGAACCGATGTAGACGGCCTTGATGTCAGCGGCGTTCGGCTGCGCGAGGATGGCTTTGACGACGTGCTCCGCAGCGGTGACGTTCACCTTCAAGGTCTTTTCGGGATAGTAGTCGGCCTGCGGGGAGACCATGCCGCCCACATGCAGCACGACATCCGCGCCGGTGACGCCCGCAAGCACGTCCTCGTAGCGCATGAGGTCGCCCCAGACAATGCGGATTTTGTCGGCGTATGGGGCAAGTTTCTTCTCGTTCTTGGGACTTTTCCGCGCCAAAACGGTCACGGCGTACTCATCGGGCCGCGCGAGCAGCTCCTGCAGCCCCGCCCACCCCATCGTGCCGGTGGCACCGGTCAGAAATACGGTCTTCTTCATTTGACGGTTTCTTTTGAAGCTTCTATATAACTTCTGTTTATTTAACGTTTGTAGTAGGAGTGTCGCCATTCCTGGCGACCGCTGTGCGGCAGGGATGCCGAACCTCCTAAAACGCGGCAAAGATACATTTTTTGACCATTGACCGTTGACTTGACCATTGACCTTTGACTATGACTTTTGACTATGACTTTTGACTATGACTTTTGACTATGACTTTTGACCTTGACTGTATCGGTTATTTGTGTACATTTGCACGGCAAAATCAAACGCGGACAACTACTTATAATGCATTGTAAAACAGCCATATACGCTTTGTTGACGGGATTATTGGTCCTCGTGTCGGGATGGGTGTCGGCGCAGGAAAAGGACGACAAGGGTGCGCGCCCGTCCATCGACTCGGCCATGGCCATCTCTCCCGACTACCTTCCAACGCGCACGGCCCCCATGCCCACCACCGAGTTCTACCCCCTGAGTTACAGCACGATAGACACCACGCTTTACCACATCTCCGAATACGACCCTCTACTTTACAACCGCAACCTCTACCAGTCGCTCGGCATCAACGGGCAAGCACACAAAAGTATGCTCTTCGACTTCGACCACCCCATGGGTTTCACCTGGGTGACATTCCCCTACCCGCTCTATTACAGGAGGATGCAGGATCTGAAGATCTACGATTTGAAGACCTCCTTCACGGACATTGACTTCAACTACGGCATCCTGAAGGAGTTTGACTTCGGGGCGACGCATGCGCAGCATATCCGGCAGGCCGACTTCGTGGTAAACCTCGACGGCGCGAGCAACGAAGGCTACTTCGTCCGCCAGAACATCAACCACCTAAACCTCAGCGCCATAGCCCGTTACGAAACACCGAACAAAATTTACGGTTTCCTGCTCGCCTACATCTACAACCATGGCAAGTTCGCGGAAAACGGCGGATTGGAGGACTGCGCAAGCTTCACCGACCGCAACCCGCGCGACCCCAACACCGATGCCAGCAGCAACCTGACCGGTTACGCCGTCATGTTCAAGAACGGGTTGACGACTCTCAACACGCACGCCACGCAGCTGCTCAACTACGTGAATATCCGGGACAAAAAGGGAAATTATTACGGCACGTTCAGCCATACCTTAGACTTCAACTACATCGACAGCCGGTTCACGGACAACGACCTCAACAACCTCTTCTACCGCGACCGATATTACATCAACACCGACACCACCAACGACTCCATCCGCTTCTACTCCATCGCCAACTCACTGCAATGGTCGAACTACAGCCCGACCGATACGGTGAGCAGTCAGCCCTACTTCTTCCGGTTCGCAGGCGGCGTGCGTCATGAGTACGCCCACCTTTCCATGCCCGTCGTCGCCGACAACAGCCTGACGGTCTTCGCGCGCACGAGCATCCGACTCTTCAAGGTGTGGGAAATCTACGGCAACATTTCGTACAGCCTGTTCGGCTATACCCGCAACGACGCGATGGCGCGGGCGGGGTTTCGGTTTTCCATCAACCCGAAGCAGCGGCACTACCTCGGATTCGAAGCCTCGTTCAACCGCTACGCACCCGACTACCTCCTCACCAACTATTTCGGCAACAACAACAGCTGGAATTTGAATTGGGGGAAGCAAAACATGTTCAAAGCCAGTGCCTATTGGACGATTTTCGACTACCGCGTGGGTTTCAACTTCTATAATCTCGGTCGCTACGTCTATCTCAACAGCAATTTCGAGCCGCAGCAGCTCCCAAAGCCCGCGCAGGTAATCCAGTTCCATGTTTCCGCGCCCGTGCGCACGAAGCACTTCGCCCTCGACGCGGAGCTTGCCTTGCAGCACTCCACGCGCGAAGCCATCACGGTTCCGCTGTTCGCCGGCAAACTCAGTGCCCTCTACACGACCCGCATCTTCAAGAAACGGCTTCGCTTCCAGGTGGGTGTCGACCTCTTCTACAACACCCGCTACTACGCCGACGGCTACAACCCCATCCTCCACCAGTTCTTTTCCCAGCGGGATGTTCTCGTGGGCAACTATCTGTATGTCAACGCCCACCTCGCCCTTCGCGTGAAGCGCATCTCCTTCTTCATCCGAGGCGGAAACCTCCTCTCCGGCCTTTTCAGCTTCCACTACCTCACCACCCCCAATTACCCCATGCAGAGCCGCAACCTCGAATTCGGCGTAAACTGGAAATTCTACGATTAATGTAGAGACTTGAGACTTGGGACTTGGGACTTGAGACTTAAGACTTAAGACTTGAGACTTGAGACTTAAGACTTAAGAAGATAGGAAGTTTAAAGGCTTCCAAGAGGGCTGCAAGCCCGACACGTGTCAACCCAGGGTGAACGCAGTGAGACCTGGGATATGACGACCCAAGGTGAGGTGAACGCAGTGAGACCTGGACTATACAAGACAGTAATATAATAACGATATGGACTACAGAATCGAAAAAGACACATTAGGCGAGATGCGCGTCGAGGCCGACAAGCTGTGGGGCGCGCAGACACAACGGGCGATGGAGAACTTCCAAATCGGCAAGAAGCACATCCCCGTCGAAATCATCTACGGCATCGCCACGGCCAAGAAGGCGGCGGCGTGCGCCAACTACGACTGCGGCGTGCTGCCGGAAGAGAAGCGAGACCTCATTGTGCGCGTGGTCGATGAAATCACTACCGGACAGTGGGACGACCAGTTCCCGTTGCACATCTGGCAGACCGGCTCCGGCACGCAGACCAACATGAACGTCAACGAGGTGATCGCCCATCGCGCACAGCAGCTGCACGGCGGTCAGCTCACCGACTACCCGCTCTACATCTCCCCGAATGACGATGCCAACAAGTCGCAATCCACCAACGACATCTTCCCCACGGGCATGCGCATCGCCACGGCCATCAGCATCATCACCCGCACGCTGCCCGCGTTGGAGCGCATGATGGCCACCTACAGAGAAAAAGTCGCGGAATACGCCGACATCAAGAAGATCGGGCGCACGCACCTGATGGACGCCACCCCGCTCACCTTGGGCGACGAGCTGTCGGGACACCTCTCGCAGTTGGAGCACGGTTACGAGGTTATCCAACAGAGTCTCAAGCACTTGATGGAGCTTCCCATCGGCGGCACGGCGGTCGGCAACGGCATCAACACGCCGGAAGGCTACGACAAGATTGCCCTGCAATACATCAACAAATTCACGGGTTACGAGTTCACCAACTGTCCGAACAAGTTCGAGGCCATGGCCACCCACGATTCACTCTGCGAGATGTCGGGCGCGTTCAAGCGGTTGGCGGTGTCGCTGATGAAGATCGCCAACGACTTCCGGCTGCTGAATTCGGGTCCACGCTGCGGTTTCGGCGAAGTGATCCTGCCCGCCAACGAGCCCGGCTCCTCCATCATGCCCGGCAAGGTTAACCCCACGCAGTGCGAGGCACTGTCGCAGGTCTGCTGCCAGGTCATCGGCAACGACGTGGCCATCACCACCGGCGCCATGCAGGGCCATCTGCAGCTCAACGTCTTCATGCCGCTCATCGGCCGGAACCTGCTGCAGTCGTCGCGCCTGCTCGCAGATGTCATCAACTCCTTCAACGACCACTGTCTCAAGGGGATAAAGCCCAACTTGGAGCGCATCTCCATGCACCTGCATAACTCGCTGATGCTGGTCACGAAGCTGAACCCGCACATCGGCTACTACAACGCCGCGAAGATTGCGCAGCACGCCCACGAGCACGGGCTTACGTTGCGCGAGGCCGCGCTGGAACTGGGGTTAGTAAGTGCAGAGGATTTCGACGAGTGGATGCGATTGTAGATTTCATTGCGGAAACAATGCGGAAATGCGGAAAAATGCGGAAACCCATATGTAAGTTTCCGCATTTTTCCGCATTTTCAGCAACCATTTCCGCAACAAAATCACAGTCTTCGCGAGACCTTCGGCAGCACCTCGTCTTTCCACGTGGAATACGTGCCATCGAGGATCTTCTGGCGGGCGGTTTTCACAAGGTCGAGGTAGAAGTGCAGGTTGTGGATGCTACCGATCATCGGGCCGAGAATCTCGTCAGAGACGTAAAGGTGGCGCAGGAAGGCGCGGGAGTATTCGCGGTCGGCGAAGAGGTCGCTGTTGGCATCTAACGGCGTGAAGTCGCTCTTCCATTTCTCGTTGCGCATGTTCATAACGCCCTCCCAGGTGAAGACGATACCGTGGCGGGCATTGCGCGTGGGCATCACGCAGTCGAACATATCAACACCTAACGCTATGTCTTCCAGAATGTTGGCGGGTGTTCCGACTCCCATCAGGTAGCGCGGTTTGTCTTTGGGCAGAATCTGGCAGCAGAGGTCCGTCATCTCGTACATCAGCTCAGTGGGTTCGCCCACGGAGACACCGCCGATAGCGTTGCCGTCGCAGTTTTTCGAGGCCACGTACTCCGCCGACTTCACGCGCAGGTCGCGGTAGGTACTGCCCTGCACAATGGGGAACAGCGTCTGTTCGTATCCATAGTAAGGCTCGGTCTCGTCCAAACGGGCGATGCAGCGTTTCAGCCACTGGTAGGTGGTTTCCATGGAATTCTTAGCGTACTTGTAATCAGCGGGATAGGGTGTACACTCGTCGAACGCCATGATGATGTCGGCGCCAATAGTGCGCTCAAGGTCCATCACCTTTTCGGGACTGAACAGATGGCGCGAACCGTCAATGTGCGACTGGAACCACACACCTTCCTCGGCATTGATCTTACGCCGGTGGCTCAGCGAGAAGACTTGGAAGCCGCCGCTATCGGTGAGGATGGGGCGGTCCCAGCCGTTGAATTTGTGCAGTCCGCCGGCCGCGCGCAGCACCTCCATGCCGGGTCGCAGGTAGAGGTGATAGGTGTTGCCCAAGATAATCTGCGCTTTCACATGTTCTTTCAAATCCCTGATATGCAACGATTTGACAGCACCAAGCGTGCCCACGGGCATAAAAATCGGGGTCTCTATTTCGCCATGCGCAGTCTCAATGAGACCGGCGCGGGCGCGGCTTTTGCCGTCTTCTTTCAGGAGCGTGAACTTCATCGTTTATGTTCGTAAGTTTGTTTATAATTTTTTGGCAAAGATACATCTTTTAACGAAATAATGATTACTTTTGCGGCCAAACTATTAACCTAAACCGTTTCATAAAATGCATATTACGAAAGTAGCTTTGGCTATTTTAATAGTATTTGGCGTTATAACTCTCATTCAATTAGTCTATTACTACGTCATATACGGCCGTTTCGCGTTCCACCGGAAGAAGTCCGCATTAGGCTTCCGGGACATACCCGTATCGGTGGTCATCGTGGTGCGCGACGACGCGGCGTTAGCCGTGCAGAACCTTCCGCAACTCCTTGACCAGCAGTATTCTTCCTTCGAGATTGTGATTGTGAACGACCGCTCCCGGGACGAAAATTCGCTGCAGGCCATCCGCGAGTACAAGGATCGCTACCCCAACATCAAGCTCGTGGATTTGAGCACGGCGGTCTCCACCAGCCGGGGCAAGAAGATGGCCATCTCGATGGGCGTGAAGTGCGCCACCTACGACCACATCCTGCTCACCGCCCCGAACTGCAAGCCGAACTCCCGCCAATGGCTCTCCAAGATGGCCCAGAACTTCCAGTTCCAGCAGAAAATCGTGCTAGGATACAACACCTACGAGAAGAAAAAGGGCATTTACAGCCATTTTCTGCTCTACGACAACCTCATCGGCGCGGTGCAGTACTTCGCCCACGCGCTGATGCACAGCACCTACCGCGGCGACCTCAACAACGTGGCGTTCGTGCGGCCGCTCTTCTACAAGCAGAACGGTTTCATAGCCTACAACCACCTGCTTTTCGGCGAGGAAGATATCTTCATCCACCGCGCCTCCACCCCGAACAACGTCGCCGTGGAGTACGACCCGGATGCAGCCACCCGGCAGCAGCACACCCCCTCCTACGGCTACTGGCGCCTCCACAAGGTCAGTCTCTTCTTCACCCGGAAATACAACTCCATGAGAAACAGGCTTCTGCTAAGCGGCTACGAGCTCACGAACCTGTTGTTCTACATCTTGCTGGCCCTCTCCATTGTCGCCGCCCTGCACCAGCCGATAGCGCTCTACATCACCATCGGTATCGCCGTGCTGCGCATCGCCAGCCTGTACGTGGTCATGGGCATTTCGGCAGCAAGGCTCCAGGAGAAGCAAAATATCCCGAGCCTCCTGTTCTACGACTTTTTGTTTGCCATCCTGACCCCGCTTCTCTGGCTTTCGGCCAAGTTACACCATAAAAAAATAGCGCAATGAACACATCGAACACCTGTCAGACCGAAAAGGCGAAACGCGACTATGTGCTGCTCCGCAAGGCACTGGACCACAACGACCAGCAGGCGTACGCGGAGCTGATGCGACTCTACCGCGACAGCATCTACTACATGTTGGTGCGCATGGTGAAGAACAAGGACGACGCCGAGGACCTCACGCTGATGACCTTCGGCAAAGCGTTCCGCTACTTGGACAAATACACGCCGAAGTACGCCTTCTCAACGTGGCTCTACCGTATCGCGCTGAACAACAGCATCGACTTCCTGCGTGTAAAGAACAACATGCCGCAATATTTCGAGGAGGACCTCTACACCTCCAGCACCACCTCCATCATCGACAAGAGCGAGGACAACCTGCAGCGCACCCCCGAGGAGGAAATCATTGACAAACAGCGGCTGCAGCTGCTGCGCGCGGCCGTTTCTGAGCTCCCGGACCGCTACCGCAGGGTCATCGAGCTGCGCTATTACGAGGACCTCGCCTACGAGGAGATCGCCGAGCGGCTGAGCCTCACCCTCTCCAACGTGAAAATCCAGATCATGCGCGCCAAACAGATGCTCGCGGAGCTGATGAAGCCGATGCGGAACGCGATGTAAGACAACAAAGGCAATTTTCGGTTAACAACAACTGGGACAACTTGAGACAACAGTATTAAAAAGTTGTCCTCGGTTGCATAAAAAACGTGTAAAAATGCTATTTTTGCACCGAATTTTGCAGAAATGGCATTACGGTTTAATTTACTGAACAGGACATCCTATAAAATTGCCTTTATTGATATTGAAGCGTCAACAAATGGCAAGAAAATATCGGATTATGGTGCGTTAAAAGATTCAGGAGAAGAGTTTCACGCATCTTCAAAGTCCGACTTCTTCAAATTTGTGGACGGAGCCGAGTATCTTTGCGGGCACAACATCGTCCATCACGACCTCAAAGTACTGTCCGACAATTCTTTAAATAGGAAGAAAAAGATTGACACCCTTTATCTATCTCCGCTTCTTTTTCCTAAAAAGCCTTACCATAATCTAATTAAAGATGACAAACTGCAATCTGATGATCTAAATAACCCACTCAACGATTGCAAAAAAGCAAAAAACCTTTTTTTCGATGAGATAAATGCCTTCAACACCCTACCCAATTCTCTAAAACAAATTTTTGCGAATCTGTTAATCCCTTTCGAGGAGTTTAATGGCTTTTTTCATTTTATTGAAGTCACTGCTGAAAAAAACGATACAGCTACACAAATCCACAAGTTTTTCGAAGGAAAAATTTGTAAACACTCAGATTTAGATTATTTTATCCAGAACAACCCCATAGAACTGGCTTATGCACTGGCACTCATCAACACTAACGATGCCTCTTCCGTCACTCCACCTTGGTTGCTGCATAACTACCCTGCTATAGAACACATCATCCGACAGCTGTGCAACACCCCTTGTTCTGACCCCGACTGTCTGTTTTGCAATGACAAACTGAACATTCACAAAGGGCTAGAGGACATCTTCGGTTACCCAGCATTTCGAACGTTCGACGGGGAACCCATGCAGGAGCGAGCTGTGCAAGCAGCCCTCAACGGGGATTCTCTGTTGACGGTTTTCCCTACTGGCGGCGGAAAATCTCTCACATTCCAGCTCCCCGCCATCATGTCTGGAAGAGCGGCACATGGTCTGACCGTCATCATCGTACCCTTACAGTCACTCATGAAGGATCTGGTAGATAACCTATTGGAACGAGGAATCACAGAAGCAGTAACCATCAATGGCATGTTGGATCCCATCTCTCGCGCAGATGCTTTCGAGCGGGTGGCCAACGGCTCCGCCACCATGCTCTACATTTCCCCTGAAATGCTGCGCTCTAAAACTGTCGAAAAGATACTTCTTTCGCGCAATGTGATTCGATTTGTGATTGATGAAGCGCACTGCTTTTCCTCCTGGGGACAAGACTTCCGCGTGGATTACCTTTACATTGGTGATTTCATCCGACAGTTACAAGAAAAGAAAAGACTCGACACCCCTATTCCTGTTTCATGCTTTACAGCGACGGCCAAACAAAAAGTGATTTCCGACATATACGACTACTTCAAACGGAAACTAAATATCGAACTGAAAATCTTCGCGTCCACTTCAACACGTAAGAATCTAAAATATGCCGTGATTCATGCGGAAACGGAGGAAGAAAAGTACAACTACATGCGCAATCTGCTGGTTGCCAATCCTAAACCCACTATCGTTTACGTTTCACGCACCAAAAAGGCTGTCGATTTGGCCAATAAACTCTCCATGGATGGTTTTCAGGCGCTACCTTATCACGGGAAAATGGATTCCAATGATAAAATCGCCACCCAAAACAAGTTCATTAGCAATGAGGTGCGAATCATGGTGGCCACTTCAGCCTTCGGGATGGGCGTGGACAAGAAAGATGTAGGCATGGTGATTCACTATGATATCTCCGCTTCTTTGGAAGATTATGTTCAAGAAGCAGGAAGAGCAGGACGAAATCCAGAAATGGAAGCCAAATGCTATGTACTTTACAGCGACCATGATTTGGACAAACATTTTATCCTTTTGAATCAGACAAAACTAAGTATCAGCGAGATACAGCAAGTTTGGAAAGCCGTGAAAGATCTTACGAAACAGTTCAAGACCGTGCAATGTTCGGCTCTGGAAATTGCACGACAAGCCGGTTGGAACGATGAGGTGCCAGATATTGAAACCCGCGTACGAACGGCTATTTCCGCTTTGGAACAGGCCGGATATCTCAGCAGGGGAAGCAATGTCCCGCATGTTTTCGCCACCGGCATAACGGTGAAAAACATGGACGAAGCGCGCCTGCGCATCGAAAATTCCGAACTATTTGATGACAACGACCGCCAAAATGCCATCCGAATCATCAAATCGCTGATTTCCGCCAAACATATTGCCAAAGCAACCACTGCAGAGGGCGAAGATGCCGAATCCAGAGTGGACTATCTGGCTGACATCCTCGGCATGACCAAAGCGGAGGTCATTAACGCCGTAAACATCATGCGACAAGACGGTATTTTGGCCGACACCCGCGACATGATTGCACATATTCTTCAAACCGACAACAAGCGGAAAATATGGAATACCGTAGAAAAATTTGCACTTCTCGAACAATATTTACTACAGCGTTTTGCGCAAGATGATAACGAGAACACCTATAAAACAATCAACGAGGAAGCTAATGCCGACGGTGTCCACTCCACGATAAAGGACATTAACACTGTACTTAACTTCCTGTCAACGAAGTCCTATATCAACAAAAAAGAACATAACAACAGTAAAAGTGTTCAAGTATCGTTGAAGCAGGAACCAAATCAGCTTTTGTTGAAACTTGAAACCAGAATAAACATTTGCAAGTTCATCATCGATAAGTTATTTCAGTTACAAAAAGAGCAACGCCAATCATCCTCCCCAGAAAGCAAAATCACTTTCTCCCTGACCGAACTGCTCAAAGAATACATTGAACAGCCCCGTGATTTACTATCGCAAACGCAGAGCACCCGTATCAAAGACATGGAAAATGCGTTGCTTTATATGTCCAAAATAGGAGCACTGAAACTGGAAGGAGGTTTTCTCGTCATCTACAATGCCATGCTCATCCATCGCAAATCTGAGATGAAATATCGCTACAAAATTGATGATTACAGAATGCTTGACGAGTTTTACAAGCAGAAAATCAGACAAATACATATTGTTGGGGAATATGCAAACCTAATGGTAAAGGATTATGCCGCAGCTTTACAATACGTGCATGATTATTTCCAGATGGACTTCAAGAAGTTCATCGGAACCTATTTCAAGGGGGATCGGGCTGCTGAGATTGAGAAAAACATCACCCCTGCGA
This sequence comes from Bacteroidales bacterium, assembly GCA_017395245.1. GTDB lineage: Bacteria > Bacteroidota > Bacteroidia > Bacteroidales > WCHB1-69 > F23-D06. Next base: position 19,123 of record JAFPVR010000123.1, on the reverse strand, counting down.
AATATCGGCAATTGTTTGGGGAATTGTCTGAAGCTCAACAAAAAATCATCACCGACAAAACCTCCAAATATATTGTGGTAGCCGCCGGGCCCGGTAGCGGCAAGACTCGGGTTTTGGTTCACAAATTGGCTTCATTGCTGTCGTTAGAGGATGTGAAGCATGAACAATTGTTGATGCTCACCTTTTCCCGTGCCGCCGCCACCGAATTCAAACAGCGATTGATAGATTTGATTGGCACCCCCGCTTACTTCGTGGAAATCAAGACTTTCCATTCGTATAGTTTCGACTTGCTCGGCGAAAATGGTTCCCTCGAAAATTCAGACGATGTGGTGGAACGCGCCACTCTAATGATTGAGAACGGACAAGTGGAACCTGGCCGAATCAGCAAGACCGTATTGGTTATTGACGAAGCGCAAGACATGGATGTCCATGAGTATGGCTTAGTCCGGGCGCTGATGAAACAGAATGAGGAGATGCGTGTCATTGCCGTGGGTGACGACGACCAAAATATCTTCAGTTTCAGAGGATCCGATGCCAAATACATTCGCATGATGATTGATGAGTTAGGGGCTGTAAAATATGAATTGACAGAAAATTACCGAAGCGACCAAGCCATTGTCTCGTTTGCAGAGAATTTCATCAAACGACTGCCTGACCGGATGAAATCCACTGTCTGCACCTCTGTGAACAACCAGCTCGGTCAGGTGGAAATCACGGAATACCTGAATGAAAACCTCCTATTCCCGCTCATCCGCGACATCAAATCTTCCTATAATGGAGAGCGCACCTGCGTACTGACCAACACCAACGACGAAGCAGCGCAGGCGGCAGGGCTCCTGAATAAGACGGGCTTGCATGCACGACTAATCCAATCAACAGATGGGTTTCGTTTCTACAATTTGATGGAAATCCGCTATTTCCTGAAAAAAATCAAGCAACAGCTTGCTTCTCCCATTATAAGTGATAATTTGTGGCAATGTGCTAAAAGTAAAACTCTAACCAAGTATAAAAACAGTGCATGTTTAGGTTATGTCCAACAATTCTTCATTGCCTTTGAGACGACTCACAGAGAAAAATACTTTACGGATTTGAACGAGTTTTTGTTTGAATCGAAGTTAGAAGATTTCTGCGGAGAAGACAACGAAACAATCTTCGTTTCCACCATACACAAAGCCAAAGGACGTGAGTTTGACACCGCCTACATGCTGCTCAACCACGAAGATGCCACAACAGCAGAAAGCATTCGGAAATTGTATGTCGGCATCACACGTGCCAAACACAACCTCCACATTCACTGCAACACCCCTATATTTCAAAATAGGATTCAACATGTTCAATACAAGCACGATGTGAGCATATATCCTGAACCTGACGAAATTGTAATGCAGTTGTCCATGCGAGATGTCAACCTGGGATTTTTCAAAGAGATCAAGAACCTCATTCTCCAATTATATAGTGGCATCCCCATGTTCTACGACAACGGGTTTCTTAGAGATTCCGCAGGAAATCGAATCGTCCATTTATCCAAATCAAAACGGGAGGATCTAAAGCACTGGTTTGAGAAAGGATATTCCGTGACCGAAGCCCGAATCAGCTGTATTGTGGCATGGAAAAGCGAAGAAGAGGAGGAAGAGTATGCGGTCATCCTGCCGGATTTGGTATTAAACAAAAGGGTATAAAAATATCCGATTGTTTACACATCTTATTTCATTTATAAACGTGATTTCCTTTCTATAATACAAGCACAAAGAATAGTTGTCCTCCGTTGTCCCAGTTGTCGTCTAAAATCGTATTTTTGCCGCCAAATTTCAAACTCATGGCAGAGAAGAACCCTACCCCGCAGGAACGCATCGACCGGCTCACGCAGGAAATCAACCGGCACAACTACCAGTACTACATGCTGGACAACCCGACGATTTCGGACTACGATTTCGACCAGTTGCTGCAGCAACTCATTGACCTTGAGGCCGCTTACCCAGAGCTGCGGCGGCCCGACAGCCCCACGCAGCGGGTCGGCGGCGAGGTGACGAAACGGTTCGAGAGCGCCGAACACCTGTATCCCATGCAGTCGCTTGGCAACACCTACTCGCGGGAGGATCTCGCCGAGTTCGACCGCCGTGTGCGCGAACTGCTCGCCACACCCCCCACCTACGTCTGCGAGCTCAAATACGACGGCGTGGCCATCAGCCTGATTTACGAGAACGGCACACTCGTGCGTGCCGTAACCCGTGGCGACGGTGTTCGCGGCGATGTCGTCACCCCCAACGTGCGCACCATCCGCACCATCCCCCTCCAACTGCAGGGCGACTACCCTCCGCTCATGGAGGTGCGCGGCGAAATCATCATGCCGTTCAGCAGCTTCGAACAACTCAACGCCGAGCGCGAGGAGATTGGCGAGGCCCCTTTCGCGAACCCGCGAAACGCAGCCTCCGGAAGCCTCAAACTACAGGATTCCGCTGAGGTCGCCAAACGCGGATTGGACTTCAAGCTTTACTTCGGGTTAGGCGAACAACTTCCTGAAAACAACCATTTTGACAGACTACTAAAACTCCACGAATGGGGATTCCGAAAACCCGATGTGATGGAAAAAGTCGCCGACCTGCAAGGGGTCTACAACTTCCTGCACACATGGGACGAGAAGCGCAAGTCGCTGCCCTACCCGATTGACGGCGTGGTCATCAAGGTCAACGATTTCGACCAGCAGCGGCAGGTGGGCGCCACGGCCAAGAGCCCGCGTTGGGCCATCGCCTACAAGTTCAAGGCCGACCGCGTTTCCACGAAACTGCTGAGTGTCGATTTCCAGGTGGGCCGGACCGGCATTGTCACGCCCGTGGCCAACCTCAGTCCTGTCTCGTTGGCCGGCACCGTGGTGAAACGCGCCACCCTCAACAACCGCGACTTCATGCGGGAGATGGACATCCGCGAGGGCGACAGCCTCTTTGTGGAGAAGGGCGGCGAGATTATCCCCAAAATCGTGGGCGTGGACATCGAAAAGAGGCTCCCCGATGCGCAACGCATTCCCTTCATCAGTCATTGTCCCGTCTGCGGCACCCCGCTGCAGCAGGCCGAGGGCGAAGCAGGTGTCTTCTGCCCCAACAGCGACCACTGCGCCCCGCAAATCAAGGGCCGGTTAGAGCACTTCATCGCCCGCAAGGCCATGAACATTGACTCCCTCGGCGAGGGCAAAATCGATATGTTACACGCCAACGGATTAGTGAACAATATCGCCGACTTCTACAGCCTCACATACGAGCAACTTTTTGGTTTAGAGAAGGTTATTGAAGACGAAAACGGCAAGACGAAGACCATATCCTTCCGTGAGAAGACGGTGCAGAACATCCTCGACGGCATCGAGGCATCGAAACAGGTGCCGTTCGAGCGAGTGCTCTTCGCCTTAGGCATCCGGTTCGTGGGCGAGGTGACGGCCAAAAAGTTAGCCCGCCATTTCGAAACCATGGACGCGGTGGCCAACGCTCCGAAAGAGGAACTGATGACCGTGGAAGATGTAGGCGAGCGCGTCGCCGACAGCATCATCGCCTATTTCAACGACACCGAGAACCTCGCAATCTTGATGCGGCTGCGCGAAGCTGGCTTAAAGTTTGAGTTTAATAAAGAATTGCAAAAATCTGTATCACAAAAACTTGACGGAAAAAGTATTGTAGTCAGCGGTGTCTTTTCCATCCCGCGCGACGCCATCAAGGAGCTGGTCGAGCAGAACGGCGGCAAGAACGTCTCTTCCATTTCGAAGAACACCTCTTTCGTCCTCGCCGGCGAGAAGATGGGGCCGGAGAAGCGCAAAAAGGCAGAGGCATTGGGGATTCCGATAGTGTCGGAGGAGGAATTCAGGGCAATGATTGGCGATTAACACGACTTATTTACAATGAAACGTATCCTCATACTGTGGGTCGTGGTGTTCCTGTCGGGACTACTGGCGGACGATTTGCGCGCACAGCCTATCGACCGAGAGATGTTCGCTAAAGTGGTGGGCATGAATTCCAAACGCAACTGCCCGATGTGGGTCGATGGCGTTACCGTCGAGAAACTCACCTATTCACCCGGAGTCCTGCATTTCCACATCACGGCGGAAGAGGATGTACTGATGGGAATGGGCACCTCCGAACTGAAGGATCTGTGCGCCGACCGCCTCCGATACCGGCTTGAACACACCTACTTCAACTACCTCTACAGCCACCTCGGCGACATCAACGGCGGAGTTGCCTACGATGTCAAGATCAAAGAAACCGACAGCACCTTCACCATTCGATACACTCCGCAGGAGATGCGCCAAATCTGGGCCGACCGTTCCAAGACCGCCTACAAGGACGGGGAAAAGTGGGGTGCCAGGCTCTCCCTGCAAATAGACGTATACAGTTCCAACAGACATTCTTCCGACAATCCGGCGCCCCCCGGGCAGAATATCTTTCGCGACTCCATCTTTATTGACAACGAGACGCTGACTTTCCATTTCCATTCGATCAACGACGCTATATTCAACGACAGAAAGGAGCGACAAAAAGAGATTACCGAACAATTAAGGGACAACTTCTTAACAGATGAAGATCTGCTGGAAAACCTTGTTGAAACAGAGTATGCTGTCCGTTTCGTATACGTAAACACCTCTCGTACAGACAGTTTCTCCATTTGGCTCACACCTGAAGAACTTGAGCAGCTACTTGAAACCGCCGAGGAGCTGACACCGGCAAACGATAGTCAGATGGAGGCATTCATGAAAGAGAGCGCAAAGGTGATGTTGGAGAATTACGAACCATTCGACAGTGCAGACCAAAACGAGCTGGTAAGTGCGGATTTCAAGGACGGAATATTCCTTTTCGTCATCTCCACCCCGGAAAACACCACGAACTACAACATGACGCCCAACGAACAGGGCATCGTCAAGAATACGCTCATCTCCGTATTAAAAACGACTATCGAAGAGGCTTTTGAGACACCGGATATTTGGAACTCCGTTATCATCACTAAAGAGATGTTCCTCAACCACTTGAAAGGCGTTCGGGTGCTCTACATGGAGGAGAACACCCGCAGAACCAACGATATATACATCACCACAGAAGAGATTGTAAACGGGAAGCTGATGGCGACCAGCATGGACTCCCTCACCCGTGAGAAAGTGGTGGAACAGATGCTGCCGGAGATCTACGCCAACGAAGTGGAGAAGTACAGCCGGGAAAACTTACCCGTCAATACCGGAGCAGTGACAATGGAACGGATACAATACGACGAGGAAACGCTGCAGTTTTATTGCAACATCGACTCCGCTTCTATTCACAAACTAGACACCAAGGCTTTGAAGACGATTCTCCGAAACCAAATCGCTTCTACACGGGGCAGCGAGAATTTCTACGACCCGCTGATTTCATTGAACGGTGGAGTGTTATTCCACTACCGGATACAGGAGACAGACAGCACACTGGAGATTTATTTCTCCCCCGCAGAAGTCGGGGAAATCATGTCAATGGAAAATTATTCCGAAGAGCAACAGGCAAAAATAGAGCTGGAGAATCTTGTTGTCTCCACCAACCTTCAATGCCCCAATCAACTTGACGAGAGCATGAGGCTCGACTCCGTCGGCATAGACAACGGGCGCTTCGTATACTACTACACTTTCACCGCCTTTGCGCCGGAGGTAAGCACCAACATCATGCGCGACTGGATGCGGAATCAACTTGCCGAGAGCGAAGACGAAAGCGTGAAATATCTGATTCAACTCTGTGTCAAAACAGGCACTGCGCTGAGTTACAGATACTTCCTCTCAAAACAGGAGGAACCTTTCCGCAAGAAGAAGAACGAAAAAACACTTAAACCCGCCATGGAAATCTGGTTCACGGTCGACGAACTCCGCGATTTGACCGTTGACCGTTGACCGTTGACTTTGACTTTGACCTTGACTTTGACCCTTAATTGTACTCCATTTTCCGGACCATCAGGCCCACTTTCCGTTGCGAACCGGGGTTCATGCGGTAGGCGGTGAGCAGGAAACGGTTACCGTACCACCACTGCATCGCGCCCGGGACAGTCTTGTAACGACCTGAATAGGCCGGGCCCAACATTGGGAGATCCGCACTGCTGACCGGACTCTTCAACGCACAGGCATCATCCAAGAGCATCGTGGTGAGCGTACGGGAGTCAAGATGGTAAAGCAGAATGTCTCCATTCGGCAAGCCTTTCACATTCAGGACTTTATACACGTTTGTACGTAAAGGGGAATCCTCTCCATAAGGAAAAGTCAGGTTGGTTCGAAACACCCCGTTGGTGTCGAAAAAGTGGACATCGGCGCGCTCGTAGCGGTAGCCCTCGAAACGCGGCTCCACATACCACCCGTTGAAATAGTTGCTGTATTCGAGACTATAAAGTTCTGTCACACAGAATATTTTGTCGCCCAAACAGCCCGCGTGGGTCGGGAAGAAGCGAACATAGTTATACGGCACGACGATGATGGTGCGCTTCGCTTTGGCCTCGGTAGGATCTGTCTTCGGCACGTTGATGTCGGCACAGAAGAGTGTGTCCGACGGCATCACCTTGTGGTTCAAAATGTTGACGGGATGCATCATAAAGTTCTCGTTGTCATGGAAATAGAGCATCAGCACCGAATGGTTACGGCTGACGGGAATCCACTGCGCCTGCGTGGCCGGCTCCCCGATTACGTTGGCGAAGGAGGACCTTCCCTGGAAGTCGGTCTCAAAATACATGGTACGGCTTCCGGAGTTGAACACAATGACTGCCATCGCGTTCGTAGTGTCCACGTCAAGAGAAAGCACCCGGCCGGGATTTTCCCGCGTGAAGGAGAACTGAAAAGGGGCGTTGAAACCAGCGGGCAGATACCAAACCCCGTCGGTGGATTTCGCTTTCGAGGAAAAGAGCAGGTTTCCGTGGTAATAGTGCCAGTCGGCGGCAACAGCGTCTCCCGACAGTCCGAGCACCACATCGCGGGTCTCGAGCGTACGGGATGCCGTATGGTATAGCAGCACTGAAAGGCTGTCAGTCACCCGTTTGCCTTGCAAATGCCGACAGAGGAGAATCAGCGTTCCGTCCTCATGGAAGACGCGGCTGACCTGCCAGTTCTGCGGCACCGAAAGCACGGTGTCCCAGACCGTCCGCATGGCGGTATCCGCATGTACGACGGCAAGAGTGTGTATTTTCCGGCTTTTCGACTCCGTCACAACACAGAATCCGTTCTCAGCGCACGTAACAATGCTGACCTCTTTGGCCTTTTTGTCGAACGCCAAATCAAAACCGCTCGGGCCGCTCTGCGCGAGCAGACCCGAACGGAATATCGTGAGGAGGATGATTATCGGAAGAATATGTTTCATCGGGAAATAACACACGATGAGATATTCGGGTCGTAGAGACGCACGGTCGTGCGTCTCCACATGGCCGTGCGTCCAAACGTGACCGTTAATCGTTATTTCACAATATAATCAACATAGATTCCCGGCGTGTGGATTTGTTCCATCGGGATGGAGCCGGTGGGAACGAGTTCCTTGGTCTCCAAAATCACCAGGTCGGCGGCGGCAGCCATCATGGGGTTGAAGTTCTGGGTCGTGCCCTTGTAGATGGCGTTGCCCATCTCGTCACAAATGCTGGCACCGATAATGGCGACATCCGCATGGAGGGGCAGTTCGAGGAGGTACTCCTTGCCGTCGACTTCGATTTTGCGCTTGCCGTTCTCGACCACAGTGCCGAGGCCGGTCTGGGTGAGGACACCGCCGAGGCCTGCACCGCCGCAACGGATACGTTCTGCCAGCGTGCCTTGCGGGCAGAATTCAATCTCCAGCGTCTTCTCGTTGAACTGCTGGATAGTGTCGGCGTTGGTACCGATGTGGGAGGCATAGAGTTTCTTCACCTGCTTGTTGGAAATCAGCATGCCGATGAACTTGTTGGGATAGGCCGTGTCATTGCAGATGAGGGTGAGATCCTTAACACCCTTGTTGGCAATGGCTTCCACCATTTTCACGCCTGTGCCGGCACCCAAAAAGCCGCCGATCATAAGGGTCATTCCGTCTTTCACATGCGCAACCGCTTCTTCAATTGTTACTAATTTGCTCATATTGTTCGATTTTTAATTTGTAATATCCTTGTCGATTTTCAATTTGCAATAACCAAAAATTTGAACGGGCAAAGATACACAATTTTTAAAACAAATCAATACAGCCGACTGTGACCATTGCGAAGTTCTTCATCGGAGGGCACATTGTCCTTGATCGTGTCCACGTCAATCACCAACGGGCGACCATAGCGCGGGGTTGTGACGGACGGTTTTTCGGGAGCTTTCGCAACGGTGGTCGTCTGCTCGGGCTGCTTCTCCGCAGGCTGCACACGTTCCTGCGCACCAGCACGATGATTGCCTGTGGCTGGGGTCGTTTTCGCGGCTGTTTCCTCCACCAAGAATGTATCCGCCGACATGGGTGACTGCATATTCTCGCAAGAGGAATCCGCCACGATTATCGAAGTTTCCGTCGGGGAGTCGGTGGAGGCTGTCCTTGGCTCACGATTGAGCATAAAGGCAAGCGAGCCTCCTATAACCACGGTTGTGGCGACCCCCGCAGCCCAATATCCAACCGTGCCACGCCCCATCCCCGCTTTTAGCCGGAAACTTTTCCAAGCGTCGGGTTTGTAGGCATATTCCGCCTGCTCCGCTTTCTCTTTGATCAATTTGTCGAAATCCGTCATATTATACGTCATACATTTTACAAATTAACTCTTTGAGTTTTGACCGTGCGCTGTTCACATGCCATGCGGAGGTGTTTTCGGTGATGCTCATCTCCTCGGCGATTTCCCTGTGTGAGTAACCTTCGAAGACGAACATGTTGAACACCGTTCGGGTGACGGGCGGCAACGTCTGGATCAACCCTATCAACTCCTGCGACGAGATATTCGAGACCGCATCATTCATCGAATAGTCCGCTATCTGCACTTCCTGCAGCCCATCCAATTCCACCAGTTCAACCTGTTGAACATATCTCCGCCTGTAATCCAAGGCGGCATTGCTCACCACGCGCTTCAGCCATGCCTCAAAAGAACCTGTGCTTTCATATTTGTCGAGGTTAGAAAACACCTTCAAGAAACCCTCGTTGAGCATATCGGCAGCCTCATCGGAACTTCCCGCATAACGCATGCAAATCTGCATTGCCATGCTGTAGAAGTGTTTGAAAAGCTTGCGCTGCGCCCGGGCATTGCCTTTGCGGCACGCACAAACCCAATCCTGCACTTCCGAATGCTCTCTCATATACAATAACGGATTTTCAGAACAAAATCTTGGGTCTGCCCTCAAATTTTGTTTCTTGCAATATTAATTCGCTGATACAATGTTACTTGATAAACTTAAATCCCAGCGACAGAATGAACATGTTCGCCATTTTCGTCTGATGGGTGCCCTCTATGATGTTGCGGAAATTGTCGGCGGCGATACAATAGCTGAAATCAAGGGCGAAACGCCAAAAGTCGATGCCGACACCGGCCTGCCCTCCCCACTGCACCGTGTTGGTCTGCCAAGGATTATCCCCTTGATTGTCCCCAATCTTGAAATCGAAGCGCGGTCCAAGGGTCAACCGGAACTTGAAATTCTCATTGTTGATGAAATGGTAGCCTAACAACAGCGGCACGGACACGTAATGCTGTTTGATCACATCGTCGGAGGAAAACTCGTCGGTGCTGTTGATCGGTGTCGAACGCTTGAAGACATAGTTCGCTTCAGGCTGGAAGAAGAACCCGTCGCCGAGGCGCATGAAAATTCCGGCTTCCATGCCAAAATTCTTCTTTGTCAACTGGTTATAATTCGCCGCATTGCCGGCAACCTGGATTCCTATGGTGAACTGCGCGTCGGCGGTCCCCATCGTGGCAAGACTCAGCACGAACATGGAGACAAGCGCCATTACGATTGACTTCATCTGATTTTTTCTCATATCTCAAATATTTAATAACAAAACAGACAACGCTATCGGGTCTCGTTTTATTGTACTTTTTTGACCCTTGGTCTTTGACTTTTAACCCTTGACCTTTGACCTTTGACTGTTGGGTTGGGGCGCGGGAGATTCGTCAGCAGATTCCCCGTACGGTGTTGATGTCGGCAATACCTTCGCAGCGGCAGAGTTCAACGAGACTGTCCAAAACCTCGCGGCCGGCGAGCGGGTTGTTGAAGTTGACGGTGCCCAGTTGGACGGCCGCCGCGCCCGCCATGACGAATTCCAGCACATCCTCCGCCGTATAGATGCCGCCGATGCCGATGACCGGAACATGCACCTGCTTGCACACGGCGTGCACCATCCGCAGCGCGATGGGCTTGATGGCCGCGCCGGACAGACCGGCGTAGACGTTGTTGAAAACCGGCTTCCGCTTGCGGATGTCGATGGCCATGGCCTGGAAAGTGTTGACCAACGAGAGCGCGTCGGCACCGGCGGCCTCGCACGCAAGCGCCATCTCCACAATGTTCTCGGCATTCGGCGAAAGCTTGACAATCAAGGGCTTGCGGCAGACCTTTCGGACCTCCGAAACGACCTCTTTGGCCACGTCCGCCTTGATGCCGAAGGCCATGCCGCCGCTTTTCACGTTCGGGCAGGAAATGTTCAACTCCAGCATGTCGATGTCCGCGTCCGAAAGCATCGCCGCGCCGGTGATGTAGTCGTCCATGCTGTGACCGCCCATATTGGCGATGAGCACGTTGCCGAAACGCCGCATCTGCGCGATGCCGGAGGCGATGAAGGCCTCCACCCCGGGGTTCTGCAATCCCACGCTGTTCATCATGCCCGAAGCGGTCTCCCAGACACGGATGCCTTCGTTGCCGTCCTTAGGATGCAGCGTCAGCCCCTTGGAGCAGATGCCGCCCAGACAGCCCACGTCGTACAGTTCGTTGTATTCCTCGCCGAACCCGAAGGTGCCGGAGGCGGCGATGAGGGGGTTCCGAAACGGAACACCCGCGATTTCCACTGACAATTTCACGTCGTTATCCATAATCTATCTCTTTGTTCTATACATTTTTTTTCGGTTTGGGCAAACAGTCCTGTTGAGACACAGTACCATGTAAAAACGCACGGCCTGTTACGACATACGGTCAAAAGGCGAATGATCCAAAGACGCATGACCTGTTGAAACGCACGGTCTGTTAAAACTCATGCCCACATAAAGACGCAATGCATTGCGTTTTTACAATGCGCAACGCCATAATAACATTGCCGTTTTGTGTCATCACCACATCAGATCCGTGCTGCGGAACACCGGGCCGTCTTTGCAGACACGTTTCATGCCGTTTTTCGTGCGGATGCTGCATCCCAAGCAAGCTCCGATGCCACAGGCCATGCGGTGTTCGAGCGAGCAATAGCAGGTGACATTCGCATCGGCACACATCGCGGCAACCTTGCGCATCATCACCTCGGGCCCGCAGGTGAGCACCGCATCGTAACGCTCAGGTTTCAACAGATCCGTGACGAACCCCTTGTAGCCTTCCTCGCCGTGTTCGGTGGAGATGAACATGTCGGTACACCACAGTTCGATATCCCCCACGGCGAAAAGTTCGTCGCGGAAACCGAGGTAGGCATCCACCGTGAGACCGTTACGATGCAACACCTCGGCGGTGTGGCAGAGCGGCGGGATACCGACACCACCTCCGACAAGCGCCACCCTACCCTTCAGTTCCTCGCAAGGATAGCCGTTGCCGCAAGGTCCGAGCAGACGGATGCGGTCCCCGTTTTTCAACTCGGACATCCGCCGTGTCCCCGCGCCAACCGTGCGATACATGAACCAAAGATAGCCATCTTCGACCTGGAACACACTGATGGGTCGCATCAATGTCAGCTCCGTATCCCAGCTTTTCAGCATATAGAACTGACCGGGCTTGACATCGCCTCCCGCGAACGTGACACAAAGGACAAAAATATCGTCCGTAATCTGTTGATTCTCCTCAACTATACTTTCCAAATATCTCATAATCAAATTCTTAAATCACAAACCATGATTAATCATTCAAAATGCGAAAATAGGAAAATTTCAAGTGGTCCACACTCGGATCTGCACGAATAATTCCCACGGGAATGTTGAAAATCCAATCCCACATTCCCTCATCGCTCAACGGAGCAGCACCACCTTGTCTGCAAGCAACACCTTCGGACCGCTAGTGACACGAAGCAGATACACGCCTCTTCTCAAACCGCCGATATCAACCGACACTTGGTCGTGAAAAGTCCCCTCCCTCACCCGCTTTCCAGCCATGTCGTACACAGCGTACACCAGCGCACCCGAGGCATCCGTTTCCCCATCCTGCGTAGGAGTACAGTGTATGTGGAGGCACCTTCCCGACAGCAAATCCCATCTCGCCAACTCCTGTTTGGGGAGCTTTCCTATGGCTGAGGTGAAGGCTATCATCTTCTTGACAGGCGAAGAAAGCAGTCCTGCATGGTTCTCCGCCACCACGCTGAACGTCAACACCTGACTTTGGTCAAGCAGATAGTCGGGATGACAAGAGAGGACCAATCCATTGTCTGTCCAAAGGTAGCTCAGCGACGGGGTGTTCATGCCACTATTGTGAAAATAGTACCGCCGGATACCCGACTGCGCGTCCGAAGAGGCGGACCATGAAGCGGACACATTGACTAGCAGGGTTCCGTCCGGCTGCGGCTCCGTCTCCGTCTGCAAGGCGAGGTTCGTCACCACCGATGGCGCGGTGTAATCCACCTTCAAGGATTTCTCCACCAAGGCGGACATTTTGTAGGCTCTGTCCATCACAATGGATTTCAGCTTGGTGCGGCTCAAACCGTTCACCGCCTGGCGTTGGAGATCGCAGTGTCCGGAGGAGCCAACGGAAATCGGGACGGCGGCACTGCGGGACCCGTAAACCCGCAGGTTGTCGACGCTTACCGCCGCATAGCGGGTGACAAATCCGACGTAGGCGTCTGACGTTGTCGCCAGCACATTGTCCACCGCCCTGATAATCCTGTTGGCGTGGCGCAAGACCACAATCTCACCCGTCGAGCTGTCGAACACAACGCGGCACAAGTAGCTTGTCCCGGTCTGGAAATAGACTTGCGTGTTTGTCTTCAGCAATCGTTTTGCGCCCAAAATCAGTCGAAAAAGGCTCACCGTATGGTTTTCCCTGTCAAAGCAGACCTCATAGCCTGAAAAGAGGGAGGTTGCGGAGGGGGCATTGTTGCAGTTGAAGAAGAACGAACATTTCTCCCCGCTCGTGAATCTGAGGTAGAAGTCGTAGAGGTAGGCGGTGTGCGAAGCCCCGTTGTGATGCGCCGCCACCCCTGAATAACCGGCCGATGCATTGTTCTGACACAACGCGCCACTCAACACTGTCCAGGGATGGGTCGAATTGTTCACCCAGACCGAGGCATCCAAGGACTGGTCGAAGTTGTCGCATAGGAACCCCTGCTCCGGACGCGCACTCCATACGGTCCCGTCCGACTCCATAATCTGGTAGAACCGCCACTTGAGGCCGGAATCGTCCGAATCGGAGAACGTCGCGGTGAACCCTTGGGTTATCCACTGTGAAGCGTCCGTATTGATGACCGTCTGCGGCAAAGCATTGTCAGAGAGCGGCTCGTTCGCGTCCGGTTCCCAATCGTTGACTTGCCCATCATCGTCATCATCATTCCCGTCATCGCCTCCGCTGTTATTACCGCCGCCGTCATCACCACTATCGCCACCACCGCCATCACCGCCATTTCCAGCGTTCTCACCGCCAGCATCTCCTCCGGTACCTCCACCGCTATCTCCTCCATCATCCCCTTGCGAATTAGGGTCGGCGTGGACGGCCTGCCAGGTCGCGCTCCAGCCGGAGGCCGTGGTGGCGCAGTCGGAGCGGAATTCCACCAGCATCTGGTCGCCCGCCGCGACAACCCGTCCGGGCGACTGCGTGTTCCATCGTCCGAGCAGCGGCGAAAACTCCGAACCGCCGGCGTAAATCCACATAAAATCGTAGTCCGGTTCCAGGTTGAAACTCTGGAACATCAACGCTACACTGTCGGCCCCGGGGATATGGATACGGAAGAGCCGCCGCTCGTCGTCGCCGTAGTTGCCGTTAGGACCGCCCGAGTCGGTGAAGGTTCCCGTCGCGCCCGTCGACTCCACAACCGTCGGGTTGTCATTGATCAGCTTGTAGTAGCGGTTCCAGTCCCAATACGGTCCGGGGTCGGTGTGCGTCTGGCTCGGAAAGTGTTGGTGCCCACGGATTTGCGTACAGGCAGTGGCCCCACCCAGACTGTGCAGCCCGTAGTTCAGCACAGTACCGTTGTCGAGGGTGTCGCGATAGAAGACCCGGTGCGGGTTGATGTTACTTCGTCGCGAGCAGATGTTCTTCACCAGATTGGCCGACGACTCGTACATGGCCGTCGTGAAGTAGGAGTAAATGTTTCCCAAGGCCTCGTGTTCGATGCCGATGGTGTAGCTGTTGGCAACCCCGACATGCCAAGCCTTGTCGGCCTCCGGCACCATCTGGGTAACCTGCCCGTCGACAGAGCGGATAACATAGTGCGCGGAGGCTTGCGCGCTGCAGTTCCGGAACCACGCGATGGATCCCGCGTAGGTGCCCTGCGTGTAGTGGATAGTGACGGCCGTGATGGTCGCTCCTCCCCTGCCCGCCGTGTAGTTGCAGGAGGCGGCCGCCAGAAAAATCGCACCGGGATAGTCGGGAGTGGTGGCACCGGCTCGCATGCCCGGCGCGGGCGACACCTCGGCACGCCCCCCGCGCAGCCGCCCGTACTCCTCCCCGAACAGCCGATTAAAATCAATGGTTCTGGGCGGAACCCCAAAACGGGCATACTCCTCCTTATCTAAAAAGTAGTAGATCATGTACAGAAAACTGTTCATCGCGAAGTCGTCATCGCCATCCCTCGTCAGCGGCAGCTCGCAAAGGGCGGTGAAGATGGGCTTGTAACGTTCCAGCGAATCGCCGAAAATGGCGTGATCGCGCTGCAGTCGGGCGAACGCATTGGCGTAGGCCTTGACCGCCACGCCGGGCTCCCACAGGATGGCTTCGAGCGGATAGGGCGTGGTGGCGGCCAGCAGGCGCGCATTCTCCCGGAACACTCCTTTCCCGTGCAACGTCAGCCCCATGACGGAATAGGTCCGGGGAATCTCGGAAGGATCAGCCTCCAGCGTGTCCATGACCACATTCGGGGTGAAGCGCGTGTATTGGAACGCCACCGCCTCCAACACCCCTCGCGGAACCGTTGGATATTCTTGATAAGCCGCTTCAAACCAGCCGCTTACGTCTTGATACTGACGCCACAAAAGGTCGGCCATACAATTGTCGTACTCCCGCTTGTATGCATCCTGCATTTCCGCTTGCTGCGCGTGAATATGCGTCGAAACGAGCATAAGAAGCACCCATAAAAACATTACTTGTACCTTGTCTTTCATTGATTTAGGTTTTAGGTTGATAAATTGTTTTTGTCAGTGCAAAGATACAACAAAAAAAGCCGCTTGTCAAGAGGCAAATGCATTTTTAACAATAATTAACAGACGATTTTTAATTACGCACTGAAAGCCAAATGTTTATAAAATTTTCATTCAATACACCTATTGTAATATACGTATGGTGAAATGCGTAATCCAGCAAGCAGAACGAGGTTATTTTGTCCGATATTTTTCCTACCTTTGCACCCCAGCCCCAACCATCACGGGGCTACATCAATCTTTTGATTATGAGCACAATAGAAAACATATCCCTCCACCTTGTGGGGAATTCGGGAGCGGCGGAAGGAGTCGTTCTGGCGCAGGAGGCACTCTACCTTTCCGACAGCGTGCGCGAGCTGCTCACCGACTATTTCCTCACCCCCTTCTCCTCCGAAGAACTCTTCGAACTCTACCACGACAGCGGGATCGAGTACAACGTGGTCTATGGGGCGGCATCGCAGATTTTTGACGACCCCGAAACACTTTACGAACAGTCGGTGAACCTTGCAAAGCATCTTTACGAGCAGAGCTCACACCCGAAAATCAAGGGCGGGGAATTCTACACCGTCTATTTCAGGGACTGCATCGTGGATGGCGATACGGTGGATGCCGTCGGGCTGTTCAAGTCGGAGAACAAGGACACGTTCCTGAAGGTGCTGCGCGAGGGCGGCAACTTCAACCTCGAAAGCGAGCAGGGCATCAACATCAAGAAGCTTGACAAGGGCTGCCTGATTTTCAACAAAGAGCGCGACAACGGCTATGTAGTGGCCGTGGTTGACAACACCAACCGGGGAATCGAGGCGCAGTACTGGATGGACGACTTCCTGCACGTGCGCCAGCGCAAGGACGGCTACGCGAACACGCAGAATGTGATGGCCATGGCCAAGAATTTCGTCACCAAGGCGATGCCCGAACAGTTCGAGGTCTCCAAGGCCGACCAAATCGACCTGCTGAACCGCTCGTTGGAGTTCTTCAAGGAGAATGACACGTTCGATATGGAAGAATTCACCAACGAGGTCATCGAACAGCCCGAGGTGATCGAAAGTTTCCGTCAGTACAAACGGAGCTTTGAGGAGGAGAACGACGTGGTGATTGACGACAGCTTTGACATCTCCGACTACGCCTTCCGCCGCCAGCAACGCTCCTACAAGCGCGTCATCCGCCTCGACCGCAAGATCCAGATCATCATCGACGGCAACCGCGACAACGTGGAGCAGGGCGAGGACGAACGCGGGAAGTTCTACAAGGTGTATTACAGCGAGGAGGAGTAGATAAGTCATTAGGCAACAGGCATTAGAGCCTCTTCCAAGAGGGCTGCAAGCCCGACACGTGTCAACCCAGGGTGAAGCGAAGCGTAACCCTGGGAATCATAAGCAGGGTAAACGCAGCGAGCCCCAGGATATAACCAACGAACAGTATGAACATTAACGAACCCACAAGGCAGTACATCGCAGCGCACGCCGGAGACGACGTAGCGCAGCTCGCCCTGCATCCGTCCAAGGACCCGCAAGTGGATATGGCCGTAGCACTGCAGCAGATCGCGGGACGGCAGAAAGCCAAGGAGAAGCTGCCCGAATGGTACGCCACCGAGGGCATCCTCTACCCGAAGAAGGTCTCCATGGAACAATGCTCTTCGTCGCAAACCGCTGATTACAAGGCATCCTTAGTAAAAGGGGAATCCTTCGCGGACTTCAGCGGCGGTTTCGGGGTGGATACCGCCGCCTTCGCCAAGAAGTTCACGAAAGGCTGGTACGTGGAACCGCAGGAGGAGCTCTGCGAACTTTTTCAACAAAACTGCAAAACACTGGTTATCAACAATGTTAATATCCTCAACGGTCCAATGGAGGAGCACCTCGGCGACATCGGCCGCGTGGATCTGATCTACCTCGACCCATCCCGCCGCGACACGCACGGGCGGCGGGTGGTCTCTTTGGCGGACTGCACCCCGAACCTCCTCGAATGGAAATCCGACCTGCTGTCGCGATGCAACACCTTGATGGTCAAGACATCCCCGATGATCGACATCTTCCAAACGTTGCGGGATTTGCCCGAGACGTATGCCGTGCATGTGGTCGCGGTGGAGGGGGAATGCAAGGAGGTTTTGTTTTTGTTGAAACGGGACGATATTTCGGATCATGGTATGTGTAGAGACGCAAAATTTTGCGTCTCTACGACAGGTGAGAACGGACATAACACCTCTACAGCGGACCCGACCATCATTGCCGTCGATATTAACAAAACCGCCGCCGCCCGTGTTGAAACCACCCTTGAAACCGAGCGCACCACCCCACCCTGCATCGCCACGGAACTGGGCTCCAACCTTTACGAGCCCAACGCCGCCGTGATGAAGGCTGGCATCTTCAACGCCCTGTCGCAACAATATCAGGTCGCGAAGTTGGCAAAGAGCACCAACCTCTTCACCGCCAACGACTTGCGCGAGGATTTCCCGGGCCGCGTCTTCCGCATCGAGGCCGTCCATGAGTTCCACACGCGCAAGACCGCCAAGGAGGTGTCGCACCTCGCCAGCGCGAGCATTGCCGTGCGGAATTTCCCGTTGTCGGCGGAGGAGCTGCGCAAGGTGCTGAAAATCAAGGACGGGAATGCGGGATACCTGTTCGGCTGCACGTTGGCGGACGGCAGGAAGGTGGTGCTGGAATGCGGGAAGGTCGGCTATTTCTAAACAACATGTCAAAGAACGTCCGAAACAGTTCGCGAACTAGTTTCGACGGCAAAGATACAACCATGGGAATGGTGCAGGGTTTGCTGATGAGTATCACGAATCCATCACGCATCCTACATGCTGTGAATCAGGAAGTTGTGAAAACAAAAAGATGAATATCGAAGAAGACGCCGCTTTTGTCTTACACTGACAACGAGAAACAGTCGAAAAAAAGAACAAGCGACAACCTGAATCAGTCGCAAATTATTAACCCGTCAACTCGGATCAGTCGCAAGACACAAAAGTGACAACCTAAATCAGCGAATCACAGTTCCGCTCCAACTCCGCTCCAACTCCGGTGTAACTCCGGTGTAACTCCGGTGCAACTCTATTACTACTCTATTCAAGCCCCACTAAAACTCTACTAAAGCTTATATTTATATAACTTTGTGTATGCTCTCACAAGCTATTCACGAGTTACACCCGCGCAAGACCGCCAAGGAGGTGTGGTGCCTCGCCAGCGCGAGCGTCACCGTAAGGCCGGGGCGGAATGTCCTTGGGGAAGATGGGCATTTGAGGCGAGAAAAAACGTAGAGACGCAAAATATACGTCTCTACCGAATCGTCAATGTGTTGTCAATACTTCAATCCACACGCCCACATGGGGCGCGACTTTCCGAAAGGCTCCAGATTGCCGCGGTTTGTCGGGTTTCAATCCACGCGTCCACAAGGGCGCGACTTTGTTGCTGTTCCTCGACAGGCAGATGTTCATGTAGTTTCAATCCACACGCCCACGAGGGGCGCGACAACGCATCAAGGAGAAAGACGCACAGATCAAGGTGTTTCAATCCACGCGCCCACGGGGGGCGCGACTTGGTGAGTTTCATACTAAGTTGTTTACAATTGTGTTTCAATCCACGCGCCCACGGGGGGCGCGACACGTGCGGCCTGAGAGCGGTTATTATTTTTCAGTGTTTCAATCCACGCGCCCACGGGGGGCGCGACTTGATAGGTTTGATTATCCGCATCCTTTACTTTCTGTTTCAATCCACGCGCC
>JAFPVR010000122.1 GCA_017395245.1 Bacteroidales bacterium | reverse complement strand
GGCGTTAGTGGGTGGCGGCACGCACCCGCAGCCGGGCGAGATTTCGCTCGCGCATAACGGTGTGCTCTTTCTTGACGAATTGCCGGAATTTAAACGGCAGGTGCTGGAGGTGATGCGGCAGCCGTTGGAGGAACGGCGGGTCACCATTTCGCGGTCGAAGTATTCCGTCGAGTTCCCAGCGTCGTTCATGTTCATCGCCGCGATGAACCCGTGTCCGTGCGGCAACTACAACCACCCGACGATTGCCTGCACCTGCAAACCCTTCGAGGTCCAGAACTATTTGAGTAAGATTTCGGGACCTTTGATGGACCGCATCGACCTCCATGTTGAGGTCGTCCCGGTCAGCCATGAGGAGTTAGCGTCCGACAAGCCGTCGGAGCGAAGTGCTGAGATCCGCAAGCGGGTCGTGGCGGCGCGGGAGATCCAGAAGCAGCGGTTCGCGGGACATCCGGGACTCTTCGCCAACGCGCAGATGAGCAGCCGGATGGTGCGGGAATATTGCCGCATCGACGAGGCAGGGCAGCAGCTTCTGAAGCAGGCGATGAACCGTCTCGGCCTTTCCGCCCGCGCCTACGACCGCATCCTCAAGGTGGCCCGCACCATCGCCGACCTTGACGGCAGCCCGAACATCGAGATCGGCCATTTGAGCGAGGCCATCAATTTCCGGAATTTGGATCGGGACAGCTGGGGAAGACGATGATTGTATTGCGGAAACGTTTGCGGAAAATGCGGAAACGTGCGGAAATTTTGTATCTTTGTGGCCAAAATCAAACATCATGCCCCTCCACAGGAAAAAATATTACGAGAAACGCCGGCGATTGATAAAACAGCCGTATGAAGCGCAGGAAAAGGTGCAACGACGTTTCGATTACATTTTTTACGCCGTGATTGCGGCGGCGGTTCTCTTTGCCATGTCATATTCGCTTTTCAAAGACCACAACATCGGCAGAACCGTTTTCTTTTTCCTGTTCTTCTTTTGGTGGACCTATATGTGTTTCAAACCTGAACTACACCAACGTGCCCAGAAGAAAGGGTGGGACTCCATCGCGAAAATGACATACGACCCAAAAGCGGAAAAGCTGCGTGAGGAGGCGGCGCTGCGGGAGGAACGGCTGAAGAATCCGATAGATACGGAAACGCTTATTCTGGTGGATGACCAGACCGATTTCGAAGAGTTGGAAATAACCCTCTTCGACTATGTCGAAGTAGAATGTAAAACGCTATGCGACAATCTGCCCCTGCTTTGGAAAGTCGGCGAATGCCGCTATGCTATTACATTCCCGTGCGGCGTCTCCCGCCAGCATCTTTATGGACTGACGGAAGACCTCGTCCGTTTTCTTAATATGGGAACCGCCCATGCGTGGTGCCGTCCCGGGCTCTTCAAGGAAAAAAACGGAGCGTGGCTCTACCTCTGTGACGGTCACCAGGATTTTCTTGTTGCTTATACAGAAGACGGAACCCTTTGGGACATAGACTACTTTGACGTCATACTCATGGATTCTCACCCTGCAAGCGGCTACAAAGAATACCCGACTATCGATTGGAACGTTGCTGAACGGATAGGGTTGTATTACTGATGTACAGGTGGTTTCAAGTTTCAGGTTTCAAGTTTCAGGTACTCAAAAGTTCGAAATCACTTGAAACCTGAAACCTAAAACCGAAAGGTTTTATCACATCCCCGTTCCGTAGCTTTTTCCTGGCAGCGCGACCAGCACCCCCTTGAGCTCCATCGTGAGCAGGATGCCGGCCAGTTTGGAAGGAGAGAAGTCGGTGCAGTGCTCGGAAATCTCGTCGATGGTCTTTTTGCCGCCTTCCACGAAGCGATAGACCCGTTCCTCGTCTTCGGTAAGCTCTGGAAATAGCTGTGTCTGAACGGCTTGCGGAGCAGAGTCAGTGTCCCAGTTCATCATTTCGAGGAGGTCTTGCCCGGAGGTGGCGATGGCGGCGATGTTGCGGCGGATGAGGTCGTGGCAGCCCGCGTGCATGTCGTCGAAGATGGTGCTTGGGATAGCGAAGATGTCGCGGTTGTAGGAGTTGGCGATGTGTGCCGTGATGATGCTCCCGCCCTTGACTGCGCTTTCGGCCACCAACACAGCGTCGGCCATGCCCGCGATGATGCGGTTGCGCGCGGGGAAGTTCATCCGGTCGGGACCCGTGTCGAAGTCGAACTCGCTGACGAGTGTGCCGCCGTTCTCCAAGATTCTGTCTGCCAATGGTTTGTTGGTCGCAGGGTAGACCGTGTGTAGTCCGTTGCCAAGCACCGCTGTCGTGGGCATTCCGAGGTTCAACGACTCCTCGTGTGCCACGGTGTCGATGCCGTAAGCCAGGCCGCTGATCGTTGCGATGTTCTTGTCTTTCAAATCGTTGAGAATCTTGGTCAGGCTTTTGATGCCGTAGGAGGTGGCATTGCGAGTGCCCACTACGGCCAGCGTCCGTGCCGGGTTGAAGTCGCCGCTGCCCTTGTAGTAAAACGATACGGGCGCGTCGTTGCATCGTTTCAGCCGCTGCGGGTATGTCGGGTCGAGATAGTGGCACAACTTGACGTTGTAATGGTCCATCAACTGGAGTTCTCTTTCGGCCAGTGCTTTGAGTTTGTCTGTAAGCCGGATGTCCACGTCGAAACGTTTCGAGTGGCGTAGACTTCTTCGCCAGGATTCAGGAAATTCGTAGACATTTTTAGCGGATCCGGAGACCGTTAGAATCCGTTTCAGCGATGACTTCCCAAGCCCTTCCGTCTTGTTCAGGGCAATGCGATAAAAAAGTTCCGTGTACATTTTTTTTGTCCAAGGTTTATGAATTTTATTTTATTTTTGCGGTTGGTTTTCGCACGGCAAAGATAACAATAATTCGAATATAAAACAATAGAAAAGTAAAATTTCAGAAATATGAAGAAAATCAGTTACTTCGCAGTGTTGTTGATGCTCCTTTCGCTGGTTTCCTGCCATCAGAAATCAGGCACTTCGGGCATCAAAGTCGATAATTTCTCCACTGGCAAGGCGGGTGAGATGATTCTCGCCATCGACACGGGCTACTGGTCCAAGGCCGCGATGAAGGAAATCTACGCGGTGATTCAGCAGCCGCAACCCGCCATCAACCAAATTGAGCCGATGTTCGATGTCATCCAGTGCTCCAATGCGGACTATAAAGCATCGTTCATGCGTCACCGGAACATCGTACAGTTTGACTATAACCCTGATTATGCGGGAAATACATTCGAGATTCAGCGGGATCCTGTCACCAAACCGCAGATTCACGTCAAAATCCGCGGCAACAATCAGGACTCCTGTCTCGCGCTCTTTCTCGCGCATCAGGATGAGATTGTGCAGGCAATGTACGACAACGATATCGCGCGGCTGCAGAATGCCCACCGCAAACTCAACAACCCCGTGATAGAGAAGAAAATCAAGGAAAAGTTCGGTATCTCGATGACGGTGCCGGAAGGCTATTTCGTGGGTCGCGAGGAGGATGATTTCCTGTGGCTCTGCTTCCGCACCCCGAAAAACGACCGCTTTGTCATGATTTATACGTCACCGAAATATGAACTGACCACAGAGAACATCGTGGCCGAGCGCGACCGCATCACCAAAGCCTACATCCAGGGTGCAGTGGCCGGTGCCTATCCGTTGGTGGCGAATATCGAAGGCTATCCGTTGAGGCAAAATCTGAAACTGAGATACCATAGCGGTGTGGAGTTGAGAGGATTGTGGGAAACGGTTCGCGACAAGATGGGCGGCCCCTTCTATAGCTTCACCCAGGTTGCACCAGACAGCGTTTCTTGTATAACAATCGACGGTTTTGTCTATGCTCCGCAAGAAGAAAAAAGAGACTATCTGCGTGAGGTTGAGGCAGTTGTGAAGTCTGTGCAATAAAATTCTCATTCGGGTGTAACGAAATTGGAATTTCGTGCGACAGAGTGAATGTGACGGACAGAGAATCAGATATCCAAACCCTTGTCAACGGCTGTTTGAAGAACGACCGATTGAGCCAGCGGCAGTTGTACGACCGCTATGCATCGCAAATGTTCGTGCTGTGCCGAAGATATGCGAACTCAGACGAGGAAGCGGAGGATATGCTGATGGAAGGCTTTATGCAGGTGTTCAAGAGTCTGAAGACATTCAAAGGGGATAGTTCCTTTAGCACCTGGATTCACTCGGTGATGGTGAATACGGCTATCAGCCATTACCGTTCCATCCGCAAGTTTCGCAACGAACAGTTGCCGAATGAGTTGGATGATGAAAGTTTATTGGGCGTTGACGAAACAATCACGACCGCCATGGACGCGCGGATTGTGATTGACGCGCTCCAGCGGATGCCTGAGACATATCGCACGGTTTTCAACCTGCATGCCCTTGAAGGCTACACGTTTGCGAAGGTCGGCGAGGTACTCGGCAAAAAAGAGGATTCAATGAGGGTCGTCTTTCTGCGTGCAAGGAAGTGGCTGCGGCGCGAATTGGGCGACGAAAACGGATAATGAGAAATTATTGAATATGAAGGATATAAAAGAGATATTGGACAATTACAGCGAGGCACCGTCGGATGCGGTGTGGGAGCGGCTGAATGCGAGGTTGGACGCGGAAATGCCCGTGCAAAAGCCTAAATCCTCTGCGTGGAAATGGGCGACATCAGCGTTGGTCGTTGTCGCCGTCAGCGGAAGTGTGGCATTCGGTGTGTGGAAACATCAACATAATAACCAGGAGGTTACGGCGATGAACACGACGGAACAAATCGTTGAAACGCCTCAACAGGAATCGGTTGTCCCCGTTGTAGAGACGCAAAATCTTGCGTCTCCACAGACGAACGAATCAGATGCCTCCGCGAAGAGACCCGTCGTAGAGACACCCGACGTTGCATCTCCAAAGACCGAAACCGTGAACCCGCGTACCAACGTGCGGCAGGAGGTCCTTCCCCCGAACTCCACGCTCGCCAAACAATTGGCCGCCGATCCCGTGCTGAGGACCCTCTCTGACGAGAATGTAGAATGGACACCGCCTACGCACTTGAGCATTCCCAACCTCTTTACCCCGAACGGCGATGGCGTCAACGACATGTTTGTCATCGAAGGGTTGGAGAGCTATTCCTCACCGAGGCTTGTGGTGCGCGACAAGAACAACAGGATTGTCTATCAGAGTGCGAATTATCGCAATAATTGGGATGGCGGTTCCTGTCCGGAGGGTGTCTATAGCTATGAGTTTACATTTACCTATCAAGGGATTGAGAGCCAGGCGGTTGGCAAGGTTAGAATTATGAGAGGATAGCGATTTAACAGAACATAGCACATGAAAAAACGCCCGGAGTTCAATCGGATTCCGGGCGTTTCGTTTATGAGGGGTAGGGGATTACCAAGCGAAGAGCGGGCGGTCGTGCATCATGTCGTTGACCGTCTTGCGGGTCTTGGCGATGAGTTCCTCGTTCTCGACGTCGCAGAGCACATTGTCGATCATTTCGACGATACCAGCCATGTCGTCCTCTTTGAGGCCGCGGGTGGTGATGGCGGGCGTACCGACGCGCAGACCGGAGGTCTGGAAGGCGGAACGGGTATCGAACGGAACCATGTTCTTGTTGATGGTGATGTCGGCCTTGACGAGGGTGTTTTCGGCCACTTTACCGGTCATATCCGGGAACTTGGTACGCAAGTCGATGAGCATCAGGTGGTTGTCGGTGCCGTTGGAAATCACCTTGTAGCCTTTCGCCACGAAGGCGTTGGCCATGGCGGCGGCGTTGAGTTTCACCTGCTTGACGTAGCGGGCATAGTCATCGGAGAGGGCTTCGCCGAATGCGACGGCCTTGGCGGCGATGACGTGCTCCAGCGGACCACCCTGAACGCCCGGGAATACGGCGGAATCAAGCAGCTGTGACATCGTCTTCACGACGCCCTTCGGGGTGGTTTTGCCCCACGGGTTCTCGAAATCCTTGCCCATCATGATGAGGCCGCCGCGCGGTCCGCGGAGGGTCTTGTGGGTGGTGGTGGTCACGATGTGGCAGTGTTCCACAGCGTTGTTGAGCAGCCCCTTGGCGATAAGGCCGGCGGGGTGGGAGATGTCGGCCATCAGGATGGCACCGATCTCGTCAGCGATCTTGCGCATGCGAGCCCAATCCCAGTCGCGGCTGTAGGCGGAAGCACCGCCGATGATGAGCTTTGGACGCTCGCGGAGTGCAACTTCCTCCATCGTGTCGTAGTTGATGCAGCCGGTTTCTTCCTCCACCTGGTAGGCAACCTGATGGTAGAGAATGCCGGAAGAGTTGACGGGGGAACCGTGGGAGAGGTGACCGCCGTGGTTGAGGTCGAGACCCATGAAGGTGTCGCCGGGTTGCAGACAGGTGAGCAGCACCGCCATGTTGGCCTGGGCACCGGAGTGCGGCTGAACGTTGGCCCACTCACAGCCGAAAAGCTGTTTCACGCGGTCGATGGCCAATTGCTCCGACTGGTCCACGATCTGGCAGCCGCCGTAGTAACGCTTGCCGGGATAACCCTCAGCGTATTTGTTGGTCATCACAGAACCCATGGCTTCCATCACCTGGTCGCTCACAAAATTCTCGGAAGCGATCAGCTCGATACCGTTGGTCTGGCGCTGACGCTCCTGCTGAATAAGATTGAAAATTTGCTCGTCTCTTTTCATTTTGAATGTAATTATTTGATTGATAAAAATTTATGTAACCAAAATAGAGAGTGCAAAAATACAAATTTTCCGTTATGAAAAAATCTTATTTTTGCGGCTTAAAATATAATATGCGTAAATTAAAATTTTTACTCACCGCTTTATTGTTCGTCACGGCGTTGTCATTCTGTTCAGCGCAGGTCGATACTGCCTTCTGGTTTGCGGTGCCGAAGCTCACGTCCGAGCACCAGCATACGCCCATTACGTTAGTGGTTTCCACCTTTGGCGAGCCGGCCACCGTCACGGTGACGAAGGCCTACTCTGGGACGCAGGTCGGCAACACGCTGAATGTGCCTGCCAACTCCTCCAGCACCCTGACGTTGGTTTCCAACTCCTCGGGTCTCAGCGGCTTCGAATGTAACCACAATGCGACCGTCAACAACGGTCTCTACATCCATTCCACTGCCAAGATTAACGCATACGTGGCTGTGTGTCAGAATAATAGTGAAATTTACGCACTCAAGGGCGGCAACGGTCTCGGCACGCAGTTTTTTGTCACTACGCAGTTCCAGTTCGCCAACGGCAGCGGTAACGGTTCCGGTGCCTATTCGCAGGCGAAAAACACTGTCGAGATTATCGGAACGGAGAACAACACCACCGTTACCATCACACCGTCGAAGGCTTGCGTCGGGCATGCAGCCAACACGCCGTTCACAGTAACCCTGCAGCGAGGCCAGGTCTATACCCTCGCGGCCAGTTCGCAGGCTGCCGCCAACCACCTCGCCGGTACCATCATCACCTCTGACAAGCCCGTTGCGGTGGATGTTTCCGACGACTCGGTGACCCCGTACTGTACGGAAACCACCGATAACGGCAACGGTAGTGCCGACCTTGTGGCCGACCAGCTCGTGCCTGAAAGCATGGCCGGAGGACAGTACATTGTGGTGCCCTCGCCTTCTAACGTCAGCAACAACGCGCCCGCTACGAGCGGCGGTGGAAACTACTACCTTGACTACGCTTTCGTGTTCGCTTTGGAGAACAACACCGATGTCGCCATCTACAGCGGCAACCCCAACAACCCGACGATCACCAATTATACGATGAACCGCGGCGACAAGCAGAAGTTCCACTTTGCCGACCAGAACCCTATTTTCGTTTATGCATCGCATTTGGATGAAAATACCGGTGTGATAACGGAGGCTCCTGTCTTCGTCTTCCAGATTACCGGCGCGGGGAAGGAGTTCGGCGGTACGCAACTTCCTCACATCGCCTGCACCGGTTCCACGGCTGTTGGTTATCGACCCTTGCAGTCGGCCAACGACCATACCAAACAGCTCTATCTCACCCTGTTGTGCGATTCCTCCTGTACCACGGGGTTTCAAATTAACGGCAACGCAAACATCATAACGGCGAGCGATTGGCATGCAATCCCATACAGCCCGTTCCGGTATTGCCGTAAGAATGTCTCCTCCAATTACTCGCCCACTTACAACAATATGGTCACATTCCGGGTCACCAACTCCATCGGGAAATTCCACATGGGCGTGTTTGACATCAACGGCAGCTACGACGACTGCTCCATCAGCTACTTCAGCAGCTATACGTCAGAGAGTTCTATCAAATTCTCCCCTGAGATAACGTTCAGTGATTATTGTGAGGGGGATACGATTATCTTTGGTTTCGACAGTGTGGATGCGGCTATCACTCGTATTCTCGGTCCCAACTTTGACATCACCCAGGAGCCGTACCAGCGTGCCGCAGTCGTGCCCCAGCATAGCGGTTGGTACACGGTGGTGGCGCACGATTCGCGTAACTGCAAGTTGGAGGCGATGTACGACTCTGTTGAAATTACCATTCATCCCTCTTTGTATGAGACGGTTTACGATACGATTTGTCCGGGCGTGGGTTATACTGGATACGGCTTCACCGTTCCTCCTGCGAGTACGGAAGAGGTCGGAACGTTTTACGATACGCTGCTCCTGCAGACCGTGGAGATGGGTTGCGACAGCTTCCTGATTCTCGACCTCACCATCCGCGACATTGTGAATCGGGAGACCGTCTATGACACCGTCTGTCCTGGCCACGACTACACCGGATTCGGCGGCCTGTTCCATTTCCCGGCCGACAGTACTGCCGTGCCGCACATCTTGACCGATTCTGTGCACCTGACCCCGGTCGGATACGGCTGCGACAGTGTCCTCACGCTCGTGCTCACGGTTCGTGACAGTGTGTTTGGCGAGTTTTCGCACACCGCCTGCAACCAGTACACCTGGAACGGGCATACCTACGTGGAATCGGGTGATTATCAGCAAACACTGACGGATTCACATGGCTGCGACAGTCTCGTGACCATGCATTTGGAGATTTTGGAACCCGAGGTAGATATCGTGACTTCGGGCGAGGACTTTTGCGAGCATGGTGAGATTGTGCTGAACGCCGTTTCCGATTACGACGAGTATATTTGGAATACGGGTGACACCACGTCGTTTATATCTGTCACACAACCAGGACTTTATACCGTGACGGTAACCCAAGGCGACTGCCAGGCCTTCGATCATTATACCGTGCCCGCCTGCGACTTCACCATCATCCTCCCCAACGCCATAACACCGTCCAGGTCTGACGGACTGAACGACTGCCTTTATCTGCCGGAATACGTGCACCGCTTCCTCACCGAGTTCAGCATCGAGATTTACAACCGATGGGGTTCGCTCGTCTATTGGAACAACGACATGAATTTCCAATGGTGCGGCGAGCAGGGCAACCGTCCCGAGGATGTGGCGGCCGGCAGCCACGTCATCAACGGGCAGGTCTATGTATGGATTGTCCGCGTGCGCAACCTCGACGGCAAACAGTTCATATACAAGGGATCTATAACGGTGTTGTGACCTTTGACTTTGACCTTTGACTTTGACTGTGACTTTTTAATGTAAAATACGTAAACCACAAATATATTTAAGCATAATTCCAAAAGGGCCGAAGGCCTGAAGTATGTTAACCCAGGGTGAGTGTAGCGAGCCCTGGGAACGTAAAAAAACAAAACAATGAACAAACTAACAACAATCGCAATGGCCGTCGTGATGCTCCTGTGCGTCGCATGCAAGGAGCAGCCCGTGCCGCCGGAATTCATCGACAAAAAGTCCCAAAAAGACATCGCAATGGAGAACCTGCTCACGCGCCGCAGTGTGCGCCAATACACTGACCAGATGCCTCCGAAGGAGGTGATAGAGGAAATCTGCAAGGCCGGGATGTACGCGCCCACCGGCATGAATCGCCAAAGCCCGATCATCATCGCGGTGACGAACAAGGAGATGCGCGACAGTTTGAGCCGTCTCAACGCCCGTGTGTTGGAAAACGACAGCATCG
Source organism: Bacteroidales bacterium (assembly GCA_017395245.1). Taxonomy (GTDB): domain Bacteria; phylum Bacteroidota; class Bacteroidia; order Bacteroidales; family WCHB1-69; genus F23-D06. The sequence goes on along the minus strand of JAFPVR010000122.1, from coordinate 39,830 downwards.
ACCCGTTCTATGGCGCGCCCGTGGTGTTGGTGGTGTTGGCCGACAAAGATACATCACACACCTATCTTGAAGATGGCAGTCTCGTGATGGGCAACCTGATGAACGCTGCCCACGCCATGGGGCTCGGTTCCTGCTGGATCCACCGTGCCAAAGAGGTTTTCGAGACCGAAGAGGGCAAGCAGATTCTCGCCGACCTTGGCATTGAGGGCAACTACGTGGGCATCGGAAACTGCATTCTCGGCTACGTTGCCGGCGAATATCCCAAGGCCAAGCCCCGCAAGGACAATTGGGTGTATTGGGTGGAATAATTCATTCTCTATCATACAACGGGTTGTTGCCGGAGACGTTCAACAACCCGTTTGATTATGTGCCGCATCCCGTGTGCGAGGCGGCGGTGGCGGATTTGTTGCCACAAGTTGAGGCGTTGATGAAAGGCAATCCCGAAGGCAAGATGTTCGGGGTGCTGGTGGTGACGAAAGAGGATTCGCAAGTTTCCGATAATCAACAGAATACAACGCTGTACTATCTGGCGGCCTTTTCGGGACAGCTGTACGACAAGTCCGTGCTGCCCGGCTTTGTGCCGCCCGTGTTCGATTTCCTTGACCCCGATGGCTATTTTAAACAGCATGAGGCGGAGATTTCCGCTATTAATCAAGAAATCGACAACTTGAAGTCCGATGGCCGGTATATCGAATCCCGAAAATATTATCGGCAGTTACAAAATGGTGCTGAGGTTGCCATTGCCGCTGCCAAGCAAAAGATGTTGGAAGCCAAAACCAAACGCGATGCCGAACGTTCCCAAAGAATGCTTACCGCTGAAGAAGAGGCCGCTTTCGTGAAAGAAAGCCAGTTCTTGAAGGCGGAACTTCGTCGCGAAAAGAAGCATTGGTCGGAAGCGATAGCCGAAGCAAAAGCGGAGGTGGATGTTTACGAGCAACGGATAGACGAGTTGGCAAACCAACGGAAAATAATGTCGGAAGCGTTGCAGAACTGGCTGTTCGAGCATTTTGTGATGGTGAACTATGCGGGTGAACGTCGCAACCTGTTGGATATTTTCCGTGACACGGTACAGCAGTTGCCGCCTTCGGGTACGGGCGAATGTTGCGAGCCGAAACTGTTGCAATACGCATACACACACGGACTTAAGCCTGTCCAAATGGCGATGTTCTGGTGGGGAAAGTCGCCTGAAGGGGAGATCCGCCACCATCTGCACTACTATCCCGCCTGTTCGGGCAAATGCAAGCCCGTGCTGACCTTCATGCTGCCACCAGAGGTGCTGACTGCAAATTTGCATCGCGACCTCTCCGAGCAACTGGAAATCGTCTATGAGGATACTGATTTGTGGGTTGTGAACAAGCCTTCGGGGATGCTGAGCGTGCCGGGAAAGTCGCACCGCGAATCCGTAATCTCCATTTTGCAAGAGCATTGCCAAGAAGGGGAAACGCCGTTGGTGGTCCACCGGTTGGACATGGACACCAGCGGGCTGCTGGTCGTGGCGAAGCACAAAACCGCGCATTACTGTTTGCAGAAACAGTTCAGGGACAGGGAGATACACAAGACCTACGTGGCAGTATTGGACGGTGAACCGTTGCCGATAGGGGAGGAGGGGCGCATCGAATTGTCGCTTTTTCCCGACCTGATGCACCGCCCCTTCCAGAAGGTCGATAAAGCGCACGGAAAGCCCGCTGTGACGTTGTATCGCGTGGTGGGAGAGCATGTTGTGGAGCTCCATCCGCTCACGGGTCGCACGCATCAGCTGCGCGTCCACTGCGCCCACTCGGAAGGGTTAGGTTGTCCCATCAAGGGCGATAACCTCTACGGTTGTCGGGCGGACCGTCTCTATTTGCACGCGGCGCGGATAGCGTTTGTGCATCCAGGGACGGGGGAGGAGATGGTGTTCGTAAGAAAGGCGGACTTTCTCCGTGATGCGGTGCACACAAGTAAAAGCGTTGCGGAAACAACCGTGTAACCGAAAATAATGTATCTTTGCCGATTGAAAAAAGTAAGTATGGAAGTTGTTGACACAAAAAATGTTATTGATCTTATCCGAAAGACAGTACTGTCGGTGGATCCTAGTGCGCGGATTTTACTGTATGGTTCGCGTGCCAAAGGAACTGCTCGTCAGGATTCGGACTGGGATGTTATTGTGTTGGTCAACGATCCTAACATGAATTTTGATGCAAGAAGCGATATTTCATACGACTTATGGTGGAAAGGGCTCCAGATTGGGGAGGAAATCAACGCTTTTACCTACAACAAGAAACAATGGGAAACGGCACCGCCTTCCTTATTTAAATTTAACGTCTTAAAAGAACATGTCGAACTATGAGCTTGTCTGATGAAGAAAGAGTTGCGGTAGTGAGTTACCGTATTGAAAAAGCACAAAATGCCATTGAAGAAGCGGAAAAGGTGTCGGCAATTGGTTTATGGAATATTGCGGCCAATCGTTTGTATTACGCTTTGTTTTATGCTTCTACAGCAATATTGATTAAGAAGGGATTAACTGCTCACACCCATGCGGGTGTTATTGCAATGATAAGTCTCCATCTTGTACAACAAGGGTTATTGTCAACAGAAGACATCCGATTGATCCGGAAATTATTCTCATTACGACAAGAGGGTGATTATGAAGACTTTGTGGAAGTTACTGAAGAAGAAATTCAACGCTATTTGCCGATGGTTAAAATATTGTTGGATAAGATGATAGGGATTTGTAATACGTTGTAATAAATGAGGCCGCCCCACTGGACAGCCCCAATCTTTGTGAATAGTGAATGGTGAATTGAACTATTCCAGCTCCATCACCGTTCTGTTCGAGGGTCGATATCCCAACTTCTTCATCAAATTGCGCTCGAAATCGACCTTGGTGGCGAATTTCTTCGGGTCTTTCTTCTCTTTCGGGCTCCAGACACATTCCGAAAGCGCAAACAGTCGCGGCATGATCATGTATTCGGCCGTTTCGGGGTCGTTGACGAACTCGGTCCAGAGGTTGCACTGTCCGCCGAGGATGTGCTTCTGCTGTGCCTCGCTCAAGCCCTCCGGCATCGGGTCGAAAGAGTAGGCCTTGCCTAAGGAGACATAACCCTCCATGCAAAGCCGCTCGTCCTTGTCCTTGCTTTGGTAGTAGTTGAAATAGCAGTGGGTGGTCGGGCACATGATGACGTCGTTGCCGTGCTTGGCGGCGGTTTTCGCCACGTCGAGGCCCTGCCAGCACATGATGGTGGAGGTGTTCACCATGTCGTCCGACACGATGTCGTCCCAGATGATGGCCTTCTTGCCGAGGGAATCCAGATGGTGCTCGATTTGGTTCATCAGCCATTGTTGCAGCTCGAACTCGTTCTTAAGTCCCTTGTCCTGAATGCGTTGCTGGCATTTCGGGCAGACCTGCCAGTTGTCGTTGAAGGCTTCGTCGCCGCCGATGTGGATGAGCGGGTAGGGGAAGATTTCGGCCACTTCGGTGAGCACGTTCTTGTAGAAGGTGAGCACGCCGTCGTTGCCGGCGCACATGATGGCTTTCGGCGGCCAGTAGGGACCCACGGCCACGGTGTAGGGGTAGTCGTCGCAGGCGAACTGCGGGTAGGCGGCGAGGATGGCACTGCAGTGGCCGGGAATCTCGATTTCGGGGATGATGTCAATGTGCCGGGCGGCGGCATAGCGCACAATGTCGCGGATTTGGTCTTTGATGTAGAAGCCGCCGTAGGTCATGGGTTCATCGGGCAGTACGGGGTGCAGCGTGTCCCAGGAGCTGCGTTCGGGACGCCAAGCGCCCACGCGGGTGAGCTCGGGGTATTGATCGATTTGGATGCGCCAGCCGTGGTCGTCGGTGAGGTGCCAGTGGAACTTGTTGATCTTGAAAAAGGCCAGCATATCGATGTACTTCTTCACGAAGGCGGTGTCGAAGAAGTGCCTCGACACGTCGAGGTGGGCGCCGCGGTAGCCGAAGCGCGGGTAGTCGGTGATAGTGCCGCAGGGCACGGCGAAGGTCTTGCTGTCGGCCAACTTGTCGGTGCCGGCCATCTGCATCAGGGTCTGCATGGCATAGAAGAGGCCGGCGGTGGTGTTCGCCTCTACCGTGATGCGCTTGGCTTTCACCTCTAACACATAGCCTTCGTCTCCGATGTCTTTGATCTCTTTCTTGCTGATAGAGAACAAGATGGAATTCTTTTTGGCACTTTCGGCGTCGCCCAGGTTCGGACGGATCTTGAAGTAGCTTTCATAGAGCTCGCGGATCATTTTCGAGGTTTCGGTGCCGTTTGCGCCGAGGTTGTCGAAGCAGAGCATCGTCTTGTCGTCGATGGTGAACTGCCCGCCTTTGGGCGAGATTTCCACCGGTTCGGGGATGATGACAACAGCTTTGGGTTTCTGGCAGCCGAATAGCACGACGGCCGCGAGGATGATGGTCAAAAGGGTGATCTTTTTCATATTTTGGATTGTTTTATTTTCTTAAATCAACGATTGTTATAATGCTAAGCAGGATTCTCCTATCTTATGGATGCCTTCGAGGATGCGTGTCCGTTGGGCTGGCCGTGGCTGGGAAACGGCATTGGCGTAGTGTGACAGTTGCGCGTGCTTGATACCGGTTATTCTGCTGAGGGCAGACAATGTGGTGTATTGCTGCGCCTCATGCAGAATTGCACTTATTCTTTTCTCATATTCAAGTGTGTATTCGCCTCGTTGAATGGCTTCGGGTATGGGGTCATTGTCCAAAAGACAACCTTCAATCTGGGTGCGAACACCCTCTTCAGCGTCTTTTTGCAAATCCTCGAAAGTTTTTCCGGTGGCAAGCACTACACCGCCAATTCTTTTGTCACAAATATATGCGGCGTAATTTTTACCGCACCAATCCACTGATACTATTATCTTTTCCATAATTGTTCTTATTCAATGTTTATTTCCAACCTGCTTGTTTGAAAATGCTGCTTAAATAAAAGTCATCTAAATCGTCTGACAGCTTTTTGTTTACTGTAACCTTTCCCTTTTTTATCGGGTGTTTGTATTGCCGATGGTCTCCTTTCGTGTAGGCGAGGTACCACCCGTCCTTTTCGAGCATCTTGATGACTTCTTTAACTTTTTTTGTTTTCATACGTGAATATAAATCGCGGCAAAGATAGTATTATTTTTAATACTAATCAATGCCGGAATTAAAATCTTTTTTCTTCGATTTCGAACGCATCCCCCGCAATCCCGTCCGCGAACCAAAGCCCCTCCGCGGTGAGGTAGAGGTGGTTGGAGGTGCGCACGTAGTGGCGGTTGTCAACATCCGTCTCGAAATAGAGGAGCAGAGCGTCTGTGCGTTTCTGTCCGAACAGCTGTGTCATTTCCTGCAGGTCGATGCCTTTGAGGGTGCGCAGCCGCAGGAGCAGGTACTCGTTGTAACGGTCTGTTTCCGTGAGGGTTTCGCGCTCGAAGAAGGGCTTTCGATCCGCAATCTGGGTGAAGTAGGCGGCAAGCGTCGGGGCGTTCCAGGAACGGTGTGTGCCGTCGAAGGAGTGTGCCGCCGGACCGAGCCCGAGGTAGGGCGTGCGGTCCCAGTAAGCGGAGTTGTGCTTGGATTCCCAACCTTTTATCGCGAAATTGGAGATCTCGTACTGCGCGAACGGCGACTTGTCCACCATTTCCGACAATATAGTATATTGTACGGAAGCTAAATCTTCGTCGGGTTCCACATCCCGATGCTGTTGGATGCGGCGGTAGAGCAGGGAGTTCTCCTCCACGGTGAGTGCATAGGCGGAAAAGTGCCGTATGGGCATGGCAAACGCGGTTTCTAACTCTTTTAACCACAATGTGTTGTCTCGCTCGTTGACGCCGTAAATCAAGTCGATGGAAATATTGTCAAAACCGGCTTTATGCGCGTTTTCCACCGCTTGCAAGGCCTCTTTGGTGGTATGTTTCCGTCCTAAAAACTGCAGAATCTCATCATGGAAGGATTGTATGCCGATGCTTATTCTGTTGAATCCCAGTTGTTTGAGGTCTTTGCAGTAATCCAACGTAAGCTGTTCTGGATTGGCCTCGATTGTCATTTCAGCATTATCCTCGATGAAGAAATGTTGTCTGAGATTATCTATAATTTGTTGTAATTGAGATATTTGCAATAACGAAGGGGTTCCACCCCCGAAATAGAAGGTTTGAAAGGTTTTGCCTGCCGGTTCGTCTTTTCGCAGCGCCATTTCCTTCTCCAAAGCAGACAAATACTTGTCTACATTCTTTTGGTTCACGGTGGAATAGAATCCGCAATAGACGCATTTGGACTTGCAGAAGGGAATATGGACGTAGAGGCCGCTTTTTTCTTTCATGCGGCAAAAGTACGCTTTTTTTGACGATGTGCATAATTTTGTATCTTTGCCGTCCAATTCGCTTGAAATGAACGACAAAAAACATTGCCGCATCTGGATCGAGCCGATGACCCGGGAGGAGTTTTTGGGCAGGGAGAAGCCTCTCACCATCAGTTACAGCATCCAGTCCGCCCCGGTGGGGCGTGTTCTGATTGCCTCGACCCCCAAGGGAATCTGTTTCCTGATGCCCGCTGCTGGGAAGTGGGAGCCCGAGGCGACGTTGAGACGGCATTTTCCCAAGGCGCGGCTCCGCAACCGTGCCGTCGCCCTTCACAAGAAAGCCCTTTTGCTGCTCCGTCGCCGCGACGACAAGGTGCCGAGCCTATGTCTGCATTTGTATGGCACGCCGTTCCAATTGGAGGTGTGGCGAGATTTGCTCGACATCCCCGGCGGCATGGTGACCACCTACGGGCACATTGCCGAGCGGATTCGCCGGCCCCGGGCTGCGAGGCCGGTGGGCCAGGCGGTCGGCGCCAACCCGGTGATGTGCATCGTGCCCTGCCACAGGGTGGTCTGCTCCAACGGCACCCTCGGTGGCTACAGGTGGGATGTCTCCCGCAAAATCAAACTGCTGAACGGAGAGGCGAAGTTCAATGCCAAGAGCGCAGGTCTCCAAAATTGGGAACCGACACTGTTTTGACCGTCATGGAAACGAGACATTTGATTCTGGTCTATTTGGCGGCCATCACGGTGGTCACCTTCATCGTGTACGGCATCGACAAATGGAAGGCGCAGCACAAGCGTTGGCGTATCCCGGAGAGTGTGCTGCTGGGGTTGGCTGCCTTGGGCGGCAGTGTCGGGGCGTGGTTGGGGATGCAGGTGTGGCGCCACAAGACCCAGCACAAGAAGTTCAAGTACGGCGTGCCGGCGATATTCGTGGCGCAGGTGGCGTTGGCGGTTTGGCTGCTGATAAAGTAAACAGCTAACTGCGAACTAATAAACAATATGTCAAAGAACGTCTGAAACCCGTACAAAGGCGGATTTCAATTTTTTGGGTCTGCGGCAACCAATTGAATTTCAGGCACAACACACGCACCGCAAGCACCAAAAACTTTGCAAATATACAAAAAAAAAGAGGCTTTGTCAAGAGGAAAACGCATTTTTAACGATTTTTAAGGTTGTCGTCTGTGGCGAAAACCCAAATCAGTCGCAAATGATTAACCCGTCAACTCGGATCAGTCGCAAGACACAAAAGTGACAACCTAAACCAGCGAAACACTGACCCTATTGGCAAGTACTTGGCAAGTATATCGCAAGCACTTGGCAAGTCCAAGCAAGCACTTTGACTTGCCAAGTACTTGGGTAGTACTTGGGTGTAGAGACGCAAAATTTTGCGTCTCTACGTGTCCTGTTAAATTGTACTGTTGCAATAATCTTGAAAAGTTGTAAAAAATACTACTTTTGCATTCTGATTTTCAAAACATCAAAGCAATGAAAGCCTCCGCACTTTTCAAGGAATACGTCTGGCTGGTGGGCACCATCCGCCGGGCGGGGCGCATCACCCTGCGCGAAATCAACGAACGATGGCTCCGCACCGAGATGAGCGGGGGCGTCGAGTTCAGCCGCACAACCTTCCGGAGGCACCGCGCCGAGGTGGAGGAGATGTTCGGCATCATCATCGACTGCGACGGCGAGAACCGCTATTACATCGACGATACGGAGATGTTTCGCGAGGATAGCGTGCAGAAGTGGATGCTTAGCACGCTGACTGTCAGCAATATCGTGAGCGAGGCACGCGGGTTGCACGACCGCATCCTGTTGGAGAGCATCCCCAGCGAAAGCGAGCATCTGCAGACCGTGGTGGAGGCAATGCGCGAGAACTGCTGCCTCTCCATCCGTTACCGGCGTTACGGCAAGACCGAATCGAGCCAGTGGACGGTTGAGCCGTACTGCATCAAACTCTTCCGTAGGCGGTGGTATCTGCTCGGACGGTTGGAAGACGGCGCTTTCCTCACCCTATCCTTCGACCGCATCCAGGAGATGGCAATGGCGGACCGGACGTTCGTTTTGGACAAAGATTTCGACGCACAGTCCTATTTTTCACCCTATTACGGCATTATGCAGGGCGGTGATGAGCCCAAGCAGCGGATTGTGTTGCGTGCGTACGGCAACGAGCGTTACGCTATGCGCGACCTGCCGTTGCACCACTCGCAGAAGGAGCTGAATGTAGGCGATGACTATGTCGATTTTGAGGTGAAGCTACATCCCACGAGCGACTTCTTGGCGCAGATACTCTCCCGAGGCCGCTGGCTGAAGGTTTTGGAACCAGTAGACATCGCGCTGAGAATCAAACAGATGCACATGGAGGCGGCGGAAGACTGAAAACTTTTTTACTACTGGTCCGCTTTTTGGCGCAGTCGGGTGGTAATTTTGCCGCGTGAAATTAAAAGCGACAAGATTATGAAAGAAAAAGGCAAATTCTACTTGGACTGCCACTTGGCGCGCCGTAAGTATCATGAAGTGGACCTGGTTTGGGACCGGCTGCGCGTTGGGATGCCGTTGCGTTTGGTGCGCGAGGCCGACAACCGCTACGACCCCGAGGCCGTGCAGGTCATCTTCAACAGCGATGGCGAGGACTTCCTCCTCGGCTACATTCCCCGCGGCGACAACCTTGCTCTCGCCCCCTTCTTCGACATGGGCCACGACGACCTTTTCGACTGCCGCATCAGCCGCCTCAGTCCGGAAAAGCATCCGGAGGAACAGGTACAGCTGACGGTGAGGATTCGGATGAAATAGGGCGCGATTGATTATCGCCGTTGTTTTGAGATTGTGTACAATGTCTTAGGAGCAGCGGCATTCCTGCCGCAAAGAAGCTGTAGGAATGGCTGTACTTTTTCTACAAACGAACAAATAACAAGTTATTAGGAGCATTGGAAAAAGCTTCCTCATATATGATCACCATGTTGCTGTGCGCAGCTGCACCTTACGTTTTCGTGGAGGTGTTTTGGAGATGGTGCGTTGATGAGTATGGGATGGGGAAAACTATGTTTATCACCATAGCCATTGCGTTGTTGAAAATCCACGACATTCTCACGGTTTCTAAAGCATACAAGGCAGCAAAAGAGTTTTCTTAAATAATCGTATCTTTGCTGCGTAAATTATTGACATATAGATAAAGAATAATGGCAGCAACAATCAACCTGATGAGTCGAGAGGACGGCTATTCAAGCTGTGATGTGGGAATATCCAAAGAGCAGTGGTTTGAGCTTTTGCAGGATTCCGTAATAATAGGTAAGACGATGGACACTTTGCTGAAGTTTTTCCGTTCACCGGAACATAAAAGCACATGTAAGGGTGTTACCGAGGAAGGATCTCCGCAATCAGCTAATGCGATGATTACCGCTTTTGCAAAACGTGTCGGTAAAAAGCTTAATATAAATGTGATAGGTTCTGATGGCAAGCAGACTTTTTGGCCTATACCGATGAAAGAAGGACGGCTTTTGTCAGATGGACATTACGAATGGACATTACGCGATGAATTGGCGGAGGCGATAAAAGATTGGCTGATTGTTGATTTGCTCAAACGTTATAAGGAGGCTTATTTGTCTGTCCCATTAGATAATAGAGGATCCGACGAGCTCTATAAGTGGCAGCTTATTACTGAATGTGATGGGAAATCGGAGTTGGACATCATACAAAAGTTCAAGACAAAGAACATTGTGGATGTTCCACGGGTTAACCAAGTACTAACTTATTTGTCAAAGGAAAAACCGCAGTTACTTGCGGATAGTTTTGCATTGTTAAAAGATGAAGATGTTTCATTATCAGACAGACTTTCGAACTTTAAGAGTACTTTGGCTGAATTATGTGGTGACAAGTTCAATACGAAAGCTAATGACGAACGCACTGCGGCCGCATTCTTGGCTTGTTGGAATCCGAACAAATATACGTTTTATAAAGACGAAATCTATCAGAATTATTGCAAGTATATAGGTGAGCCGACACAAAAAGCCGGGGATAAATACCAACATTACCTGCAATTGCTCGAATCGTTGGTGCAAGCAATCCAGCAAGATGCGGAATTGACTGACAAATTTGCTACTGAAACAGACGGATTGGTACAGAGCGAATTATTGACTGCACAAAATATACTTTGGCAAATGAACGATATGATGAATATGGAAACGAGTAAATCACATAATGATTCAAAAAGTGAACCAAATATGATACCTGAAGAAATCCAAAAATACACCAACATCCTCCGCCTCAAAAAGAACATCATCCTCCAAGGCGCACCCGGCACAGGAAAAACCTATAACACTGCAGCGTTGGCGTTAACAATCTGCGGAGTGACAGATGTGGATATGAACGATCATGAGGCTGTAATGGAACGCTACGACGAACTTCAGAAGGAAGGTCGGATTGGTTTTGTTACTTTCCACCAGTCCATGGATTATGAAGACTTTGTGGAAGGGATAAAGCCGAAAACGGAAAATGGTATAGTCTCGTATGAAGTTGAGGATGGAATTTTCAAATTGCTATCCAACAAGGCTCAAACAAATATAGAAGATGATTACTCAACAACACCATACGTTCTTATTATCGACGAAATCAATCGCGGCAACGTCTCGAAGATTTTTGGGGAGCTGATTACGTTGTTAGAGGTTGACAAGCGCACAGGGGGCAACCACCCAATACGTGTTATGCTGCCGTACTCAAAAGAGTCGTTCGGGGTGCCGTCGAATTTATACATTATCGGTACGATGAACACCACTGACCGCAGTGTGGGCAATATTGATTATGCCGTGCGCCGTAGGTTTGCCTTTGCTACGTTGAAAGCTGATAAAGAATTAGTTAAACAAAATTCTATTCCACTGGCGGTTGAATTGTTCGAGGCAGTCGAATTGTTCATCAAGAAACATCAGATTGATATGGATTTTGAGGATCTGATGGTTGGGCACAGTTATTTCTTCGCCAAAGACGAAAACGAACTGGAACTGAAATGGCAGTATGAAATCCTGCCGCTACTGAACGAATATATCAAAGACGGCATCGTCAGTGCGAAACCAATCAATTCGGATATGACTGTTGCTGATTTTGTCGGCATAAATGATTGATAATCTGAAAGATATTGTCCTATTGCAGGAGCATCAGCCTTTTGTGAATCCGAGAGGTTGGGGCAACGGACGTGATTATTCCGATAAAATGGAATATCTCGTCGGGTTGGGCCTGAAATTCGAGGAACCTGATTTTCGCAAGGAACCGAAATATTTGGGAATCTGTAACTGGGCGGCCTCCTATTACATTGGTGCCGCATGGCTCGTTGAGAAAGAGCTGGCGGTAGTGGTTACTCCGAAAATGAAGAACATCGATTTTGTGGAGATGTTCTTGGCTGCTTTGAAAATTGATACGCAGAAAGAATCGAACTATTTTGCCAAATGCTACGGTATTCAGTTCGATGAACCGTCCATCGAAACCAACGAAGAGCTAAATCAACTCACACCACTCTTGGTATTGCATTTCCTGTTTCTGTTGGAACGGCTGGTAAAACGAGGGTTGAAAAAAGGATATGTCCTTCACGAGGAGAATCTGAAAGCCAAGGTCAAAGGGCGGATTCTCTTCGGCAAACATCTTAAAACCAATGTGTTTCAGCAACGAGCCGACCGTATTTATTGTCAGTACCAAGAATATACGGAAGACATCCCCGAAAACCGTCTGCTTAAGAAGGCCCTTCTCTTTTCCGAACGCGTTATCAGCCGTTGCGACAGTCTGAAAAGGCAGTCTGAATATCCTGACATTCAGTCCCAATTAAACAAGTTGAAATCCACGTTCAGTCACATTTCTGATGAGATTGAGCTGTATCAGGTACAAAAAATATCTTCAAACAAGCTTTTCAAGGATTATAAGGAGGCAATGACGGTGGCGAAGATGATATTACGCCGCTTCGATTATTCCATCCGTGAAGCCGCTTCCGAACAACAGTCCACCCCGCCATTTTGGATTGACATGGCGCGGCTGTATGAGATGTGGGTGTTGGGAAAACTGATGGCTGCCTATCCTGAACAAATTGAGTTTCAAGTACAGGGTCATTGTAAAACGGCTGTCGATTTTATCAAAAAGGATGAGAAAATCATTCTGGATGCCAAATATAAACCCCATTACGAAGATTCGAATCGTGGTATCTTGGATGATATCAGGGAAATAAGCGGCTATGCTCGTGATAAGCGAATATTGAAACAATTAGGAGGTGATAAGGAACAGAATGAGATTAAATGTGTGATTGTTTACCCCGAACCGGAGAAATTGAAGTCTGATGAAGATGACAAAGAGGCCGACAGCGATTGCAAAGTTGTAAAATCTTTCCTACAAGACACATTGCTGTCACAATGTTCTGAAATCAAATGGTTTCGCAATTTTTACAAAATCAGCGTGCCGTTGCCAATTGTAGAAACGGATACAAAGGGTGGAGACAAATTGTCCCCTCCCTTAGTCGCAAAAATGAAGTCTGTACATCACCCCAATTCATAAGACATGCGTCTTCTCCCAGAAAACAATTTGGCAAGGTGATACCTTATTCTCCGCAAAAATGCGGCGAATAAAACTTATTTTCACCGCACCGATACTCGCCAAGCCTCTCCACGATGCTCAAATGTGCGGGTCGTCTGATTTATGGTAAAATTGTTGTTACAGAAACTTTAACATATAAAAGTATGCTTTTATTTTTCTGCAATTGATATTTCTGTGTCTTTGCAGAAAAATAAAACAGCAAAACAACGATTGATGTGAAACCGACAGTTACACAACTTGAATAATCCTCCCATAATGCGGCTCAGCTTCAAAAAAAATCACCCAACAGGAGGTCTGTCACCAAAAAAAGAATATCTTTGCAGGCTACTAAATTTAATACAGTTCATTTATAGTCAAACAATTAAATATTCTTATCATGATTAGTGTGAAAATGCAAGAGGCTATCAACGCCCAAATCAACGCGGAAATGTGGTCCGCTTATCTCTACCTGGCCATGTCCATGGACGCTTCGAACAAAGGATACAAGGGCATCGCCCACTGGTTCCGCAAGCAGTACGATGAGGAAATGGAGCACGCATTCAAGTTCATCCACTACCTTGAAAGCCAACAGGCCCGAGTGGAGCTCAAAGCCATTGACAAGTTCCCGACCTCGTGGAAGTCGCCGCTCGACATGTTCGAGGAGACCCTCAAGCACGAGAAAGTCGTGACCGGTCTCATCCACGACCTCTATGCCCTGGCCACCAAGGAGAAGGACTATGCCACCACCATCTTCCTGCAATGGTATGTGACCGAGCAGGTTGAGGAGGAGGAGAATGCCCAGGAACTCATCGATGCGATGAAGTGCGTCGGCGATGACAAGGCTGCCTTCTTCATGTTCGACAAAGGCCTCTCCAAACGCTAACTGCAAAAAAAAATGTTCTACAAAAAAAAACTTTTGCCTGGCACTGAATGTCGGGCAAAAGTTTTTTTATAGCGCTGGATTCCCTTGGTGGATGTCAGTGTGTTTCTCCTGTTGGACAGTTCTTTGCGAATGGCACCGTCTTTGCGCGTGGTGGCTATGTCCGTCGCCACGTCGCTTCGTTACGCTCACAGATCTTCCGCACCAATCCCGTGATGCACAAACTCATAAAGCAGATTATCAGCAGCAAAATCACCTTCGGGAACAAGGGGAATATCGCGGGAGCCTCGATGGTTATCCCGGCGGGGAGGAGCCATTGCGGGTGCAACAGCACGAGCGCGATGCCGATGGCGCCCGTGACGATGCCCGAAATGAACACGGCCACCATCATCCGGCGGTAACGTCTCGTCTGCTCTTCACGATACCGTTTAGCATATTCCGCCGCCTCTAACTTCTTGGAAAGCTGCTTCATATATTCGTTGCGGTCGCCCATGTCCGGCTGGTATTGGGCGAACAATTCTTCTATGGTGGTCTTCTCTTTCATCGTTCCAATATTTGTCTAAGTTTAACTCTCCCTCTTGAAAGCTGTTGTTTCACAGCCAATTGGGAACCTCCCGTGATTTTCGCAATCTCCTTCACGGAGTAGCCGCTGACGTAGAACAGCAGGATGGCGCTCTTCTCCTTCAGCGGCAGCGTGCCGATGGCCTCGTACAACTCTTGGTATTGGAAGGCATCGTCGGCACCCGGACCGCCCGGCATCTGCTCCGCCGCGTCCAAGTCCGTCCGGCGGTTCCACCCCGACCGCTGGTGGTCGAGGAAGGTGTTGTAGGCGATCTTGAACAGCCACGTGGAGAACTTGGCCCGCTCTACGAACCGCTCCATCGCGATGTACGCCTTCACCATCGCCTCCTGCGCGATGTCTTCCGCCTCCATCCGGTCGCCCTCACACAGGGCAAGCAGGAACCTTCGCAAAGACTCCTGCTCCTCCGAAATTAAGGCTATGAATTGTTCTCGTGTCATTCGGAGATTTGTTGCTCGGTTATCCGTTTCTCTTCAGTCGCTATCTCGCTCTGTAGCATCTTCTTGCTGACAAAGTAATGGATGATAAGGGCTATACCTACGGCTGTCAAGACGCCGCCCCCGACTACTCCAGTGGTCTTGTCCCCTAGGAATACAAAACCAAACAAATGGGTGAAGAAGAGGACTATTCCGATCAATGTGCAGATACAGCCGCCCAAAAGTTTTTCTAACAGTTTTTCCTTCAGGGATTTTTTGCCGTCTTCCGATGGCATGTCCAGTTTGTCTAACACTTCGCCTGGGTCGAGATCTGGATTTTTCTCCAACAGGGCCATCAGAATTTCCGTCTTCTTGTCGATTTCGTGATTTTTCCGCTTGTTGGTCAGCAACAAGATCACCAGTGGTAATGCGATGCAGACTCCACCGATTACAAGTACCACCGCAAGGACATCTATGATTTCTTCCATGACTATTAATTTTTAAGGTTACAAATTTTCGTTTATTACCGAATCGATTCATCTGTTAAACGAACCAGCATCGCAAAAGGTGACATGGGGAAGAAAAAAAGTTAGCAGTTAGTAGTTAGTAGTTAGTAGTTAGGGGGTTACGAGGTTAATAAATAATATAAACCACTTCCAAAGAGGGCCGTAGGCCTGACGTATGTCAGCCCAGGGTGAGCGAAGCGAGCCCTGGGATTGTGAAAGCCCGAAATATGTCAGCCCAGGGTGAGCGATAGCGAGCCCTGGGGTCAATGATAATGGTTATTGGTTATCGGTTATCGGTTATCGGTTATTGGTTATTGGTTATCGGTCGAAACAGCAATATCGGCAAGAACGTCGTCCACAGCATACGGCCGGTTTGGACGTCGAGGGTGTTTTCCACCAGCATGGAGAGGAACATCGTGGTGATGAAGGCGAAATAGACGAAGGTAATCCGTTTTTTCATTGCGGCGAAAGGATAAACCAGCAGGAAACATAAATAGAGCACGGGGATAATGCCGGCGGCGAGCCAGTAGGTGAGGAATTGGTTGTG
Source organism: Bacteroidales bacterium (assembly GCA_017395245.1). Classification (GTDB taxonomy): domain Bacteria; phylum Bacteroidota; class Bacteroidia; order Bacteroidales; family WCHB1-69; genus F23-D06. The sequence continues at coordinate 24,083 of JAFPVR010000122.1, read as the reverse complement.
GCTGCCGCGTCCCGGCCGCTTGCCCGCGATGGGCGACTGCTGCGCCTCCAACTGTTGGTCCAGTGCCGTCCTTTGGTTTCCGATGCCGACCCCGAGCAACCAGTGCTCGCGGATGACCTGCCACGACGCCCGCCACAGCTCCACCCGCTCCAACAGCGACGATTCGTTTATCATCCCGTATTTTTGGTAGAGCGTTATCCCGAAGAGAGTCTCGTACAAGGCGCGCCGCGCGTTGCCCCCGCGCACGTACCATGCGTTGGCGTTGTGGTTTTCGATATTGCGGATGTCTTCGTCGCTGAGGCTCATCACGGCGGCGGAATCCTTACGAAGCCCGAGCGAGTTGAGATAGCGCACCAAGGTGGCAGAGGTCAGCCCGTCGTAAACCGAGTCGGAACGCATAGCCCAAGCGGTCTGCAACTCCTTTTCGCACACGTAGTTGCCGATATAGTGGCCGTTTTCCACCATCGGTTCCTCCTCGAACGTGTAGGGGTTGCCCGAGGCGGTCAGAGCGGAGCGGTCGGGGGCGGGGTCTTTCACGTGGAAGTAGTCGTAGGTGATGTACGCGATATATCCGGTTACGGCGATCAGCAACAAGGCCGTTACGCTGCCTAAGATCCATTTCGTTCGTCTATCTGCTTTGTTCACAATGAGATAGATGATGTAACAGACCGCAATCACCATGAGAATCAGGATGCCCGAAAGTGTCTGGCTGTAGATGAGGTATGCGAGAAGCAAGATACTGATAACCAAGTATATGTATCGAAATTTCTGCCGAGGGTCAGTGTCCGAAGCAATATTGAAGTAATGTATGCAGAAGACCACCGACATCACCACGCAGAGGCCAAAGCGGATGTGGTCGATGAAGTACGACATTTCCCGGAAGTCGCCGAGCGTATGGGTCTGTGCATAGCCGAAATTCCAGAAGCATCCGAACAGGGTGGCCAGCACGAACGCTCCGAAAATCCACCGTAATTCCTTGTTTTCGAACGGTTTGGAGGTGATAACCACGATAGGAGAGAGGAGGAACGGCAGTTTGCTGAGCATCTCTTTGCCCGCCGCACCCCAACCGGTGGTGTGGACGAGGCCGATGGCGTAGACAAGGTAGAAAGCGGCGAACAGGAGGCCTTGCCAGTTTTCGCGCAGCCGTGTCCGTTTCTCTTCCCAGTTCCATTCGGCTAACCAGTTGAGCAGCAACAGGAAAGGTGCCAATCCCATGAGGAAGTGCGACAACGGGATGGCGACCGCCAACGTGACGGTGCCCAACAGGTAGAATTTGTGGTGGAACTCCGCGCGGCTCATGGCCTACTTTTTCGGCGAGAGGATGGCGTTGTAGCGGCTTCTGTCGAGCAGCACGCTCTTGGCCGTGTCTATATAACGGTCGTGATGCAGGCTGTTGATGAGTTTGCCGGTGCTGAAGTAGTAACGAGACACGATTTCCTGGGTCAGGGCGCGGGAAATGGCCGCCTTGTGCGTGGTCAGATCCTGCGTTTTGAGGGTCTCGATCTGCGCTTTCAGCTGGTTGTAAGCGGTTTGGATACCGGAGAAGGCGTTGTCGGCCTTGGCGGCGGCCTTCAGCTCGTCCAGCTTCGTCTCCACTTCGGTGGTGTAGGCGTATTGGTTTGCCTTGAGAAATTGCAGGAAGTCGTTGTAAATGACGTCATCCACGGTGAAATCCTCCGCCTTGGCGATGCTGTCGTGCTTGGCACGGTAGTCGTTGGCATAGTCGAAGATAGCCCGCTCCTCGATAAGTGCGGTCAGGATGTCGGGAATCTCCTCGTCGTCAACGGGCACGTCGGGTTCCACGCCGCCCTTGTCATAGACGGTGCGCCCGTTTTTCGTCTTGTACGCAACAGCCAGCGAATCAGGGATTTTGTAACCGCCCTTGGTGGTGTCGCGGTCGAAGTATTCGATGTTCTGCACGCAACGGCCGCTCGGGATGTAGTATTTCGACACGGTGACTTTCATGCTGGTGTTGTATTCCATCGGGTATACTTTCTGCACCAGTCCCTTGCCGAACGACTTCTTGCCGACAATGACGGCGCGGTCGAGATCCTGCAGCGAACCGGAGACAATCTCGGAGGCTGAGGCGCTGTGCTCGTTCACCAGCACCACGATGGGAATGTCGGGATCGGCAGCCACGTTGTGGGTCTTGTAGATGTTGTTCATGTCGGGGATTTTACCCTTGGTCTCCACCACCGGGATGTCTTTGCCCACGAAGATGTCGATGATGTTTACAGCCTCGCCGAGGAGACCGCCGCCGTTGTCGCGCAGGTCAATGATGAGGTACTCCATCCCCTTTTCCTTGAGGGCCTTGAAGGCATCAAAGATGTCGCTGCCGGCATTTTCAAGGAATTGGTTGAGCTTGATGTAGCCAACTTTGTCGCCAAGGAGTCCCGACCACGGGATGTTGGGCTGTTTCACCTTCTCCCGTTTCACCTTGAAAGTCAGATTCTTGCGCTCTGTCGGACGATAGACCTCGACCGTGTAGGTGCTGCCGGGTTGTCCGCGCATGGCGAGGTAGATGGCGTCGATGTCACGGTTGGCCGACGACTGCCCGTTGACGCTCAGGATGCGGTCGCCGACGCGCAGCCCCGATTTCACGGATGGGCCTTCGCCAATCATATCGATGATAACCAATTGCTTGTCAATAGTTTGCAGTGTCACGTCAATGTCGTTCGACTCGCCGGTGTTGGTCATGCGGTAACTCTCAATCTCCCCCTCGTTGTAATAGACGGTGTAGGGGTCAAGGCTTTGGAGCATCGCCTTGATGGCGGTTTGCGTGAGCTCGCCCGGTGAAATCTCGTCGGCGTATTTCTCGTTCAGCTCGTTCAGTACGTCGATGAAAATATCCACGTTTTTGACAATTTCGAAGTCGTTTTGGGCCGAAATGTTCGTAAAAAGCCCGGCGATTGCGATGAAAATAGCGATTATAATGGTTTTTCTCATAATCTTTATAGTCAAAGGTCAAAGTCAAAGGTCAAAGTCATAGTTTCTGTCATCGTTGCCTTCCTATCTTTTTCCCGAAATTAAACGACAGGTACCCGGTGAGGTAGAATTTCTTGGCGGGGTTGAAGGCCATCTGCTGCACGAACGGGAAGATCATCTGGTACTGGATGCCGACTTCAAGGGCGCGGAGTTTGTAGTCGCTCTTGGCGAAGTCGAACACGAGACCGGTTTTGGCGTAGAAGCCAGGCCGGAAGATGGTCTGCGAGATGCCGTTGATCAGCCTTGCGCCGCCGAGGATGTTGTTGAGGTTGTGCTTCTCGGGATCGTAGCGCACAATCTCGGAAAACCCTGTGTTATAGTTAAGTACCTCCACATAGTTGGGGATGCCGATGCCAAGCACGGGTCCGGCAGACAAGACGTAGCTCACTTGCACGCCGCCCCAGTAGGGCTTGAGGTGAAGGGTGCGCTGGTAGCCGTAGCCGGCTTGCAGGAAGAACAGCGAATAGAGCTGCCCGTAGCGGATGGGGCGCACGTTGTCGTACAGTGCGTTGATGGACCGGATGGATTTAGGGTGCTTGTTGACCATGAACTGCACCTCCCAGAAGTGCTTGTTGTAGAGGTCGGGGGTGCGTCCGTGCTGGAAGCCGCCGCCGAAACCTGCGGTGTTCGCGAAAATCTGGAAATCCCACTCCTTGTCGGTCACGTCGTGGTAGTATTCGCCCACGTTCTGGGCCCACGACAAACAACAAGCGACCGCCAACAGCAGTGTCAGCGGCGCCTTGCGAAGCAGTGAGCGACCGACCCCGGATGTCCGCATGGGAGGCGCGGGTTAGTCGATATTGTCCGGATTTTCGGCCGGCATGTTGTAGGAATAGTGGCCGTAGGCGGCGCACTTGTGCTGCGTGTCGCATGCGGAGAACACGAATACAGCACTCAAAAGCACAATGGCGAAAGCAATGATCTTTTTCATTTTTCCTCTTTTTTGAATCAAACGGCAAAAATACGATTTTATTGGATAGCCTGTGAATTTTTTTGTTTAAAAAAAATGTATTTTCGCCGTTTTGTTTAAGTATGGTAAAAAATGAGAATCAATAAACTTATCACCCCGCTCGTTCTGCTGGTTTTGGCAATGTTAGCCGTCTCCTGCAATACCGGCGAGGGCAGCGGCGGCACCGGTTCCATCGAAGGCACCGTCTACAAAGTGCTGCATCCCGACGACAACTATAACTTACAGACGGACACTGTGTTGGCCGCCAAAGAGGATGTCTTCTTGGTCTACGGCACGCAACAGTTCTACGGTGACGACGAGGAGACCGACCACACCGGTTTCTACCAGTTCAAGTATTTGCGGCCGGGCACTTACACCGTCTATGCCTACTCGACGTTGGCGAGCGGCGAACGCGTGGCGGTGCCGCAAACCGTTGAGGTTCAGTACGGTAAGACAACCGTTGCCCCCGACATCTACATCCACGAGGGCAAGGCTTACGGCACCTCCATGGTGAAAGGGCGCGTCTGGGCGTATTACATCGACAAGAATGGGAACGTGATTTCGCAGGGCTGGGCCTACGGACAGCGCATGTACATCCAGCGGGAGGGCGAGGATTTCCCCTGCGACGACGTGCGCGCCGGCATGAACGGCACCTTCGCCTTCCAGAAACTCTCCCCCGGCACCTACACCGTCTTCACCTTCAGCGAGGACGAGGACGAAATCCCCTCCGTGGTCGCCAAAACCATCTCCGTGCCCGAACCCGACCACATCTACACCTTCCCCGACACCTTCCGCATCAACATCAAACCGTGAGACTTGAGACTTAGGACTTAAGACTTATTCCAAATAGGGCTGAAAGCCCGACGTATGTCAGCCCAGGGTGAAGCGAAGCGTAGCCCTGGGATAATTGAAAAAATTATGTCAGCCCAGGATGAACGCAGTGAGCCCTGGGGTAGTAAGAACGAAAAAGAAACATAAACAATGAAAAGAATCATTCTCTTAATCATCTGCACAATACTCTGCACCGCCGTCACCTTCGGCCAGAGTTCCGAAAAGAAAGAGTCCCGGAAGAATCTGACGGTCAAGACGTGGAAGACCCCGGTGAAGGGTACCAAATACCTCGACCATGTCACCAAATACGACGCCAAAGGGCGCAAGGTGGAGGAAATCGAATACACCGGTACCGCCATGAAGGCGCGGTGTACCTACGAGTATGACGAGAACGACCGCGTGGTGCGCGAGGTGGTCTATGACGAGCATAACAAGGCCTACCGCATCCACAAAATCGAATACAACGCCGACGGCACCAAGAAACGTCAGCTGAACTACAACGCCAAGGGTAACCTGCTGTCGATCAGGGAATACGAATACATTCGCAAGTGATGCAGGAACTGGAGCCGATATTGTCCTCGATGACACCCATCTCGTTGGAGGAGATGAGTGCCGTGAAGCTGATGAACCGCGTGGACAGCAAATTCCCGACCAATATGGGAACGCTGCTGCGGATGGCTCCGCTGTGGAATACGCATTTTTATGTGCAAGAGGTTGACGGACAACGCATTGCTCGTTATCGTACGCTCTATTTCGATACGCCGGATGCGGTCACGTACACCATGCATCACAACCGCAGGCTGCGTCGACAGAAGGTCCGGCAGCGCATCTATGTGGACTCCGGCATCGCCTTTTGCGAAATCAAGAACAAGAAGAACACGGGTCGCACGAAGAAAAAGCGGATTCAGATTCCCATGGATCAGTGGGGCGATCTTTACCAACTACCTGAAATGGCGGATTTTATCCGTGAGAAAGTGTGGGTCACTGACCAACCTATGTCGCCGCGTCTCGAAAATGCCTTCCAGCGGATTACCCTCGTGAACAAGGCCAAGACCGAGCGCATCACCATCGATTTCGGGATTACCTTCCACAACCACGTGAGCGGTTGCGATGTGGATGTTTCCGATTTGGTGATTATTGAGGTGAAACAGGATGGCTCGTTGCGTTCCCGCTTCAAGGATATGCTTCGCGATGCCCGTGTGCAGCGGAAGGGGCTCAGCAAATACTGCCTCGGGATGCTCCTCACCGACGAGCATCTGAAATACAACCGTTTTAAAAACAAAATACGCTATGTCAATAAGTTAACTAATAAAAATTACCACATAAAATCGTTGGAACAATGATACAGTTTGATTCAGATTTGTTTGACCCGACCATTGCGGAAGAGTTCGCGAATGAAGGCGGCGGCCTGTTTGGCATCCCGTGGTTCGACGGTCCGAGCCTGTGGCAGATGCTGCTCCGCTTCGCCCTCAACTTGGCGGTCTGCTGGTTCATCGTGGGCTGCCTTTACTACAAAAAGAGCAAGCGCCGCGACTACTATTTCACCTTTATGTTGTTCAGTATCATGATTTTCTTCCTGATATTCCTGATGGACAACGTGAAGGTGCAGATCGGTTTCGCGTTGGGGTTGTTCGCCATCTTCGGGATGATACGTTACCGGACAGAGACCGTGCCGATTCGCGAGATGACCTATCTCTTCGTCGTGGTGGGCATCTCCGTCATCAATGGCTTGGCCATGACGGTAAGTTACACGGAGCTGCTGATTACCAACCTGTTAATCGTGTTAGCGGTCTGGTTGTTCGAGTCGATACACTACAAGGAGCATTTGGAGTGCAAGATTATCGTCTATGAGAAGGTCGCCTTGGCGCACGCCGACCGCGAGAACGAACTGTTGGCCGACCTGAAGTCCCGCACCGGCCTCGACATTAAACGCCTCGAAGTCGGCCACATCGACTACCTCAAGGACATCGCCTACGTGAAGATCTATTACGCCTCCGACAAGCCCGGGAACACCATCAACGAACTCACCAAAGTCAAAAAAGATAATTATTTCTAAAAGGGCTGTAAGCCCGACGTATGTTAGCCCAGGGTGAACGCAGTGAGCCCTGGGGACAAAATAGGGTGAACGCAGTGAGCCCTGGGAATGAATGATGGATGAATATCAGATACATCATATTATGTGTTGCCGTGTGTATATGCGGTGTGGCGCATGCCCAAACGTTCGAGACGGGCGGCGTTGTGGGGGTGGAGTATGACTACAAAATCCTCAAGGGCTGGCATTTTTCGGCGGAGGGCGAGTTGCGTTTCGACTACAATTTCACCCACTACAACCGTGCCAAGCTCGCTGTCGGCACCGATTACACCTTTTGGCAAAAGCGGATGAAGGTCGGGGCGTCGTACAGTTTCCTCAACTATCACGACCGCGAGGACCAGCTCTTCGACAATCGCCACCGTATCAAGGCGTTCGTCTCCCTTGCCCCGAAGTTCGGGCAGTGGAAAGTGGGCTGGCGAGTCATGGCGCAGACCACCTTTCGTGACGCGCGTCGCGGCGACTATACCTTCAACCCCAAGACCTACCTGCGCAATCGCCTGTCGGTCAGTTATGCTATCCCGCAGACCCGTCTAAAGCTGCAGCTCTCCGAAGAGTTTTGGTGGCGTCTCTACAAGCCCGGCAACAACATTATCGACCAGATGCGCACCGTCTTGGGTCTGCAATACGCCATCGACAGGCACCACACCCTCGACTTCTACCTCCGCTACGACAACGAGGTCCAGGTCCGGAATCCGGAGCATATGCTGTATTTCGGGGTGGCGTACTCGTTCGAATAGACTATAAAACAAGCTTACGAATCATTATATTAAAATATGGAAAACAATACCACTTCCACTTGGGATTCCTTCGCCATCGGCGCGAAGCAGTTTTTAAATGACGTTGTGTTTCAGTATGTGCCGAAGCTGATAATGGCACTCATCGTGCTATTCGTGGGTTGGAAACTCATCAACTTGCTGAACAAGGTCATGAAGCGGGCGTACGACCGCCACAAAGTCGACCCATCGCTGCAGCAGTTTCTGCACTCGGTGATCGACATCGTCTTGAAAGTGCTGCTCGTCTTGACAGCGATGGGCATTATGGGCATCCAGATGACTTCGTTTATCGCTATCCTCGGTGCGGCGGGCGTAGCCATCGGCATGGGGTTGCAGGGGACGCTGCAGAACTTCGCCGGCGGGATCATCATCCTGCTGCTCAAGCCGTTCAGAGTTGGCGACTACATTGAGCAGGGCTCGTATGCCGGCTTTGTGGAGAGCATCCAGATTTTCAACACCACGCTGCGCACGTATGACGCTCGCAAGATTATCGTTCCGAACACGGAGCTGGCCACCAAGTCGCTCGTCAACCACTTCAACCTCCCGCAGCGGCGCGTGGCTATTGACGTGGGGTTGGCTTATGGTATGTCCGTGGAGAAGGCCAAGGAGGTGATGGTTCGTGTGGCCGCCGAGAACCCGTATGTGCTGAACGAGCCCAAGGCCCCGTTCGCCACGTTGGAGAATTTTGGCGACAGCTCGCTCAACATGCGCCTCTACGCTTGGACGCTACCCGAGAACTATTGGAACACAATCTTTACGCTTAACGAGGGAATCTACAACGCCTTCCGCAAAGAGGGATTGGAGATTCCGTTCAACCAGATGGACGTGCATATCCGCGACAGCGTGGAGAGGTAGAGACGTTGCGCGCAACGTCTCTACGTTCTCCGTTCCCTGTTGACTATTGCCTATTCCCCGCTGTCTATTGCCTATTGCCTGTTGCCTAAAAAAATGTATCTTTGCCGTCTTAAATTAACGGCAATGAATACGACAAGACAACAGAAAATCGAAGCGATGTTGCAGCGCGAGCTGGCCAACATCTTCCTGGTGGACAGCCGCAACATCTACAAGTGCATGATTACGGTGACGAATGTGAAGGTTACCTCTGACCTTTCCATCGCCCGCGCTTACCTCAGTATCTATAATACAGCCGACAAGGAGTTGATTATCAAGATGGTAAAGGAGAATACGAAGGATATTCGCTATCGTCTTGGGCAGCAGGTGCGCAATCAGCTGCGCGTGGTACCGGCCCTTGAGTTCTTCCTCGACGATACTCTCGACTATTTGGAACACATCGACGAACTGCTGAAGAAATAGTGGCACAGAAGGCGCATAAGACGGCCCTTTTCCTGGCGTGGCGTTACCTTTTCTCCAAAAAAGAGCACCATATCATCAACGTCATCTCCGGAATCTCCATGATCGGCATTATGGTGAGTACTGCCGCGCTTGTGGTCGTGCTTTCCGTCTTCAATGGCATGAGCGACATCATCGGCGGCTGGTTCAACGCCCTGCACGCCGACTATGAGGTTACCCTGCGCGAGGGCAAGTCCTTCGCCATCGACAGCTTTCCCCTTCAACAGCTTCGGCAACTGTCTGAGGTAAAGGAGGTTAACGAGATCGTGTGTGACCTCTCCCTTGCAAACTACGACGACCGTCAGGAACTGCTCTACGTGAAGGGTGTCCCCGACAGCTACTTCCAAACGAATCCTTTCGAGGATATGTTGGTGGACGGCGACACTGCGCTTTACAAGTTGCGGCAGCCGTGCGCCATTATGGGTACCGGTGCGGCGGGCAAGCTTGAAATCAACTTGCTGAGTTACAAGCTGATGAAGATGTACTATCCCAAGCGCACCAAGAAGAATTTCGCGAATCCGGCTGATGCATTCAACACGCAGTACATTATTCCCAACGGCGTGATTTGTACCAACACCAACTACGATGAAAACTACATTTTCTGCCCCATCTCGTTCGTGCGTGAGCTGATGAGTTACGACGGCGAGGTGACATCGGTGGAAATCCAGCTCAAGGATGGGGTGAATGCGGCCAAGGTGCGCAAACAAATCGTGGATTTGGTGGGGGATAAGTACATAGTCAAGGACCAGCGCGAGCAGGAGGATTCGCTTTACAAGACGATGAAGTCGGAGAAGTTTATGATTTACCTGATTCTCGCCTTCATCCTGATTCTCGCCGCCTTCAACATTATCGGGGCGTTGGGTATGCTGATTTTGGAAAAGAAGACCGACACGGCAGTGTTGTTCAGCATGGGCGCGTCCAAGTCGTTGATTCAGCGGGTTTTCGTTTACGAAGGTGTTATGGTTTCTGCGTTGGGCGGATTGGCCGGCACGCTGCTCGGCGCGTTGATTTGTTTCCTGCAGCAAACCTTCCACATCGTGAAACTCGGCGGCGGTGGCGCGCACTACATTATCCCGTACTATCCCGTTCAAATCCGCTTTGCCGATTTGCTGATTGTGTTGTTAACCATACTGGTAATCAGTATTCTGACATCTTTGGTTCCCGCTTATAACCTTAAAAAATCCGACTTGTATCGAAATACAGCCTTATGAGAAAGCATCTTGTTCTGACAATCCTTGTGCTGTCGTCGGTCGCGCTGACGGCTCAGACCGCTATTGGCAAGTTCACCGCGCATACCGCTATGCACTCCTTTTCCTCCGTCGCCGCCGATCCAGCTACCATTTACGCTGCATCCGATAATGGGCTGATGTTGTTAGAAAAGAGCACGGTCTTCGAGGAAAATCCGGAAATTTCCACTTGGACGAAAGTGGAGGGTCTTTCCGACATTGATATTGTCAAAATTTTCTTCGAGAAAGCACATAATTCGTTGATAATCTGCTATTCAAACGGTAATATTGATGTGATTCAAAACGACCGTCTTACGAATATTCGCGATGTGAAAGACAAATCGCTGACAGGCTCCAAGATATTGCAGGTATGTCGCGAGATAGATGGCAAGATGTACCTGGTCTATCCTTTCGGAATCGTGGTTTTGGACATGGCTGATATGGTGATTACGGACACATGGTTCACCAAACGGGACGAAGAGCAGTTTACGCCCACGGATGTCGCCCTGGTAAACCAGCGGTTTTACATTTCAACGACAGGTGGAGTCTTCAGCATGCCGAAAACCTCGCCGGCGGTGAGTAATTTCTCGCAGTGGGACCAAGAAAATACGATGAGTGTGTCGTTTTTGTCCACGGTAGGGGATGTGGTTTTTGCGGTCAAGACGGCTGAAACATCGGAAACGGGTGTGTGGGATACGCTTTACAGGCATACGGGTGAAGGTTGGCAGTCTACCGGAAAATCTTATCAATATGTGCGTTATATGTCCGCGCAACACGATACGCTGCTCGTTTGCAGCTGGGATGCGGTGGAGTTGTTGAATGGCGATGTGGAGAGGATTTATAATGCCGTCTGGTATACGGATGGTAATTATCCGGATGTAAGGGAGGCTGTTTTAGACGGTGACAATATCTGGACTGCGGACAAGGTTTATGGTTTGGTACAGAGCAATATCACCTACTTTACACACCGTTTTTTCGAGGCTTCGGGACCCTATATGGATTATGTGGAGCGGGTAACCTCGCGAAATGGCATTGTGGCCGCAGTTCACGGCACGCGCCGCGCCTCCACCGCCTACGCACCTGGCTTCCGTTTTCCAGCCCTGAGCTGGTGCCTGAATGGCGAATGGCAGCATAATAGCACTGATTTTCTGTATTTTAACCCCGACCAACCGACATACGACCTGACCAATGTGGCCATCAGTCCGAAGAACGAGACCCAATGGGCGTTAGCTTCGTGGGGAAACGGGCTGTTTGTGTGTCAGAACCAACGGCCTGTCGCGCATTACAATGCCCGGAATTCGCTCTTGGATTCTATCTCCAACGGGCAGACATTCGTGTCGGGACTGCAATATGATAAGAAGGGAAACGTCTGGATGACAAATAGTTATTGTCAAAAGATGTTGAAGATGCTTGAGCCAGACGGCACGTGGCATGCCTACAATATCGCATACGTTCTTTCGGCGACCTCCATTGGCGATGTGGTGGCCGACAAACTGTTGGTGGACTCGCGGGGATACAAGTGGATGAACTTTCCGCGTGACGGAGTGGTCTACCACCTGATTGCCTTTACGGACAATGGCACGTACGACAATACGGGCGATGATCGCATCACTCGCATCGACATGAACGCTGCTGCAGAGGTGACCTCTTCCACGGTCTATTGCATGGCCGAGGATCTGGACGGCGAGATTTGGATTGGCACGGACAAGGGTGTGAAGGTCATCTACTATCCCGGAAAAGTCTTCGATGGCGGTGTCTATCCCCGGAACATTCTGTTGGAACAGGATGGCTATGTTTCGGTGTTGCTTGAATTTGAGGAGGTTACGGCCATAGCGGTGGATGGCGCCAACCGCAAGTGGATTGGCACCAACAAGGCCGGTGTCTTCTTGATGAGTGAGAACGGGCAAGAGCAGCTGTTGCATTTCACGGCCGAGGATCACCCGCTGTTTTCCAACAATATCGTGGACATCAACGTCAACGATCTCACGGGTGAGGTCTTCTTCGCCACCTCCAACGGCATGGTCAGCTACAAGGGCACGGCCACCGGCGGTTTCGAGACCTACGAGGACTTGCCGGTCTACCCGAACCCCGTTCCTCATGGCTATACGGGTGCTATAGCAATCAACGGGCTGAAAGCCAATTCGTTGTGTAAGATTACGGATGCCTCCGGCAAGCTCGTTTGGCAAGGCTATAGCGACGGCGGCCAGTTGGTGTGGTACGGCAAAGATTTCCACGGCCACCGCCCCGCCACCGGCGTCTACTACGTGATGGTCTCCGACGAGGAAGGCAAAGATAAACTGGTTACGAAATTCGTGTTTATCAATTAATTATGATAATCACCACTCCCGGTATCGTAATGCGCGCCACGAAATACGGCGACACCTCGCTGATTGTGAAGATATTCACAAGGCAGCAGGGAAACCAGTCGTTTATCATCAAGAACGCCTACCGGAAGAACAACCGTTTCGCGGCCTCGTATTTCTCACCGTTGGCGGAGATGGACATCTCCTACGACGACCACAGCAAGAGTTCGCTGAAGTATCTGAAGGACATTGCGCCTCGCCGTGCCGTCAATGCCATGTATTACGACCCTGCGAAAAGTTCCATCCTGCTGTTTTACAACGAGATACTCTATAAGTTGCTGATGGACTCCGGGCAGGATGAGGTGTTGTTTGCCTTCCTGCAGGAGGAAATCGAGAGAGTGCATGATGCGAAGGGAAGCTTGGTCGAACTGCCGTTGCGGTTCCTGCTGCGTCTCAGCCGGGTGATGGGTTACGAGCCGGAGGACAATTTCACCGACAGTACCCCGTATTTCTCGTTGCAGGAGTGCCGTTTCCAGCCGTTTTACATGGAGGATGCGGGATTTCTGTCGCAGCAGCAAAGTGTGTATCTGCATCAGCTGCTAAATCACGACGAGCCGGTGCCGGCCACGCGCGGGGTGCGTAACGCCCTGCTGAAGGGGCTGGTCGCCTATTTCCAGATGCACAACGAGCAGATTCGGAAGATTGACTCGTTGGACATCTTGGCGACGGTGCTGCATTGAATTGTGTAGGGAGACGCAAAATTTTGCGTCTCTACAACCGTTCAACTCCGGTGTAACTCCGGTGTAACTCCGGTGTAACTCCGGTCCAACTCTATTCGGAGACGCAAGGCCGTGCGTCTCTACAGGCACACTATGGCTACAGTATGGCTACACTATGGGTAGGTACAGATTTTTTTTCGGCAAAGTGCAACCATTTGGATTTTCTGCGTCTTAATAATAAACGACAGAAGAATGAGAAAAAATATCTTGATTTTAGCGATGCTTTTGGTTGCAGCTGCGACGGCGGGCCTGGCACAAACTGACAGCTGCGTCATCACGTCGGTGCCGCAGACTTGGGGATTCGAATCGGGGAACACGGGCGGCACTTCATCAAGGCCGCTTCCCCAGTGCTGGACGCGTATCTCGTCCATCGGCACCCCCTATGTGGACACCTACAACCCGATAGATCCTGGCTCCCCCAATTACACGGCGCACACTGGGTCGTGTTACCTTCGTTTCTACGATAATGTGCAGGCCATCTCCACTTTGGTACTGCCAGCTATCGATCCGAACTCGCTGAGCATACAGGAGTTACAAGTCTCTTTCTACCTGAAAACCTTGAACGCCCATGTTGAGGACGTACTGGAGGTCGGGGTGATGAGCGACCCGACGGACACCTCCACTTTCACTGTGCTTCACACCATCCACGCCTACGGATGGGACTATTACAATCCATTCGAGCTACCGCTGTCGGACTATACCGGCACCGGTCTGCACATCGCCCTGCGTTGCAAGGCTAAGGCGGGTTGGTCCACCTCCATCCTCATTGACGACCTTACCCTCGACGTCAGATCCGCCTGTCCGCGCCCCTCCAACCTGACCTACGACTGGTCCACGGATACCTCCGCGCACATCACGTGGACGGGATTCGACTCGCAGTTCACTGATTTTACCATCTGGTACAAGCTAATGGATGATTCCGTCTGGAGCAGCAAAAGCTTCACCTCCGACACCTGCGGGTACACCCTCACGGGGCTGACTCCGTCGTCCACCTACCAGGCGTACATTGTGAGCGACTGCCGCCCCAACGACCCTTCAGGCGATGTGTGGTTCAACACCGCGTGCGGTCCCATCACCTCCGTGCCGCAGTTTTGGGATTTTGAGAGTGGCTATTCATACTACCCTGATTTTGGATTTCTGGTCTATTGTTGGAACTTGGACGAGGCTGAAGTGGAGGATTACGCTTCGGAGGCCCATTCGGGGGATATGTATCTGCTGATGTACTCTTCGGGCCCGACATTATCCGGAAACGAGCCTTATAACTCAACGATTATGCTGCCTGAGATTGACACTTCTTTGTTGAATATCAATGATTTGCAACTTTCTTTTTATGCCCGGTCTTTCTACAACGGTCAGGACGGTGATGGTGAGGTTCAGGTCGGTGTGATGACAGACCCTTCGGATGATTCGACATTCACTCCCTTGGCCCATATCGCCACCATAAACGCGAATTGGCAGTCGTTCACAGTCCCGCTTTCATCTTACACCGGCAGTGGAACTTGGATTGCTTTGCGTTGGGAGAATCTGGAACAAACGCCGAACTATCTGGCCAATTACGTCGATCTGTCAATTGACGATGTGACCTTGGAGGCGATTCCCGCCTGTCCTCCGCCCTCCGCCCTGACAGTCGATTCGGCGACCGCCGACGCTGTCACCTTTTCCTGGTTGGGCTTCAATGCCAACAACTCGGACTATCTGGTGTATTACAAACCTTGCGACGAAAGTGTTTGGGATTCGGTGTCTGTGACCGTTTCATCACCCACTTATACGATTAGCGGTTTGATGCCGACCACCCTCTACCACATCTACGTGCGGCCACTTTGCGACACCGCCCTCGAATCGGAAATACTGATTGCCGGAACGGGATGCGCATCCATCGAAACCGTGCCGCAGATATGGGACTTCGAGGCGGCGGAATCGATGCCGCTGCCACACTGTTGGACCCGCCACGACAACACCGACGACACCTATCCTGTCGTCATCGACATTGTGGCGCAGGCCCAGTCCGGCAGCCACTGCGTGCAGTTCCATCCATCGCAGTATTCTGTTGTTGCTCTCCCGAAATTGGATTTCTATTTCTTGGATATCAACCAGTTGCAGTTTTCTTTTTCGCTGCGGGCGGCAAGCAACACATCAAACGCAGGCATCTATATCGGGATGCTGACTGATCCGCAGGACATGTCCACCTTCGACACGATGTTGCACATTCCGCAACTTACCACCCAATACCAGACCTTTGATATCCCGCTCTCGGATTACAGCGGCGGGGGAACCTATCTCGCCGTGATGTCGGCCGGCAATGTCGGGGTTTACATGGATAATGTCTCCATCGATTCACTGTCAGGATGCCAGCGGCCCTCCAACCTGACCGTCAGTGACATCACCATTGAGTCGGCCGTGTTTCAGTGGATTGGCTACAATCCCGCGCAGTCCAATTACACCCTCTATTACAGGGAAACGGACAGTTTTGTATGGACTACCGTTCCGATTTCCGTCTCTGATGCCACATACACGTTGATAGGTCTGCTGCCTTCCACCACCTATATAGCGTATTTGGCGCCGGCCTGTGACCCCGCCAAGATGTCGAATAGTGTCACGTTCAAGACGGGATGCGGGGTTTGGTCGTTGCCGCAGACGTGGAATTTCGAGGATGTGGACATTATCTATGACCCGCAGCCCAACCCGTTGTCGGAGTGTTGGAGCCGTGTCTCGGGCGATGACCCGTATGTCCTTTGGCACTGGAGCAGCGGTTTCGCCCATTCGGGGTTGAAGACCTTGCGATTCAGTCCGCAGACGTATGCAATCGGAATACTGCCTTTTATCGACACCAACTATTTATCCATCAACGAGATGCAAATCTCCTTCTATGCCCGGTACGAAGGCTATGACGAGGGCTCCTCGCTGACCGTTGGCGTGATGACCGACCCGACCGATTCGACTACCTTCACGGCGGTGGGGGAGATTCCCATTGTCACCACCGACTACCAACGCTACGAACTGCCGTTGCACGCATTTACGGGATATGGCGCCTACATCGCCCTCAAGCGAACGAACCCGGACGACTGGTCCTACATACACGTGGATGACCTGACGTTGGACACGTTGCCCGACTGTGTCGCGCCAGCGAGCCTGACGGTCGGCAACATTACCTCGACCACCGTGCAACTGACATGGTCGCACCCTGTTGACACTGTGCCGTTCGTAGTGCATTACAGGCTTTCGGGCGCGACGGCATGGCTGACGGAGACCACGGCGGCGGGACTCTCGCACACCCTCACCGGACTGTTGGAAGGGTGCGACTACGAGGCGTATGTGTCTCCAACTTGCAGTGACACTGCGGCTTCCTATCCGATAACGTTCACCACGGCGTGCATCATTATCGACTCGCTGCCGAGGTTTTGGGATTTTGAGAGCGACAACCTTGGCGGTACTGCCGCCAACCCGTTGCCGCGCTGTTGGACCTGTGTGGTTTCCCCGCAGAGCAGCAATCCTCCGTCCATTAAAACCCATAGCTACGCCACCCCATCCGGCACGCATACGCTGGACTTCAACCAATCGTCGGGAAGCTACCTCGTGCTGCCGATGGTGGATGTTAATGTGTTGCCAATCAATACGTTACAACTCTCATTCAATATGAGGGTCTACACGGGAACGCTTCACAACATCGAGGTGGGCGTGATGGTGGATCCGACTGACACGACTACCTTTGTCCCAGTGCAGTCGTTCAACAATCTTTCTGGCTCTTGGGAGAGTCTCACGGTGAGTTTCGCCGGATATGTCGGAGACGGTGCTTATATTGCTTTCCGTGACGCGTGCCTTAGCAGCTATCATGACATTCGCATAGACGACCTGACCTTGCTGCAGACGCCCGGCTGTGACGCACCGGCGAATCTGTCGGTGGTGGTGGTGGCAGGTCGATCCGCCACCTTGAGCTGGAGCCACAACGCCGATTCGTTTCCCTACCTTGTCTATTACCGTGACGCGTTAGATGGGGCAGTTTGGGAGGTGGACACTGCTGTGGCTGCCGACACCGCCGGTTTCGTCTTGGAGGGTCTGGAGCCGATGCACTCTTACACAGTCTTCGTGATGGCCGGCTGTACCCCGCCATCCCTTCCGTCGAACACGGTGCAGTTCACCACGACCTGCGCCGAGGATATCATTGCGGTGCCGCAGTCCTGGTACTTCGAAGCGTCCGATTGCGGGACGGGGGATCTGCCTTACTGCTGGCAGCTCATCGATGTAAATGGCTACCCCTATCCGAAAATGCTTGACGCTTTCGGGGGTGGTGGACAGTGTCTGAACTTCTACAATGCGCCCGGCAATATGGCCGTATTGCCCTATATAAACGACAATTATCTGGACATCAGGGATTTGGAGATGTCATTTTCCATCAAGGATTTTTACGCAGCGGGGAATGGCGCGGTGGATGTTGGGGTGATGAGCGACCCGACGGACACCTCCACCTTCACGCTGGTGCAGACCGTTGACGGCTTGGACGGCAACTTCCAGCAGGTAGTGGTCTCCTTCGCCGGTTATACCGGCACGGGAACCTACATTGCCTTGCGTGACGGCAGCTGGCCGGCAGGCTTCCATACGTATGATGTCTATGTGGACACCCTCGTGCTCTATTTGGCCGCACCTGTGGAGCCCTGCGAGGCACCCACCGACCTACAGCAAGTTATTGCTGCCAAAGAGGTTGGCGACATCCACGTTACATGGACGGACAACGCTGGTGTGTCGCAGTGGAACCTCCAATACCGCCCGTTAAGCGGTGACTGGACGACGGTGGTTGTCACAGGAATGCCGCAGTACGACATCACTGGGCTGGTGAGCGGGGAGGATTACGAGGTGCGTGTGCAGGCGGTCTGCGACGACAATGTCAGCGAGTGGTCGGCCATCCTCACCGCAACCGCCACCAACATCGGTCTTGACAGCTGGTTGGCCGCCGGCGTGACGCTCTTCCCGAATCCCGCCCGCGAATACGTGGACGTGCGCGTGGACGGAGACGTCCGCGTGACCGCGATGGAGGTTTACGATGTCTATGGGAAGGTTGTCTGCACCGTTGTTGGGACGAATCAATATTCGCCCCAACAGACCCGCATTAACGTTGCAGGTCTCTCCGCCGGCATTTATTTCGTGCATGTGGCCATGGACTGTGGCGAAGTGACGAAACGGTTTGTGAAACAGTGAGTTGCTGTGCCTCTCTACAGCCTATCCTCTTCTTAAGTCTCAAGTCTTACGTCTTACGTCTCAAGTCTTACGTCTTAAGTCTCAATTCGCCGTCACCACCGAGAACGAAGACCCCACGGTGACGGTTTTGCTGTTGCCGCCGCTGTAGGTGGCTCCCGTGTAGTAGTTGTGCCAGTTGGTGCCGCCGGTGATGGTGCCGCCGTATTTCAGCGTGTAGGTGCCTTGGACAAATTCCGGGCTGCTGAAGGTCATGGTGGCCGAAGATCCACCGCCGCCGGGACCGCCGCCGCCGCTGATGGAGGGGACTTTGAAGGTCAGGATGACCTCGTTGTCGCTGTTGCGGATGAGCTGGACGGCGTTGTTGCCCGCGTGCGTATATTTGAGCGAGTGCTGCGTGCAGGCACTGGCCGTGGGGCTCGAGTACATGCCGCTCGGGGCCGTGCCGACAATGGTGCCGCCCGTGATGCCGAAGGTGTAGTTGTCGCAGTCAAAGGCCTCCTCCGGGGTGTGGCTGGCTGCCGCAATGGTGAAGCCGCCGGTGATGTACATCGGACCGTTGCAGTCGATGGCATCGTTGTTGGTGGAGGCAGCATAGGTCGTGCCGCCATTGATATAGAGGTAGTTGGCCGAATTGATGGCGTCGTCGCCAGTGGACGTGATGGTGAGCTGCCCGCCGTTGAGGTTGAGGGTCGCCTTGCTTTCCATGCCTTCGCCGCCTTCGCCGCTTTGGGTACAGTTGACCGTGATGAGGCCGCTGTTGACGGTGAGGTTGCCGCCGCTGCGGATGGCTTTCGGGTTGCAGTAGTCGCCGCTTTCGCCGCCCGGTCCCGGAGGCCAGCCGCCGCCGTTAGAAACGGTGAAGCGTGCGCCGGAAGTGGAAACGTTGAGCGTGAGCAATGAGTCGGCCGCATCCACCGCCCCGATGACGATTGAGCTGTCGGCGCGAATGCCTTTGCCGCCTGCGCCGCCGCTGCTGCAGGTGATGTCGCCGCCCGTAATCAGCAGGTGCGCGTCGGACTTGATGCAACAGCACGAGTAGGAATCCTTGGTGCTGCCCGAGACGGTGTAGGCCGCGCCCGCACCCGCCGTGGTGATGTGGATTTCGCCGCCGGAAATGGTGACGTTGCCGTCGGCGGAGATGCCCTTGCCGCCGTTGTTGCTCGTCGGCAGTGTGATGGTGAGCGTGCCGCCGGTGATAATCACGTTGCCGTCGGTGGCGATGGCCGAACAGTAGGCCGGATCCTGCACTCCGTCAACGGTTTCCAATACCGTCGCACCCGATGCGGTAATGCTGATGTCGCCGCCGTTGAGGACGATGGTCTGGTCGCTCTTCAGCCCCTTGGTCTGTGCGCCCGAAGCCGTGAGGGTGATGTTGCCGCCGTTGATGGTCAGCGTGCTGTCGCACTTCACAGCTTTGGTGTCGGCGGTGGCCACGGTGACGTTCAGCGTGCCGCCGTTGATTTCGATGAAGCCCGTATCGCCGTCCAGCCCGTCGCCGGTGGTGCCCGAAACGGTCACGCTGCCGTTGTGCATGCGGATATAGTCGCCATGCAAACCGTCTGATACGGCTGATGTTACGACAATGTTTCCGCCGTAAATCTCGATGTAGTCGCCGGAGGAGATGGCGTGTTTGGTAAGCCCCTCGACGGTGAGCGTACCGCCGCCGTAGAAGAAGACCTGTCCCTTGCTGTAGAGTGCGGCCTTCTGCTGGCCGTTGGCGCAGTCTTTCAGATAGTTGGTGCCGTTGATACTGACCGTCATCTTCTTGTCAATCACGGAGTTGATGGCCGCGCCCGTGGTGTTCGTAATGGAAACATTCTCCAACGAGAGGTTGAATCGCTTGTCGCTGCTGATGTTGAAGAAACCGTCGAGCGTGCTGCCGGAGAGGTGGTAGGTGATGTCGGAAAGGCCCGCCGTGGAGACCACTGTCACACCCGCCCCATTCGTGGTGATGGTCACGCCCGAGGTCGCTAACGGGTTGGTGACGGTGACGGTGCTACCATTATATATAATGTAGATGTCGTAAGTCGGGATCAGGCTGTCTGTGCTGAACGTCACGCTGTCGATATTGGAGAACGGCAGCGAGGTGTGGCCGGTGTTGTAGGTGAACACCGCACTGCTGTTCAGGAAGTTGATGCTGTCTATTTGGCTGATTTTCTTCTCGAAGGTGACGTTGCCGCCCCGATGTGTGTGCAGGTAATACTCCTGTGCGCTCAACATACACACACTCATCACGCATACGAGGGCTAAAAGGATTTGCTTTCTCATAACTTGTTGATTTTAAGTGATGTATTGTTGATTTTCAAGATATATAAGCCTGTGGGAATGTCGCCAATCTGGATGGCATCGCCGTTTTGCACCTCGCCTTGCAACAGCAAGCGACCGTCCATGGAGTAGAGTACGTAAGGGTATGGTCCGAACTCGTCTCCGTTGACATACAGCTCGTTACGTGCGGGGTTCGGGTAGACCTTGAAGTTCTCGGAAACGATTTCGCGCATCCCTAACACCTCGTCGAAGGTCATCTTGCGGATGTTGGCCACCGCGAAAGAGTAGGGGACCGCCGTCCCGTCGTCGATGTACATGTAATTGTTGTCGAAGTAGATTTTCCCAGCCGAGCTGACCTCGATTTCCTGCGAGGAGGCGTCTTGGAATGTCAGGGTGACTCTCGTCTGCGCCGCCGCCGTCTGGAATGCCAGCAACGCCGCTAACATTCCCAATAGTAGTTTACTGTTCATATCTGTTACTATTTGTCATTATAGTTTAAAGTTTCAAGTTTCAGGTTTCAAGTTTCAGGTTTCAAGTTTCAAGTCTCAAGTCTCAAGTCTCAAGTCTCAAGTCTCAAGTCTCAAGTCTCAAGTCTCAAGTCTCAAGTCTCAAGTCTCAAGTCTCAAGTCTCAAATTCAACGGCAAAAATACGAAAATAGTGTTTCGCTCCCGTATTTTTTGTACCTTTGCGGCTTAATTGAAATTCCGAAAAATGAAAAGAGCGATTATCAGTGTGAGCAACAAGGAGGGTGTAGTGCCTTTCGCTCAGGAACTTACGAAATTGGGTTACGAGATTATCTCCACCGGCGGCACGCGCAAGGCGTTGGAGGCCGCGGGTGTTCCCACCATTGGCATCAGCGATGTGACGGGCTTTCCGGAAATTATGGACGGTCGCGTGAAGACGCTGCACCCGAAAGTACATGGCGGACTGCTTTCCGTCCGTACGAATCCCGAACATGTCAAGGAGATGGAGACCAACGGCATCGCCCCCATCGACATGGTGGTGGTGAACCTCTATCCGTTCAAGCAAACTATTGAGAAAGAGGGAACTACGTTTGAGGATGCCATCGAGAATATCGACATCGGTGGTCCCTCGATGTTGCGTAGCGCGGCCAAGAACCATGCCTTCGTCACCGTGGTGGTTGACAATGCTGACTACCCGACCGTTCTCGAAGAATTGAAGGCGCACGGCGATACCACATTGGAAACTCGCCGCCGTTTGGCCGCCAAGGTCTTCCGCCATACCGCCGCCTACGACACCTATATTTCCACCTATCTGACGGAGAAGGTTGGCGAGAAAGAGCCTGAGAACCTGACGCTTACGTTCACCAAGAAGCAGTCGTTGCGCTACGGCGAGAATCCGCATCAGGAAGCTGCTTTCTATGCCGGCAAGAAACAGGGTTACTCGATGGCATGGGCGGAACAGCTGCATGGCAAAGAGTTGTCCTACAATAATATACAAGATGCCGATGCGGCCTTGCAGATTCTGCGCGAGTTCGATCGCCCGACGATGGTGGCCGTGAAGCACAAGAACCCCTGCGGTGTGGGTATCGGCGAGAACGCCTTGGAGGCCTGGACTCGCGCCTACGAGGCCGACAGTGTCTCCATTTTCGGCGGCATCGTGGCCTCGAACCGCGAAATCGACCTGCCGACCGCCGAGGCGATGAAGCCTGTCTTCCTCGAAATCATCCTCGCGCCTTCGTTCACGCAGGAGGCTTTCGACCACCTCTCCACTAAGAAGAACATCCGGCTGATGACCTTCAGCACGGACAAGGCGAATGCCGACGAAAAGATGTATGTCAGCGTGGCGGGCGGTATGCTTTGCCAATCCATTGACAGAAAGCGTTTTGAGGACTACGAACTGAACGTGGTGACGGAGAAGGCGCCTACGGCTGAGGAGATGGAGAACCTCAAGTTGGCGATGACGATTTGCAAGCATGTGCGCTCCAACGCCATCACGGTGGCGGCAGGTGGATGCATTGCCGGTGTCGGTGCGGGCCAGATGAACCGTGTCGGTGCGGCTCACATCGCCTTGGAAGAGGCTAAGGAGAAGGGACTTACGGCCAATCTGTGTCTCGCCAGCGATGCCTTCTTCCCCTTCGACGACGTGGTGAAAATGGCGGCGGCATACGGTGTGACGGCCATCATCCAACCCGGCGGCAGTGTCCGCGACGAAGACTCCATCAAGGCCTGCAACGAGCTCGGCATCGCGATGGTGTTCACGGGCGTTCGGCATTTCAGACACTGAGGTTTCAGGTTTCAAGTTTCAAGTTTCAAGTTTAAAATATAATCCTTGAACAGCCCCGTTAGGGGCAAGAGCTCGGTAGAGCTGACAAGTTCAAAGTTTCAAGTTATGGCGATAAATCCGAATATTGAGGAATCGTGGAAGCGGGTCCTTTGGGACCAGTTTCAGGCACCGTATTTCGCTGAGTTGAAGGCGTTTCTGGTTGAGGAGAAGAAGCATTACAAGGTGTTTCCACCCGGGCCGCAGATTTTCAACGCCTTCAATTCCACCCCGTTCGACCAAGTCAAGGTCGTGATTATCGGGCAGGACCCGTACCACGGCGAGGGTCAGGCGCACGGGCTCTGCTTTTCGGTGCAGGACGGTGTGCCGGTGCCCCGCTCGCTGCAGAACATCTTCCAGGAGTTGAGCACGGATGTGGGGTTCCGCATCCCGATGAGCGGCAACCTCCAACGGTGGGCGGCGCAGGGTGTGCTGCTGCTCAACGCTACGCTCACGGTGCGTGCGCATCAGGCGGGTTCGCACCAGCGTCACGGCTGGGAGACCTTCACCGACTGTGCCATCCAGCGGCTGTCAGAACAGCGTGAAGGGCTCGTTTTCCTGCTTTGGGGTAACTACGCCATTGAGAAACAGCGACTTATAGATACAAGCAAACACTACATCCTGACTGCGCCGCACCCGTCGCCGCTCTCTGCCTCGCGCGGCTTCTTCGGATGTCGCCACTTCTCGAAAACCAATGAGATTCTGATGTCGTTGGGGAAAACACCGATAAATTGGCAGTTATAGGAGCAGCGGCATTCCTGCCGCTGGAGTGGTCGTAGGAGTAGCGGCATTCCTGCCGCTGGAGTGGTCGTAGGAGCAGCGGCATTCCTGCCGCTGGAGTGGTCGTAGGAGTAGCGGCATTCCTGCCGCTGGAGTGGTCGTAGGAGTAGCGGCATTCCTGCCGCTGGAGTGGTCGCCAGGAGTAGCGGCATTCCTGCCGCTGGAGTGGTCGTAGGAGTAGCGGCATTCCTGCCGCTGGAGTGGTCGTAGGAGTAGCGGCATTCCTGCCGCTGGAGTGGTCGTAGGAGTAGCGGCATTCCTGCCGCTGGAGTGGTC